>CAZKIQ010000182.1:0-1543 GCA_964552815.1 uncultured Alcaligenaceae bacterium | reverse complement strand
GTCATCAGGATCGGGGCCAACCGCTCCTCCGACCCCTGCCGCACCAGCCCCGGCCCGAACGCCACCCCCTCGTGATCTTCCAGATGGCGGTAGTGGCTGACCAGCATGATGCCGTTGCGGGCGGCGATCCCCAGCACGGTCACGAACCCGACCAGCGACCCGAGCGACACCACCCCGCCCGTGAGGCCGACGCCGACCAACCCGCCGACCAGAGCAAACGGCAGAGTGAAGGCGGTGAGGAGCGTCAGCCGCCACGACCCGAAATCGGAGTAGATGACGAGGATCACCCCCATCAGGGCCAGGCCGCCGAGCAGGTACAGCCGCCGGCTCGACTCGCGGCGGGCCGCCTCCTCGCCCAGGAACTCGGGGTGGTAGCCGGCGTCGAACTTCACCTCCCGCACCTTCTGCTCGACCTCCGCGGCGACCGCCCCCAGGTCGCGGCCCCTCACGTTGCAGGTGATGTCCAGCCGGCGGGACGCGGCCTCCCGCTTGATCTCGTTCGGCATCGGTACGACCAGCACGTCGGCCACCTCCCCCAGCCGCACTTGGACGCCCGCCGGGGTGTCGATCGGCAAGGCCCGGAGGGCGGCCAGGTCGTCCCGGCAGGCCGGCACGCCCCACACGACCACGTCGAACCGCTTCTGCCCCTCGTACACCTCGCCGACCTTCGTACCTCGCAAGAGCGTCGTCGTCGCCCGGCGGACGTGGCCGGGAGTCAGCCCGTACCGCTCGGCGGCCTCGGGCCGCAGCCGCACCTCGACCTGGGGGAGCAGCACCTGCGACTCGACCTTCAGGTCCGTCACCCCTTCCACGCCGGCCATGACCTTCTCGACCTCTTTGGCCTTCGCCCGTAGCCCGTCCATGTCCGGCCCGAACAGCCGCACCACGATGCTGTAGCTGGTCCCCGACAGCACCTCCTTCGACCGCTCCTGGAGGTACGTCTGCACGTCGCAGAACATGCCGGGGTAGCCGTCCATCGCGGCCTGGATCTTCTTCCGGGTGGCCTGGTAGTCCACGTCCGGGTCGATGCTGATCCACAACTCGGTGAAGTTCGGCCCGTACACCTCGTCGGCGACCTCGGCCCGCCCGATGTGCGAGCCGAAGTTCCGCACCCCGTGGACGGCCCGCAGCTCCTTGCTGGCGAGGACCGTCATCCGGTCCATCTCCTCGACCGACGCCCCCGGCTTGGCGATGTAGTGCATGAGGAAGTCCGTCTCCTGGAACTCGGGCAGGAACTCGGACCCGAACCGGGTGGCGGCGGCCCCGCTCAGGACGAGCGCGGCCGTGATGACGCCCAACGCCGCGTAGGGCCGGTCGATCAGCCGCGGAAGCACCGCCCCGTAGGCCCGCCGAAGGAGCCGGGCGAGGGGTGCTTCGTCGCCCCGGCCCCGGTCGCCGGTGAGCAGCATGTACGACAGGGCCGGCGTCACCGTCAGGGCGACGACCAGCGAGGCGAGGATGGCCAGGATGTAGGCGAGGGCGAGCGGGCGGAAGAACGAGCCGGCGATGCCGTCGAGGAAGAAGATCGGCAGGAACACGATGA
>CAZKIQ010000181.1:0-1545 GCA_964552815.1 uncultured Alcaligenaceae bacterium | reverse complement strand
TGCCGTCGAGTTCCATCTTGATGGCGTCGAGCATGTCCATCGCGTGGCCTTCGTCGCTGCCGATGAGGCAAACGAACTCCCGGTGGCCGTACAGGACGGCCCACACGCAGGCACATTCCGCAAGGGACGACTTCCCGCTTCCCCGCGGCATGGCCATCGCGAACAGGCCGCCCCGGAGGACCGCCTGCTCGATCTTCGCGATCACCTTGAGGTGGTCGGGCGACCACGGCAGGTGGAACGTCAGCGGGAAGTAGCGGTCGCAGAAGTAACGGAAATCACTGCCGGCACGGGTGCGGGCCGTGGGATCTCTGGGTCGGGCCAGCGGACCGATGTCCCGACCCGCGAGCGCAATCGCCCGGTTGCGGGCGTGCGAGCGGTCCTTGGTCGCCGCGTAGGGGTCGGGGTTCGGGGGCGGTTTTGGCGTGTGCCGGTCGATCACAAGCCAGGCGACGTAGCGCAGCAGGTCGACGTGGCGGCTGTCGCCGATCCGGAGGCCCGCCCGCGTTCGGTGGCGATACAGTTGCCGCTCGCTCAGCACCTCGCCAAGCGGCGTGGAGTTGAGCAGGCGACAGAGTTCGCTGGGCCGCAGTTTCCGCGGGTCAGTCGCCAACGGCGTTCTCCTTGGCGGATTCGCGGAGCAGCCACGCGGCGTAGAGGACCAGGTTCAGCGTGCCGTCCCGATTCGTCGGGGCGCCGGCCGTCACATCGCTGCGGATCATCTCTTCCGTCACCGGCTCGCCGAAGACTTTAGACAGCAACCGGGCCGCGTTCGCGACGGACAGAGCGTTCGGGTTGAGACCGGGGGCCGGGTCGGGCATGTCAAAAACCTCTGAAATTCAGCCGGAATCATGGCGTTCTGCGCTTCCCCGTCCCGCGGACCGGAGGTAACTGTGCGATCGCGTTGATGAACACGCGAACATCACCCTCCGGAGACCCGACCATGACCCCCGTCGAAGACGCCTACGTCCGCGCCCACACCGCCGCGACCGACCTGCTCGACACCATCTACGACCGGATTCAGGACCTGCCGGCCCCCGCCTGCGGGCACCCGATCCACTGGGGCCACGTCGGCGACCTCAACCACGTGGTCGCGAAACTGCTCGAAATCGAGGTGTTCCTCGCCCGCGGGATCAAGGTCGCTCCCACCTTGCGGTGACGCCGAAACCCGCACGGGCGGGTCGCGGCGGGTGGTCCCCGCCGCCTGACGAGGCAGCCACACCCCGACGAGGAACACGACCATGAGCAAGAAGACCGCCGCGAAGAACACCGCCGCCACCAAGGCCCCGAAGCCCGCCCCGAAGCCCGCCCCGAAGACGCCCGAGACCATGGACGCGGGAGGCGGCATCCGGGTGGAGATCGCCCCGCCTCCCGCGAAGGCCACGGGCAAGGCCGCCAAGCCTACCACGGAGGCGAAGCCGAGGAAGACCAGCGCGCTGTCCGCCGCGGCCGCAGTCCTGGCGACCGCGACGGAACCGATGACGACGAAGGAACTGATCGCGGCGATGGCCGCAGCCGGCACCTGGACCAGCCCCGGCGGCAAGACGC
>CAZKIQ010000180.1:0-1864 GCA_964552815.1 uncultured Alcaligenaceae bacterium | reverse complement strand
CCTTGCCCTCGTGACTGGTGCATCTGTCGTCTGCCTCGCTGCTCCTGTCTTCGGCCTGCCCGCGGCGGCTTGCCTCGGTGTCGGGGCCGCGATGGGCCAACTGAGTATCTGGGACACGGACGAAACCGACGAGTAACCCGCCTTCCTGACACGACCCAGCAACGCACGCAGCGGCTCCCGGAGCCGCCCGGAGTTCCATTGTCTTCGCTCCCGAGGATCACGCCGATGTGCCTGAACCTACCCCTCGCTGGCGACCTGACGTCCACGAAGACGTACCGCGTCCGTCGGTGGACCTGGCTTCGCAACTCCGACCCGTCCGCCCTGGCCGACGGTCGGTTGACGATCACGCTTCGCCGGTCGCTGCGGCCCGGGGCGAAGTCGGAGGATGACAGCTACGACGTGGCCGAGGTGCAGGAAGCCGTCCGCGGGTTCCGCCGGTTCCTGCTGCTGAACGTCACCGATGCCGGGCAGAAGGACGTGTACGAGGTCGTGCTCAGCGGCCGCGGGGACACCTGCACCTGCGACGCTGGCCGGTACAAGGTCGCCTCCGGTTGCAAGCACCGCGACTGTCTCCGAGCGGTGATCCTCGCCGGTGGGTTCGACCGGGAGGACGGGCTCCCCGTGGTGCGGACGCCGATCCTCGTCGAGACGATTCCGACCCTCGCTGACCCTGCCGAAGACGCCTGGGAGTCCGTGGATTCCGAGAGCTTCCGGGCAATGGCGACCGGCGAGTGGGAACCCTGCCCGTTCTGACCCGACACTTCCTTTCACCCAGGAGCCTTCCCGTGGTTGCTTGCCTTCCCCCAACTCGCCGACCGATCCACGCCGAGCGGAACTGCCGGCTCGTCCGCTGGGGGGACCGTGTCTTCACCTTCGACTCGCCGCAAAGCCGGGTGGTGTCGTTGCTGATGCGATGCCGGCGGAAGGGGAATCCCTGGGCTTCCGAGAACCTCTGCCTCGACGCCGCCCGCTCGTCCGCCGCCATGCTCTTCGACCTGTTCCGTGGCCACCCGGCGTGGGGCGCGATGATCGTCTCCGCGTCATTCCCGATCGACCGCACCGAGCCGTCTCCGTTCATCTCCGCGTTCGGGATTCAAGAACCCCGCTCGTCCCGGGCCACACACCCGAAGGAGTCGCTCCGATGCGTCTGATCTGCCGCCACTGCAACCGAGGCCCCGCCAATCGTCCCCGCGGTCTGTGCTGGCGATGTTTCTACACGCCGGGGGTTCGAGATCTGTACCCGCTGACTGGCAGTTTCGGGAATCTCGGGTTGGGGTTCGCGGAGCCGACGCGGCTCCTGGCCCCGACCACCGCCCGACCGGGGACCGCGGAGAAGGTCGAGGTCTTCGCCGACCGCGTCGCCGGCGGGTTCGCTCTCTGGCACCCAGGCGATGCCGCCTGACCGCTCAGCCGCCCGGCGGACCCGTCCATGAGGGTGAACATGGCGACCGCCGGGCGGCAAGGATCACCCTTCGACCTCGTCCAACCGGATGGCGGCCCTCGGTGCGACAGGAGATCAACCGCTCGCCGTCCGGTTTCCTCACCAGAACTTCCACCCCGAAGAGCCGATGCACTACCTCGACAAGCTCACCCGTGTCTGCACCGCGTTCCGCACCTGGGACGATTTCGCCGAGCACCTCGACCGCGGCTACGTCCCGACGATCTACTCGAACACCCGGAGAAAACGTCTTCTTCGCCGGGTTCTGCTCTGCTCCGGCTACCGCGTGTGGCCGACTGTCGCGAAGCGGAGCCGAGTCCGCGTGAGCCGGGAGATGACCTCGCAGATGGACTTCTTCGACCCGTCGCGACGCCAGATCACCGACTCGACGCTGGAACTGCTCGAGGCCCTCGGCGACCCGCCGCC
>CAZKIQ010000179.1:0-1967 GCA_964552815.1 uncultured Alcaligenaceae bacterium | reverse complement strand
GATTCCCACGCAACCGCGGCATGATCGGACCCAGAATCGTGGAAAGTACTGTTTAAGCTTAACGACATCACCTGGGAAAATACCGGGGTGTCGGGGAACGGGGCAAACCGGCCGCTCCAGTCCGTCCACCCGGGCGGGGTCAACATCCTGTTCGGGGACGGAGCGGTACGATTCCTCCGGGATTCGATCCCTCTCCAAACGCTCCAAAACCTGGCCGACCGTGACGACGGGAACGTGATCGACGCCGATTTCTGACCCGCCCCGGAACAACTGCGTGACTGGTGTACCGAACCGGGTCCGTTCGGACCCGGCGGTCGCGGTGAATCCGCGTGGGCATAAACCACGACAACACATAACCTCCGTCATCGCGAGACCACAGATGCGGACGCTGATCTTTGTGTCGAGCGTGATAGCCGTTGCATCTGGTTGCGGGACGAAGCCCGAGCAACCCGAGATGGGCACGGTCGTCGGCCGGGTCACGATCGCGGGCAAACCCGTGACCAACGCGACCATCCGCTTCGCCTCGATCGAGCACGCCGATATCGATCGGCTTGCCAACATCGGACCGGACGGCGCATTTGAGGTCAAGGCCTACAATGGCCCCGGTCTTCCACCAGGGAAATACCGGGTGGCCGTCACTCCGGGCAGAATCCCCGAGCAAGACGCAATGTTGAGTATCGACAAGGAGCCGGCGAAGCCCGCGTCGCCGACCGTCTCGATCCCGGAGAAATACGTGGACATCGAAACGTCCGGCCTGACCATCGACGTAATGACCGGCGAGAACTCGGCATTCACGATCGATCTAGTCCCGTAGCCGGGCTCGACATCTCCGACCGATGTGTGGCAGGTGGGCCACGAACTACGAGGCCGCCCGTGGACACTCCCGATCAAAGTTGGCGGTCTCGTAACGGGCCGCCGATTCTGTTCGACAGGCACACCTCGCGCGATTGCCACTTGAGTGTTGCGTGTGCGGAACGACGGAGTTGAACGAAGGCCGAAGCGGCAGTGGGGTCGTTTCCTCGTGGAGTTTCTGGTGGTGAACGGCGGTCGTTGGGCATGCACTAATCCTGGTCGCCCTTTCGCACCTGGAGTATCCCATGCCGACGTGTCCTGACTTGCAGCCCCTCCTCGATCGGTTTGAACAGGATCTCGTTCTCCGACAGTTTCGACCGGCCACTCGACGAAACTATCTACTATACGCTCGACTCTTTCTTCAGCACATAGGGCCGATCGATCACGTTCGCGCGAGCGTGTCACCCTGTTGTCACCCCGGTTGCTGGCGGAACTGCGTCGGTACTGGCTGCTGGAACGTCCGCGGCCCTGGTTGTTCCCCAGTCGTGATCCTGGTCAGCCGCCGTCGACCGAGTCGGCCCGGAAGGCGTTGGCCCAGGCGGCCCTCGATGCGGGGCTGTCGAACCCGCCAAGCGTGACATAGTAGACCCGGGTCGGCACATCGGCTGCGATCATCTGGGCGACGACCTTGAGCGAATGCGAGAAGTTGAACGGGGCATACTCGGTCGAGGTCTTGGTGTCCTTCAGCGCGTCCCGAATTTTGCGAGACAGCGTCAGCGTTTCGTTCCCGGTACGCTGAAGGAAGTCCAGTTGCGGGTTGGGTGTCTCCGTCACCGCGTTGAGCCGTTCCATCGCCTTGCCAACCGAGCCGGTGTCCCAGGTGAATAGGCTCGGGTTGGTGAGCGTCACGGCCCGCGGTTTCGCGTGGGCGAACACCTGAGCCGGCTTCTCGCCGAGTTGAAGCCCGAGCATCGGCGACGGCGACCGCCGTCATGAGCAGCGGGGACATCAGGTCGCTGTGCTTCATCGTGTGTTGCAGGGCTCCGGACGGGATCGCGGCGGCCAGCGTCGCCGACCCGGTCATCGCTTCGAGGAGGGCCGACTGGGTCCGCGTCGTCGTCCGGACGGCCGACCGGACCCGCCGACTGAGCCGCGGAGCCACTTCTAGCGAGTGC
>CAZKIQ010000178.1:0-2035 GCA_964552815.1 uncultured Alcaligenaceae bacterium | reverse complement strand
CCGGTCGTGGCAGTATCGGACGAAACATACAGAATCGGCTCGGCCGCGCCGTCGATGTTGCCTCCCAGGAGGGAGTAGTAAACGTGCTGGTTAGGCACCGCGAGCCAGAATTCATTCCCGACCGTGTCAGCGGGACTGGAGACGGGGGTGGGCACTTCCTGCATCCGGAACCGGAAATTGCCTCCGATCCATTCTGCGTCCGAGTTATACAGACCTTTCGCAACCAGGGTGTAGGTTCCGGATACCGTCGGAATAAAGGGCCCGACATCGTTCGTCGCATTGAGGATAATTGTTGGCTGACCGGTGGGATCGAGGAGTGTGAATCCAACGTTCGGATAGCCTCCGTATGTCGTGTAGTCGCCATTCTCGATGACATCGAACAGGACGGCCTCGTTCGCTGTCAGATCGAATGTGTACCCGATCCGCTGCCCGCCCGCCGCCGAACCGAGCAGATCGACATTGAGCACGCCCGCCAGCGTCTCATCAGGAGGAACCTCGGTCACCCTTAGTCGAGTGGGCGACACCGGGGAACCCGCAGCCACCAGGGTCCAGGTCCCGGTTTGGTCCAGTGTCACCGGCTCGAACTGCAACGACTGTCCAAAGACCAGGACCGACCCGTCCGGGCGGATCAATCGCGTGTAGCTCGGCCCCGGGTCGAGGATCACGCGATTCCCGGCCATTTCCAAGAAGGAAATCGCCACCTCCTGGCCCGGTTTGGTCACCGACAGCAGTGCGGTTTCGCCTATCTCCACGGGGACAGCAACGGCGGGATCCAGTTTCCAGACAGTGAACGAATACGGACCCGTCTGGTCATAGCGGGCATAGAAGGGGTCTGGATTGTTTGCCGGCTCCACGGTCAGTCGGTAGAGACCTGTTTCCGGTAGAACCTGGCCCGACCCATACGGATACTGCACAGCAGTGAGATTGCCATCCGGAGCGTAGACCTTGATGACCATCCCATTCGGAGTCGGGATATAGATCCGTTGCCCGGCCTCGGCGCTGAACAGGTAGGAATCGAGTTCACCCGGTACACCGATCGCCGACTCGACCAACTGGTCCAGTTCGATCGGCGTATCGACGGGAGGCGGAACATCCCAGAGGGTGAAGGAGAAAATGGTTGGTACTGCGTTCGAGGACGAATTGGCAATCCGCAAGGTATACTCGCCGCCCACGAGTACTGTGGTATCCACATCATTGAATGCAGAGGAGATGAAGACGACCGACCCGTCTGCCGCGGTCAATGAGGCCGTCAAGCGCGAATCCGGAAAAGGATAGTACAGATTCGGGGTATCGAGGAAGATGCGCTGGCCAGGGGCCGCGGTGAATGTGTAGCGAAATCCACCTCCGACACCCGCTGGAGTGGTTCCCGTTGTCAACTCATCCAAGTTGAGCGGGACTGGGGGAACGGAGATGATATTGACCTGAAACTCGAATGCGGCGGTGCCGTCGGATACATGAGCGAGGTAAAGTGTATGGGTACCCGCTGATACTGCATCGATGGTGGTCGGGTAGAACAGGTCGTCCTGAGCCAGGATTTCGCCCCCTGGCCCAACCAGGGTCCAGCGCAATGACGAATCCGCCGGCATCGGTTCAATCTGGATCTGGTCTCCGCCATTGACAACAATGGTATAGACGGCCACCTCGAACAGTTGGCTGATCGAACCGGAGACCGGAGTGCCGAGGGAGATCGGGAGGGCCGGAACCAGCGGCGCATCGACCACCAAGAACTGGTAACCAGACGGTCCAGAGCCCCCCTCCCCGCCGAAATCGGGCGACGAGACTATCAGGGTATAGGTCCCGTTCGCAGGAAGGATGAAGGGACCTCGGTCCAACCCAATTCCCGAATACACGTTCGATATTTCATGCCAGAACAGTTCCTGACCGGCCGAGTTGAGCAGTCGAACTTCGACATTGCCAAACCCATCCAGAAGATCCAGGGCGATCGCCTGCCCACCCAGTCCGGCGAAGGAATATCCTCGACTCAACCCTGGCTCGACAAACTGACCGGAAACCTCATCACCAATGGAAATCGGGG
>CAZKIQ010000177.1:0-2079 GCA_964552815.1 uncultured Alcaligenaceae bacterium | reverse complement strand
CTGAACGAAATCGCCCGTTGCTTGAACATGCCGTTCAACGTCGCGGCCGGCAACAGCTCGGGCTACAACTACGCGTCCGGCCGGCTCGACCACCAGACGTACTTCAAGTCGATCCGCGTCGAGCAGATGCACCTCGAAGCGGTCGTCCTCGATCGGATTCTTTTGGCCTGGCTCGACGAGGCGGTCCGGATTCCCGGCCTCCTGCCCGACCTCGGGCCGTTCGGCGACTGGCCGCACCAGTGGTTCTGGGACGGCCACGAGCACGTCGACCCCGCCAAGGAAGCGAACGCCCAGGCGACCCGGCTCACGAATCTGACGACCACGCTCGCCGACGAGTATGCCCGCCGCGGACTCGACTGGGAGGCCCAGTTGCGGCAGCGCGCGAAGGAAGTCGCCCTCGTGACCGCGCTGGGGCTGAACCCGGCCCAGTCTCAACCCTCACCTTCGGAGGATCCCCACGATGAAGCTCAAGACGCGACCGTCGCGACGGTGGATTGAGGCCGCCGCACCGGGCGACACGAACAGTACGCTTCGCCTGAACGCCACCGCGACCATCGAATTTGCGGCCGCGGCGGGCGACGGGACGACACTCCCGCGGTTCAAGATGGTCGCCTACACCGGCAACCCGATGCGGGTCATGGGCTGGCGACAACCCGTGGTGCTCGATCTCGCGGGGCTGTCGGTCCCGTCGCAATCGCGGCCCATCCGTTTTGGCCACGACCCGCTCTCGGGCGTCGGCCACACGGACGCCGTTCGGGTGGAGGGTGGGGAACTCGTCGCCACCGGTGTCGTGTCCCGTGACACTCCGGCGGCGCGGGAAGTCGTCATCTCGGCGAAGAACGGCTTCCCCTGGCAAGCGTCGGTCGGGGCGTCCGTCGAGGAGTACGAGTTCGTCAAGGACGGCCAGACCGTGCTCGTCAACGGCCGCAGTTTCGCAGGGCCGCTGAACGTGGTCCGCAAGTCGACTCTCGGCGAGATCAGCTTCGTCGACCTCGGGGCCGACGGCCGGACCTCGGCCAGCGTCGCCGCGAATCTCGCGAACGGCGGCGGGGATCCCGACCCGGACGAGGACACCGCGGAAGCCGTCCGCGCCCGGGCCCTTGCCGAGAACCAGCGGATCACGGCCGTGCGGCGGGTTTGTGCGGGGCGATACCCCGAGATCGAAGCCCAGGCCATTCGCGACGGCTGGGACGCGACCCGCACGGAACTCGAAATCTTGCGCACTACGCGGCCCAAGTCGCCGGCGTTCGGATCGACGGACACCACCGTCACCGCCGGCGTCCTCGAAGCGGCGTGCATCCTCACCGCGAAACTCGGTGAACCCGAGCGGCACTGCGAGCCGCAGGCCCTCGACCTTGCGTCCCGTCGATTCCGCGGCGGCATCGGTCTGCAGGAACTGCTCCTCGAGGCGGCCTGGGCCAACGGCTACACCGGCCGCAACTTCCGCGACTCCCGGGTCGTCCTGCGGTACGCCTTCGGCCGCGGCATCGAAGCGGGATTCTCCAGCATCGACATCGGCGGCATCCTGTCGAACGTCGCCAACAAGTTTCTGCTCGACGGCTTCTTCTCGGTCGAAAGGACCTGGCGGAACGTCTGCGCCGTCCGCAACGTGTCGGACTTCAAGACGGTGACGAGTTACCGGCTGATCGGGAAGGACCAGTACGAGTTGGTTCCCGCGGGCGGCGAACTCAAGCACGGGACGCTCGGCCAGGAAACCTACTCCAACAAGGCCGACACCTACGGCCTGATGTTGTCCATCGACCGCCGCGACATCATCAACGACGATCTGGGTGCCATCACGACCGTGCCCCAAAAGCTCGGCCGCGGCTCGGGCGTAAAAATCAACGACGTGTTCTGGACCACGTTCCTGAACAACGCCGCCTTCTTCTCCGCCGCGAACAAGAACTTTTTGGCCGGCGCGGCCACGGCACTCGGCATCGACGGGCTCACGGCGGCCGAGGTCGCCTTCCTCGACCAGGTCGACGGCGACGGCAAGCCGATCGGCGTCATGCCGGCGATGCTGCTCGTGCCGACGGCCCTGTCGGCGATCGGCACCCAGTTGTTCAAGTCGCTCGAACT
>CAZKIQ010000176.1:0-2084 GCA_964552815.1 uncultured Alcaligenaceae bacterium | reverse complement strand
GCTGCCGGAGTTCGTCCTGGGGGTGGAGATCTGCGAAGACTTGTGGATGCCGGTGCCGCCGAGCGCCCTGCAGGCAGTGGCCGGGGCGACGGTGCTGGCCAACCTGAGTGCGAGCAACGAGACGGTCGGCAAGGTGGCGTACCGCCGGCAGCTGGTGGCCGAGCAGAGCGGGCGGTGTTTCGCCGGGTACGTGTACACCTCGTGCGGGGTGGGGGAGAGCAGCACCGACCTGGTGTTCGGCGGGCACGGGATCATCGCCGAGAACGGCGGCATCCTGGCCGAGTCGCCGCGGTTCTACCGCGACAGCCGGCTGACGGTGGCCGACCTCGACCTCGATCACCTGACCCGCGACCGGGGGCTCACCAACAGCTTCAACGACACCCACCACGCCGCCGGCCTGCAGACCAGTTTCCGCAAGGTGCCGTTCGCCCTCGTCGAGCGGCCGCGGACGCCGGCACTGGCCCGCCGGATCGACCCACACCCGTTCGTGCCGTCCGACCCGGCCTCGCGGGACGAGCGGTGCGAGGAGGTCTTCGCCATCCAGGTGTCGGCCCTGGCGAAACGGCTCGGGCACATCGGCACCCCGCCGGTGAGCATCGGCGTGTCCGGCGGTCTGGACTCGACCCTCGCCCTGCTGGTGGCGTGCAAGACGCTCGACCTGCTCGGCGTGCCGCGGGCGAAGATTCAGGCGCTGACGATGCCCGGCTTCGGCACCACGCCGCGGACGAAGGGCAACGCTCACGCCCTGATGCAGGCGCTCGGCGTCACCGCGAGGGAAATCGACATCCGCCCGCAGTGCTTCGAACAGATGAAGGCGCTGGGGCACTCGCCGTTCGGCATCCTGCTGGACGGGTACACGCTCGACACGCTCTCGGACGCCCTGCTGCACCTGCCGCCGGACAAACGGAGCGATCTGACGTTCGAGAACATCCAGGCCCGCGTCCGCACCAGCCTGCTCATGAACACGGCGTTCGTCGTCGGCACCGGTGACCTGTCAGAACTGGCGCTGGGCTGGTGTACGTACAACGCCGACCACATGAGCATGTACAACCCGAACGTGAGCATCCCGAAGACGCTCGTGCGGTTTCTGGTTCGGTGGGCGGCGGAGAACGAGTTCGACGGCGAGGTGCGGAAGACGCTGCTGGACGTGGTCGCGACGGAAATTTCGCCGGAACTTCTGCCCGCGTCGGCAGACGGAACCTCGCCGCAATCGACGGAGGAGTCCGTCGGGCCGTACGAGCTCGTCGACTTTTTCCTGTACCACTTCCTGCGGTTCGCGACGCCGCCGCGGAAGATCCTGTATCTCGCGTCGCAGGCGAAGTTCGAGCGGACCTACACGCAGGACGAGATTCGCGGGTGGTTGCGTCGGTTCCTGAGCCGGTTCTTCGCGAACCAGTTCAAGCGGTCGTGCCTGCCAGACGGGCCCAAGGTTGGCTCGGTGAGCGTGTCCCCCCGGGGCGACTGGCGGATGCCGAGCGATGCGGTGGCTCGGGACTGGCTCGCGGAACTGGGCGAGGGGAACTGATTCACTTGCCCTGTTTCTGCAGGGCCATCTCGGCGGCTTTCGTGGTGACGTAGTATTTCGCGAGCAGGTTCGGCCTCTCCCACATCGGAACCTGCCGGGGGGAGTGGAAGTAGGTCATGAATTCGCGGAAGACCGAGAGAAAATGGGCCTCGTGCCCTTGGCGGAAGCGGTCGGGGACCTCGAGTCGGAGTTCGCCGTTCTCCGCGGTGACGGCGACGCCGGGGAGGGATCGCTGCCAGGAAGCGCACCGTTTCTGCACGGCTGCCTCGATGACGGGCCGGTGGGCAGCGTCGTTCGGGGCGATGTAGACCTCGGGGCGGGAGGAGCCTCCGTTGGTCCCCGCAGCACTGGGGGCGGCTGGGGCGTGTCGCACCGAGATTCGAGACTTCGAGCCGCGAGCCACCGCCTCGTGGGTGTCGCCGCCGCTGTCGGATTCGAAATCCCACAGAACGTTGATCCGGATGTGGGCCCCCTTGAGGGTGTAAGTCGCGGTGCCGTTCCCGGGGTACAGGAGCCGGTCGCCGGAAACGTACTTCGCCTGGAGTGTCGGCGGGAAATC
>CAZKIQ010000175.1:0-2084 GCA_964552815.1 uncultured Alcaligenaceae bacterium | reverse complement strand
CGATCCCCCCGAGGTCGATGCGATCCGGAATGTTCGCGGGAACTGGTTGCGTCGCGACCAGCCGGAGCGGGCCAAGGGTACTGGCGGTCAACGGGGGAGCTTCGACCACCGGATCCATGACAACCACAGGGTAGTGGGTGGAGGGTGTCGAGAGGGGAGGGCCGAACCCCGGTGGGAGGCTCGGTTCCTCGGGCAAGACGCTCGCCCAGACGGCGGCACCGAGCACGACAACTACCGCAATCAGCAACACGATACGGAAAACCTTCACGGGAACCTCGAACATCGGGATTGCAAATTCGTCACTCGGCGACGATGTCGCCGTTGGAGCGGGTCACCATCTTGAACAGGGTCGCCGGTGCAAGGTTCTGGTTCAGGAATCGGACGGATCCGTCCGCAAGCACTGCGTTGGCGCCGCCGGTGTGGAAGGCGTAAATTTCGTCGTCGTTGGTGCAGTTGATCAGGCATCGGTAGGGGGTGCTTCCCTCAGTGATGCCCTTGAGTCGGAAGGTGGCTCGTGGGTCGGCCCAGCCAGCACCGTTGGCGACAAACGCTCCGGTTTGTTGTTTCCCTCGGATCCACAGGTCGGGTCGACCGGCGTCCTCGGTCACGAGGATCGTGTTGGAAGTGCCATCGGTGATGGCGGTGATCCGGGTGGAGGAAGTTTTTGGCATCGCCCCGTAGCTGTTGCTGTTGGAGACCCCGTTGTAGACCGCAGCGGAGGTATTGTTCTGGTTGATGGTGGCGTAGTCGCCGCACGCGGGGTTGCCGGAAGCGTTGCCCCACCAGGAGGTATCCGTCCGCGGATTCATGGGCGCCGAAGGGCACTGGAAGATCGAGAGAGGAGTCTGGATCACGGTCCGGTTCGCGGTGTCGCGCCACCCGAGGTTCGGTTTGTAGATCCGGAAGAGGGCCTCCTGCTCGATGTAAGGGAGGACGTACGTTGTCCAAGAGTTGCCGTCGCCGCCGGAGTGGTGGCCGCTCGGTGGGAACGCACCATTTGCGCTCTCGAACGAGTGCAAAGCGAGGCCGAGTTGCTTGAGATTGTTCTGGCACTTGCTCCGGGCGGCGGCCTCGCGGACCTTCTGCACCGCAGGGAGAAGCATTCCGATGAGGATGGCGATTATCGCGATCACCACAAGCAATTCGATCAGCGTGAAGCCGCGTCGGCGGGTATCGGTCATGGGAGTTCTCCAGTTTTGAGATGTGTTGGTTACTTCAGTTCGAAGGTGGGGAGTTCGTTGGCGCCGGGGACGATGTCGACTTCGAGCCCGGAGGTTGCGGGGTCGGCGTAACGGTCGGGGGTGTTGCCCGACGCGGAAGCGGTGGACTTCGCCTTCTTGGATTTCGTGATGCTCACCTTGTACTTGCCAGCGGGCACGCCTGGGATGAGGTAGAAGGCACCGATCGAGTCGGTCTTCGCCCCCGGGGTGGCACCCATGGAATCCGGGATGGTGAAGCCGACGGGGTGGAGCATGACGCTCACTTTTTCCGCTGGCTTTCCGCTCATGTTCACCCGGCCGCGAACGGTGCAGAGATTCGCTTCTTGAGCTTGGTCTTTGCAGCCGGCAACTGCGAACACGGCAACGACGAGGAGGATTCGGAACGGTTTCGCCGTGCCGAAGGAAACGAGACGCATCAGTTACTCCAGTTCACGTGAGAGGCTGGGCTGCGGTGTGGGGGTTGGCCGCGTGAGGTTGGGGTCCAGGGCGAGGGTCAGGGGCGACGGAGGGTTCCTGGGCGGGACGGAAGTTCGCCATCTTCGCGGCGATCTTCGTTGCCATTTTTCGCACGTCCGAGTCGGAGTCGTGGATCGCTGTCTGGATCGTGGGGAGGGCCACGATCGCTTCTGCCGGGTTGATTTTGCACACCCGCCAGAGTGCCTTGATCGCACGCCGACGGACTCCCGCGACGGGGTCGGCGATGGCGGCGATCAGTGCGGGAATCGCGGCGTTCACGGACCCTTCGAGTCGGCCGAGCGACTTGCAGGCGAGTTCTCGAACTTCGCGGTCGGAATCGTTGAGCGCGGCGGCCATCGCTGTGACGACGGCGGGGTCGTTGCACCCGATCCGGCCGAGGGCTTTCGC
>CAZKIQ010000174.1:0-2140 GCA_964552815.1 uncultured Alcaligenaceae bacterium | reverse complement strand
TCGATGGTGGCGGTGTAGGGACCGCCACCATCGGAGTCGGTGAACGAGCCGGTCAGGGTGACCGCCGATCCTTCACTTCCCACAATCCCGGACAGAGGCAGGATTCGAGGTGCGGAATCCAGAACTCCGCCGCCAAAGACCAACGGCGAACGGACGCCTCCCGCCACGCCATCCAGAACATCCCCGATCGAATCCCCGGAGGTCAAGTTCCCGACCACGATGGCGTTGGCTTGTGTGTCGGGAGCCAGCGCATACTCGGACCGGGTGAATCCTCCGGTCCCATCCCCGGCGAACACCACGACCGACCCACCCTCGGCCACCACCACATCGGTGAAGCCATCCCCATCGACATCCCCCGCAGCGATGCCAGTGGCACCAAAGAACGGGCCGGACAGAAGGATCGGTTCAAAGGTGTCGTCGTATCGCGTCGCTGGATTAACCGAAACATTGTCGATCGACGCCGTTGAGGTCAAACCCGGCTTGTTGCCGATCAGGTCGAAATAGATGGTCGCCACGGTTCCCGGAACCGGTCCCGAGATGTCCACCGTGGCGTGCCGACCATCGAACTGGACGCCCGGGGCAAGGTTGACGTGACCATCGGGGCCAAGGTTCAAAAACGAAGAGGCGTCGGCTCGGAATGAGGGGACCAGCGGATTCCCCGCCTCATCCAGGATCGAAACCTCGAAGGCATCCGGAGGGACTCCCAAGGGGGATTCCAGTGACAGGGCGGTGACATCAAAGCTCAGCGTTGCCGGTCCGGTCGGCACCACGAAGGACTGCTTGAGGGTGGAAAGTAACGAGGTCGAAACCTCGCGGAACTGGGCAAAACCGCTGGCCAGAACGCTTCCCCCTTCGACCGTCCATCCACTCAATCCCTGTGAGAAGTCGCCATTGACGAGGACGGTTTGCGGAGCTGGGTCCGGTCGATTCTTGAGGACCGTGACCCGATCGGTACCGGAAACGATCAGGTCGAGTTCGCCGTCTCCATCCACGTCGGCGGCCGTCAAGTCGGTCACCACACCTAACCCAGTCACCGTCGCACCTGGCAGGGGAGTGAAACTGCCGTCCGCATTCCCCCGGAAAATGGTGACCGTGCCATCCTGGTGCCCGACCGCCAGGTCGGGGGCGGAATCCCCCACCAGTTGGGCCATCACGGCCGCAACCGGGGTTGTCCCACCCGAACCGAACCGAACCGGCGTCTCGAATCCCCCGGCTCCGTTCCCCTTCAGAATCAAAACTTCATTGGTTCCCGGTGCGAGGACAACGAGATCAGCTCGGGTGTCTCCCGCCAGGTATCCGGTGGCGGGATCGATCCGGGCCGACCCTTCTGCAAACGATCCACTCACACCCAGCGGCACTGCGATGGCATGGACGAACCGCCCCGCCCCGTCGCCGCGAGCGACCATGACTCCGTCAGGCGTCTGGGCGACCAGGTCCGGGAATGGATCAACGCCAAGGTGAGCAAACGAAAAACCAGTCACGTCGGTCACACCCAGGTCCGAGGTGGCGACCGGGCCCCAGGTATCGTTCCCGAGGTTGAGCGAGGTAACAAGCTTTCCATCGGGCAGAATCGCGGCCAGGTCTGGTCGGCCATCGGCATTCAGGTCCGGCACCGCCACCGACTTGGGCGTCGCCGTTGTGGAGAAGAGTTCGACCGGAGGGGATGCCAGCGCCGGAACCACACGATCTTCGAGTCGAACCAGATCCAGCCGAGATTTGCGAACCGTCGAACGGATGACGGCGGACCGGTACAACCAGCGGCGGAAGCGCAGCATGAGCGAACCTCTCCGGGGGGCGGGAGGAAAAGGCAAAATTCGACAACCATCACAATCCAAACAGGTGACAGTTTGGCAAACTCGAAGGTTCGGTTCAATGCTCGGAGGAGTATTTTCCGAGAAGAGTCGATGAAACAGCGAGACCAAATTCAGGCGAGCGTATCCGAAACTCTGGATGAGATGAGAGTTGCGACCGCCCGGTCCCCTCCTGCAACAAGTCCGTTTTTCGAGCTCGAAGATTTAACCCTGCCCCACAAGCAAGCGAAGTGGACGGTCGGGGGGGTCGGTTCAGAATTGCTCGCCCGGTTTTGTCAGTACTTTCCACGATTCTGGGTCCGATCATGCCGCGGTTGCGTGGGAATCGT
>CAZKIQ010000173.1:0-2202 GCA_964552815.1 uncultured Alcaligenaceae bacterium | reverse complement strand
TGACGACTCGCGTCGGGCAATCGATTCTGTTCGACATTCGCGACCAGCTGCTTGGCCGGCTGTTTGAGCAGTCGATCGGGTTCTACCAAACGGTACCCGCCGGGGAGATTGTCGCCCGCGTCTTTGACGATGTCGGTGCGGTCCGGACGGCCGTGACGGATACCCTTGTGGAGTTTGCGACCAACCTTGTCGTGGTGCTCGGGACACTGGCTGTTCTCGTGGTCGTTTCCCCGACGTTGGGGCTGGCGGCAGCAATGACGTTGCCGCTCTTCCTGATTCCGACGCGAATCGTGACTCGCTGGCGGAAGGGGCTGACCGCGGAGATCCAGGCTCGTCAGGCGACGATGCAGGCGCGGCTCTTCGACCTCTTGAACGTCGGCGGTGTCGTACTCATGAGGTCGTTCGGGCGGGAGGCGGACGAGCGGAAGCGGTTCCGCGAGATTGGCACCGACCTGCTCCGGCTGCGGTTGCGGCAGGCGATTGCTGGGCGGATTCTGGCGGCGGCAACGGTGATTCTCGCGGCCGTCGGACCCGCTGTCGTCTACGGCTACGGCGGATTGCTCGTCGTTCGAGGAGAGATCAGTCTCGGGACCGTGGTCGCGTTCGTGGCCTATCTCACGAACGTCTACCGACCCGTTACCCGGCTCGCGGCGGCGTACTCCGAACTCAACTGTGGTTCCGCGGTTTTCCACCGCATCTTCGAGTTCCTCGATCGCCCCCAGGACATCGTGGAACGCCCCGGTGCGGTCGATCTCCAGGAGGTGGCGGGGGAGTTGCAACTGGACGGAGTGCGATACACCTACCCGGGCGCACCGAGGTCTGCCGTCGATGGCATCTGCTTCCGGGCGAAACCCGGGCAACTGGTCGCACTCGTGGGGCCAAGCGGAGCCGGGAAGTCGACTACGCTCTCTCTGCTCGCGCGCTTCGCCGACCCGTCGGAAGGCACAGTCCGCCTCGATGGGCACGACCTCCGCGATCTCACGCTCGCCTCGCTGTCCCGACATTTTGGGCTGGTCTCGCAGGACTCGTACCTGTTCCACGGGACCGTCCGCGAGAATCTGCTGTACGCTCGCCCCGACGCGACGGAGGAGGAACTCGTCGCCGCGTGTCGGGCCGCCCAGATTCACGACGTGCTCACGGCACTGCCGGCCGGGTACGACACTGTCGTCGGCGAGCGTGGCGTGAAATTCTCCGGCGGAGAGCGGCAACGGCTGGCGATCGCCCGGGTTCTCTTGAAGAATCCGCGAGTGCTGCTACTCGACGAGGCGACGAGTTCCCTCGATTCCGTTTCCGAGCGGGCTGTGCAGGAAGCACTCTCCCCACTGCTCGCCGGGCGGACGACCATCGCTGTCGCTCACCGGTTGTCGACGATTCTGGCGGCCGACCAAATTCTGGTGCTCGAGAATGGCCGCCTGGTCGAGGCGGGTCCCCACCCGGTTCTGCTGCAAGCCGGGGGGCTCTACTCCCGACTCTACCGCGAGCAGTTTGACCACCCGGACGTGTCCACGTCTGCTTCTGCGTGACCGATTCTGCGTGACCGAAATGGAGAACAGGAACTAGTGGCTGCAATGACCAAACCGATTCCGAACGATCCTCTCGCTTCCCTCGCGGAGAGGTTGACCGATGGCGACCCGGCCCATCGTGCGAAAGCGGCGAAGATGCTCGGTCGCCATGGTTCCGCCGCCCGATCTGCGGTTCCCGGGCTAATCGCCTGTCTCGACGACCCCGCGTCCGAGGTCCGTCGAGCCGCAGCCGAAGCGATCGGTGCCATCGCGTCTGATCCAGAAGCGTCCGCAGGTGGGCTGGCACTCGCACTGGAAGACCGGAACCGGAAGGTTCGGAAAGAGGCGGCCAAGGCGCTGAGTCGAATCGGACCTGACGCCCACGGTGCCGTCCACTCCCTGATCCGGGCCCTCGCCGACGTTTCCCCTGATGTGCGTCAGTGGGTCGCCCGGGCATTGGGTCGGATCGGAGCCGAGCAACCTGTGCCGGTTGGTCCACTCGCGGAAGCTCTCGCAGATCAGGCAGTCGGTGTCCGCGAACAAGCGGCAAAGGCACTCGGGCGGATCGGATCTCCGGCCGCGGAGGTTGCGGTCCCGCTCGCCGGCTTGCTCACCGATCGAACCGCGGACGTTCGCCGACGGGCCGCGAAAGCCCTCGGCCGGATCGGGTGCAACGACCCCGCCGTCGTCACAGCGATGG
>CAZKIQ010000172.1:0-2316 GCA_964552815.1 uncultured Alcaligenaceae bacterium | reverse complement strand
CGCCCCCCCCGGGAATCCGCTCCCTCTGTCAGGAGTGTGGTTCACCGGTCGGGAAAATTCTACTGCTGGCGTGAAGGGGCCGCCCACGTCTACCTCGGCCCGAACAACGCGACCGACCTCTGGCACGTCAAGAAGGTCAACCCTCAAAGCATGGTCCATCTAACGGAAAAACCCGTGGAACTGGCGGTGCGGGCGATGCAGTACTCGTCGCGGGAAGGGGAAAACGTCCTCGATCTGTTCGGCGGGTCGGGCAGCACGTTGATCGCCGCGGAGCAAACCGGACGGAAGGCGTTCCTGATGGAGTTGGACCCGCTCTACTGTGACGTGATCGTCCAGCGGTTCGAGAAGTTCACCGGGAAGAAGGCGGAACGGGTGCCGGCGGAAGGGGGAGCGTCCGTGTCGACGGCCACGGTTTCGCCGACGTTGGCCCCCGTTGCGGACGATCCAGGAGAGGGGACGAAACCCCGAACGAGAAGAGGCCCCCGCGTGGGGGCCTCGTAGGCGAAAGGTCGCGGGGGCTCAGAAGCGGAAAAGTTCGCTGACGCTCTTGGGGCCGGGGGTGCCGTCCGCGATCGCTGCCTTACCTTTCGCGGCCTTCTTGCCCTTCGCCTTCGCAGCGGATTCCGGTTTGGCAGCGGGCGTGGGCGTGGTGGCTACCGTCGCGTTGGCGGTGTACCGGCCGGGGGCGGTCTTGCGGAACCGGGAGGCTTCCCCCTTGGTGACAATCTCGCGGCCGATGGCGGCGGACAGCGTGGCCTCGGGCGTCTTCCCGCCGGGGCTGGTCCAGGTCCCGGCCGCGGCCATCGCAGTGATCAGGTCCTTCGTGGTCATCGGCTCCGTCGCGGTCGCCAGCACCGCGGCCGCGGCGGCCAGGGCGCTGGTCTTCTTCGCGGGTTCCGGGGTCGCCGGCGTCTCGACCGCGGGCGCGGCCTTCGCCTTCGGGGCCTTCGCGGGGGCGGTCTTCTTGGTCGTGGTCTTCTTGATCGCGGGCATGGTCGTGTTCCTCGTCGGGGTGGGGCTACCTCGTCAGGCGGCGGGGACCACCCGCCGCGACCCGCGCGTGCGGGTTTCGGCGTCACCGGGTTGTCACGACCCGGATCCCGCGGGCGAGGAACACCTCGATCTCGAGGAGTCGCGCGATGACGTGGTTGAGGTCGCCGACGTGGCCCCAGTGGATCGGAACCTCCCCGTTGGGTGCCGGCAGGTCCTGGATCCGGTCGTAGAGGGTGTCGAGGAGTTCGGTCGCCGTCGCGTGGGCGCGGACGTAGGCGTCTTCGGCGGGGGTCATGGTCGCGTCTCCGGGTGGTGATGTTCGCGTGTTCATCAACGCGATCACACAGTTACCTCCGGTCCGCGAGACAGGGAAGCGCAGAATGCCGTGATTTCAGCTGTTTTTCAGGGGGTTTTCGACATGCCCGACCCGACGCACGGCGGCCTCAACCCGAATGCTCTGTCCGTGGCGAACGCGGCCAGGCTGCTCACCAAGGTGTTCGGCGAGCCGGTGACGGAAGAGATGATCCGCAGCGATGTGACGGCCGGGGCTCCGACGAATCGGGACGGCACGCTGAACCTGGTCCTCTACGCCGCGTGGCTGCTCCGCGAATCCGCCAAGGAGAACGCCGTTGGCGACTGACCCGCGGAAACTGCGCCCGAGCGAACTGTGTCGCCTGCTCAACTCCACGCCCCTGGGCGAGGTGCTGAGCGAGCGACAACTGTATCGCCACCGAACGCGGGCGGGCCTCCGGATCGGCGACAGCCGACACGTCGATCTGTTCCGCTACGTCGCCTGGCTGGTGATCGACCGGCACACGCCCAAACCGCCCCCGAACCCCGACCCGTACGCGGCGACCAAGGACCGGTCGCACGCCCGGAACCGGGCCATCGCCCTGGCCGGTCGGGACATCGGTCCGCTCGCCCGGCCCGCGGACCCGGCCGCCCGCACCCGCGCCGGGAGTGATTTCCGATTCTTCTGCGACCGGTACTTCCCGCTGACGTTCCACCTGCCGTGGTCGCCCGACCACCTCAAGGTGATCGCCAAGATCGAACAAGCCGTGCTCCGCGGCGGTCTGTTCGCGATGGCGATGCCCCGCGGAAGTGGCAAGTCATCCCTTGCGGAATGTGCTTGTCTCTGGGCCGTGCTGTACGGCCACCGCGAGTTCGTCTGCCTCATCGGCAGCGACGAAGGCCACGCAATGGACATGCTCGACGCCATCAAGATGGAACTTGATGGCAATGATATGCTCCTCGCGGACTTCCCCGATGTCTGCCATCCCATTCAAGCGCTGGACGGCATCGCCAACCGCTGCAACGGCCAAC
>CAZKIQ010000171.1:0-2353 GCA_964552815.1 uncultured Alcaligenaceae bacterium | reverse complement strand
GGAAGCCCCTTCAGATCGACCGTCACATAGGCCAACCCCTTCAACTCCTCGGCGATTTCGTCCTTCCCCTCGTCCCAGCACACCGCTTCGAGACGATTGGCCATCGACTGCGCCGACTCGACGAGCAGCGTCGGCGTGCCGTCGGGCGCGTCGAACGTGGCGGCACCGAGGTCGGGGAAGCCGGTCGGCTGGATGCGGGTCCCGGCCACCGGTTTGAGGTCCGCCTCGATGAGCACCCGCGGCTCGGATCGAAGCGAAGCGAGAAAGTCGGCCATCGGCGGTTACTCCTGAACTTCGGGAGGGTACAAAACGGAATTCGCAGTGCGGACGAAATCGCGGCGCGAAAGCGGGAACAGCATGGAGGCTAGCAATCGGTTCGGCTCGATGTCGGTGGTCACCTCGATCGGTCTCCCGGATCGGCGACGGTCGCGGTAGCCAACGACGAGCAATCCCCCCGACTTCAGTCGCCGCGATGCAAGCGTGACGGCTTTGGAGATTGAATCGTCTCGTCCGATCGCGAGTGCATCGAAGGCCCGCGGTTCGGGATTCGCGTTGGCAACCTGCTCGCGGGCGAAATCCCAGATCCAGCGTTCGCCGAATCGACGAGCCGCGAAGGCACGGGGTTGCACGACGAGTCGCGGGATGCCGAACTCCATCGGAACGGGATGTTGCGAATGCGGCGGCTTCGCGAACTTCACCTTGGCCCAGTCCAGCGCGATCAGGCCCCAGATCAGGTCCGCGATCTTCTCGTCGTCGGTGTCGTGCCGGAGGAACGCGAGCACGTCGTCCAGCGGCGCGGGACGCGGCGACCACACAGTAACGCCGGCGTGCCCCGCCCGGAAGTCTTCCAGTTGTCGGCGACGGAAAACGGCCGCGAGGTTGTCCGCCGTCGACCGGTTCGACCACACCGCCGACGTGCTGCCCGGCGACCAGTTCACGAACCTGGAGACTTCCACCTCTTCGAGGAATGCCCGTATCGGTGGCAGATCCTTCTCGCCGCGAATCCCCGCGATCGAAGCGGCGAGGCGAAACTCCGCGGTGCCGTCGTCAGCCTGTTCGAGCCACTGCTCGGAAAGCCCCGACAACGGGCGGACGAACTTCTCCTGACAGAACCGCAGTCCTTTCGCCAGGGTCCGTTCCGCCCGGCCGATCGCGGCGAGGACTGCGACGAGATACTTCCGGTCGTCGGCGTGGCCGCTCCGGTTCGCAAATTCGAAGATGCTTCGGTCGATGTCACGGAGGGCGGACTGGTAGCGGGCAGGGGTCTTGTCCTTTTCCCGGCACGCCCGCCGCAACCGGTCGATCCAATCGCGGAGCGGCGGGTCGTCGAGCAGCCGCGCCGCCGGCCTCGGCGTGACCGGCACCCGCCCGAGCGGGGCGGCGAAATAGGAAAGTCCGTAACGCATGACGAAGGCATACCGAACGAACGCCTTCAGGCCGCGGCTGACCCCGAGCAACGACAACGCGAGTGCGAATTCGACGGCGTTCTGAGCCTGTCGTCGACCGAGCTGAGCGCGGCCTTCGGCGAACAGCCGCGAGACTTCCCCCAGGCTGACGGGTTCGTCCCACAACGGGAGCCAAATCTCCGATCGGGTCTTCTCACCCGCTTCCTTGTCGGACTCCGTCGCGTACCCGACCGCGACCGGTTCGACACAGAAGGGATAAGCCGCCTTGTTCTTGGTGTCCGTCCCCAATCGTCGGGCTGCGGCCCCGGCAAAGAGCAGACTCCCTTCGATGCCCAGAACGTAGTCCCACGGGTTGACGCCGCCGCCACCGCTCACGCCTTGTGTGCCGTTGGGTCCGCCCAGGGCACCGGGGTCAAAATGCCCGACCGACAATCCGCCGAGCGGACCGCCGAATTCGCCGAACAGCGCGGTGCGGATGCCGTCCGCGTACTCGCCATTGACGAGGAGTCTCACGACGGCCTGTGCGAACGTCGAGACGTAGCTTCCGCTTCCTTCGTTCCCGCCCGTTCCGAGCAGTGGCGGGAACTTCCGCGATTCCTCCGTGAGAATGAACGCGGTGTCGAGCCAGGGAATGAGTTCGTCCGCGAGAACGTTACGGCACTCTCGCATCAGGCGAAGTTTGTCGTCGTCTTTCGCTTTCTCGCTGAAGCCCAGCCGCGAGAGCACCGTTCGGACCCCATCAATCATGTCGGCGAATGACCGCAACCGGGGTGTCGTCTTCGCGGCGTCGACAATCGTTCCGAGTGCTTCGCGTGCCGCCGATTCCGAGCTGCCGGGGAAGAAACCCGACCGGGCACCCCAAGGACCAACGATCGGCGTCGGTTTGTACTCGTTCAGAAAGAACGCATCCAACCCCGCGCGGTCGAGTTTAGTTTGCAGCCGGGCGA
>CAZKIQ010000170.1:0-2409 GCA_964552815.1 uncultured Alcaligenaceae bacterium | reverse complement strand
CGTCGCGTCCCAAGCTCAAGCCGGACATGCCATTCTGAGTCAATTTCATGTTGCCCGTCGCCGCAAATGTTTGAACCGCATCCCATCCTGCCGGTGACCGCCCGGCAGAGATTTCCTTGCTGTTCATGTTTCTCACGTGACTGGTCACAGGTAACTAGGCACGCACGCGGCCACAACCGCTCATCTCAGTTCGCGAATCGAGGCAAACAACAACCTATCGATGCACGTTACATTGCTCGCCCTACGAGATAGAGCGTCCCAGTTCTTCACTTTCAGCGGATCGAGACGGGCTGCACGGGTACCTCCAACGTTCCCTTCCTGGAGGTCGCTCGTTATGCCCGCGAACATCGCATCGACGAACGGAAAGCCCGCCATCGCCGTCTACGGCGAACCCGCCTGGCACCGACTGGGTACCGCACTCGACGCACCCGCCACCGCCGAGCAGGCGATCGCGGCGGCCGGGCTCGACTACGAGGTCGCCCTCGCCCCGATGACCACCATCGACGGGCTCCCCGTCCCGAAGTCCCGGGCCGTCGTCCGCGCCGACTCCCGCACCGTGCTCGGGGTCGTCGGGGAACGGTACGTCCCGGTCCAGAACCGCCAAGCGTTCGGGTTCCTCGACGCCGTCGTCGCGGACGGCGGGCTGCGATACCACACCGCCGGGGCACTCGGTCAGGGTGAAAAGATCTGGCTGCTGGCGAAACTGCCCGGCCACATCCGCGTCCGCGACACCGACGACCTCGTCGACAAGTACCTGCTCCTGTCGAACGCCCACGACGGGTCGGCCGCACTGCGGGCGTTCTTCACCCCCATCCGAGTGGTGTGCCAGAACACCCTCTCCCTGGCCCACGCCCGCGGGCAGGGGCAGGGCGTCAGCATCCGGCACAACGGCAACCTCGCCAGCAAGATCAACGAGGCCCAGCAAGTCCTCGGTCTGGCCCAGAAGTTCTACGACGACGCGGAGGCGGTCATCAACCGGCTCGCCGGCTCGTACCCGACCGGTGCCCAGCTGATGTCGTTCTTCGACGCCCTGTACCCGGACCCGCCGGAAGGAGTCGACAACGCGAAGGCGGTCGAGACGCGGTCGACGCTGCTGCGGCTCTTCGACGAAGGGATCGGTCACGACTCTCCCGGCATCAAGGGCACGGCGTGGGCGGCCCTCAACGCCGTCACCGAGTACGTCGACCACGCCCGCCCGACCCGCGGCAGCACCGGAACGAACCGGCTGAACACGATCTGGTTCGGGACCGGTGCCCAGGTGAAGCAGAAGGCCTGGGACCTGAGCCTGGCCCTCGCCGGCATCAACTGACGTCGCGGACGAGGACGAGACCGATCCAGGCCGCCAGGACCCGCGTCCCGGCGGCCGCGGTTCGCTCCGCCTCGCCCGCCAACGGGGGCGTCTCGCACCAGCCGTCGCCGACCCCCCGGCCGACCGGGGTAACTCTCATGCACCCCTTACTCTCGGAGTCAGCCATGCTCACGGCCAAGGTCGGGTACACCAGAACCGTCGGATCGAACGCCTACACGGCCGTCCTGGACGGCGACATCCCGGTCACCCCCGACGACCCGGAAGCCGTGCTCGCCAAGATCGGCGAACTGTTCGCCCTGGCCGAGGAGGCCCTCAACGTCGAAATCGAGCGGAGTCGGGAACGGCGGTCCGAAACGGCTCAAAGGCCGGCGGCTGCGCACGCGACAAATGCTCATGCCACTCGTCCCGAGGAGGCGATCACCACGAAGCAGGTCCAGTATCTTCAAAACCTCGCGAAACAGTTCGGCCTCTCGGGAGCCGACCTCGACGCGGAAATCGCGAAGGTGATCGGCCGGCGGACCACCCTCCGAGGATTGACCAAGCGGGAGGCGGGTCGGGCCATCGACGCCCTTCGGAATCGCCCCGCGATTGCCGAGGAGGTGGTCACGGCACGGGAGTAAAGACGACAAATCCAGAAGCAACCCTGTCGAATCGAGCGGCAGGGTTGGAAGGCCGGGCCGCGACAGAGCCAAGCCCAGGCCGTGATGTCATCCGAGCTTGAAAGAGAGTTCGATATCTGACCCGGAGACGCAACAGTTTCGCTTCTGCGAGCAGATGTTGGCCGGATTGGGCAAAATTCCGGCCAGGGTATTGGGGACTTTTCGGTGGCGTTTAGAAGCAGGACGCTCCAGAAGGCAAGGTGACCATACGTCGTTGACGGCGAGGTAGTAGCGTGAGTGAGAACCAGAGGTCGCTGGACTGTCGCTGCGAGGATGTGTCGGCCATAGAGTCTCCATGCTCGTTACGGGCGGGGAAGAGCCGGACAGAGCTTGGCTCGCCGCGTTCACGCCGGTCTATATCTATAGTGGACCCCTCAAATGAGACCGCCAGTTAACACTACAGCGCACGGTCCGGTTCCCACTGGCATTTCGGTAGGTCCG
>CAZKIQ010000169.1:0-2418 GCA_964552815.1 uncultured Alcaligenaceae bacterium | reverse complement strand
GGTGCGGGCAAAACCGCGACGGCTGTGCTTGGCTGGCTGTGGCGGTGGAAGTCGCGGCCGCACCATACCCCGCGACGATTGGTCTACTGCCTGCCGATGCGCGTCCTCGTCGAGCAGTCCACAAGCGAGGCGGAAAAGTGGATTCGCGCGCTCGGCATGGAGATCAAGGTTCACATTCTGATGGGCGGCGTCGACAAGTCCGAATGGTATTTGCACCCCGAGAAGCATGCTGTCCTGATCGGTACCCAGGACATGTTGCTGTCCCGGGCTTTGAACCGCGGCTATGCGGCAAGCCGGTTCCACTGGCCGATCGACTTCGGGCTTCTCAACAACGACTGTTTATGGGTCTTCGACGAACCCCAACTGATGGCCAATGGAGTGAGCACGTCCGCTCAGCTCGCCGGCTTCCGCCAGATCCTTCGCACCGCGGGGAAGTGTCAATCCGTGTGGATGTCCGCAACGCTGGAGCCGACGTGGCTGGACACAGTCGACTTCGCGGGGAAGTTCGACGCCCCGTCACTGGAACTTCGCCAGGAGGACTATGTCGGCCCGCTGAACGTGCGGATGACCGCCGACAAGACGCTGAAGAAACTCGCCGCCACCGCGTCTAAGGATGGGAAAGCCGTGGCGAAGGACGTGCTCGCCCAACACCAGGATAACACGCAAACCCTCGTCGTGCTGAACACGGTGGACCGCGCCAAGGCGGTCTACGATGACCTCGACAAGCTCCGCAAGAAAAAGAGTCCGCCCGAACTCTTGCTCGTCCACTCGCGGTTCCGCCCGGCGGAGCGGGTGAAGTTGAACGAGGCCCTGCAATCGAAAACGCCCGGCGACCGGATCATTGTCGCGACCCAGGTCGTGGAGGCGGGCGTCGACATCACGTCCCGCACGATGGTCACGGAACTCGCCCCGTGGGCCAGCATCGTCCAGCGGATCGGCCGTTGCAACCGCACCGGCCACGACGGCCCCGGCCGGGTGTTCTGGGTGGACGTCGCCGACGAAAAGCTGGCCCCACCGTATGAGTGGTCCGACTTGAACTTCGCCCGCGAGTATCTGCTGAAACTCGAAGACCAGAGCGTTTCACCGAAGGCGCTCGACGACTTCAAACAATCGGAAAACATCACGCTCCCGTTCGAGCACACCCACGTCGTCCGCCGCCGCGATCTGCTTGACCTGTTCGACACCGCCCCCGACCTGTCCGGCAACGACATCGACGTGAGCCGGTTCGTCCGCAGCGACGACCCCGAGACAGACGTGCAGGTGTTCTGGCGGGCAATCCCCGAGACCGGGCCGACGCCCGACGAACCCAGCCCCCATCGCCTCGAGTTGTGCAATGTCCCGGTCGGGCAGGCGGCCGCGTTCCTCAAGGATCTGGCCGACAAGTATCGCGGCTCCGGTTACGTCTGGGACCACATCGACGAACAATGGCGCGAACTCGACCCGAAACAGGTCCGACCCGGTCTGGTGATCTTGTTGCCGTCAACCGCGGGCGGATACTCGTCGCTCGGTTGGGACCCGTCGTCTGCCTCGCCCGTTCCCATTGTTGCGTTGCCGGAGAAACCCCAGCGCGAATCGGGGATCGGATCTGACCCCAACTCGGCAATGAAACTGCCGAATCCGTTGACCATTAGCCAGCACACTTCGAATGTGTGCAACGAACTCAATGTGCTCCTCAAGGAATTGGAACCGCTCGTCGAAATGTGGGCGGCCGACCTTCGCACCGCGGCCCTTTGGCACGACGTGGGGAAGGGACATGCGGCCTTCCAGATAGGCGTCCGATCTGTGAATCCTGGCCTCGACCCCGGCACGCTCTGGGCGAAGTCCGGGATGGAAGGGCGGATGAAGCACGGGCGAAAGCAGTTCCGGCACGAACTCGCGTCGGCCTTGGCCGTGCTTCAGATGAAGCTCCCGTTCCCGGCGGCGTACCTTGTGGCGGCTCACCACGGTCGACCACGGCTGGGAATTCGCTCCGTGCCCGAGGAGGAAGCGCCACCAGACCCGGATCGCCCGTTCGCGCTGGGGGTCTGGCACGACGACCCGCTACCGGCGGTCGACCTGGGTGAAGCGACCTGGCCGGGCGGCAACCTGGACCTGTCCCCGATGCGTCTCGGCGGCCCGGACAGCTGGACCGCCCGCGCTTTGGCGCTGCTGGCGGACCTCGGCCCGTTCCGGTTGGCGTACCTGGAAGCGATCCTGCGTGCCGCCGACGTGAGGGCGAGTCGGAAGGAGGCGGGCCGTGAATGAGATCCCCCTGCCGGGCTGCACGCCGGAACCGCTGATGGGCTACCTCAAGGCGCTCGGCGTCTTCCGCCTCGTCGCGGAACAGGCGGACCCGGCTGCTTCTTTGTCGTGGCGGTGCGGCGTCGCCCGGCTGCAAACTAAACTCGACCGCGCGGGGTTGGATGCGTTCTTTCTGAA
>CAZKIQ010000168.1:0-2476 GCA_964552815.1 uncultured Alcaligenaceae bacterium | reverse complement strand
GTTTTGCGCTGGCATGGATGGTGGGAAACCTCGTCGAACCGCTCTCCAAAATTCCAGGCAATTCGGGAATCCACCGGTTCAAGCAGCCAAATCCATGCACTCCGAAATCGGCAACGAATGCGTCCACAATTTGGTGCGCCACACCAATCTCCAGAATTCCAGGCAATTCGGGAATCCACCGGTTCAAGCAGCCAAATCCATGCACTCCGAAATCGGCAACGAATGCGTCCACAATTTGGTGCGCCACACCTCACTCGGTCTGTGACAACGATTTTGTACAGCGCGACGATCTCACTCACAAGACAGTCTAGCCACCTCTAATGCGTGACCAACCTCATCTTGCGTAGCAGATTGTTCTAGAGTAATTGCAGATTCAGGTACGCCTTCAAAGGCCCCCCCTGACCCGAGCTTCCTGGATGGGAGGATTGTGAGCGTGGAGCCATCTAGTTGTATGCTGAGAAATTGTGCCCGGTTTGCAAACACGGCCCAGGATTTGGAGTTCGAAATCTCGAGAAGGGCACGCATGAATGCAGATGGGGAATCGGGTAACGGCACATTGTCTTGAGACTCTTGCAATACCCGCATGGCCGCTTCTCCCTTTTCCCGATAGCTGGCAAGAGATGCCAATTTTAGGATTGGGGGGGTGGCTACCCAAAGACCGGTGATGCATCTTGAGGAAGGATAAAAGTACCAATTCGTAAGCCGAACATAAACTTCGCCGCACTTCATCTTTCCATCTCCACAATGCGCACGTTGACTGGAGGATCGACACGAGTGCCATAGTCTTTAACATCATCTAGGGCTTGCTTCTGAGCTTGAGTTGGATTTGAAGGAATTACCAATTCAAGCGACCGAGTTTTCACGTCTGCGGGTCGAATGGTTTGGCCCGCATATGTCACGGGCCGATCGACCGCGAATACGGCTATTTCTCTTACGTACGACCGCCCCAATGCTTTGATAGTTCTAGGTTTTTGGTAGCTGGGCATTTGCAAATCCATCGACTTGACCGAAGTGGCAGTGCCATGTTCGAAGCGTTCTATGGTTGGAAAATTCTTGTGCAAGCCTGTTCGACCGCCAAGGCGTGATTCTATCACTAGCCCGCGTTCTTCCAAACCGAGATCCCAAACTCCTCGCCCAGAGTTCGGTACCATCGGCTTCGCTCCGACAGGAGGAGCGACGGCCATGGGGGGCAGGAAGGGAGAGCCCGGTTCGGGGCGATGAGGACCAATTTCGACGACGCCTGGACCTTGCAAATGTGGTGTGCGGTCTATCCTTGGTAGTGGACTACGCCCACCAACAGCGAACGCAGCCAGAACTGCATGAAACCTATCCCACCGTTCCAGGCAATTGATATACCCTTCCAGGCCTCTCAGGAAAGCCGCATCCTCCCGTCGCTGGTTTGCAAGCGATTCCTTTTCTGCCAACAAACCGCCTTCGATATCGCGGCGAAGTCGCTCAACCTCCGCTCGTCGTGACGCTTCATTGAGAGATGCAAGTCGAGCCTTATCATCTTCAAGCTTCATTAAAAGGCTTTCTCCTACAATACTCGCATAATTCGGTTCGGGACGAATCTGGCCTGGCGCGGTAATAACAGGTGGAGAATAGGGCATTCTGTAGCCCTGGGCTGCAAATTCTTTTGCAATCTGCTTATACCAATTGTTCATATTCAGTTTTGCCCAATCGACATCCCCTTGGGTTACCGCCCCATTCGCATTCTCGGCCCAAACAATCCCGAGATCAAAATCTTGAATCACAATATTTTTTCCGCCTTTATCTTCATAGGCGGCGTTTAAGAGTGGTCCTGCATAACTGGGAGGCGACACGGAATTTACATAGTCATCAAAAAGCTTCCTATCAGATGGATGAATGAAGAAAGACTGATACTCGTCGCTAAAATAAGCATCGGCCGCCGGTGGCCTCCAATATTTCGCGTTGCTCTTTTTGAGCCAGACTTCAAACAGATCGGCAGGAGTCTTGCCTTGCTTATTCTTGCGTCCACTGCTACGCACAAAGATATAGTTCCCACTCGGATCCGTTCCGTTCGTTGGCCCATTCCCCACATACCGATACAGGTTCGCATCCCCTGCCGCGAATGCCAGCGGATCCTCACTGAGGAACCGACCGATTGTTGGCGAGTACATCCGGGCCCGCGAGTAATACAGCCCCAATGCCGAGTCCCATTCCCGGCCCGTGTACCCGTACCGATCCACCAGCGAGCCCGCGATCAGGTTCCCGTACCCATCGAACTCGCTCGATGCGATCACACTCCCCGAATTGTCAAGGACCTGTCGGACCGAACCTTGCCGATCCACTCCATACCACGTTACCACACTCGCCGCCACCTTGGCCAGCACCTGATCGAACTCGCCGCCCATCACTCGCCGGGCCGACAGCGTGTTCGAACCGCTCAGGTCCGCCCACACATCGAAATTCTCGGTGCCGACCGCCCCCGGCTTCGCGGTGTCCCAGCCATCGA
>CAZKIQ010000167.1:0-2541 GCA_964552815.1 uncultured Alcaligenaceae bacterium | reverse complement strand
CCAAGCAGCTGGTCGCGAATGTCGAACAGAATCGATTGCCCGACGCGAGTCGTCAGATACTCGCGGACCAATCCGATCACGCCGGCGAGAATCGGGCACACAACTAGGGCGGCGGCGAGGGCAAACACCGGCCACTCGGGACCGCCTGCCTGGGCCGTCGGCAGACCGTGGTCGATAAATTCGCGGATCAGCAAGGGCGGGACGAGCGTCAGCGTCTCGCCGGCAACCAGGGCCACGATTGCGGCCACGGCCAGTCGGCGATACGGCAGAAAGTACCGACCCACGCGAAGGAAAAAACGAGTATCAGCACGTGAGTCCGCAGGACGCTCGGCGGATTTCCGCCGATGTTTCCCCGAAGGAACCGAGTTCATGCACTCCCCATGTGAGTATGGGAGAGGGGAGTCCAACCGCGGCACGCCTGGGAGGATGGCGTGCCAACAGACCGATATCCTAGCACGCGGCGAACTAGGAGAAGTCGCCGCAACAACACGAATTCTTCTTCAACGGCCCAGCTCGACGCCGGTCGTGAGGTCCCAGCGCCGAATTCGGTGGTCAGAGGATGCCACGGCCAGTTCCTTCCCCCCCGGCCGGATCGCCAAACCGGTCACTCCCTTCGCTTCCCCGAGGAGAAGTGAGGTGTGGAATCGGCCGTCGGAGCCCTCCCGGATGCAGTAGAGAACTCCATCCGCATCCGCCGACACAACCAGATTGTCCTGGCACACCAGCGAAACCACCGCTGCCCGGTGATTGCGATGCTCATAGAGGAGTTCCCCTTCCGCAAGACCGACGATCCGCACACGTCCACCGTCATCCGACCAGACGATCTTCGTCGCATCCGCGGAGAATCCGACCGCAGTGACGGGTGGCCGCACCTTTTCTCGCAAAGCGTGGATCGGTGACGGGCCTGCGTTCTTGTCCAGTGGCTGGGCGAACATCGCGAGTCGGTTATCCCACCAGCGAGCGAGCAGGAGCGACTTCCCATTTGGGGCCATCCGCAACGCAACACGCTCCACCGACTGGTAAGGTTTGCCCAGCCTCGTCGCCTTGATGCAACGCTCCATCTCAATGTTGGCTTCGAGCTTCAGCTCATCCTCCGGGAGCGGCTTGCTGTCGAGCCCAAAGTACACCCGGCATTTCTGGTCCCCGATTATGGCGAGCAGCCCGTCTTCCCGTCCGAATGTCATTCCAGAAACGGGGACGTTGAGGGCAGGCAGCCGACGCACCACCCTGCCGGTTTGGATTTCCCGCACCATGAGTCCGGCAAGCGGCTCTTCCGATGCGACCCACTTCCCATTGTTGCTGACCGCGACTGCCAAAGCGCCGTTCTTCGGCCCGTCCCAGGAGCGAACGACTTTTCCCGTTTCCGAGTCCCAGACCCGGATTTTGCCGTCGGCAGCGGAAGAAACCAAATGTGTCCCGTCCGGGGCAAACCCGACCGCGCGGACCGATCCCTCATGCTTCCATGCGGTGTCTGGAAGTTCGGGCCGCACGACTTCCACGACTCGCATTGTCGGCGGCTTCGGGGCCTCAAGCGGAGTCGGTGAGTCGGTCGCGAGCCAGGTTCCCAGCGACGCGAGACCGCCGACCGCCATCAGGGAGAGCAACGATTTTGTCCAGAAACTCCGCGTCGAATCCGTCAAAACGCTGGAAACGAGTTCTTCCACAGGAGCCGACGGTGCTGTCATCGCTTCGATAACGGACGCACACATCGACGGCGGCATCCCCGCACCCGCTTCCTTCGCCAATCCGAGTACCAGCGCCGGCGTCGACAGGGCAATTCCCCGGCGAACGAGACGATCTCGAAGAGCTTCCCGGGCTGCAGCCAACCGACGCGAAACCGAGCCGGGTGGGCATCCGAGCTGGTCCGATGCCGTGCGGTGCGAGACACCCTGGAGATCGCACAGGACGATGATCTCCCGGTCCGAGACGGAGAGCCGACCGAGCTCCTCGTCGAGTATGCCATTCCAGTCGCTCCATCCGACTTCCGGTGACTGGTCGTGTCGAAGCATGGTCGCTCGCAATTCCTGTGAGGCCCGCTTTTCCCGCCGGGCACGGGCCTTGGATGCGACTCGAACTGCGACACCGTACATCCACGCACCGAGCGGTCTGCTCGTGTCGATGGCAGACACCCGTCGATACAGAACCAGAAACACGGCCTGGAACGCGTCTTCCGCCTGCGCCGAATCGTGCAGCATCCGCATGCACGTCCGATAGACTAGCGGACCGTGCCGGCGAACCAGTTCCGTAAACGACGCCTCATCCCGCGTGGCCCGGAAGTGCGCAACGAGGTCCGCATCCGACCGTTCCACCAGCGAGGTTGCATCGCTGAGATGGTTGAGAAAATACCCAAGCAAGTCGGCTCTCGCCATCCGCCGCCCTCTATCGCTCTACCAGTCTATTTCCCCCGGAACCGAGTCGTGAATCGGGAAAATTGAGAACTCCGTGATGTTTCGCACACTCCACGAAGTTCTTATTGTTTTAAGATTGAGTGCCCACAGGAGGATCTGTCGCCGGCAGACGTCTCGACCCGCATCCCGACGG
>CAZKIQ010000166.1:0-2630 GCA_964552815.1 uncultured Alcaligenaceae bacterium | reverse complement strand
TGGGGCGGTGCGACGTGTAGTCTGTGAGTGCAATGAGGGCGTCACGAACCCTCCCTGGCGATCTCAGGTCGCCTTGAGCCGTTGGGGCGTAGCGACAACCGGTGCTGGCTTGTCGTGAAATAGCTGCCCCTGAAAGGCCCTGTGAGGCGCGAATCAGGCCGCCAAGACGCAGGGCTTGGCTGAGGAACGATATGGTGAGTAACACGAACCGGGTTTCAACCTTCGGGAAACGTAAACCACTCCACGCAATATCCTGGTTGCCAGCCCGCGGGCTGGTGACGCGCGGAGTCGATCGGGGAGGTCATGCCTCGGCACGTCCTCCCGCCGCAAACTGGAATCCACCCCTCCAGGTTGCGGTGCAGCGGACCTACCTGAGTTACCCCGCTGCCATGATCGGGAGCCAGCGGCGAGCTGGTTGGGTTGCTAAGAACCGGCACCTACGTCGTTCCGTTGAAGTTCACTTTCAGGCATGCGTGAGACGAAGCAAGGGATGCCAAGGCAAGCAGTCTGCCGATGCCCTCGCTTCGAGTCGGAGCCGTCATAGTAGTCGGAGGTCGGGAAAGCCGGCCACAGGGCGAAGGGCGGCAGTTTGTCGAGATTCCTGCGCACCGGTCGCCGAATGTTAACAGAGGGCATCCTCATGAATGTCGGCGACATGCAACGGAAACTTGCTCGTTGGGCGGTACAGCGTCTGGAGGATCAGGATGCGGGGCTCTTTGCCTCGCGTAACGACCTGCGACTTCATGATCTGTACCACCTGCTCTATGACGTGGAATGGTTATGTTGCGCTTATGAGCGAGTCGCCAGCAACAAAGGGAGCCGCAGTGCCGGTTGCGATGGATTGACGTTGTCAAACTTCCAACAGAATCTGCAGGATCGCCTTCGGGAACTGGCGAACGAACTCAAAACACAGCATTTCCAACCACACCCTGTGCGACGGGTCTACATCCCCAAAGCGAACGGAAAACTCCGGCCGCTGGGGATCCCGTCCATCAGGGATCGGATTGTGCAGGAGGCTCTACGTATGATACTGGAGCCGATCTTTGAGGTGGAATTCTATCGCAACTCCTATGGCTTTCGTCCCAACCGATCCACGACGGATGCCCTGGCCAGGATCACTTCCAGTATGACCGCTTCAACACGGTACTACTGGGTGATTGAGGGCGACATCAGCTCATACTTCGACACGATCAATCATGAACATCTCATGGTTCTGCTTCGTCGTCGGGTACGAGATGACAAGCTTCTCACACTGGTCTGGCGTTTCCTGAAGGCGGGAGTGATGGAAGATCAGTTGTTCAAGGCCACGGATCAGGGCACGCCGCAAGGAGGGATTATCTCTCCGCTGCTGGCGAATGTGTACTTGCACGAGTTGGACCAGTTCATGACACGCTGGACGGACCTGCCTCGAACGGCAAAGGAACGGCGGCGTGAACAAGGACGGGGCAATTTTGTGCATGTCCGCTACGCCGATGATTTCGTGGTGATGACCAACGGCACGCGAGCGGAAGCGGAAGCGATGCGGGATCGGATCTTTGAGTTCCTGACCCGTGAACTGAAACTGACGCTCGCGGTGGAGAAGACGAAGATCACCCACGTCAACGATGGCTTCACGTTTCTGGGTTATGAATTGAAGCGGGACATCGTCGGTTCGGGTCGGTGGGCTCCCAAACCCCTGATTCCGAGCAAGGCCCTGACGAAGGCCAAGCGGATGATCCTCCGGATCACCTGCCCTTCGGCAACCAACGACTCGGTTCACGCCAAGTTCCTGGCCCTGAACAGGTATCTGCGTGGCTGGGCGAACTACTACCGATACGGTTACAACGTCTCGAAGGTGTTCGGCCACCTGGACCATTTTGCTTACCAGCACATGGCCCGGTGGCTTGCCCGGAAACATCGTTGCAAGGTGAAAAAGGCTATGCGGGACTACCACCGCCGTGTGGACGGAGTGGTGACTCTCGGCACAGACTTTATCTCCTTGTGGCGATCGTCCAGCCTCGGCGGTATCCAACCGCTGCTCAGCCGGCACATTCCCAATCCGTATGAGTCGTCGGAACCCGTGCTCGACCGTGAGGTCGTCTGCGGTATGGAACCTGACTGGATCGGTAACGAGAGTCGACCAGGGATGGCGGACCTCCGGCGTCAGCGTCTTGAGCATGACCAATGGACATGCCAAGCGTGTGGCCGCCGGGTTTCATGGGCGGAGGCCCAAACTGACCACCAGCGACCTGTCCGGCGTCATCGACGGGCGGCCTCAGCTCATCGCCTGGATAACCTTCAGACGTTGTGCGGACCGTGTCATCGAGCCAAGACCGAGTCTGATCGACAAATGGAGAGCCGGATGCGGTGAAAGTCGCATGTCCGGTTCGGAGGGGGGAGTGGCGGAAACGTACCGGTTCTAATCCGGCAACGCGCCCCGCTCCTACCCTACGGTACGCGAACCTCGGCAATTATCCCCCGTTCCTCAAGAAGCACGGCCTGTACTTCTCGCAGGCCATCGTGTGGGACAAGATGCACCCCGTTCTGACCCGGAAGGACTTCCTCGGGTGTTTCGAACTCGCGTTCTATGGTTGGAAAGAAGGCGCGGCGCACGTGTTTCTGGGGCCGAACAACGTCCCCGACCTCTGGCA
>CAZKIQ010000165.1:0-2631 GCA_964552815.1 uncultured Alcaligenaceae bacterium | reverse complement strand
ATGGGGTCAGCGTAGGAATCGGAAGGGCGATCAGCTGCGCCCGAAAGTCGCGAAAGTTGCGAGTGGCGGGAGATGGGTGGCTAAACAAGTACCCGTCTCCGAGCGAGCGCGGATGCGGGCAGCGAGTTGCTGGGCTTTTTGTTCCAGTTCTGGAGCGAGCGGTTGGGACATGGCGACCTCTTGCACAGGGGAATTCCGGAACATCATTCCAGTCTACGCCGAAGTGAACAGATTTACCAACAACTTCGGAGCTGCTTACCCCAGGCCGCTTACTTTCTCATCAGATGGTTGCCAGTTACAGCAGCTTTAGGTTTAGGGTAGGATACGAGTATTCGATCCTGCTCCACGTGAAGCCTGTCATGAATCGCATCATGGTTTTCCTGTCCCTTTTGTCCGGTGGTTTCGTCTCCGCTGCGGAGCCGGCCCTGGACTTCGACCGACAAATTGCTCCACTTCTGATTCACAAATGCGGCGGATGTCACGCGGGATCGAATCCGAAGGGAGGCTTCGACGTCACCCGCAAGCCGAAAGTTTTGAAGGCCGCCGAATTGCCGATGTGGATCCGCGTCCGTGACGACGAGATGCCGCCGAAGAAACCGCTTTCGGCAGGAGAAAAGGCACTCCTCAAAGAATGGGTCGACGCCGGGGGCGTGTGGGGAACCGACCCGATCGACCCTTTCGCCCGTACCACCAAATTGCGGGCCGGCCGGGACTGGTGGTCGCTTCAACCCCTCGCCACGGTCGAACCGCCGAAGCTCCGAATTATCCCAGCCGGGTGGGACTCTCACCCGATCGACGCCTTTCTTCTGGCGAAACTCCAGGCGAAGCGGTTGAAACCGTCGCCAGCGGCCGACCCGCGAGTGCTCGTTCGTCGACTCGCTTTCGACCTCACCGGTCTGCCGCCCACATTTGAACAGGCCGATACGTTCGCGAAAAACCCCAGTGAAGCCGCGTACCGCAAGCTCGTCGATGATCTGCTCGCCTCTCCAGCATACGGGGAGAAGTGGGCCCGGCACTGGCTTGATCTCGTCCGATACGGCGAAAGCGACGGTTTCGAGCGGAACATGCCCCGACTTACCGCCTGGCACTATCGCGACTGGGTAATCTCGGCACTTAACGAGGACATGCCCTTCGACGAGTTTGCGAGATTGCAGATCGCCGGCGATGTACTCAAACCCACAGATCCGGCTGCGGTCAAGGCGACCGGGTTCCTGGTCGCGGGCGTCCATAATACCGTGCTAGGCTCGAACGCCGTCGCCAACGAAACCGCCCGGCAGGACGAACTCGAGGACGTGATCGCTACCTCTTCCCAGGCGTTCCTCGGCCTGACGGTGCAGTGTGCCCGCTGCCATGACCACAAGTTCGACCCAATCCCGCAGACAGACTATTACCACCTCGCCGCCGCATTGGGTGGTGTTTTTCACGGGGAACGGCCCATCTGTACCCCCGCGGCGCTGGAGGCCCGAAAGCAACGGGAAGCCGAACTTCGCCCGATAATCGCGGCTTTGGATCGGCAACTCGCCCAGCTAGAGGAGGCCGCCCGAGACCGTGTGCGAGCGAGTCGGGGTGAAAAAACCTCCGCGAAACCTGCGGTAGCTCCACTCGCTCAGTGGACGTTCGACAAGGAGGGTACCGACGAGTCCGGCAAACTGAACGCCAAACCGGAAGGGGGTGCGAAGTTCGCCAACGGCCGGCTCGTCCTCGACGGCAAGGCAGGCTACGCCATCACTCCTCCGCTGGCAAAAAACCTGCGGGAAAAGACGCTCGAAGCCTGGGTTCTCGCGCCCAACACGGACCAGGGAGGGGGTGGCGTCATCACCGTGGAAACCGAATCCGGTGGCGTCTTCGATTCGATTGTGTTCGCCGAACGCAAACCGATGAAATGGGTCGCCGGCAGCAACTTCTTCCACCGCACCCGCGACCTCGATGGACCCGACGAGACCACTCCCGCCGGGGAACTTGTCCACCTCGCCATCACCTACGAACCGACCGGCCGCATCCGCGTATTCCGCAACGGCACCCCTTACGGAGAGGCATACACCCCCGAATCGGAACTGCCGACATACAAGGCCGAGGAATCACGAATCCTGTTTGGCAAGCGCCATACGGGCGGGGAGAATGCATATTTCCGCGGGGAAATTGAAGAGGCTCGGCTGTATGACAAAGCACTGTCACCGGCCGAAGTTGCCGCGTCGGCGAAGGCGGGGCCCGGTCCACTCGGAGTAAGCCGAACGGCCGCGCTGGCGGCCCTGACGCCCGAAGAGAAGATGACTTTCGAGAAACTGACCTCGGATCGCAAACGAGTTGCAGAGGAATTCGAGAAGCTTTCGAAGGTCGACAAAGTCTTCGCTGTCACACCCCGGCAACCGCCGCTGACACATGTGCTGGCTCGGGGAAGCGTCGAGAAGAAATTGCAAGTCGTCGTGCCGGCAGGTCTCGGGAATGCGGACTTCGGACTCAAGCCGGATGCGCCGGAAGCGGATCGTCGAAAAGCTCTGGCCAACTGGATCACCCGCCCCGAAAACCCCCTCTTTTCCCGTGTGATCGTGAATCGGCTCTGGCATCACCACTTTGGTGTTGAACGAAGGCCGAAGCGGCAGTGGGGTCGTTTCCTCGTGGAGTTTCTGGTGG
>CAZKIQ010000164.1:0-2847 GCA_964552815.1 uncultured Alcaligenaceae bacterium | reverse complement strand
GATGCGATGGGAAGGAAATAACTGCTCGGTCGTCGTCCGGCCGCGATCTCCGCCGTGATGTTGTTCGATGCGTCGAAGCGAAAGTACTGGGTGGGTTCCGAAAAAGGGGAGTTGAGGATTGGGTTTTCGATGACGACGGGTGGCACAATTCAGACCCACGAGTAGGAGGACAGTGGTCCGATTGGAAGCGTACGCACCTCGATCGAATCGAACAGCCTTGCCGAAGTTGTTTGGGCTCGGGATTCCCCTCGATTTTTCTTTCTCGAAGATCACCCGAAGAGACAGTTCCAGCATCGCCGTAACAGACAGTCGAGGTTCGATCTCGGGATTCGGTCGAAGAGTGGGGATCGGGAAACCAGCCGTCCAGTCGGAACACTTCTTCAGAAATTCACACTTCTCACATTGACCCGAACCTGTCGGGAACGGAGACTGTCTTTGTTTTGATTGTAACGATCATATCGATTTTCTCGCCTCCTCCAGGGATGCGCTCATGGTCCGTCTTTGCCGCTACTGGTTCCGTCGGCTCTTCACCTTTGTCCTCGGAACCAAAGCGACCCGAAACTTGCCACCCGCCAAGTCGCCGCGGGCGAAGATCGGGGCGACGGAACTGGAAGATCGCGTATACCCTGGCAGTATCGCTGAGGTTTTCGTCGCGGCAGCACTCGGAGGGTCCGCTTCGGAACCGCTGGTCGCCATGGCGGGAGCGGTCGGCGAAGAAGCGTTCGCCAGCGGTGGGAACTCGGTCGGTGACGAACTGGTTTCGCTCGCATCTCCCCTTTCCACTCCCGATGATTCCGATCTCCCGGCAACTCCATCAGTCCCCTCGACTCCACCTCCCGAAACCAGTTCGACGCCTCCCGAGTTTGCCGTTGCGTCGGAACCACCCACGCCCGTGGATCCGTTCGATGACCTGGAATCGACGTTTGGCTCCGAGCTTGTGACCTGGGGCGGCGTCGCACTCGACACAGCAGTTGACACACCTCTTCAACTGGACTCGGAGGGCGGTGGAAGTCCCCCAAACCTGCATCTGCCGGAAATTGACCCACCCGGTCCGTTTCCGGAAGTCGACGAAACTCCGTACTCGGTGTTGCCGACCCCGGAGCCAACATCCCCACCGACCGAATCGCTCGCACCGGAACTCACGACGACCTCCCCTCTGGCGCCTGAACCAAGCGAAATCCCCTCAGATTGGAATTCCCCTTACCTGCAATCGTTGGGATCGATCCGCTTCGAGCCAAACGTTGGCCAGGCGGATTCCGATGTGCAATACCTGGCCCGCGGGAATGGGTTTTCGCTGACGGTGACCGGCAACGCCGTCTCGCTCACTGTTGCGGCGAATGCTGGGGAAGCGACTTCCGATCCGCTTGCCGTACCCGAAACTGAATCGCGAACCATGACGATGCGGGTGGTCGGCGGCAACGAGAACCCAGAAGTGGTTGCCGGGGATGTTCTGACGAGCACGAGCAACTACCTGGTCGGCAATGATCCCAGTCAGTGGCGGACCAACATTGCCAACTATTCTTCGGTGACACTGAAGAATGTTTATGACGGAATCGACCTTGTGCTTCGAGATGCTGGGGGCGGGAAACTCGAATATGACTTCGTCATCAATCCAGGGAGTCGGCCAGACCAGGTTTCGGTGGCGTTCGATGGTGTGGATGGTTCGTTCCTGAATGCTGAGGGGGACCTGGTCCAGTCCGTAGCGGGTGGGACGGTCACCCACCAAACTCCGGTTCTTTTCCAGGAAGATGCCTCGGGCGAACAGGTTCCGATTGCTGGTCAGTTCGCGGTCCGCTCGAACGGCACCCTGGGCTTCGAGACCGGGGAATACGACGCGAGCAAGCCTCTGGTCCTCGATCCCGTCCTCGATTTCTCGGGGTTCCTGGGCGCCGGCTCGGCCCGACACGTGGCGGTCGACATCGAAGGGAACAGTTATGTCGTCGGCACGACCGACGAGGACGCACCCTGGCAACAGACACCCTTTGGCGGTGGGGGCGGCTCCGAGACTTTCGTCGTCAAGCTCGACCAGGACGGCAACATCGTTTACTCCACGGTCGTCGGTGGGAGCGGGAATGATACAGGTTATGGGATAGCGGTCGACTACCTGGGTCGAGCGTATGTCGCTGGTTGGACCAACTCCTCCAATTTCCCCCTGCAAACTCCCGTTCAAGGGACGTATGGTGGTGGACTCGATGCCATCGTTTACCGTCTTGCCGAAGATGGCGATGATCTGACCTTCTCGACCTACCTTGGTGGATCTGGCACCGATCGGGCCACCGGAATCGCGATTGACGGTGCCGGGAATGTGGTCATAACCGGAGTCGCCGGCAATGGATTCCCCCTTCAAAATGCCTATCAGTCGAGTTTCGGTGGTCCGACCGGAGGGATTGACGCCTTCGTGACCCGGCTCGATCCCGATTTGGGAGCACTTCAGTATTCGACGTATCTTGGCGGGAGTCTGAACGACTTCGGCGAATCGGTTGCTCTCGATGAGGCTGGCAATGCCTATGTGACCGGGTGGACCTATTCGAGCAACTTCCCAACTGTCATCCCGCTTCAATCTGCATTGAACGGTCAGCGTGATGCGTTCCTGGCAAAGGTGACTTTGGCCGGTGCGGTGACGTTCTCGACCTATATTGGGGGATCGAGTTTCGATGAGGGGCAAGGCATCGCGGTCGGGCCGGATGGAGCGGTCTACATTGCGGGGATTACAGGGTCGACGAACTTCCCGACGTACAACGCGATTCAGGGCAGTTTCGGCGGCGGTTCGGCAGACGCCTTCATCGCCAAGTATCTCCCAACCGGGGATGGTCTGTCCGTCGCCTACGCCACCTATTTCGGCGGCGT
>CAZKIQ010000163.1:0-2952 GCA_964552815.1 uncultured Alcaligenaceae bacterium | reverse complement strand
AGCCATTTCGGGCAGGAAGTCCGGCTCGGAGGGAGCCTCGCCCTCCCGTCAGATGCCCCAATCCGCAGGGAAACCCCTCCCGAGGTGGGCTGGATTCCGCACTGGTGACACGCTACACCCTCGCGGCGGCCGGTCGCGTCCGGTTGCGGAACCGGAGAATCAGGATGTCCGACCCCATCCCCTCGCCCTTCGAGCCGATCGCGATCATCGATCCGCCGTCCACGGATCGGCCCCAACCCTCGACCATGCCGGCTTCTGTCTTCCCACGCCGCTCGCTCGAGAACCTGCCTCCACGACCCACACCAATTTCTCCGAAACCGGAATTTCCCCGCGTCGAATCGCCGCGAATCGAAGTTCCGAAAATCGAATCTCCGCGAATCGAATCTCCGCGAATCGAAGCACCCCGCATCGACCCGCCCCGCGTCGAATCGACGCGAATCGAAGTTCCGAAGGTGGAATCTCCGCGAATCGAGCCGCCCCGGGTGGAAGCTCCGAAACCGACCGTGACCCCAACTCCGTCGCTGGCACCGAGGGTCGAGGCACCGAAACCGACGGAAACTCCCAGGATTGCGGAAACCCCAAAACCCGCAGAATCTCCGAAGCCCGCGGAGTTCCGGAAGCCAATCGAGCCACCGAAAATCGAACCACCTCGGGTCGAGACCGCAAAGTCGATCACCCCGCCAGAACCCCGGAATTTCCTGGCACCGACTCCCGCCCCGGTTCCCGCTCCAACCGTCCCGACACCCACTCCGACGCGAGTTCCTGAAGCGTCGGCCGAACCTGCACCGATCGAAGAGGCCCCGATTGCACTGGTGACCGCGGAGTTGCCGAGCCCGTTGCTGGGAGCCCCTGCACCGGAGCCGCGGTGGGTCAAGGATGCGGTCAAGGACATGGTCGGCCCGTCACGGAAGAAAGCGGTGGCGGCGGCGATCGTCAGCCTGCTCGGGGTCGGAATCGGGCTCAACTTCCTCTTCCCGCACCTGACCGGGACCGCGACGCCGCCGACCCCGCCGACGCAGAGAGCACCGGTGGACGTGCCTCCCGCACTCGCCTCGCGCACGACCCGTGCTCGCGCCCAGGAACCACCGGCTGAGCCGAAACCGCTGCCGATCGCTCGCCCGGCGACCCCAAACCCGCGAACCGAGCATCGGAACGACCTCCCGGCCCCGGTCCTGTTGCCGGTCCCAACGTTGCCGGCGAACCCCAAAGTCCTCCCCGCACCCACCCCGCCGGACCTGAAACTGCCGAGCCCGGTGTCGGTGCCGACCCCGCCACTGCACACTCCGGAGACCACGCTTCCGACGCCGACGGGCAAACTTCCGGTCGATCCGCCGGTGCTGATCCAGGCGGACGCGAAGCAACCGGCGATTCCAACGCCCACGCCGGTGATCCCCGCGGTCCCGTCCCCAACGCCAGTGATCCCCGCGGTCCCGCCGGCTTCGACACCGTCCCCCTCGCCGACCCCGATTCCGACACCGCTCCCGGTGCCTGCGATGCCAGAGGTGAAACCGCTGGTGCCAGCGCCGGTGGTCCCGACCCCGGAACTGCCGAGGTCGAAGGACCCGGTTCCGGTGCCGACTCCCGTGACGCTTCCCAAACCGGAACCGAAGCCGTTGCCGAAACCGGAGCCGCTGACGCTTCCGAAACCGGAGCCGATCGCACTTCCGCCGGTCACCCCTGTGGAATCCCCGAAACCGATCGCGCTTCCGAAACCGGATCCGCTTCCGAAACCCGATCCAAGCCCGTTCAAGCCGGTGAGTTCCACCCCGGGCGAACTTCCGAAGCCGACCCCGTCGAAGCCGGAAACGCCGAAACTCTCGCCACCCGCGGAGAAGCCGGCCATCCGCCCGGTGGCGAACACGCAACCTCTCGAACGGCCCCGGACGGATTTCGACGTGGATCTGCACGACCCGAAAGCCGGGGAAACCTACGAGTCGATCAGCAAGCTGTTCTACGGCGACGCGAAATACGCCGAGGCCCTGCGTGCGTTCAACGGCAACCGGTCGATCGGCACCGGCGGATCGGTGCAGGTCCCGCCGATGTACGTGCTTCGCAAGCGCTACCCGGGATTTTCGAGTCGGTCCGTCCCGCCGCCGGAACCGGGCCCACCCTCTGCACCGGTGGAATCGAACCGCCCCACCGTGGAATGGCGGTCCGGATCCTCAAGCTATGCGGTTCCCCGCCAAGGCATGACGATGTGGGATGTGGCCGAGGATGTGTTCGGGGACCGCAAGCAGTGGCAACGCGTATGGGACGCCAACCCCCGGCTCGACCCCAACGCCCCCCTCCCGGCCGGGACCAAACTCGCACTCCCCTCCGACGCCCGCGCCGGTCGCTGAGGCCCGGTAATTGCGGTTCCAGGGGAACAAAATCACCCCGGTTTCTCGCCAAAATAGGCTCGATCCCGGGCCTCGTACCCGGTGTATCCCAGCCGATCGTACAGTTCCGCCCGCGTCATCATTCGCGGCACCGACGCCTGCTGGGTCCCCTTCGCGAACAGATCCAGCAGCGTTTCCTCCGCCGCCCGCATCGCCGCCCGGAAAGCCGTCAACGGAAACAGAACCATCGCGTATCCCAGTTTCCCGAGCGTTTCCACATCCAGAAGCGGTCCCCGGCCAAACTCGGTCATGTTCGCCAGCAACGGCACTCCCGGTAAATCCCAGGCAAATCGCTCGAACTCCGCCAGAGATTCCAGTGCCTCCGGGAAGATCGCATCCGCCCCCGCCTCGACGTAGCGTTTCGCCCGGGCCAGGGCGTCGTCGTATCCCGTCACCCCTCGTGCATCCGTCCGCGCAATGATCACGAAGTTCGGATCCCGCCGGGCCGCCACCGCCGCATGCACTTTCGCCACCATGACTTCCGGCTCGACAAGGGCTTTCCCCGAGAGATGCCCACACCGTTTGGGCATGAGCTGATCCTCGAGGTGGATCGCCGCCGCCCCGGCTGCCTCGA
>CAZKIQ010000162.1:0-2979 GCA_964552815.1 uncultured Alcaligenaceae bacterium | reverse complement strand
TCACGCCGATCGGCAAGGGCCAGCGCGGCCTGATCGTCGCACCCCCCCGCACCGGGAAAACGATCCTCCTCTCGAAGATGGCCAACGCCATCCTCAAGAACCACCCGGACGCTTACGTCTTCGTCCTGCTCGTCGACGAACGGCCGGAAGAAGTCACGGAAATGCAACGGCTCGTCCAGAGCACCAACGCAGAGGTCGTCGCCAGCACCTTCGACGAACCCCCCGAAGAGCACATCCACGTTTCGGAAATCGTGCTCGAAAAAGCAAAGCGGATGGTCGAGAACAAGCGGGATGTCGTCATCCTCCTCGACTCCATCACCCGCCTGGCCCGGGCCCACAACACCGAGGCCCCCGGCGGCGGCAAGTTGCTCTCCGGCGGGCTCGACTCGAACGCGATGCAGAAGCCGAAACGCTTCTTCGGCGCGGCCCGCAACGTCGAGGAAGGCGGCAGCCTCACCATCCTCGCCACCGCCCTGATCGACACCGGCAGCCGGATGGACGACGTGATCTTTGAAGAATTCAAAGGCACCGGCAACAGCGAACTCCACCTCGACCGCCGACTCGTCGAGAAGCGGGTCTACCCCGCCATCGACGTCAACCGCAGCGGCACCCGGAAAGAGGACCTCCTCCTCACCAGCGAGGAACTGCAAAAGATCGCCATCCTTCGCCGCGTGCTCGCCGACATGCACCCCGTCGAGGCGATGGAACTGCTCGTCAACCGCGCGAAGAAGACGAAGTCGAACGTCGAGTTCTTGCTGACGATGAACCTGAGCTAACCCTTCGCGATCCGCGAAACCCGCCACCCCCGAGAACGGAGAGCCGTTGTCGGGGGTGTTTGTGTTCGATGCACATCCTGGTGGATGTCAGTAAAGATGACCGACAGAATGCCACAAGACCCCATGAGATCGTTTAGACGATTACCTGGAGCGGCGATGAGAGAAATAATCGCAAGTGAACCGGACTGGCTGGAAGCGACATACCCGCCGAGGATGATTCGATTTCTCTCGGAACGAGTCACAGAGAGGAAGGGTAGGCTCTTGGAGGCAGCGTGTTTGCGTAGGATTTGGCACTTGCTGACAACTGAGCGAGGTCGAAAAGCAGTTGATGTTCTCGAACGCTGTGCTGATGGAGAAGCGACGGCGGATCAGTTGATTGAAGCGAGGGAGGATGCGTGGCAGTCAAATATTGAAATCCCAAATCCAGAAGGGAACCAGTTACCTGAAACTCATGCGCTTGGGGCTATCAATTTTTCTTCTTCACCAGTAGATATGCTTATGCGGGTCGCAGAAGCAACGGCATGGGTGAAAGTCGGAACACCCGAAGCCATCAGCGAACCGGAGGAACGGGCACAGTGTGTTTTAGTTCGAGAGATCTTCGGCAACCCCTTCCGCCCCGTGACGTTCGCCACCGAGTGGCGGACCGAAGCCGCCGTCGGGATCGCCGCGAAGATGTACGATGCCCGCGACTTCGGCAACATGCCCGTCCTCGCCGACGCGCTGCAAGACGCCGGCTGCGACCACGCCGACATCCTGTCCCACTGCCGCGGCGACGGCCCCCACGTCCGCGGCTGCTGGGTCGTCGACCTCGTCCTCGGCAAGGCGTGACATCCCGCGAACGCCGTGCGATAATTCTTTCACCCATTCGGAGGTGAACCATGTCCGCCGAAGACGCAGAACGCCGCATCCGCGAACTGGAGGCAGAAGTCCACCGCCTGCAGTTCCTCGCCGACTCGCACAAAGAGGCGGCCTACGAATGGATGCGCCAGGCGTTCCCCTATGAACCGCTGACGGACGAGGAAGTTCAGCGGTTGCGGACCGACACGAATGGCACGCCAATCCGGGACATCATCGCGGAACTCGAACGAGAACTGCAATGAGCCAGGGCGACCGCTACAAGGTCGTAAATTCGGGTGCCGTGGCAGATGAATTTCGCCAGGCGTCGAACGTGGCTCGGGCGGCTGGTCAGTTGTCGCTCTTTGTTGCGTCCGCCAAGTGGATAATGGAGGAGTTGTCCCGCACCCCCGGGGAATTCGGTGAATCTCGCGAAGAGCGGGCGGGTGACGGCCTAGTGTCCCGATGCGGGTTCGCTGGCTGCCTGTACGTGGAGTTCGCCATCCACGAGCAACAGCGAGTTGTGTTCCTTCGACGATTCCGATTCCGTCGCCGATGAACCCGACACCCCCGAGAACGGAGAGCCGTTGTCGGGGGTGGTTTCGTAGCAGAAGCCGTTGAATGATGAATTAGGAGGTCGTCATGAAGCAGGAGGTTTGGGAGCTGGACGAGAAGCCGATGAAGTACCACGACTATCACTGGTATGCGGATGAGTTGCCGGCCCGCAAGTTCTACCTGTTCCTCGCCGAAATCGGCAGACGCCAACGGCACCTGATGACCGATGCAAACACGATTCACATGCTTGACTTGTGCGAACAGTGTGCCGAGGGCGTGATTGATGAAAACGAACTCGGCGACCTTTCAGATCATCACCGGGCTACTGGCGAAGGTGACTTGACGATCAGCCTCCACGCCAACGCATTGTTTTACTGGGTCGCTGATCGCTCCAAAGTCGCAGAGCACGGAGTCGGGGAGTTCACGGTCGACACTTTTGCGGTTGAAGCAGCAGTGAATGCCGGGCTTTTGAAACCGAACGCCACTTTTCAAGAGATCACCGCTGCTGAACAACACCCAGTCTTTGCGTCCGTACGAGAAAGGACCGAACTGGAGTGGGGCGCACTTGTCCGCTGCATCTATGGCTCGAACCCCTTCCGCCCTGTGACGTTCGCCCGCGAGTGGCGAACCGAAGCCGCCGTCGGGATCGCCGCGAAGATGTACGATTCCCGCGACTTCGGCAACATGCCCATCCTCGCCGACGCGCTCCAAGACGCCGGCTGCGACCACGCCGACATCCTCTCCCACTGCCGCGGCAACGGCCCCCACGTCCGCGGCTGCTGGGTCGTCGACCTCGTCCTCGGCAAGGCGTGAC
>CAZKIQ010000161.1:0-3050 GCA_964552815.1 uncultured Alcaligenaceae bacterium | reverse complement strand
CGCCGCCTGGTAGCCGCGGCCGTACCCGCCGTCGGCCTTCTCGACGTTCTTGACGCTGAACTCGTCGCACACGCGGTCCCAGATCATCCGCTCGAGCCAGTCGAGCGAATCGATCGCCACCGACTCGAAGTCGTGCTCCTGGTGCACGAGTTCGTCGAGCGCCGCCGCCACCTGATCGACGGAGGTGGCCAGCGGAAAGCGGGCACAGTCAATCTCGCCGAGCCCGTCCTCGGTCGGGACGAACACGGGATTCGGGGCCTGGGAGCCGAACGTACTCTTTCCGGCCCCCGGTACCCCGTACAGCAACACGCGCGGCGGCTTTGAACTCCGGCCGCGCTGGACTTTGGCAAGCAGGCTCACGGCATGGCCTCCGGTCACTACGGGGGCGGGTTGATCGCCGTGTCGTCGACTCGCTCGTCGACCGCGTTCCGACGTCCCCCTATTCTTCCCCGACGCAAAACGGCGGCGAGTTGACGAAAAATGGACCGGATTCTTCTCCAAATCCTGCCGCCGCGAACCGCCTCCGCAACTCCGACAGCCAGTAGTTGAGCGTCGTCCGCGACACGCCCGTCTGCCGGGCACACTCGCTCACCGTGTGGTGCTGAAGCATGCGACAAAAGGCCTGCAACTCTTCTGGCAAGGTGGCGATGACGGACGCGACGTCTGTCGCCTGGTCCCGACGTTCGATCTCGGACGGCGGGTCGTCGCCGATCCGGGCCCGGTTCTGCCGCTCGGACACGGTCCGGTCCATCGAGACCAACGCGCCGTCCTCGTCGGGTGCGGCGGCACTCAGTGAGATTTCGCCACGGCGCGAGCGTTTCTGCGAGCGGGACCGCCGGACCAACGTGGCCGCGTAACGGTCCAGGAGTGTCGTCGCGAACGCCCCGCGGTTGGACGCCCCTTCGAGTTCGTCGCGCTTCGAGAGCAGATAGACGCACAGGTCCTGCTCGAGGTCTTCCCGCTCGGAAGCCGGGATGCCGTTGCGGCCCGCCAGGCCGCGCGCCTTGCGGCGGATGAGGCCGCGGAATTCTTCCAGCCAGTGTTCGGTCGTGTGCACAAGACACCTCGGGTTGAGGCGCCTTCAAGGGCTTCCACGGGAGTGGTCGGCCGGTTGACCGGTGCCAGTCGGGAACGGGAAACGTTGGGATCAAACGACGTCGGCGGCGTCGAACGCGACGCGGAACGGCAGTCCGTTCTGGACTTCCAGGCGGTGAACCCGGCCGCTGCCGAGTTCGGCGAGGCGTTCGAACAGGTCGACCCACTGGGCCGACAGTTCGAAGTCGTCGGACCGGGCGGGCCGCGGTCCGCCGGGCGAGCCGAGCTTCACCTCGCACACCACCTCCGGCCGGGCCGACCAGACCGGGGTGCCGTCGCGCAGGACCAGGTTGTCGATCCGGCCGAACCGGAGCCGTTCGACCGCCCGCACCAGTCGCTGGGACGCGGGGGGCAGGTCGGAGAATCGCCGCACCTTCGTCATGGGATCCTCGTGACGCGACCTTCGCGTCCGATCGGAGTCGGCGACGGGGGAGGCTCCCGCGTCTGGCGACCGACTCCTCGTCCCTGACTGGCGACATGTCGTGGACAAGTCGATTTGTCGCAGAAATTCCGACAGGCGATTTGATGCAAAGCGTTGTTGAGTAAGCAGATGTGCAGAATCGCCTTTTTGAGAAATCGCCGTTCTGGCGTTGCGACATGTCGCAGAAGTGGACGACTTGTCGCGAACACGCAGTCGTTCGCTTCCTAATCTGTTCGTCACTCGGTCAAAAATTCCACCCGCGATTTCGTCAACTCGATCCGGAATTGCGTCGGGGAAAGATAGGGGCCTGTTCGAAATCGGAGGTCCGATGCCCGACGAACTTGATCAGTCGATCGAAGAGAACGCGAAGGGGCCGGCCAAGGTGTCCGGGGACGCCGGGTCGGTCGAGCAGCATCCGCTCAAGGATCAGATCGAAGCCGCGAAGTTCCTGGCGTCCAAGGAAGCGGCGAAGTCGAAGAAGCGCGGGCTGCGGTTCAACAAACTCGTACCACCGGGGGCCGACTGATGTTCGGTTGGCTTGCCAACATGGTCGGGGTGCGCGCTCAACGCCGTCCGACGCGGGTCGTTCGCGTCGTCCGCGGCCGGTACGACGCTGCGACCACGACCGACGACAACCGTCGCCACTGGGCCGCCGCCGACGGCCTGTCCGCGAATTCGGCAAACAGTGCAGGGGTCCGACGCGTGCTGCGGAACCGCGCCCGGTACGAGGTCGCGAACAACAGCTACGCGAAGGGGATCGTCCTCACGCTGGCGAACGACGTGGTCGGCACCGGTCCGCGGCTGCAACTGCTCACGCCGGACTGCGAGGCGAACACCCGCATCGAACGCGAGTTTTCCGCGTGGTCGAAGGCAGTCGGTTTGCCGGAGAAACTCCGCACGCTGCGAATGGCCCGGGCGACGGACGGTGAGGGGTTCGCGCTCCTGACCAGCAACCCGAGGCTCCCGACCGCCGTGCAACTCGAACTGCGGCTGATCGAGGCGGATCGCGTGAGCATGCCTGCGACGAAAGTCGCTCCGGCCGGCAGCGTGGACGGCATCGTCTTCGATTCCGCGGGGAACCCGGTCGAGTACCACGTGCTCCGGAATCACCCCGGGGACGCCGGGAACGGCTGGAAGACCGAGTACGACGTGCACCCGGCGGCGGTGGTTTTGCACTGGTTCCGATGCGACCGTCCCGGCCAGGCCCGCGGCGTCCCGGACATCACGCCAGCGTTGCCGCTGTTCGCGCAACTGCGGCGGTTCACGCTGGCGGTGATCGCGGCCGCGGAAACGGCCGCCGACTTCGCCGGGATCCTGTACACCGACGCGCCGGCGAGCGGGGAGGCTGACGCGGCGGAGCCGTTCGAGCCGATCGAACTCGAGAAGCGGGCACTGGTGACGATGCCCGGCGGCTGGAAGATGAGCCAGCTTCAAGCGGAGCAACCCAGCACCGGGTACTCGGAGTTCAAGCACGAGATCCTGAACGAAATCGCCCGTTGCTTGAACATGCCGTTCAACGTCGCGGCCGGCAACA
>CAZKIQ010000160.1:0-3086 GCA_964552815.1 uncultured Alcaligenaceae bacterium | reverse complement strand
AAGGCCACTCGATGGACATGCTCGACGCCATCAAGATGGAACTCGACGGCAACGACCTGCTCCTGACCGACTTCCCCGACGTGTGCCATCCCATTCAAGCGCTGGACGGCATCGCCAACCGCTGCAACGGCCAGCTTTATCGCGGCGAGCGGACGCACATCGGCTGGACCGCCCGCGAGGTCGTGCTCCCGACGATCCAACCCGAGGGCTGGCTCGACGACCCGGAACTCCGCAATTTCGTGCGTCCCGACGGCACCTCGAAGGCGGCCGGGGCGATTGTCAAGGTGGCCGGCATCACGGGCCGGATCCGCGGCATGAAGTACAAGCGGGCCGACGGCCGCACCGTGCGGCCGACCTTGGTGGTGCTCGATGACCCGCAAACCGACGAGAGTGCGAGGTCGCTCTCGCAGTGTGCGACCCGCGAATCGATCCTGGCCGGTGCAGTGCTCGGGCTGGCGGGTCCGGGGACGAAGATCTCGGGGATCATGCCGTGCACGGTTATCCGGCCCGACGACATGGCGGATGCCATCCTGAACCGCGATCGCCATCCCGAGTGGAACGGCGAACGCACGAAACTCGTCTACGCGTTCCCTACCAACGAATCGCTGTGGAAGCAGTACGCCGAGGTCCGGGCCGAGAGCTTTCGCCAGGGGCACGGCGGCGATGAAGCCACCGCGTTCTACCGCGATCACCGCGAAGAGATGGATGCCGGTGCCATCGTCGCCTGGGCGGAGCGGTTCAATCCAGACGAACTATCCGCGATCCAGCACGCGATGAACCTGAAACTTCAGGATGAAGCGGCCTTCTTCGCCGAGTACCAAAACGAGCCATTGCCCGCTGCGACGCCCCAGGACGACGAACTGACGGTCGAACAAATTGCCAGCAAGTTCAACCGCATGAATCGCGGCGAAGTTCCGGTCGGATGCAGTTACATCACCGCATTCATCGACGTGCAGGCGAACCTGCTGTTCTGGGTGGTGGCCGGGTGGGGCGACGATTTTTCCGGGTTCGTCCTCGATTACGGGGCGTACCCCGACCAGCACCGTGCGTATTTCACCCTCCGCGACGCTCGGCCCACACTCGGCGGCGTCCATTCCGCGGGCGGGGTCGAGGCCGCCATCTTCGCCGGGCTGGAGGCCCTCACCTCCCGGCTGATTGCGAGGCCGTGGCACCGGGACGACGGTGCGGAACTTCGCATCGAACGCTGCCTCATCGACGCCAACTGGGGCACCTCGACGGACGTCGTGTACCAGTTCTGCCGACAATCCGCGCACGCCGGCGTCGTACTCCCCAGTCACGGACGGTTCGTAGGCGCGTCGTCGCAGCCATTCACCGAGTACAAGCGTCGGCCCGGCGACCGGGTCGGCTTCCACTGGCGGGTGCCGAACGTGCAGGGAAAACGCAGCGTCCGCCACCTGCTGTTCGACACCAACTTCTGGAAAAGTTTCGTCCACGCCAGACTTGCAGTACCCATGGGCGAACCGGGGTGCCTGTCGCTGTTCGGCGACCGGCCCGAGCCGCACCGATTGTTCGCCGAACACCTCACGGCCGAGTACCGCGTCCGCACCGAGGGCCGGGGCCGCACTGTGGACGATTGGAAGATGCGCCCGGAACGAAGCGACAACCACTGGCTCGACGGACTGGTCGGCTGTGCCGTGGCCGCGTCGATGCAGGGAGCCGTCCTCGGGGCGACCGGCGGACGCGAGCCAGCCAAACGCGGCCGGGTGAGCTTCCGTGATCTGCAACGCCAGTCGCGACGCTGACGGGAACCACCGGGACGATCACTTCGAGATTTTCTTCGCTTTCTTGTGCCGAAACGGTCCCGAACCGAAAAGGTCTAAAGATAGGGAGCCATCGCCAACAGCCAGAGGGAACAACCTGTGGCGGATCCACTCGATCAGTCGATCGAAGAGAACGCGAAGGGACCGGCCAAGGTGTCCGGAGACGCCGGGTCGGTCGAGCAGCATCCGCTCCAGGATCAGATCGAGGCCGCGAAGTTTCTGGCCTCGAAGGAAGCGGCCAAGTCGAAAAAACGCGGACTGCGGTTCAACAAACTCGTACCACCGGGGGCCGACTGATGTTCGGTTGGCTTGCCAACATGGTCGGGGTTCGCGCGTCGCGGCGGACGACGCGGGTCGTTCGCGTCGTCCGGGGCCGGTACGACGCCGCGACAACGACCGACGACAACCGCCGCCACTGGGCCGCCGCCGACGGCCTATCCGCCAACTCGGCGAACAGCGCCGGGGTCCGGCGCGTGCTGCGGAACCGCGCACGGTACGAGGTGGCGAACAACAGCTACGCGAAGGGAATTGTCCTCACCCTGGCGAACGACGTCGTCGGCACGGGTCCGCGGCTGCAACTGCTCACGTCGGACGGCGACGCCAACACCCGCATCGAACGCGAGTTTTCCGCGTGGTCGAAGGCGGTGGGTTTGCCCGAGAAGCTCCGCACTTTACGGATGGCCCGGGCCACGGACGGCGAGGGGTTCGCGCTCCTGACCAGTAACCCGAAGCTCCCCACCTCGGTGCAACTCGACCTCCGGCTCGTCGAAGCCGACCGAGTCTGCACGCCGAGCTTGAAGGTCGCTACGCCGTCCGGGGTCGACGGGATCGTGTTCGATTCGGCCGGCAATCCGGTCGAGTATCACGTGCTGCGGCACCATCCGGGCGACGCCGGGAACCGCTGGAATCAAGAGTTCGACCGCCTACCCGCGGCGGTGGTGCTTCACTGGTTCCGCGGCGATCGGCCCGGCCAGGCCCGCGGCATCCCGGACATCACGCCAGCTCTGCCGCTGTTCGCGCAACTCCGGCGGTTCACTCTAGCAGTGATCGCGGCCGCGGAAACCGCGGCGGACTTTGCCGGGATCTTGTACACGGATGCGCCCGCGAGCGGCGAGGCCGACGCAGCTGAGCCGTTCGAGCCGATCGAACTTGAGAAGCGGGCATTGGTGACGATGCCCGGCGGCTGGAAGATGAGCCAGCTTCAAGCCGAGCAACCCAGCACAGGGTACTCGGAGTTTAAGCACGAGATTCTGAACGAAATCGCCCGTTGCTTGAACATGCCGTTCAACGTCGCGGCCGGCAACA
>CAZKIQ010000159.1:0-3108 GCA_964552815.1 uncultured Alcaligenaceae bacterium | reverse complement strand
GGAACCCGGGATCAGCGTAACATCGCACGCAAGATGCCCTTCACCGGTCGGGAAGTCTCGGATGACACCCTGAAACGCCGGGGGGATGCAGGATTGTATCTCGAAACTGCCCATAGTTGTTCAGTTGCGCCTGCAAGTTTTGCTTCAAGGACTCGTGTAGAACCCAACGCCCCATCCAAAAAAACAATTCTTGGCGGATGCAAACTGTCATTCAACAAAAACTGAAGTTCTGTCGATGTTCCTGTGGTCTGGAGCTGGTAGTCGCCCGCTTCTGTGTTCGGGGCTCGACGCTGACCTATCAATCTGGCTTCGGGTCGCAAAGCAACCTGATTGAGATTGTTGCTGACTAGGTCGTTCAGGTATCTTAATCTTGCTTCAGGGGCAATGCGATTGAGCTGACCGATGCGATCTTGTGTAAATAGGTTTGCCCAATTCTCTCCGTGAATTCCTTCTCGCCGCCCAAAGGCGACAATCTCAGCGATGTCAACTTCTGACACCATTCCCCTTCTCAACCGAGCAGCAAGGTTTTCTGCGACTAGTTCATTGGAATACTCGTTGTGCACCCATACTGCAAACCCCCACTCGTCGCAGCCGACGAAGTAGGTGTGCCCCCACCAGGAGTTCTATGTGATGCAGTCGCTGGAGGGGCTGTGTTCTCTCCCGAACACCCTGGATCTACCCAGGCATTTCAAGAAGCATCGACCCGTTGGTTCCTGTCAGCACAACCGCACCTGCCGATGCGATTTCGGTTGGCGAAACCTGATAACCTTCTTCAAGAACCCCGACTGGGGAATGCTCGATCTCCTGACTGGTAAACCCAGCGGCAAGTGCCGCGTCAACCAGTTCGGGTGATTTGGAATGGCTCTCCGACCACTTCACCTTCACCCCCTCCAATTCCGTATCGCAGAGGTAGAGGAACTTCATGTAGATCCTTTCGCACGTTATGTCAGGGGACCGGGAATGCAGTCGTTACGACGTAGCCCGCAGGATTCCCAGGAACCCTGTCGATCACAAGACGGACACCTGTCCCATCAACAAGGGTGGTTGCAGGAGCCGCCCCAGCGGTCGGGCGCGTGAGAATGATCCCACCCCCTTGCGTCGAGCCAAGCGGCACGGTTCGAACGAGACGGTTTCCACCAACCGTAGTTGAGGCAGGAGAAGCCAGGAAAGCCGCGATAGCAGCTTGATCCCTGCGGATCGCCGCTGCGACCATCACTTCCGCTTCCGCCCTGCTTAGGAACGAGGAGGCAGCAAGCATATTTGGATTGGCAACCAGCCGCGCCCGCAACTGCCCGATGTCTCGTCCGACGTGGGTAGCGAGTGTATGCGAGGTCGCAGCGGAATGACCGAAATTCACTGCGTTGGTCGCGGTTGGAATCCCTTCGTGGGCAGCCAGTCCACCACCGGGGACAAGATTCCTCGCGCGAGCAACCGGTAGGTTTGCCGCCCGTTGTACAGCACTCAAGTCTGCCCCCTGGATGCCCCGCGCCCGGAGGTAGGCTCGGAAGCCATCCATATCTCCAGCTTGACGGATCGCCCAGGCACGGCGAGCCTGAGAATTGGTCAGCCCTCGCGAAACCACGCCCTCCCTAAACTGACCATACGCATTATGCGCCCAGACGCTGAACCCCCACTCGTCGCAGCCGACGAAGTAGGTGTGGAAGTCGGCGACCCGGAGGTTGTACACCGTCTCCCAGCACCCGGTGTCGAACACTTCCCCGACCGCCACCCAACTTCCATCCTCGCAGAGAAGTTCGTCACCGGCAACCAGTTCCTGGCAAGCGACCCACCCCTTCGATTTCTCATAGAAGGGGTGCTCCGCGGTAGTCCGGATCACCACACCCTGCGGGAGATGCAGGTTCAGAACCAACGCCTCGCGAACAAACACTTCCTCGACAGTCTGAGCCACCACTAACCCGTTGGGATCGTGTTCATCTCGCTCCAACCGAATCGCTGTTACAGAAAACTCATCTCGGTGATGGGCAACTGCCCGTGGCAAATCTGCCGACCTGCCAGGGGAAGGCAAGGGCTGGGACGGGCGAACTCGCCGAATCGCATCGGAATTGAATTTTTACACAGGATGCTCCATGAATTCCAGGATCGTAGTGAGCAAGTGCTCAAGTGATCTGGTCTCACATGTGAAAACTGGGTTATCCCATTCGTATCCATCTGGGTTGTTCCTATTTTGCACATCGAATCGAATGACCTTTAGTTTGTAAAACCCGTTTGGATCGGCATCAGGATACCATCCAACATCGAGAATGCGACCCTTACTCTCGTTCTCAGCCTGGAAAAGATCTTCTGTGAAACACAGCGACCAGATAGTTATGTTTCCGCCAATGACAACGGCGGCTGGTGCTTTGTCAGGCGAAATATCGAAGAGCCGATTGTGTCGCACGATCCACCCCGGCTGTTCTCGAATAACAACTGTGTGAATGCCCGGAGTCTGAACACTGATGATCATAATTTGCACTCTCAAGACACCAGATTGAAGCGAACCTGTCATCGTCCCGCAGCTGCGACTTCTGGCGGTAGACGCCTCGGATCAAAAGGATGCCCGTGATAGACCCCGCCTGACAGTTCACCTCGTATCCATGTTGTCGGCTGACCGTCGTTATACCCGATAGGTCGATCAAACTGAAGGTAGGCATGATATGCCCCGCCATGATCGACGACGACACCTTTCTCCAAAGCAAGTTTCTCGAGACCCGCATGCGTAATACCATCCAACTCAGCCTCTGGCAGATATTGTGCATGTCCGCCTCCGCTACTCATTGTCCGGGCATCCTCCACAGATTTGGCTTTCAGATGTTTGTAATTGTGCGTGGTATTCGTTGCCTCGGCTACCGCAGTGCGGTATGCCTTCTGACCATCGACCACGATTGATGCGTTCGGGGAGGTCGGATGGATTGCTGGATTGACGGCATTAGTAGCAGGTCGAGTTGTAGCACTCGGCGGGTAACTATGCCCTGGTATCACATTCACCGGCTGAGGCGAGGTTGGACACCCGCTATTATGCGCCCAGACGGAGAACCCCCACTCGTCGCAGCCGACGTACTTGTTTAGCCACCCATCTCCCGCCACTCGCACTTTTCGCGACTTTCGGGC
>CAZKIQ010000158.1:0-3130 GCA_964552815.1 uncultured Alcaligenaceae bacterium | reverse complement strand
GCTTCCCGCTCGCGGAGTAAAGGCACGCCGCCCCAGGAACTTCTCCGGCTGACGGCGGCGGATGATCGCTCTCCCCCTTGAGCTTTGCGCCTCGGGGGGGTGGACGGCGCGGACCTTCGGCACACTCGCGTCCGGAAACGCGAGCCGCGAATCTCGGTGCGGGGACCGCCCGCCGTGTGGTCGTGGCCCGGCAAACTAACGCCGTCAAGCTGACAATGGGCTGTCACTCGGATCGGGATCGGTCGTCACCCTCACCACCTCGAACCCCAACTCCTTCGCCCGCCGACGCAACTGCTTCTCCAGCCGGTCCCGCACCTGGGCCGCGTATGCCTCCTCGTCCTTCTTGACGTACGCCTCGCCGTACCGCATCAGGTGGTACACGATCCGCGCCAGCTTGTGGGCCGCCGCCGTGATCGCCTTCGGGGCACCCAACCGCGACCGCTGCCGACGCAGGTACGCACCCAGGTACCCCTTCGACCGCATCAACCCCCACGCCGCCAGCCGGAACGCCTGGGCCGCCCGCCCCTTCCCCTTCCGGGTCCGGCTCGACTGGACCTTCCCGCCCGTCTTCCGGAACTGCGGACACAGCCCCAGCCAACTCGCGAACTGCCCCACCGCGAAACCATCATGGCTCAAGATGCCGTCCCAGTCCGATCCGATCACCCGCTCCAGGACGGCAGCACTGCGTTGCGGGTCGATGATGTAGGCGGTGGCCCGATCAGCGACCCCCACGTGAAGCCAGGCGGGGTACCCTCCGACTCGCCAACCCGTCTCGTCGGCTGCGATCTCAGGGGAGGCCTTGATATCCTGCAAGATCAACTCATAGTCCGGTTCCAACCTTGTCGGTACTTGTTTAGCGACCCAGCAATAGCTGAGGGCGCGGCAGGGAGTTGCCGAACGCTCGCAGCGTTTGGTGAAGCGTTCGACTGTTGTCGACCCGTACAGCGCGCGGCATGCGATCAAGTAAATGTACAGCGCGGGCACCACACCTACGCCGCGTCTTATCAATATATGTCAGTGGCACGCCCGTTTTTGAAGAGTATATGAACAGATTTGTCTGCCGCAGACCTGTGATATATGAACAGCAGGCCATTAACCCCGACAAAGGGAATCTCCTTGTCCGGCGAGCCGAGTAATTTCACAACCTCGTCAGTACGCATTCCAATGCATTTCTGCTTTAACGTACACGTATCTATTTTGGCAAACGGCCTCACATCTTCCCGATCGGAGTAGCGAAACAACCAGAGGATCGCGCAGGCGGTCATTAGAACAAGCGTCAACGATCCCCATCTGGAGTATTTATAAAATGACATGTACGTGGATCCCCACTCATAACAGGGTGACTACATTATCGAGTCGATCCTACGCAGATCGACTGTACTTGTTTAGGGACCCAGCAATAGCTGAGGGCGCGGCAGCAGAGTTGCCGAACGCTCGCAGCGTTTGGCTGACGTGGTCCAACACCGATCGCGATTGGCGACGGCACGTTTCCAACACCGACATCAACACACTCGCCCGCTTCCGCTTAGCTGAAACCTCATCGACGCCGTCAACTTTGAGGTGATCGGGGACGATCGCGTCGTTCGCCGGTAACGGTTGATTGGCGAGCGCTGCGACCTTGGCCAATCTTCGCTGAGGCGTGCGGGTTTCCGCATGCAGGGGCCCGTCGTATCATCCCTTCACCTCTCGTGTACCCCATCCGGAACCACATCCCTTCCCGGGAGTGCGACATATGCCAGCCGGTACGCTGACGAACGACCCCCTCGCCGGGCAGGTGCTTGAGACGCTGCGCGGAATCGCTGGGCCGCACCCGGGTTACCGCCCCGCTCACGCCAAGGGACTGATGTGCGAGGGGACGTTTACCCCCTCCCCAGAGGCCTCCGGTCTGACCCGCGCTCCACATGCGAGCCGAACCACCACGCCGGTGACCGTCCGCTACTCGAATTCGACTGGCTTGCCCGCGATTCCGGACAACGACCCGCAACGTTCGGGCCCGCGTGGCATGGGCATCCGGTTCCACCTGGGCCCTCACGAGCACACCGACATCGTCGCCCACTCCACCGATGGCTTCCCTGTTCGCACCGGGGAGGAGTTTCTGGAGTTGCAGCAGGCGGTGGCCGCACTTCTCGCGGGGAAGCCCGAGGTCATCGGTGCCTTTCTCGCGTCCCACCCGAACGCCAGGCGGTTCGTCGAGATGCCGAAGCCGATCCCGACCAGCTTTCTGCGGGATGCGTACTTCGCCGTCACGGCTTTCGCTTTCACGAACGCTGCTGGCGTGCGTCGGTTCGGCCGGTTCCGAATCCGTCCCGAATCAGGGACCGAGTACCTGACGAATCAGGAAGCGGCCGAGAAGTCCGACAACTTCTTGTTCGACGAGATCGGCCCACGGCTCGCGCAGGGGCCGTGCCGGTTGGGGGTATTTGTCCAACTCGCTTCGGAAGAGGACGACGTGACCGACGCGAGCACAACGTGGCCGGCGGCCCGACAGGAGGTGTCCTTCGGTACGATCACGCTGACCGCCCGCGTCGATGACCAGGAGCCGGAGCGGCGGAAGATCATCTTCGACCCGGTCCCACGTGTGGACGGCATCGACCCGTCCGGCGACCCGCTCACCCCAATCCGCTCGGACGTCTACTTGCTCAGTGGCCGGGAGCGGCGAGCGGCAACGAGATCGCCCGGTTGATGCGGGAGTTCCTCGCCCAGAACGTGGGAAAGCAATAGGGGGGGACGCGATGCTTTACCCGAGCGACGTCGCCTTCACCCCGGCCGTGAAGGCGGTCCAGGAGCGGAAGGGCTCACGGACAGCCTACGCCCGGGTAGAAGAGGGCGAGGGGTGGCAGACGGCCGTCACAGACGAGTTGACCGCGTACCTCGCCGACCTGGACATGTTCTACCTGGCCACCGCGACGGCCGACGGCCAGCCGTACGTCCAGTACCGCGGCGGATCGCCTGGGTTCCTCAAGGTACTCGACGAGCACACCCTCGGGTTCGCCGACTTCCGCGGCAACCGCCAGTACATCACGCTCGGCAATCTGTCCGAGAACCCGAGGGCGTTCCTGTTCCTGATGGACTACGCCAACCAGAGGCGGGTGAAGATTTGGGGAAGCGCCCGCGTCGTCGAGGGGGATGC
>CAZKIQ010000157.1:0-3254 GCA_964552815.1 uncultured Alcaligenaceae bacterium | reverse complement strand
CGAACCGGGTGACTTCGGCCCCGCTCACGCCGTCGAAGACGACAACCGTCGGCGACCCGCCTGGGCCGGCCCCGGCGATCAGGTCGAGCACGCCGTCCCCGGTTACGTCGGCCGAGGCAACCCGGACGCCACCCGTGAACCCGGATCCAAACGGCGTGACTGACAACGTGGTGTCACCGCCAAGAGTCTGGACGGCAGCGGTGCCGCCGGCCCCGGCCCCGACGGCGAACCGGTCGCGGACAACGACCTGGTCAACGGTGACGGCAATAGTGAGCGAACCAGTCTGGGCGTTCTCGGTCCCGACCAGGAAGCCGGGGTCGGTCACAGCGATGGTGACGGTTGCGGCCCCGGTGAACCCGCCGGTGGGGGTGAACGTGAGCCCGGCCAGCGCCGCGTTCACGGCGGCGAGCGTCCCCGTGACGGTGACGGACACGTCCGCGGCGCCCGTCCCCGCGAAGGCGACCGCGCCGTTCGTGGCGGTCACGACGGCGGTGAACTCGCCGGCGGCCGCTTCCGGGTCGGTCACGATGATCGCGTTCGCCCCGGTGAACGCGAGCGTCCCGTCCCTCCCGACGCCGGCGGCCGCGGGGCCGGTCACGACCGGGGCGGCGTTCGCCGGATCGACCGCGAAGTAAACGGTGAACTCCTCGCTGACCAGCGGGGTGCCGGGGGGGACAGGCGTGGCCGTCGCGAACGCCTGCATGGTCACCGCGTACAGCCCCCGGGCGGTGAACCCGAAGTTCATGTGCGAGTGGCTGAGCAAGGAGACGAACTCGTCGGCGGTGGTCACGCCGTCGGTCGTGGAGAAGTGGACATCCGGGTTCCCGCCCCCGTCCACTTCCCACAAAGAGAAGTGCCCCGGCCCGTCGACCGACTTCAGCCGGAACGATACCTCGTCGGGTTGGACGTCTCCAGAGAGGATCCCCTCGGACGCGAGGGCGAGGAACAACAACCCGGTCTGCTCGACCTGCGGCACGACCCAGATCGGTTGTCCGGCCGGCACCCCGACGAAATCGAACGCCGCCCCGGGCAGGCGGGTCGTCGCGGTCCCCGGCCGGACGTGGAGCAGGGCCGTGTCGGCCGGCTCGTACTCGACGTCGTTCACCACGTCGTGGACGACCCCTTCGAGTTCCCCCTCGATAATTTCGGCCTCGATGTCGACTTCCCCTTCGGAGATGACGCCGGCGAAAGTCGGCTCGGTCGGCCGGCCGGTGATCGTCACCGTCGCGGTCGCGGACCCGTCGACCCCGACCGCGCGGTAGGTGAACGTGTCCGACCCGGCGAACGTCGGGCCGGGGGTGTAGGCGAAAGTGCCGTTCGCGTTCAGGATCACCGCCCCCTTGGACGGGGCGGCCAGCAGGGCGGCCGTCAGCCCGCCGCCGACGCTCGGATTCGCGGCGTCGTTGAACAGCACGTTCCCGCGAAGCACGTTCCCGAGCGTCACCCCGTAGGCATCATTCTCGGCCGAGGGCAGGTCCGGGACCGAGTTGACGGTGACGACGAACGACTCGGACACGAACTTCCCGCCGGCGTCGGTGACGGTGATCGTGATGGTGGTCGTCCCGAACTGGTTGGCGAGCGGCGTGACGGTCACGTTGCGGCTCGCCCCACTGCCGCCGAGCACCACATTCGCGAGCGGCACCAACGTGGTGTTCGACGAGGTCGCGGTCACGGTCAGACCGGGGACGCCGTCGTCGTCCCCGATCGTGAACGGGATGGCACTGGTCGATGTGTCCTCGTCGATGGTCGCGTCGGCGATCGGGGTGACCGTCGGCCGGTCGGCGTCCTCGTCGTCTTGAATGGTCAGTGTGCCGGCCGCGGTGAGGATCAGACTGCCGCCCGGCAACCCGGTGGTGAAGCCGGCGATCGACGTGGGGCCGGGAACGCTGAGCGTCAAGTTGACCGTCTCGTCGTCGGCGTCCCCGTCCTGAAGGGTGGACACCGGGAAGGTCTTGGAGGTTTCGCCGTCCTCGAAGGTGAGGGTGCCGGACGCCGGGGTGTAGTCGCCCGTCTCGGCCGTGCCGTTGGAGGTGGCGTAGTTGACCGTGACGCGGCCGTCGCTGCCGCCGGTGCGGGTGACGGTGACCGTCGCGCCTCCCCCCTCGACGACGGACGGCATGCTCGGTGTGATCGAGAACCGGCCGACGCTCTCGACGGAGAACACAACGGTGAACTCTTCCGTCGCAGTCGGGGTGCCGGCGGTCGCGTCGTTGCCGTTTTCCTGGAACGCAGACGCGCGGAAGGTGACCTCGTACCGGCCGGCGGCGGAGAACCCGAGGTTGTAGTGCGTGTGCCCGCCGGCGATCAGCCAGATCGAGTCGGCGGCGTTCAACCCGTCGGACGTGGCGGCGAACACGACCGGCGTCGAAACGGGCACCTGCCAGACGGAAAAATCCCCATCCCCTACGGTGCCGTCCGGCTTGGTGTGGACGACGTTCGTGAACGTGACCCGGACCCACCGGGCCTGGCCGGTGACCCGCCCGCCGGACTCGGTGCTCGCATCGTACCGGTCGACCGCCGTCGCCCCGACATCCTCCGCCGCGAACCCAAGGTACAGCTTGTTCGCCTCCTGGGTGCCGGGGAGGATCCACACGTTCGACCCGGCCCCGACTCCGAGGAAGTTGAACTCGCTGCCGGCCGGCCGGGCCAGCTTGGAATTCGTGCCGACGTAGAGGATCGCGTCGCCGGGGGGGGTGGACACGTTCGGGATCACGTCGTTGTTCCGGACGCCGAGCGTCCAGTCGCCGGCTGTGAACCCGAGGTTCAGGTCGACGTGCTCGTCGGTGTAGAAGGTCGAGAACGTGGACGGGTTGTCCCGGTTTTCGAGCAACAGGGCGGCCGGGCGGACCCGGTTCACGGAAGTCGCGGGCATGGGTGCGGTCTCGTGGTGATGAACAAGGAGTTTGTGTGCATCAATCCTGTGGCGGAATGGCGAAGTTGAACCCCTCGTCCGCCCACTGCTTGATCTGGGTCGCCGGAATCGCCTCGACGTGGCCATCGGCGAACAGGTAGTTCGAGACCCCCGTGGCCCGCTGGTCGGCTGGGGCCTGGGCGGGGTCGCTGCCGCCCTTCCAGGCCCGCCCGGCGAACCGGCTCACCTGGACATCGCCTACGATGCGAACCCACCGCACGGCCGGATCGGACGGGAGGAACCAGCCACGCGAGTGGGTGTGGTCATCGTTGATCGTCGCGCTCATGTCGTCGGAGGCGGTGAACACGACCATCGTCCGGTGGGTGGCCCGCATCCGGTCCAG
>CAZKIQ010000156.1:0-3256 GCA_964552815.1 uncultured Alcaligenaceae bacterium | reverse complement strand
GAACCCGGGATCAGCGTAACATCGCACGCAAGATGCCCTTCACCGGTCGGGAAGCAAGTAAGTAGGGCATCCATGCCCTGATTGGTCAGTTGAGTGGTCGGCGTCCCAACGAAAGCCGGTCACGCATGTCCGCCATGTGCCGCCCTTCTTCCGTGTCGAGTGGGACACCAACAGCAAAAACATCAGTCATCGGACTTGGGTCCATGTCGAGCATCTTCCGAACGACGAACGGCGTCATCACAATCATAATCATTTTTGTCTCGCCTTCGATTGTTAAGATGATGTATTGTCCGTGATTCCTTTTGTAAGTTTCAAGCAAGGTTGAGACGATTTCGTTTTCGTGGTGGGCAATCTGCGAATCGACAGCCTTCATTTGTTCCGTCGTCGTGAGTGGGTGAAAGCGAGTCTCCCAACAGATCACGGGCTTTTGCTTGATCCGCGCGGCGTATGCCGAATAGGTGGATCGCTTCGCCATGTGAAAAACTCCAAAAGGGTTACGAACAAGCAAAGTCCGTGCGGGGGGCAGATTAGCAATTCTGCGAATGTGTATGCTACTTAAGTCAAAAGACCGAGATAGAATAAGTCGATAGAAAAACCACTTGGGTTACAAGTGGTGCGTGTGGGTCAGACTTGAAGCGAGGAGACGGCGGACGGGGCGGAGTCGGTGGGCGTAATCATGGCGTCTCCTCAGCAATAGTGGTGGTTCGATCGCTCGATAGCGTCTTCCGTTGGGTTGGGGCGATAAGCGTTGCCGACAATAGAACATGGAACAAGAATCGTGGGAAGTCAAACGGGTTGTGCCGGATTTGCTATCAAATCCGGTACTGCGTCTGGGGCAACGCCCAACCGCTTTGCTTGGCTACGGACTTACAGCACTGGCTTGTACTGCCGCTCTTCACCGATGTTTCGGCACGTATCGTCTGACCGCTATCTCTGGTTCTCGTGACCACAACAAGCATGTGTCCAATCGGGGAAATTCTGCGTTCAATCGTATACTGCAAATATTGTTAGTCCTTATGTTTAATTGTGATTGTGGAACTCATGCCGTTCGCCCCGTATGTCGTCTCGCGCCCTTGCGACTGAAGTTCGAGTGCAAATTCTTCAAGCGCTGGAAGGGCTGTTGACTCCATCCATGCGATGACTTTTTCTTTTGCCGTTGCCATTGTTGCTGCCTTGGTAGTCGCCTTTTCAGTCTTCTTCTCGAACGTCTTTCTCAGTTCTTCATTCCAATTCGACATAATAATCCTCCTTCAACGTGATTTTGACAGTTTATCAGAAGTAGTTTCAGTGCATCAGATTTCGTATTGCGTTCTCAGCCAAGCAATCGCATCCGACAAGCGTTTAGTGAAGTCGTCGCCGTAGTGCTTTCCACTCGTGGACCGCGATGAATGTCCCAAAAAATACTCTTTCACCGTGACGTGTGTTGCGTGACTTTCGAGAAGGTTGCTTGAGGCGCTGCGGATGTCCCTGAGTCCTGCCTTGGCTGTCATTCCAGTTCGCTTCAGCATGTTCCGGAAGATCGTGTTGATGCTGTCGGTCTTCGTGATCTTGCCCGTCTGCGGGTCGGTCTTCTCCCACACCCACGGCGTGCCGTGCGATGTCACCAGTGCGAGCGTCGGGTGATCGGAGAGGTGCTGACGGAGCAGTTCGCTTGTTTCCTTCCAAAGCGACCATGTCACCGTCGGAACATCCTTATGTCTTTTCGTCTTTCCACGCTTTCGGGTGATCGTTGCGAAGTCGGGGGAGATTTCAGACTTCTTGAGGTCTGCAATGTCGCCTTGAGTCATCCCGGTGTTCGCCATCAGCAACAAATGAAGTTTCAGTTGTCCGGTTGCCGCGTTGATGAACCCGCTGACTTCTGCCGCCGTGAAAAAATCCCGTTTCTTGGCAGACTGTTCAAACTTGAATTTGTCAATGTTGCGGGGAAGGGCATCGAGGATTTCCCGGTCGGTGTAGCACCAAGCGAGTAGTCCCTTACTGGCGACGATGTACGCTTGAGCCGTCGAGGTCTCGAATTCTTCCCGTGCTACCTTCGCCTCAAGCCATCCGTGCCATGCTGCCCAGGTCGTGCCGGTGATGGCTTCAATAGCGGTGCTTTCCCCTGCCCACTGGACGAACACTTCGAGTCGTCGACGCATCGAATCAACGGCATGACTGGACCGCGTACCGTTCTTTTGTTTCTCGATTTTCGTTGCGAGAAATTCTTTCGCCAGTGCTTTGACCGTTCGTTCTGCGGGCGTGAGTTGCAGACGGTCAAGCCGGTCAGTCCAGACGGCTTCTTCGGTCGGTTCGTTGAAAATCTGAATCGTCGGTCCTTCGCCACGGATAAGCGGTCGGTCGCCCGTTCGCTCGATGTACTTGGCTTCAGCGTCGATCTTCGCACTGTCGATGCCGTTTGCCGTCGCGTACTGCTTCCGCTTGGCGAGTTCATCGAGGCGGGGTTGATGGGGGTTCACCGTCTTCATCGAGTCGACCATTGCCCGGTAGTAGTCGTTGGCGTGATCCACGCTTCCGGCTTCGGTCGCAGGGCATCCGTGGAGTTTCGCCAGTTGCCGTGCGGTTATCCAGAATCGCTTCTTCTCATACATTGCTTCCCAGCGTTTTTGCCCCTTGTTCCAATTCATGAGCGGTCGTTGCATGACTTCTCCAGTCGTGTAAAAAATCGTGTAATTTGGTCCGGCTACCCGTCAGATTACACGATTATACATGCAAAAACCACTTGTTTTTCGCTAGACTGTATTTTTCACACGGACGAAGTCGGGGGTTCAAATCCCTCATCGCCCACTGAAATAAACACAGTAACTGCAACAATTTACGACCGATCTGGCCTCCTGGATTACGCGACAACCGACTTAGTTAGGATTTACGGTGCGCGCACCGTATATTCTGGTCGGTTGCCTCTTTTCCCGGTGTGCAACGGATAAGGGTGAAGTCTTTTTAGGATTCGGACTTGATCAGTAATACGGTCACTTTTCGGATTCCGGGTATATTTTGGTTGCCCCGAAATCTTTGCTTTAGAATAGGGCGCCAGTCGATGAAAACTAGATATGTCGCTTCCGGGATGCTTGTATTGCTACTGCTATTGGCATCCATTGCGAGTTTGCTTTCTATCAATCCAAATCGGCAGTTTGAAGCCGAGTATCGCTATATGATTGTCTCTTGCGAGGGCTCGAAAGAGTGGGAGGCAGCCCATACTATTTCGTACTTGTTTAGCGACCCAGCAGTAGCTGAGGCCGCGGCAGCAGGGGGTTGCCGA
>CAZKIQ010000155.1:0-3305 GCA_964552815.1 uncultured Alcaligenaceae bacterium | reverse complement strand
TCTTCACGACGCATTCCTCCCGCGAGAATTCGGGACGGGGAACGGGTCGGTCGGTCGATGGGTGGTCAGTTGGGTGGGTAGGTCCGGCCGGGGCCGGTCAGATTCCGTTGACCAGTTTCGCGCCCCATCGGGTTCGCCGCAGACCTTCGCGGACGGCCCGACGGTCGGCTCGTGTGCCCGCCAGAGCCAGCGAGTGAGCCAGGCCGTCGGCCGTTGGGACCAGGGTGACCGCGCGGTCGCGGTGCGTTTCGGTCACCCGACGGACCAGACCGCGGGCGGCGAGCCGGCGGGCGGCGCGGGAGAACGCCATCCGCCGCCGCGGTTCGAGCGGGTACCCGAACCACTCGCCCGGCGCGAACGGCAGGCCGACCGCACACAGCGTGGCCAGTAACGGCGTGGCCGCATCGTCCGGCAGTCCGGCCAACGTTTCGAGCTCGGCCAGAATGGTGAACAGGATCGTCTGTTCCTCATCGGCCATGGTTCGTTTGGCGTGTGCGTTCACGGGCATTCCCTCACGTTCGGTTCGGTTACAGGTTTTGCGTCGTGGAAGGGTCCGCGAAAAACCTGCAACAGCCACTTGGCCATTACCGGGCAACGGGTTGCGGAAAAATCCGGACAGGCGAACGTAACTGTGCCTCATGTCCCAGCTGCTCCCGCGGGTGTTCCATATACACATACGCCCGGGAGGACCCGTGCGTATGTGTATATACCGAATATGTCAAGAATGCCTATATGCAATAGTCGGCGTATAGGTATCGAGGCACGAGAACTTCGTCGTAAACACTCGTGCCTCAGCAAATGCGATCCAAATACGCAAACGATTCTTCGCCAAAACTCCGGGATAAGTAGCGATTTAACATGCAAGCCACATAATCATCTGTCTCAATCGTTGAGTCGCAATTCTGCAGTGCCTTGGTCTTAAGTTCTTTGATACTTGTTGTCAGTATATGCGCGTGAGGCTTAGCTTGTGTAATTGTAGCATTGCAGTGTATATCATCTGTGATGATAACGCTGTTGCTCGTCTGGCTGATGTAGCCAACAGGCTGCTTGCCTATGGTTAGCGATTATGGTGCGTCATACATATGCGCACGGGTCCTCCCGGGCGTATGTGTATATGGAACACCCGCGGGAGCAGCGGGCGGTCTAGAGACACGTTCGTTTGTTGTACAAGACCGCATTGTTGTACAAGACCGGAATTTCCCATGACGCCGACCGAGCACGAGATGACCCTGGCGTACCTCCGGGACGGGCTCGGCAGGTTTGCCAGCACGTCGCCCGGACCAACGATGTCGTGATCGTCACCCGCTACGGCCGCGGAATCGCCGCCCTCGTTCCGCTCCGGGAATGGCGATTCTTCAAGGAACTCGAAGCGGACCTGCGTGACGGCCGCAAGCGGATCGTGGACGAGGTTCCGTCCGACCCTGTGCGAGATTCCCGGCCGACTTCCCCGGAGGCACGATGATCGAACACGACAGCCGCTCCGGGTCGCCCCGGTCGTCGACCCGGCCCACGGCCCGCGGTTCGTCCGCGCCGCGTTGCACCTCCGGCACCGTGCCGGACGCCACGGTGTCCGGGTCGGACCCGGACTGGTGTTTGACGCCCGCGGCCGCGGGCTGTCGCACGCCAACGCGTACCGGGCAGCGCTCGGCGACGAGCCGGTCCGCATGGCCCGCGCCGCGATCCGCGACGTGCTGGCCACCCCGTTACCCGAACCGTTCGCCCGCCTGTGGGCGGACGACGTGGAAGTCCCGCCACCGCCGCGAACGTCGGCGGAACCGTGGCCAAACAACAGACCGACTCAACCACCCACCGACCCGGACGGAATCGCATCCCCTTGTCCCCGAGAGGAGACGCCATGACGATTGCCAGTCTGTTCGACAAGATCGCCGGCCGGCAGAAACAGCGGGAACAATCCCGGGCCGACGACTACCTCGGGTTGGTGAAGACCATCGCCGCCGGGAAGGAGCCGGACGCCGACCGGGTCGACACCGTGCTTGCCGCGACCGGCTGGATCTGGCGGACCGTGCGACCCTGGCCAACGCGCTCAGAGTCACGATCGACGGGGTGGTAGTCCGGGCGGCGACGGTCGAGACGGGCGGTATCACGCACAAGGAGTACACCGGCGAACTCCGCTTCCATCCGGGGTTCGGGGTCAAGAAGCCGGTGGCGATCCCGGACGAGGCAATCGGTTACCGCAAGATCTGGCGCGAGATCGGCGAGCTGGCCCGGTCGCTGGATCGGCCGCTTCACCTCAAGGACGTGATGCAACTGGTCGGGACGAAGGACCCGTCGCGGGCCAGCCACAACGTCAAGCGGGCCATGCTCGCGGGTTTGGTGAAGAAGCTCCCGCACCGGGGCTGGCTGCCCGTCTGATCGATGCACTTCTGACGGCATTTCGACGACTTGAAAACGGCGTGGTTTTGTCGAAGTGGTTCAGCCCAGCACCGGCTATTCGGAATTTAAGCACGAGATTCTGAACGAAATCGCGCGTTGCTTGAACATGCCTTTTAACGTCGCTCGATGGACCGAATGACCTCGGGCCGGGCGAAGGGTGCGAATCGGACGGTGGACATCGGGGGACTCGGGTCGGTGATTCTCCTGACGGGTCGAGGGCACGCATCGTGCGAGCGGGATGAGGTATACCCGCGTCCAGGCGTCCGGCGCGATCTCAGTTGTAAGCCATTTTGGATGCGACCGGGTCAGGAAACGCACGCCGTGCTTCGTTTCGCGATGAGCTCGCGCCACAACTTTTTCTGGATTTTCCAGTCCCGCTCGGCGGCGATCGGGAGTAGGTCCCGGAGGATGACCGGGTCGCGGCCGCGGACCGTGGGCGGCAGGAAGAGGATCTCCTCCTGGATGGCGGGGGCGAGGTAGAGCAGGTTCAAAATCTGGGTAACCCGGGCGCGGGTGACGTGGCCGAGTCGGGCCAGTTCCGCGAAGTTGGCGATCGAGCCGTCGCGGACAAGCCCGTCGAGCTTGATCGCCAGGGCGAGGTAGCGGGCGACGCGCGGGACGCGGCCGGCAGACGACGTGATCGCCGAGCTCGCCTCCCATGCCGGCGGACGCTGAGGACAATCCCTCCCCCACGCCCCCCCCCTCTGCTGACGGCTTCGTCTGATGGGCGGGCTCTGGAAGAGTATCTGAATCTTCTTTCAATTCCGCTTCCAGAAATGCGAGTCCGACCGAAGCCAAGGGTTTGCCCAGGCGACACCGGCTTCGGTTCATTTTCCCCTTTTTTCCAGACTGCACAAAACAGTAGTTTCCAGGATTCTCGTTGATCGGCGGCGGGTTTTGCGGACAACTGG
>CAZKIQ010000154.1:0-3630 GCA_964552815.1 uncultured Alcaligenaceae bacterium | reverse complement strand
GGCGGTCGCCGCGGTCAGGGGAAGGTGATGGGCGTCTCGCTCCTGCTCACGGAACTGGTTGCCTGGCTCAAGGCCCGGGATCCGGGCCGGCTGGGCACGCGGGTGCACCCGTGGAAGGTCGCACCCACCCGCGATGGCGTCTACCTGACCTACAAGGTGCTCGCCAACAAGCCCGGGTTCCACCTCAAGGCACCCAGCGGCGACGCGGTGGCGACCATCCGCCTCGAGATCTGGTCGAAGGATCATTCCCAGGCCTGGGCGGTCGCTGGCCAGATCGCGGGGACCAAAGCCGACCCCGGCCTGTCCGGGTTCCGCGGTGCAATGGGCGGACTCTGGGTGCAGGCCGCCTTCAACGACGACGGCGGCGACGTATACGACCCCGAGGCGGCGGGGTCGGAGGATGGCTGGTACCAGGTCGTCCAGGATTACCGCATCGTGTACGAAACTGAACCGAGGGAGTGACCTGTCATGGCAAACAACGTGGCGATGCACGCCTACGGTTCCGAGATCACGATCTGCGAGTACCTCACCCAGACCGGGGAGGACCTGGTCACCACGTACGCGTCGCTGGCCGGCGACGCGGCCACAATCTATGCCTCGCTCATTGATGTCGGCGAGGTCCTGCAGGTCATCGAGTCGAACGGCGACGGGATCAACGTCAACCAGGCCGAGACGACCCACCTCAAGAGCCCGGGTCGCTGGCGGGAGTTCGTCCCCGGTTTCAAGGATGCCCAGACCGCGACGATCCAGATCAACTACACCGAGGCGAGCTACAAGACGCTCCTCAACGTGGTTCCGCAGGGGAACATCACGCCCCCCGCCTGGGGCCGCTACATCTGGGTGTTCGAGTACCCCGACGAGGGCTGGGACGCCCAGGTCGGCTTCATTCAGAACCTCGGCAAGCCCCGGCTGGCCGACGACCGGATCGTGGTCGACGTCACGGTGAAGTTCTCCGGCCCAATCTACTTCTTCACCACCGACGATTGATTTCCCCGGACCGGTGCGGACGTCCGCACTGGTCCCGTTCCGTCCTTCACCGAGGTCGACCATGAGCGAACCAACCCTGCCCGAGCCGAAGAAGTTCCTGTCCGCCGGCGACGTGCGAGGACTCGCGAAGAAATCGCACCCGCCGATCGAGGTGGAGGTGCCCGAATGGGGCGGGTCCGTCATGGTCCGCAAGCTCTCGGTCGCGGACCTCGACCGGTACTACGCCGCGGTGAAGGACGTCAACACGGAGAGGAGCCGGGCCACGGTGCTCGCGCAGGCCCTGTGCGACGCCAGCGGGAACCGGCTCTTCGGCGACAACGATGCCGGCAACCTGGTCGACCTCGACGCAGCCGGGGCCGAACGGGTCGTCGACGCCTTCTTCGCCGCGAACGGGATCGGGGCCCGCCGGGGAAACTGACCCCGACCCGGCGGTTCCTGCTCCGCCTCGCCCTGGCCCTCGGCGAGTGGGACATCGAGCGGCTCGCCGAGGAGATGCCCGCGAACCTGCTCGCCGAGTGGGTCGAGTTCTTCTCGATCGAGCCGTGGGGGAGCGAGGAAGAGTGGTTGCGAACGGGCGTGATCGCGTCGTCGACCTTCAACGCGAACCCGTTCCGCTCCTCGAAGAACTGGGTCAAGCCGACCGATCTGGTCCGCAAACCGCCCCCGCCGCCGGAACTGGTCGCCAAGCTCGCCGAGGCCCAGGCGTTCGCCGAGAAGGCCGAGCGTGTCGCCCGGCCCGGTGCGATTCCTATGACGAAACCGGGGACAGGTCCCGTTCCCAGGATCCGGATGAAAGGTTCCGCCAGTGGCTCAGTCAATCGGCATGGCCGTCATCGTGTCCGCCCAGACGGACCCCCTCGCGAAGGGGCTCCGGGGGGCGGGGAACATGGTCGACCAGTTCAGCCGTGATGCCGCCCGGACCCCGATTATCGACTTCCACAGATCGATTTCCGGGGCCCGCGACCTTCGGAATTCCATCCGCGACGTCCGGGCGGAAGTGAGCCGAACGCAGTCCGTCTTCGGCAAGGTCGCAAAGTACGGTGTGGCCGGGGCCCTCACGGGCGGAGTCGCCGTCGGTGCCAAGTTCGGGTTCGACACCATTTCCTCGCTCACGGGCGGGCTGACCGACATCGTGACCGATTCCGTCAAGATGGCGGCCGCGGTCGAGACCACGACGTCGTCCTTCGAGGTCCTGCTCGGGTCGGTCGAGAAGGCCCGGGATCTGATGGGTGAACTGCGAGAATATGCCGCGAACTCGCCGCTCACCTTCGATGTCGCCGCGGCCGGGGCAAAAAACCTGGCGTCATTCGGGATCGCCCAGGACCAGTTGATTCCCACCCTGCGGGCGATCGGGGACATCGCCGCCGGCGACAATGACAAGTTCGGCCGGCTGATCACCAACTACGGCCAGGTCGCCGCCGCCGGCCGACTCACCGGCTCGGAACTGCGCGACTTCACCCAGAACGGGGTGCCCCTCCTCGACGCCCTCTCGAAGGCCCTCAAGAAGCCGAAGGAGTCGATCAAGTCACTGGCGGAACAGGGGAAGATCGGGTTCGACGACACGGTGAAAGCCTTCAAGGTGCTCACCGAGGAAGCGGGGCTCTTCTTCGGCCGTGGGGAAAAGTACAGTCGGACCTTCGCGGGCAGTCTCGACCGTGTGCAGGATTCCATCGAGCAGTTGAAGACCGCCTTCGGGCAAGCCCTGGTCGATGAGCTTGGCCTGCAGGACGCCGCGGGCGACATCGAGCGGTTCACGGACAAGCTGCGGATGGGGATTCGCGAAATTCGCCCGTGGATCCGGGCCATCGGCGAACTGGGGCGCGGTGTCATCCAGGTCGGCTATGAGTTCGGCAAAGCGGGAATCGAACTCGGCCGCGGCTGGCTCGATCATCTGGCCGGGCAGATCCCGGAACTCCGCAACGTGGTGAACCTGATCACCCAGATCGGCAAGGACGGCCAGGGGTTTCGGATCGATCCCGAGAAGGCACGCGAACTCGGGGCGGCGTTTGCCCAGGCCACCGAGGGAATCTTCACGAACATCCTGGAGGCAGGGCGGAACTTCAAAACCGAGGTGGTCGATCCGATCGTCGCGGCGGCCCGGGAGATCAAGGGGGTGGCCGATTACCTCCGCGAGTTCGGCCGCACCGCCAGTGATGTGAAGAAAGTCATCACAGGGGCCCCGACGCCGATCGCGGGCAAGGACGTCCTCACCGAGGCGGACAAGAAGCGGCTCGAAGCGTTCGAGGGGCCGAGGCTCACCCGGTTCGGGTTCGGCCCGGGGAACGAGATTCTCAACTTCGATCGCACCAGGGGTAACGCCACCCTGGCCGGCCCGATCGAGCGGAAGACGCCGATCGCCCTGGCTCAACAGGAAGAGGAAGCCCGGCTCCGCAAGGCGATCAACGACCTTCGTAAGGCTCAGGACATTCTCGATCACCCGGACTGGAGAAAGGCCGAAGTCCTCCGCAATGCCGCCATCGACGGAGACCGGGCCCGGGGTGAGATCGCCGCCGCCCAGCGTCGCCTTGGCGATATTGCGAAACAGGCGGAACTGGCGGCAAAGGTGCGGGAGATGAACAAGGAATTCAACGACGCCCTGGCGGCGAAGCCGAACCGGTTCGCGGGAATCCTCGGCACGAATCC
>CAZKIQ010000153.1:0-3649 GCA_964552815.1 uncultured Alcaligenaceae bacterium | reverse complement strand
CATGGACCGTGTCGCGGACCACCTCGATCGGTACATGTCGCGGAAAACCTGGTTCCAGGAAAACTTCACCCCCGAGAAAGACGCCCGCGTCGCTTACTTCTCCGCGGAATTCGGCATCCACGAGAGCGTCCCTGTCTACTCCGGGGGCCTCGGCGTCCTCGCCGGCGACCACCTCAAGAGCGCCTCGGACCTGGGAATCCCCCTGGTCGGTGTCAGCCTGATGTATCGCGAAGGGTACTTCCGGCAGTACCTCAACGTCGATGGCTGGCAGCAGGAACGCTACCCGGAAAACGATTTCTTCAACCTGCCGCTGGTCGCGGAACTGGACAAGGATGGCAAGCCGATCCTCGTCTCCGCACCGCTTCCCGGCCGGGACGTGCAACTGCGGGTCTGGCACATCCAGGTCGGCCGCGTGCCCCTCTACCTCCTCGATGCCAACATCCCCCAGAATCGCCCCGAAGATCGGGCCATCACCGCCCAGCTTTACGGCGGCGACCAACACACGCGGATCCAGCAGGAAATCGTTCTCGGCATCGGCGGCCTCCGCGCTCTGCGGGCGATCGGCAAGGAACCGACCGTCTGCCACATGAACGAGGGCCATGCCGCGTTCGTCGGCCTCGAGCGCATCCGCCTGATGATGCAGGAGAAGCAGACCGACTTCGCCACGGCGATGGAAATCGTCAAGGCGGGCACCTGCTTCACGACCCACACCCCCGTCCCGGCCGGCAACGACGCCTTCCCCCCGGCGATGATCGACCAGTACCTCGGCGGGTACTTCTCCCAGCTCGGCATCGACCGGGCCCAGTTCTTCGCCCTCGGTCGGCAGCACCCGACCAACGACGCCGAACCCTTTGGGATGACTGTCCTCGCGATCAAACTCTCCAACACCTCCAACGGCGTGAGCGCCCTGCACGGCCAGGTTTCCCGCCGGATGTGGAAAGACATCTGGCCGACGCTTCCCGCCGATGAGGTGCCGATCGGTTCCATCACCAACGGCGTCCACACCCGAAGCTGGCTTTCCCCTGAAATCAGCCAGCTCTTCGACCGCTACCTCGGCGTTCAGTGGGAAGAGAAACCGACCGATTTCTCCATCTGGAAACGGGTCGAGCACATTCCGGACGGCGAACTCTGGCGGACCCACGTCCGTCGCCGGGAACGCCTGATTTCCCTGGCACGCGAACGCCTCAAGGCTCAGCTCCAACGCAAGGGTGCACCGCCATCGGAAGTCGCCGCCGCCGAGGAAGTCCTCGACCCGGACGCACTGACGATCGGTTTCGCCCGGCGATTCGCCACCTACAAGCGGGGCGACCTCGTCTTCCGAGATTCCGAGCGGCTGCTCAAAATCCTCAACGATACCTCCCGTCCGGTGCAGTTCATCTACGCCGGCAAGGCCCACCCGAAGGACAACGGCGGGAAGGAACTGATCGCCCGCGTCGCACAGATGGCCCGCAAGCCGGAGTTCCGCAAGCGTATCGTCTTCCTCGAAGACTACGACATGAACATCGCCCGGTACCTCGTGCAGGGCGTCGACATCTGGTTGAACAACCCCCGCCGACCGCTCGAAGCCTCTGGCACCAGCGGGATGAAAGCCGCCGCCAACGGTGGACTCAACCTCTCCATCCTCGACGGGTGGTGGGTCGAGGGGTACGACGGCGACAACGGCTGGGCCATCGGCTCCGGTGAGGAATACACCGACCTCACCTACCAGGACGATGTCGAGAGCCGATCCCTGTACCAGCTCCTGGAACGGGACATCACCCCGCTCTTCTACAGCCGGGGCTCCGACGGCATCCCGCGGGCCTGGATTCGCCGAATGAAGCGGGACATCATGACCCTCATCCCCGCCTTCAACACCAACCGCATGGTGGAAGAATACCTGCGGAAGTGCTACCTCCCGAGCTATCGGCGGTTCACGAAACTCCTGGCGGATAACCACAAACCCGCCTCGGAACTCGCCAACTGGCGCAAACGCATCAACTCCAACTGGGGAAGCGTCAAGGTCGAGGGGATCGACGCACCCACCGGGCAGATGATGCGGGTCGGTAACGAGTTCCCCGTCAAGGTGCAGGTGAACCTGGGCGGAATCTCGCCGGACGACGTGGAAGTGCAACTGTGCCACGGCCTGCTTGACGCGATGGGGGACATCGCAAACCCGCAATCGCTGGTGCTCAAGCCGCTCAACGCGAACGGCAGCTCACAAGTGACTTACTCCGGCACCGTGGCGTGCGGTGCCAGCGGGCAGTTCGGGTTCAGCGTCCGGGTGTTGCCCAAACACGACAACCTCCCGAACCTGTTCGAACCTGGGCTCGTCACCTGGGGCTAAGTCGGCAAGTGACCGCGCCCCGGGGTTGGCCCCGGGGCGATTGCCTGTGTTGCCCAGGTCCGGGAATCAGAACGGGATTCCAAGATTCCAAAACTCCGGGAAAGTCGGGGTTGCCAGAAGTTCGATCGTTGTGCATCCTAGGCGATGTCGTCAGAGAGGTAGTCGCAGGGAAGTCTGGCGGAATGGTTGTGCAATTGCGAGTGGTTGGGTTCGAGAAGCAGACTTCCCGGGATCTCGGCGAATCGAACTGGATTCCGAAGGTTTTTCCGGTATACTGCAAGAGACGGCGAAATCAGATACTATCCTGATTCAACGTCCCTCTTTTTCCGTGTCGCATTCTTAGAATGCCTCGCGTCTCGAGAAATCCTCAAAGTTTCCACCTGGATTGTGTGTCATTGACGAAACTCCCAGTCCATCCTGGGGTTGAATCTGGCGAGAAATCTGGATGAGGATGCACGAGAAAGACTTCGCAGGAATGTTGGCACCCTTTTGATCCCGAAGCGAGTACCGATCCGCGGAGTACGGGTTCGCGAAGCCGTTGGGACGGTTCCCACGGTCGACCCCCACTCCACGATTCTTTTCCGTCCCATTTCAAGGATTACCACAATGCCCGACGCCAAGAGCGTCGACGGGTCGCCCCGACCCATGCTCCGCAAACGCATCATCCGCAAGGTGGGTGAGCCCGGGGGTCCTGTCTCGTCGCCCCCCGCAGCGGAACGATCGACCAGCCCCACGCCAGCGGCCCCCGCACCCGGAACCTCCGAGCGTCCGGAACGCCCGGAACGAGTGGATCGTCCTGAGCGTCCGGAACGGCCCGCACCTCGTGCCGCCGCCAGCCGACTCGACGATCTCTACCGGATGCCGATGCCGAACCTCTTCAAGCTCGCCGAAAAAGAGGGCATCCACGAGCATACCGGAATGACCCGCGCTCAGCTGATCGTCGGCATCGTCCGCCGACAGATCGAGCGCGGCGAAAAAGTCACCGGGTCCGGAACCCTCGAAGTCCTTCCGGACGGCTACGGCTTCCTCCGCTCCGCCGCCCACAACTACCTCGCGTCGCCGGAAGACATCTACGTCTCCCCGAGCCAGATCCGCCGGATGAGCCTCCGCACCGGCCTCGTCGTTGAGGGCCCGATCCGCCTGCCGATCGAGAACCAGGACAACTTCGCCCTGATGCAGATCGAACTGGTCAACGGCCGGCACCCCGAAGAAGGGGCCTCCGTCACCAGCTTCGAAGACCTCACCCCGCTGCACCCCAACAGCAAGCTCCGGCTCGAAACCGCCCCGGACGAGCTGAGCATGCGGATCGTCGACCTCATCACGCCG
>CAZKIQ010000152.1:0-3688 GCA_964552815.1 uncultured Alcaligenaceae bacterium | reverse complement strand
GCTGCGAGACCGCTCCGCCGAGTACCGTGTAGGTGCCGGCCAGCAGATGCCCCTGGTGGTCGTAGACATACGCCCAGGCGTTCCCGGATCCATCGCTCTTGCCGGTGATGGCACCGGTCGCATCGTAGGTGTAGGTCCAGGTCCCGTCGTTGGTGATCCGGTTCCCGGTGCCGGTGGTGTAACCCGTGTTGGTGCGGTTCCCGTTCGCATCATAGGCGAACGTCAACGTCCCATCCTGGGTCAACTGGTCGGTTACATCATAGGTGTAGGTTCGCAATACACCATTGTCGGTCTTGCTCGTCAATCGATTGGCGGCATCATAGGCATACACATAGCTGGCCAGGACCGTTGCGGCGGCATTCTTCTCGGTGATCCCGGTGGTGCGGCCCCCGGCATCGTAGGCATAGGTCGTCGACGCCACCACACCCGGGCCGGCCACATCCGACCAGTAACTCATCGTCCCCAACTGTCCGGCCAGGTCGTAGGCATACTCGATCCGAGCCGCCGCCGAGCCGCCTCCGACCACCCGCGTGGTCAGCCGACCCACCGCATCGTAGGCACTGGTTGTGACCCCGCCGAAACTGTCGTCGACCCGGGTCCGGTTCCCGGCCGCATCGTAGGTGAAGGTCAGCGTGGTGGCGAACGGACCCTTCACGGTCTTGACCCGGTTCAACTCGTCGTAGGTGATGGTGTAGGTCCCATCCGGATCCGCCGCCACGGTCTGGTTCCCGGCCGCGTCGTAGGTGAAGGTTTGCACCGTGACGATCGTCCCGCCCGCCGCCTTCCAGGTCTCCCCGGTCCGCCGGCCCGCCCCATCGTAGGCAAACGTGGTCAGCTTGTTCTCGGGATCGGTGATCGAGGTGACCTGCCCGGCGGCATCGTAAACCGTGGTCGTGACCCCGCCGGTCGGCTTCTTCGTGGTCAGCAACCGGCTGTTGCCGTCATAGGTGTAGCTGGTGCGGTTGCCAACCGGATCGATGATCGCCGTCACCCGGCCCGCCGCATCGTAGACCGTCGAGGTGACCCCGTTCAGGGCATCGGTTTCGGTTACCTGCCGATTCAGTGAATCGTAGCCAAATGTGGTGGTGTGGTTGAGCGGATCGGTGACGCTGCGGACATTGCCGACCGCGTCGTAGGCCGTGGAAGTGGTATTGCCGAGCGGGTTCTTCTCGGTGATCCGCCGGTTCAGGGCATCGTAGGTGAAGGTGGTCCGGCGGCCAAGCGGATCGACCATCGCCGTGACGTTACTGGTGGCATCGTAGACCGTGCTCGTCACCCCGCCGACCGCGTCCTTGACCTCGGTGGCCCGGTCGAGGGCATCATAAGTGATCGTCGTCGAGTAACCCCGCTGGTCGGTTCGTACCGTCACATTCCCGTTCGCATCGTAGACCGTGGTCATCACCCCATTGAGGGCATCCTTGACGGTCGAGACGCGGTTGAGAGCGTCATAGGTGAAGGTGGTCCGGTGCCCGAGGGGATCCACTGATACCGAGACATTCCCGACCGCATCGTAGACCGTGCTCGCCACAGCACCGGTGGGATCCTTCCTGGTCTCGGTCCGACCCGCCGCATCGTAAGTGAAGGTCGTCCGGCGACCGAGGGGATCGATCCGGGCCGTCACCTGGCCCGCGGCATCGTACACGGTGGTCCACACCGCACCGGTCGGATCCTTCATCGTCTCGGTCCGACCAGCCCCATCATAAGTGTACGAGGTGCGGTTGCCGACGGGGTCGACCATCGCCGTGACCTGGTTCGCTCCGTCGTAAACCGTTGTTGTGACACCGTTGAGCGGGTCTTTCGACTCGGTTTGCCGCCCGCGAAGGTCATAAGTGTAGGTGTGGGTTCGACCCAACTCATCGGTCCTGGCCGTCACCTGGCTGGCAGCGTCATACACCACCGTGGCGGCCCCGCCCAGGGCATTGGTGGTGGTGATGACCCGGTTCAGGGCGTCATAAGCAAAGGTGGTCCGACGTCCCAACTGATCCACCGACGCCGTGACATTGCCGACCGCATCGTACACCGTTGTCGCAATCCCACCGGCTGCATCCGTCACCTGGGTGACCCGGTCAAGGGCATCGTAGGTGAAGGTGGTCCGATACCCTCGCGGATTGATCGTGATGGTGGTGTTGCCGGCCAGATCGTAGACCGAGGTGGCGACCTGGTTCAGGGCATCCTTGACAGTTTCGGTGCGTCCCGCGGCATCGTAGGTAAAGGTCGTCCGGTTCCCCCGCGGATCGATGCTGGCCGTTGTTTGACCCGCCGAGTCGTACACCGTGGTCCACACCGCTCCGGTGGCATCCTTCACGGTCTCGGTGCGTCCCGCCGCATCATAGGTAAACGTCGTGCGGCGACCGAGCGGGTCGACTTGGGCCGTCACCTGACCGGCGGCATCATAGACTGTACTGGCCACCGCACCGGTGGGATCCTTCACGGTTTCGGTGCGACCCGCGCCGTCGTAGCTGAAAGTGGTGCGACGGCCGAGCGGATCGACCTGGGCCGTCACCTGACCCGCGGCATCGTAGACCGTGGTCCCGAGGTAGCCGACCGCATCGCGCATGTCGATGACCCGGTCCGCAGCATCGTAGGAATACGAAGTCCGCCGACCCAACTCGTCCACGGTCGCCGTCACCCGCCCTTCCAGGTCGTAGACCGTGGTGGTCATCTTCCCCAGGGCATCGGTGATCGTCTGCTGCCGGCCAACCGAGTCATAGTCATAACTTGTCCGCCGACCCAGGGCATCCACCGTGGCGGTCACCCGACCCGCTGCATCGTAGACCGTGGTCGAGACTCGGCCCAACGCATCTTTCACCCCGATGGTCCGACCCGCCCCATCATAGGTGAAGGTCGTGCGGTGCCCGAGTGGATCGATCTGGGCCGTCATTTGACCGGCCGCATCGTACACCGTGGTCCAAACCGCACCGGTCCCATCCTTGGTCGTCTCGGTTCGACCGGCCAGGTCATAAGTGAAGGTCGTCCGACGACCCAGGGCATCCACCGTTGCGGTGACCTGACCCGCGGCATCGTAAACCGTGGTCATCACCGCACCGGTCGGATCCTTCACTGTTTCGGTGCGGCCATCCAGGTCATAGGTGAAGCTGGTTCGACGCCCCAACGCATCGATGGTGGCGGTGACCTGACCCGCAGCATCGTAAACCGTGGTCATCACCGCACCGGTCGGATCCTTCACTGTTTCGGTGCGACCCGCCCCATCGTAGGTGAACGTCGTCCGTCGCCCCAACGCATCGACTGTTGCCTTGACTTGCCCCGACAGGTCATACACCGTGGTCGACACTGCCCCGGTCGGGTCCTTGACCGTTTCCGTGCGGCCGGCCCCATCGTAGGTGAACGTGGTGCGGTGACCGAGGGGATCGATCGTCGCGGTCACCTGGCCAGCCACATCGTAAACCGTCGTCGACACCGCTCCTGCGGCATCAGTCGTCGTGATCAGCCGGCCCTGGTTGTCGTAGCCGAATTGTGTCCGGATTCCCGTGGGGTCCAGTGTCGAACTCACCTGGCCCGACCGATCGTAGACCGTGGTGGCGATCCCACCGGCCGGGTCGGTCACCGCGACCAACCGACCATTTCCGTCGTAGGAGTAGGTTGTCACTCGACCCAGCGGATCGGTAATGGTGCTCACCCGACCCGCCGCATCGTAGGCCGTGGTCGTCACCTTTCCGAGTGGGTCCGT
>CAZKIQ010000151.1:0-3965 GCA_964552815.1 uncultured Alcaligenaceae bacterium | reverse complement strand
TGCCCGAGCCACGCCTCGATCTCTTCCAGCGACTGCACGCCCCGAAGCCCTCCGCTGCCGAACAAGTGATTATGCGGACCCGCATATCACCCCCAGGTGGAATCTATCACATACTGTACCGATTGCAAAAGGGCTGGGCTACACCCGATGCATCGCCACTGTTCCGCATATCCTTCCCACCGGGATGATAAGCTCCGGGTAGCGTGGTGAAGTTCATTGTAGCTCGCCGTTCGCGAGGTCGCGAATCAGACCAGCGTAGGAACGAGACAGAAGTGCCCCATGTCGCGGGCGACGTCGATTTTCGCTCGCTCCGCGGGTCGATGTGACCGTGTCCGCGAGTGGAAGTGGTCAGGACGTTCTGCGAGAAGAACCGTCCGCGGGGTCCAGCGGCTGGGGATCAGACGAGTCGCAGGCCGATCGGTAGGCCTTCGCCGAACATGCGGGAATCGTCGTCGCTGGCTCCGGTTGTGTTTTCTTCCACCATAGTCGGCCAGCCGGCGGGGACGCTGGCGGATCGCAGAAGGCTGGCCACGCGGGCTCGAGTTTCGTCGTCGACATCGACCCCGCGAAGGTCGGTTCGGCGGGCCAACTGGGCGAGGCAGAACCCCCAGCCGAGGCGGTCGTTGTCGGTTTCCGGCTGGAAATCGAGGAGTTTTTCGATCCACTTCTCGGCGATCTGCGGGTGGACGACGGTGTTGAGCGGACCGTACAACTGCCGGCGTGCCCCGAGCCGGGTCAGGGCCCAGAAGGCGTAGTGCGGCACCGGTTTCTCGCGGATCTGGCCGAGTAGCACTTCGCCGAGCGCCTGCTTGGTCTTGGCGTCGATCCGCTCCAGGGAGGCGGCGGCCCGCCACATCTCGGCGAGTTCGTTGGAGTTGAGTTTCGGGCCCTTCCCGCGGGGTGCGAGCAATGCCTGGCGAAGTCGGATGAAGAGCGTCTGCTGTAAAGCGGTGTTGAGGCCGCCGGCGACGCGACGCCACATGATCCAGTAGTCGGCCCCCCCCTCGATGACTCCCATCTGCTTCCCCGGCCCCGCGGCCGCTGCCGACGAGATGAGCTTCCACAACGCCTCGACGCGGTACCGGTCGACGGGGTCCCCGAAACCGGGGCGGAGCGAGAAACCCGCGAGGTTGTACCACCGGGACAGGTGTTGCGGCGACCGCACCCGTTGATCCGCGACCTCCGTGAGGAAGTCCCACAATCGCCGGCAAAGACCCGTCGGCCACTCGGAGCGGTTGGTGTCGAGGTCGGCTTCGAGCAGTTTCGGCAGTTCTGCGGGCGTCGGTGAAGCACCCGTAAACGTTCCGCGAATGTGCTCGCCGGCCGACTGAACCCGCTCTTCCGGGAAGACATCGACCACCGTGGCCGGCCCATCGTCGCCCGATTTCGCGTCCGATCTCGAGTCCCGGGCGACAGGGTTGAAGACATCGCGAACGTTGAATTCGAGTCGCCAGCGGTTTCCCTCCCGGGAGACGCAGTACAACTCGAGCGTGCCGATCTCGGTGCATTTCGTGGCGAGCGTGACCGGGACCCGCTTGGTGCCCGACCGCTTCCCGCCTCGCAAGACGGTGTGCAATGGCGGAAGTTGCATCAGTTGTTCCGGGGAAACGTGAAGCACATCCCCCGGCTTGTCGTCTCCGCGGACCGTCGAGGTGAACAGCGGGAAAAGCACCGGCTGCCCGAGGGCGAGTTCGAACTCCGGCTGCGGAATCGCAATCTCCTCCCCTTCTGCGAGACCGCGGGGGACAACGCACACGAACGCGGAATTCGCGAAGGGCGAAGAGCGTGGAGCAGAGGGCTCCGACCGGGATTCCTCACTCTTCGCACTTTGCTCTCCGCTCTCTGCCGAGGAAACGCCGAGGTAATACGACCGGGGGATCCCGCCGCCGATCCGTCGGCCGCCGGACTGCTTCAACCAGCCGGAGAAGGCAGCCCCCCACGCCACCGCGAGGTCGAGGGACGGGCTTGTGAGAACCAGTGGATTCCACGGTTTTTCCGGCTTCTCGAACCACGGCCGGAGAACCTCGACGATTCGCTCCTGGAGCACTTTCGGGGTAAACATCCCACCGTTGAAGAGGATCGCGTCGATGACTTCGCCCGCCGGGACATGCTGCCGCACAAACGCGGCCAGGTGCCGGGTAATCGCCGGGTCCGCAACGTATGGCAGGCCCATCTCCTGCAGCCCGGTGCGTGCGGACTTTCCGGGCTCGGCGTCAAACGGCACGACGGGAAAGAATCCATCGAAGAGCGCCGATTTCACGTCGTCCGCGGTGATGTTGATCGAGATGCTGCCGCCGACGACGGACCGCCCCCGCCCGACGACGGTGACCGGGAAATGGTCCGGCGGGTCGATTCCGAGGAGCGCTTCTTTCGCCTGCCGACACGCCTGGACGAGGGCCCCGAACTGGGCAGCGTCGATCTTCGCGGGGAGCTTTGCCTCGACGGACTTCGCCAGCGCGAGGTCCATGTTGTCCCCGCCGAGGAGCAGGTGCTCCCCGACCGCGTCGCGGATGAAAGTGAGTTCGCCCTGCTCTTCCCCGGCGCGGATCAGGGAGAAGTCGGAAGTCCCGCCGCCAACGTCGACGACGAGGCACCGCATCCCGGGCTTGAGCATGCCGGCTTCCGTCGGGGTGTGCGTCCCGAGCCAGGCGTAGAAGGCGGCTTGCGGCTCTTCCAGCAGCGTGACGTGCTTCAACCCCGCCTGTTTTGCCGCCTCCGCGGTGAGGTTCCGGGCGACATCGTCGAAGGAAGCGGGAACCGTCAGCACGACCGGCTGATCTTCGAGCCGATCCTCCGACTTCCGCCCCGGTGCGTGGTTCCACGCCGCCACGACGTGCTTGAGATACTTTGTCGACACTTCCAGCGGGGAAAGTCGAGACACATCGGGAGGGGCGGCCCAGGGGAGAAGCGGAGCAGTGCGGTCGACGCCGGGGTGGCATAGCCATGACTTCGCCGAGGAAACCAGCCGGCCCGGCACTTTCGAGCCGTGATTCCGGGCGAAAACGCCGACCGCTTCCGCCGCTTTCGGGTCCCACGGCAACGCGACCGCCCCCGCCGGCAGATCCGCACCGGGGATGTACAGGAATGACGGCAGCAGCGGGTGCTCCTTGACCTCACCGGGCCCGACCAGTTGAAGGATCGGGAAGGTGTGGAGCTTCACCCCGCCGGCCCGCGGTTTCTGGGCCAGGTCCACGAACGCGACGGCCGAGTTGGTCGTCCCGAGATCGATGCCGACGAGGTAGCGGGGCATGCCGACATTCCAGGCGCGAAGGAAGCAAAATCACCCGATCATTTTGCGGAGCCGGCCCCGAAGATCCAAGCCCGCTAGGCGGGGACGGGGTTGAAGTCGCCCGATCCGGTTTGACGTCTTCCCGGAATCCGGGTACTTTGCCTGCACTGCCCCGGGTGCCCATGGCCCGGGATTTGCAAATTTCCCGCAGGACGCCAGGGGATTGCCATGTCGATGTTGCTCGTCACTGGGGGTTGCGGATTCATCGGCTCGAACTTCGTTCGCCATCTCCTGGCGACGGATCCGGGGGTGAAAATCGTCAACTTCGACGCCCTCACGTATGCCGGGAACCTGGCCAACCTTGCGGATTTGACGGGGAATCCGCGATATCGCTTCGTCAAAGGGGACGTGTGCAGCCGGGACGACGTGCGGGCTGCCATGAAGCTCGGAATCACCGATGTCATTCACTTCGCCGCCGAGAGCCACGTCGACCGCAGCATCCAGGATTCCGGGCCGTTCGTCCGCACCAACGTCATCGGCACGCAGATTCTCCTCGACGCCGCCCGCGAGTTCGGTGTGAAGAAGTACGTCCAGGTTTCGACGGACGAGGTGTACGGCAGCCTCGGCGCGACGGGCCTGTTCACCGAGGAGACGCCGCTGCACCCGAACAGCCCGTACTCCGCGAGCAAGGCCGGCGGTGACCTGCTCGCAGCCGCGTATCGACGCGTGGAATTAT
>CAZKIQ010000150.1:0-4069 GCA_964552815.1 uncultured Alcaligenaceae bacterium | reverse complement strand
GCCAGATCACCGACTCGACGCTGGAACTGCTCGAGGCCCTCGGCGACCCGCCGCCGCGGTGCCGACTCTGTGGCGGGTTGCTCCGGGCCGGCGACTTCCTCGACCCGTTCTACCAGCAGCAGCGAGCAGGAAACAGGCACCTTCGCTGTGCGAAACCGGATCCGACCTCGGACCGTGCTGCCGCGTGAAAACTGCCGGTGTTCACAGGATCGAACCCCGAGATTCTTCATGACTTCCTCGCCCCGGGGACGCACCCCCGAATCGAAATCGAGCCCTCCCTCGGAGGTCGAGCAACCCTCGCCCCGGGACCTGCGAGCGGCCCTGCTCTGGTGTGCCCGCTGGCTCCTTCCCGGCGGCGGTTTCCATGACGGGAAGCTCACGGTGCGGATCAAATTCGACTCCGGCGAACGCGTGGAGATCAAGCCGGATCGAACCACGGACGGCCGGGAGTTGCCCGACTCGGTCCAGTTCGCGGAGAAGGGCCCGACGATTCCGCAACTCCGCGGCCACTTCCTCGGTGCCGGCGAGAAAACCGTGTTGCGGTCGCTGGCCAATGATGGCCCGTGCCGAACCAAGGAACTGCAGGAGCGAGTGGAGCAGTTCATCGAGCGGAGCGAGTTCTATCTCGTGAAAAAGAACCTCCTCGACCGGGAGTTGATCGCCGAGGACCGTGAGGGCCGGGTGATCATCCCCGAGGCTTGGATCGAGAAACTGGTGACCGCCCCGGTGACCGACTGACCCGCGAACCCCAGAGGCCCACCGATGGCATCCGTCTACCGCCCGCACTACACCCGCTCGCTTCCTCCAACAGCTACGACGTCGACCACATCGAAGGGCGAGACCGTCGCCCGCTGGAAAGGCCGAGGCGGCGAGATCCTCGAGGGCCTCATCCTTCCCAACGGTCGGGTGCGGATCCGATCTGCCGTCTACCTCATCGAGTACAAGGACCACACCGGGGCCCTCGTCCGGGTTCCCGGCTTCAAGGACAAAGCCGCCTCGAAGTCCCTTGGGGCCGAACTCGAACGCAAGGCTGCAAGGGTCCGGGCGGGACTCGAAGCGCCGACCCAGACCGATGGCACCGGTGACACCCTCGCCGAACTGGCTGACGTCTACCGCGATCACCTCAAGGCCAAGGACCGATCCGCTTACCACGTCAAGGAAACCCGTCGCCGACTTGGGATCCTCTTCGCCGCAGCGAAGATCGGGAACCTTCGTCCGGGTGCGGTCGACGGCCATCGTGCTGCTGATGCTCTACTCGCCGAGCGGAAGAAGCACGACTGGTCCGCCCGGACCTACAACCTCTATGCCACTGCCGCCCGTGCCTTCGGCCGATGGCTGATGAAGCGTCTGAAGCTGGCCGGCAACCCATTCGAGCCGATCGAGAAACTCAACGCCGAGGCCGGGCGAGTCTTGACCCGGCGAACTCTCCCCGTGGGGGACCTCCGAAAGCTCTTCGAAGCCGCTCGTTCGGGGCCGGTCCGTTACGGGATGGTAGGTCGCGACCGGGAATGCCTCTACCGTCTGGCGGCGTACACGGGCTTGCGGATCTCGGAACTGGCGAGCCTGACCCCGGAATCGTTCGTGTGGGAGCAGGGAAAATGCCTCGGGGTGAAGATCACGGCCGCCGACGCGAAGGACCGCTGCGCCGAGACGCTCCCGATTCCCTCGGCGGTTTCCGAGCTGGTGGGAACCTGGCTTCTTGGTCGAAAAGCGGGAGAACCCGTGTTTCGAGGTTGGAACGACTGGTCGACTCGCGGCGCCCGGATGATCGAGGAAGACTTGGCCGCAGCGGGCCTACCCTACCGCGACGCCGCCGGCGAGGTGTTCGACTTCCACGCCTTACGAGCCCAGTACATCACGATGCTGGCCCAGGCCGGCGTTTCGCTCGCGGAAGCTCAGAAGCTGGCCCGACACTCGACCCCGAACCTGACAGCGAACACGTACACGAAGGTGAAACCCCATCTCCGCGATGCCGCAGACAAACTGCGGGCGTGAGGAACATCCAGGCGAGAGGCCTGTCGATGAGACGTGGATTTTGCAATCCTGGCTGGTAGATTCCGCGCCGTTCGGAGTCGTTGCGGGAATTCCTGCAACGAGCCTCACCCACCCGAATCGATATGGGAATTCCCATATCGACTCTGGTCGACTCTCGCGGGCGGTCTCGACGAGGAAATCGAGGTTGTGCGTCAATCTTTGGAACAAGATGTGGAGATTTCTTCGAGACGAGCTCAGAACAGCGATCCCACTGACATTGCTTGTTGGCCGGTAGAGTCGATACCCTTTCCTCTTCTTCAAATGCGAGGAATTGCGATGAGCTCGTACATCATGAAAGATAATTTGTTCTGCTGCTTCTGTGGAAAGCCATGCTCAGCCTCTGAACGTGGGCGACATCTCGGTTGCGAACAAGAAGAAAACGCTCGCATTGCGGCTTGGGAGAACGATACTCTTGTTGAATCCGAATCCCAACTCGAGCGCGAACACGATCATGGCGAGGCCGCGTGAATTCCCGCACGTCCCAGTGAGCTACATCACCAAATTGATGGCCGGTGAGGCGCACTGCGAATGGTCGGCCTGGTTCCGTTCGGTTCATTTCTTCGACAAACGTCCAGGTCGAGGCGATTATTCAACTTCTGACCACAAGGTGAAGCACACGAAAATGCTTCGGCGACAGAAAGCGGAGCTGGAAGCGGAAGGATTCACCGTCACCGTCGAAGATGCGAATGATTTCAAAGTCCCGGGCACCTACGCCAACCTGTCCTGCAAGCCGGACATTATTGCGATTCGCGACGACGAAAGTCTCATCGTCGATCTCAAATCCGGCGTACCGTACGCATCCCACGAGCTTCAAGTGCGCATCTACATGTGGGCAGTTCCGCGCGTGGTGACGCGGTTTGTAGGACGGAAATTTCGTGGACTGCTCGTCTATGAGGATGACCACCATTTCATCGAGCACACTACGCTGACTCCCCAGTTCGTTTCGGACTTGGGAGCGACAATCAGGAAGCTAGTGACGGTCGAGCCGAGCCATAAGACTCCATCGGTTCGTGAGTGCCGGTTTTGTCCGGTGAACGATGTCGATTGCAAAGATCGGGTTCAGGAGCCGCCTACCTCGCCCACCCTTGTCGTTTTGCCAGATACTCCGTTTTGACGAGCGGTGCTCACTCGAACCCCGCCGCGACCAAGTCCCCGACCCGCCGCCCCGCCCGGCCGCTCGAAGACCTGCACCGGGAACCACTTCCGCGGCGAGCAGCGTTCGCAAGGCCATCGCGCCGCCAGCTTCCAGACGGAGCCGTCCGACCCGGCCGCGTGCTCCGGACAGCCTGGCACCGGCCGAAACTCGACGCCGGGGACTTCGGGCAACGGGGGCGGTTCTTCTCGGGGCATGAACACAGGGTACTTGATCTGAACCGGAGGGGTCGACTGCAAGGCTGCGGGGAAGCGGTGGTCGGAGTACATTCGCAATCAGCAATGGAATCCCGATAGACCCCTCGAGTGGCGACAGTGGCTCTCCGGAAGCTTCCAAGGGCCAGACTCGCGACAAGGTCGACCTTGTCGCGAACTTCACCCTTGAGCGGTTCCGGAAATTTTCCGGAACCGCTCGTTTTCGCTCCTGGGCCAGAAGTTGGACCCGCTGCAGCCTGCCGCTCCTTCGCCTTCGGCCCTTCCAACGCCTCGATCCGCCGGCCCATCTCGATCAGGTCGAGTGGCGACAGGTCTTCCCGGCAGGTGTTTTCGTCTCGCTCGGCTTGTAGTGCGGCCAAGGCATCATCGAGCGACGAAACCACACGGACGGGCACGGTCGACCACCCCAACTTCTTCGCGGCCATGAGCCGCCGGAAGCCTGCTACCAATTCGTTGCGGGTGTTCACGATGATCGAGTTCAGCATCCCGATAATCGGGTTCAGCATCCCGATGGCCTTGTCCGACTCGTGCTGCGGGTTTTCAGTGCGGACGATGAACTCAGTGCCTTGATTGGAAAGGATTTCACCCTGCCGAGCTTGGACATGCTCCGTGACTGGAGTTCCGGCATCACGACGCGGGGCTGGGCCGCGGTCGGATTTCCGACGAC
>CAZKIQ010000149.1:0-4198 GCA_964552815.1 uncultured Alcaligenaceae bacterium | reverse complement strand
AGCAGAGCGTGGTAGCGGCTCTACCAGGCTATCTTCGGGGCCTGAGTTTCGCGGGAAATCACGCTCTGGTGGGTCTGTGCCAGGTGCGGGAGAAGCGCGTCTTCGATGTGCCTCCGGTGGCTGAACGGGTTCCGCGGCTCTTGTGTGGCGTGGCGATCGTGGACCTCCGGACTGGCCAGCGAGTGGGACTGTTCGAATTCACCTCGGGAGCGACAGAGGTTTTCGAGGTGCTGGCGATCCCGGGCCCGCGTCGTCCTTCGATTCTGAGCTCGGACCGGGAGGAAGCTCGGCAGGCGTATCCGGCTCCGGGTTTCAGTTACTGGCTGAGAAAGGAAAATGAAATTCCGCCGGGCTGATTCGCAAGGCAGGACAAGGGTTTGCGCTGATTGGGGAATTGGTGAGGCCGTTTTCTTAAATTCTTCACTTGTCTATTTCGCGGAACATGGGAGGATTCCGGACAATTCTTTCACGAGAGTGTTCGAACGAGAGCTTGCCATGCGTTCCCTCGCTCGTCGCCTGTTTCAGTCTGTGTTCCCGCCGAAGCGTAGGAGTCGCGAAAACCGCCGTCCTGCCCTGGAATTGACAAGGCTTGAAACTCGCGAACTCTTTAGCGTGTCGTCCAACCAAGACATTCTGGCTAATAGCTATACGACAGGATACCAGGTTGAACCGGCAGTCGCGATGGATGCCAATGGGAACTTTGTTGTAACGTGGGTTGACACTGGACAGGACGGCTCAGGGAATGGAATTTTTGCACAGAGATTTGATTCGGATGGGATCAGACTAGGGAATGAGTTTCAAGTCAACACCTACACTACTGGATCTCAAAGCTATCCGTCGATCGCCGCGGATCGGAGCGGGAATTTTGTTATTGTTTGGGAAAGCGAAAATCAAGACGGAAGTTACTACGGTGTATATGGCCAGCTATACACGAAAGACGGGATTCCTTCTGGAAGCGAGTTCCTGGTAAATACTACGACTGCACTCACGCAATCCTCGCCCGCTGTTGCAATGGATTCAAATGGGAATTTTGTCGTAACCTGGGGGAGTGGCGTCTACAATCCCAGCATTTACGCCCGCGGCTTTTCTGCGGCAGGCGTGCCTTTGCAAGACGAATACCTGGTCGATGGCAGTGGCAATAATTTCGAACCTATGATCGCAATGGACGGTGATGGAGATTTTGTAGTGTCCTGGCTTCAGGGCACCTCCGAGATTTACGCTCGCCGATACTCGAGCGGAGGAACGCCGCAGGGATCTTCGTTTCGGGTGAATGACCACAGTTATGGCTTTTGGGGCGCATCGATTGCGATGGACTTGGACGGAGATTTTGTAATCGCGTGGTCGCAATATTACTACGATTACTCTGATCCGGATCAATGGTACGGCATATACGCGAGAAGATATGACTCGACAGGGACGGCGCAGGGTCCTGAATTCCACGTCAATTCTAGCACAATTGGAGACCAGTTGATTCCGGCCGTCGCTATGGATGCCAACGGTGGATTCGTAATCGCATGGGCGAGCAATGGTAATGATATATATGCCCAACGCTATCTCGCGTCAGGCTCCGTATCTGGACCAGAGTTCCGTGTAAATGCTTATACTACAGGATCGCAGAATGTGCCTGCTATTGGAATGGACGCTGCCGGAAACTTCGTTGTCGCTTGGCATGGTCAGGGAACGGGAGATTCTGGAGGAGTCTTTGTGGGAGGTGGCGCAGGGACAACGGTTGCGATTACTGCGATTTCGTCGGATTCGGGTGTTTCTTCATCAGACCGCCTGACCAACGACACGTCTTTGACGATTTCCGGGACCGCTCCGTCCGGTTCGACAGTGAGTTTAACCCGGCAGGGAGCCGGAGTTGTTGGTACGACGACAGCCGATTCTTATGGCACCTGGAGTATCGCTGATCCCGCGACGCTCAGCGATGCCGTCTACGCCTATACCGCCACCGCGACCATCGGTTCGTACTGGTCGAATACCACTCCGCAATCCCTGGTTACCGTTGACACAACCGGCCCTTCGGCCACAGTCTCGGCTCCCACATCCACCTACGATACCACTCCTTCGATTCTGATCACGGCGGCGGATCTCAATGGGATCACCGGCACCTTCGCCCTCGATGTCGACCTCAACAATGATGGGGATTTTCTCGATGTTGGTGAAACGGGCTATCTCACCGGCACGTTCACTTACGGAGCCGCGACGGTCGAACTGACACCGGCACTGGCGATTGGCACCTATCAGGTCCGGGCTCGCGCACTCGATGCCGCTGGCAATCAAGGGACCAGTGCCACCTCGACCATCCGGGTCGCGGATGTCGGAGTTTTGGCCTGGTCCACGACCACCACGCAGTCCGGGACGAAATCGCTGGCCACCACCGGCGATCCCCGGTTCGAGGGGAATGTCCATGTCGAAGTCGACATTCCCTGGGCGGGACTCACACCCGATTGCGGCTGCCAGGATCCCGAACTCGTTTACAACTCGAATTCCGTCGATGTCAAGCCGGTCATCGCCATCGACCTGCAATCCGACAACGCCACCGCTTTGCCGCCTTCCATCGTCGCGGTCCTGACCTGGGACGGATCGATCGTCGGCACCACAACCTATTCCACAACCGGACGCTCGCCTGGGGACCTGCTCAACCTCGCGGTCCAGGTTCCAACCGCCCAGACGGGCGTCGGTCGGCATACGTGGTCGGTGTCGATCACCATGGACTACACATCCAGTCCAGACGTGGTCAAAACCGCGAGCGGTCAGACCTTCGTGGCGGCCCAGGATTCCAGCCCCTATGGAGCGGGCTGGACGTTCTCAAACGTTGATCGGTTGTATAGCATCGCAGCGTCGGGAAGTTATCCGGCCGGGATCCTGCGAGTTACGGGCAACGGGGGCTGGTCGTTCTACGAAAGCACGATGAGTGGCTACACCAGCCCAGCGGGTGACAGTGGAACGCTCGTCGCGTCGGGTGGTGGGTGGGTCTACACTTATGCCAACGGCAACAGTCGGACTTTCAACTCGTCGGGGATGCAGACCGCCTGGACCGGCCTGCGAGAAGCCGAAACCTTCACCTACACCTACATCGATGCGGATAGCGACGGACAAACGGACGATGTCCGCACGATGACTGGTCCCGACGGGGTGATCGGGACCTTCACGTATGCGTCCAACAAACTGCAGACGGTGACCTCGGGACCGTTGACGACAACGCTGGTCTACTCCGGTTCGAATCTGAACACAGTCACGTTGCCTGAGAACGCAGCCGTGCACACGTTTGCGTATTCGGGCTCGAAACTGACCAGTCATCAGAATGGGCCGAAAACCGAGACGTGGACCTATTCCAACGGGATGGCGGCCACCAACCAGCAGGGGTCGGCCACCGCGGGGCAACTGACTCCCGCCGCCGCCAAGGGACTGGGGACGCTGACCGCCGGGACTCGGTATGCCACCTGGACCGATCCGGTCGGGGCGGTGACCCAGACCGCCTTCGACACTTATGGGAACGTAACCGAGCAGATCGCCGCGGACGGTGGAGTGATCACTCTGACGCGGGATCCGGCGACAGGCTGGGTCACAGCTTGCACCGACGAACTCGGCCGAACGACAAACTACACGCTCAATTCGGCCGGGAATCCGACCCGGATCGTCTATCCCGATGGCTCGGTTGTCACCGCGACCTATGACGCTCTCCAGGATCAAACCACCTCGGTTGATCCGCTCAACCGGACCACGAGCTATGTCTACGATGGGAGCGGCCGACTCACCTCGATGACCGATCCCGCCGGGGGCAAGACGACCTACACCTGGTCGAGCGGGCTGGTCCAGACTCAGGTCGATCCGCTCAACCGAACCACGACCTATCTGTACGACTCGAAACGGCGGCTCGAAACCATCATTGATCCGCTGGGCAAACGGACAACTTACGTGTATGACTCGGCAGGCCGGGTCAGCAGCGTGAAGGATCCGCTTGGTCGCGTGACGACCTCGACCTACGATGGGGTCGGTCGGATGCTGACCTCAGTCGATCCGCTCGGTAAGACGACGACTTACACCTACGATGGGGCCGGCGATCTGTTGACCATGAAGGACCCGCTGGGTCGGACCACCTCCTACACCTACAACGATCGCGGCCTGCGGGTGACCGAGACGGACCCACTCGGAAAGGTGACGACCACGGCCTACGATGCGGCGGGTCGGGTGA
>CAZKIQ010000148.1:0-4260 GCA_964552815.1 uncultured Alcaligenaceae bacterium | reverse complement strand
GCTCAATCACACGGCTTTAGCACTCGCTATCTTTCGCTTCGCCGACTGGGTTACCCCAAGCCGACGCCAGACTCGCTTCCCGCTGCCTGCCAGGCTCTACGGGGCGGGAGTGGTTGCCCGCTGGGTTCCACTGAAGGGTTTCAGGATCTGTTCCTACATTTCCGTCCTCCCTTCCCAGGCTTTCGTGGCGCAATAACCGTTCACGCCCCTGCGGGCACGAGTGACGGCGGCGTGCCCCCGGTCCGGGCGGCGTGAACCGCCCCGACCAGGAACCCCAGCACCCCCCGCCCCTGCTGCCGGCAACTGGCGACCACGGTCAGCACCCGCTCTACGAACCGACTGTCGGCCGCGCTGCCCGTCCAGTAGCTCGTCTTCCGCCAGCACACGGCATGACGGACGGCCCGCTGCGCCGCGTTGTTCGTCGGCTCGACCCCGGCCACCCGGGCGAACTTCCACAGGGACGACTCGACCCCAAGGATCTCCCGGCACGTGCCGGCCGTCTTCGCGCACGACGACGCGGCCCGCGTTCGAGCAGGTTCCGGACCTCGGCCCGGAGCCGGTCGGCGTCCGGCCACGGCGGCAACCGCGCGACCCGCTCTCGCAACGCGTCGAGTTCCCCCGCGATCGCCGCCTCGGCCTCGGCCATCAACGACTCCGCGGTCAGCCGACCCACCTTCGCCCACGCCGCCGCCGCCGTCCGCTCCCGCAGTCCGTCGTTCTCCAGGTACCGTTCCAGCAACCGTTCAAGATCGGCCCCGGTGTAGGGGACGAAGTCGACCCCCGGCGTGAGGTACCGCTCGATCTCCCGGTTGCTCGCCTCCTGAAACAGCACCGCCCCGGCCGCGACCGCCTCCCCGACCCGCTGGTTGCACTCCCCGCGAATCGAGCGGTTGAACACGACCTTGGCCCGGCGAAGGAGGGCGTGATACTCATCACCGAACACGCCGGAAGCGATCACGACCCGCCGCCGATCGGCGAGGGTCGCGAGTCGGGCGACCCAGGGCAACCGCTCGACCTGAACGGCCGGGTTCATGTTGCCGATGAACAGGATGTCGATGTCGCGGTTGGACTGTGATCGGGGAGGCTTGGGCGGAAGTGCGGGGAGGCCGTAAAGGTGAGCGAAGCAGGCGTTCGGAAGCCCGTCCGCCGTCAGAGCAGCTAACCCCCCAGCGTCGGCAAACGCGATCGATGACCTGCCAGCAGCTAGACGATACCCACTGTATAAAATGTTCCAGTCGGCAAGAGCAGCGGCCTCGCCTGACGCAACCGAATGGGGATCAAGGGGCAGATAAGCCCAAGATACTCGCATCATCTAAAACTCATTTTGAATAGACTGTCCTGAGCGCAAAGGGTCGGCGCGGCGATGGTTCACAGACGCAAAGTGTGTACCCTTTTCCGAACAATAGCAACCAACAGCGGTGACAAGTCAGTATGTGATCACGTCGTCGGTAGCCGATCTGCTCGAAATCCGGCAAGGCTATTGCCGTCCAGAACGTCACGAAGCATGCAAAACGGAGTTACGATGTGAAATCGAAAGATCACTAAGTCCCAGAGAGTGCAAAAGATTGACCGCTTGCATCCCGCCAATCTGCTTTGCTAGACCGATCTCATCAGAGTTAAGAGATTGCAGTAACTTCCAGCGTACTGGAGAGCGTTCGCCTGAGAAGACCGTAGGGAATGAGCATGGAGGAGCAACAGCAAGTCCTCCGATAGTCGTGTTCGGAAACACTCCACGCGAATCGACCAAAACACGGTCCATTTCAAAAGTTTCACCTTGCTGATAAGAGTAAACAGCGCTTGTGACGAACAACTCATGAAAAAGATCGAATTGAGCTGCAGGGCAAAACAGAATATACTCGAAACATTCGCTACCAAGGCGTGAGAGGCCAGCGGTGACAAACACACATTGACCATTGCTATGCTCAAAAAACACATAAATAAATATGTCTGCACGATCATCTGGCTCGTGTAGAACGTGGTACGGTGCAAAATCGAACATCGATGAGTATATACTGAGGCGGACGCTATGGTTAACCTCATTATTCGATGCCAAGGAACCGAGAATGTATCGCAATAAAATCATCGTATGTGGGTGAAGCGGTCTACCTTGGTCGTCATTATTTACTGTCGCCCCAAGGAATAATGCTTTCCCCCAATCTTGCCTCGCGATCGCCTCAGGATTGCAGTTGATCCACGCGCAGGGATGTACTGCAAGGTCTTCAGGAATAAGTGACATATGTGTTCCGAGCGACGGTTGCAAAGTGTTGTGCATGAGAATCCGGATCGGAGAGGCATCAACGCCAAGCCAATTCGCGTGGGCAGCGATAAGTGGCCAAAGCGGTGAGTTGGCAAATGTATCTGATAGCGAGTTTGCGACTGTGTGATATACATTTGCAATCATTGGCGCAATCCGATTAGCCAAGGAAGTAGGGACGAGACGCATGTTGCTTATTGATCAACGTTTTAGCACTTGATGCGGGGCTTAACGAGAATGAGACTGATTTAGATAGATTAGATATACTTATGTTCGAGGTCAAGCCAAGACTGGCTTGCTGCTCGATGAATTGCGAAAAATCATGTTGCTTGCCGAATGTATGCGTCCATTCCCATGTCATCGAGCGAGGTCCAACAATCTCCGCGCTGACGCTTGTCAAGCGTTCCGTTGGCGATCCTGCAAGAATAAGATTGTGCAAAAAAACCTCGAACGGTCTCATATTCGGTATGCTGGTGCCGAGAGATCCACTAACGCCACGATTCAAGGCACTGCTGCCTGCAAATACTGTTATAGGAGATAACTCAACAGGATTTAACTGCAATCCATTCTCGAATGCCCAAAAGTGCAGGTATTCGATCGCATTGGGGTCTCTGGAGTTTGCTGGATCAGGCGCATCAAGCCCTGGCAGTCTGTCAGGACGAGATCCGACTTTGTAGTGCCCCTCGTTTACCATCGTTTTTCGATCAGATATGGGATGGCTAAACGCTTCTGCAAATAACGCCGTTGTTGTATCGAGATGCATTCCCCTCGATACGCCCCTCTCAACTAAGTATGACACTCCACTGCTGCGCGTAAAGGGTGTCCTCGCACCAACTGAAGAGGACCATGCGAGCCAAACAGCCGGATTCGATCTTACTGCAGCCGCAACTCCTGGGTGTTCGCCTGATGGAACTGAGCGTTCTGCAAAGCCGATTGATTCGAATGCCCTATTTACTGCCGTTTGAACAGTTGCCGGGTGGCTTGATGGATCCAGCCCACTTCCGACGGATAGCTTGGTTACAAGAGCAGCAACAACCTGCTCTCGCGTTGCATCACTGAGCCCCGTTTTCAGCATTCCGATTTGCTCGAGATGGGAAGCGGTCGTTGCCACAAATGTATCCCAACTTGCAGCAGCCTTTTTGTCTTCTGTCTTCGCAAGATAGCGCTGGTTATGCGCCCAAACCCCGAAGCCCCACTCCGGGCAGCCGACAAAGTACGTGTGATCCTCCGCGATCCGGAAGTTGTACACCGTCTCCCAGCGGCCGGTGTCCTCCACTGCCCCGACCGCCACCCACGACCCGTCCCGGCACAGCAACCGGTCTCCGACCGCCAACTCCTGGCACGGCACCCACCCCTTCGCCGCCTCGAAGAACGGGTGCTCCGGCGTCGTGAACACGTCCCGCCCGCCGACCTCCAACCGCCACACCGCCCCGAACCGGACGAACACCTCCTCCACCGCCCGCGGCGTCGCCTCGCCCGCCGGATCGAACTCGCTCCGAGCCAGTAGTTTATCCCCGGCCCGCACGTTCTCCACCAAAATCGACCCGTCCGCCGTCTCCACCGGCGTCCCCGCCGCGAAGCACATCAACGCTGCTCTTCGACAATGTGCAGACATCTGTAGTATGCATTCTCATTAAGCATTACCCGTATCTTGTCCGAAAATCCGAAGTTCAAAACGGATTCCATTGTCACCAGAGTAGGGCTGATTATGATCGTGCCGGCCGTCCCAAATGTCATTCGGAATCCCGCGCGGAAAAGCGGCACATGTTCTGGCAATAACAGAATATGCGTGCTTGCAAGAGTGGCATTGTGTGCGCATACGATCTCCGTCAACGCGAGTAGCAGCCTTTGCGATCCATTGTTGGATCACCTGCGATTCGTATTCCAGATCACGTTCCATCAGATGTCCTATCGAATAAAGAAATGCTACCCAGGCAAAGATTGCTGGCTATAAACAGTACTTTCCACGATTCTGGGTCCGATCATGCCGCGGTTGCGTGGGAATC
>CAZKIQ010000147.1:0-4273 GCA_964552815.1 uncultured Alcaligenaceae bacterium | reverse complement strand
AGCAGAGCGTGGTAGCGGCTCTACCAGGCTATCTTCGGGGCCTGAGTTTCGCGGGTTCCCACGCTCTGGTGGGTCTGTGCCAGGTCCGGGAAAAGCGGGTCTTCGATGTTCCTCCGGTCGCGGAGCGGGAACCGCGGCTTTTGTGTGGCGTGGCGATCGTGGACCTCCGGACTGGCCAGCGAGTCGGACTGTTCGAGTTCACCTCAGGAGCGACAGAGGTTTTCGAAATGCTGGCGATTCCGGGCCCGCGTCGTTCTTCGATTCTGAGCTCGGACCGGGAGGAAGCTCGACAGGCTTTCCCGGCTCCGGGATTCAGCTACTGGCTGAGAAAGGAAAATGAAATTCCGCCGAGCTGATTCGCAAGACAGGACAAGGGTTTGCGCGGATTGGGGAATTGGTGAGGCCGTTTTCTTAAATTCTTCACTTGTCTATTTCGCGGAACATGGGAGGATTCCGGACAATTCTTTCACGAGAGTGTTCGAACGAGAGCTTACTATGCGTTACCTCGCTCGTCGCCTGTTTCAGTCAGTGTTCCAGCCTAAGCGTGCGACACCCACCAAGCGTCGTCCGGCCCTGGACCTGATGCAGCTGGAAACGCGGGAATTGTACAGCGTCTCGCCAACAACAGACCTTCTGGTCAATACCTACACCAATTCAACTCAGAACCTCCCCTCAGTCGCCTCGGACGCGGATGGGAATTTCGTCGTCGCCTGGCAAAGTTCGGGTCAAGATGGCAGCGGATATGGCGTCTATGCGCAACGATTCAACGCAGCCGGTGTCGCACAAGGGACGGAATTCAAGGTCAATACATACACGACAAATCACCAGTACGCTCCCGCTGTGGCGATGGACGCGGACGGAACCTTCGTGATCGTTTGGGCCAGCAACACCCAGGAATCGTCGACCAGCGGGATATACGGTCAACTCTACAATTCCGATGGGACAGTCGCGAGTGCCGAAATCCACATCAATACCTACACGACTGGTGCCCAAGTCTTTCCCGCTGTGGCCATGGATTCGGATGGGGATTTTGTCGTTACCTGGTCGGGCCCGGGAACTGGTGACACCGATGGGGGAATTTTCGCTCAGCGATTCACCAGCTCCGGCACCGTTTCCGGCAGCGAATTCCGAGTCAATACCTACACCACGAACAGTCAGGCGCAACCGGCCGTCGCGATGGATGCGGTTGGCAACTTCGTGATCACCTGGCAAAGTAGCGGACAGGATGCGAGCGGTTGGGGTGTCTATGCCCAACGTTACGACTCCACGGGAACTGCTCAAGGAAGCGAGTTCCTGGTCAATACCTACACAACGTCCGGTCAAACCACCCCCGCGGTCGGAATGGATGCGTCTGGCAACTTTGTGATTGCGTGGGGCAGTCCAAACGGCCTCTCATCCAATGATGTCTACGCACAACGTTACAACGCTTCCGGGGCGGCTCAGGGCAGTGAGTTTCGGGTCAACTCGTATACATCGGCCCAGCAAGATTTGCCGGCGGTGGCCGTCGATCAAGACGGGGATTTTGTGATCGTTTGGACAAGTTATGGCCAAGAAGGATTGGGGAAGGGATTTGGCGTGTATGCTCAACGCTACTCGGCCGATGGCACGGCGACAGGTAGCGAGTTCCTTGTCAACAATACCACAAACGGCGGCCAGGGGGGGACAAACCCAGGGAACCCGCCGATCAATGCTACAGGTGCCCAATCGGTCGCGATGGACGCGGACGGGAATTTTGTGACCGCTTGGTCCGGAAATGGCCCTGGCGATTCCGCCGGAATCTTCATTGTCGGCGGAAACGGAGCACCCGTTGTCATCACCACGGTTGCAACCGACACGGGAAGTTCCTCGACCGATCGACTGACCAATGATACCACTTTGACATTTTCGGGGACGGCGTTTCCGGGTTCGACTGTCGCGCTGTACCGGGCTGGTGGTGTTCTGGTCGGTTCGACCACCGCGAGTGGATCGGGGAGTTGGAGTGTAGTCGATGGCACGACTCTCGCCGAGGGCGTCTATCGCTACTTCGCCGTTTCCACCTACGGTAGCTGGTCGGCAATTTCCTCCCAGACTTTGGTCACTGTCGATACCACTGGGCCAACGGTCGGTGTCTCGGCTCCCACATCCACCTACGATACCACTCCTTCGATTCTGATCACGGCGGCGGATCTCAATGGGATCACCGGCACCTTCGCCCTCGATGTCGACCTCAACAATGATGGGGATTTTCTCGATGTTGGTGAAACGGGCTATCTCACCGGCACGTTCACTTACGGAGCCGCGACGGTCGAACTGACACCGGCACTGGCGATTGGCACCTATCAGGTCCGGGCTCGCGCACTCGATGCCGCTGGCAATCAAGGGACCAGTGCCACCTCGACCATCCGGGTCGCGGATGTCGGAGTTTTGGCCTGGTCCACGACCACCACGCAGTCCGGGACGAAATCGCTGGCCACCACCGGCGATCCCCGGTTCGAGGGGAATGTCCATGTCGAAGTCGACATTCCCTGGGCGGGACTCACACCCGATTGCGGCTGCCAGGATCCCGAACTCGTTTACAACTCGAATTCCGTCGATGTCAAGCCGGTCATCGCCATCGACCTGCAATCCGACAACGCCACCGCTTTGCCGCCTTCCATCGTCGCGGTCCTGACCTGGGACGGATCGATCGTCGGCACCACAACCTATTCCACAACCGGACGCTCGCCTGGGGACCTGCTCAACCTCGCGGTCCAGGTTCCAACCGCCCAGACGGGCGTCGGTCGGCATACGTGGTCGGTGTCGATCACCATGGACTACACATCCAGTCCAGACGTGGTCAAAACCGCGAGCGGTCAGACCTTCGTGGCGGCCCAGGATTCCAGCCCCTATGGAGCGGGCTGGACGTTCTCAAACGTTGATCGGTTGTATAGCATCGCAGCGTCGGGAAGTTATCCGGCCGGGATCCTGCGAGTTACGGGCAACGGGGGCTGGTCGTTCTACGAAAGCACGATGAGTGGCTACACCAGCCCAGCGGGTGACAGTGGAACGCTCGTCGCGTCGGGTGGTGGGTGGGTCTACACTTATGCCAACGGCAACAGTCGGACTTTCAACTCGTCGGGGATGCAGACCGCCTGGACCGGCCTGCGAGAAGCCGAAACCTTCACCTACACCTACATCGATGCGGATAGCGACGGACAAACGGACGATGTCCGCACGATGACTGGTCCCGACGGGGTGATCGGGACCTTCACGTATGCGTCCAACAAACTGCAGACGGTGACCTCGGGACCGTTGACGACAACGCTGGTCTACTCCGGTTCGAATCTGAACACAGTCACGTTGCCTGAGAACGCAGCCGTGCACACGTTTGCGTATTCGGGCTCGAAACTGACCAGTCATCAGAATGGGCCGAAAACCGAGACGTGGACCTATTCCAACGGGATGGCGGCCACCAACCAGCAGGGGTCGGCCACCGCGGGGCAACTGACTCCCGCCGCCGCCAAGGGACTGGGGACGCTGACCGCCGGGACTCGGTATGCCACCTGGACCGATCCGGTCGGGGCGGTGACCCAGACCGCCTTCGACACTTATGGGAACGTAACCGAGCAGATCGCCGCGGACGGTGGAGTGATCACTCTGACGCGGGATCCGGCGACAGGCTGGGTCACAGCTTGCACCGACGAACTCGGCCGAACGACAAACTACACGCTCAATTCGGCCGGGAATCCGACCCGGATCGTCTATCCCGATGGCTCGGTTGTCACCGCGACCTATGACGCTCTCCAGGATCAAACCACCTCGGTTGATCCGCTCAACCGGACCACGAGCTATGTCTACGATGGGAGCGGCCGACTCACCTCGATGACCGATCCCGCCGGGGGCAAGACGACCTACACCTGGTCGAGCGGGCTGGTCCAGACTCAGGTCGATCCGCTCAACCGAACCACGACCTATCTGTACGACTCGAAACGGCGGCTCGAAACGATCATTGATCCGCTGGGCAAACGAACGACCTACGTGTATGACTCGGCAGGCCGGGTCAGCAGCGTGAAGGATCCGTTGGGTCGCGTGACGACCTCGACCTACGATGGGGTCGGCCGAATGTTGACATCGGTCGATCCCCTCGGCAAAGCAACGACCTACACCTACGACGGGGCCGGCGATCTGCTGACCATGAAGGACCCGCTCGGTCGGACCACCACCTACACCTACAACGATCGCGGCCTGCGGGTGACCGAAACGGACCCACTCGGAAAGGTGACGACCACGGCCTACGATGCGGCGGGTCGGGTGA
>CAZKIQ010000146.1:0-4558 GCA_964552815.1 uncultured Alcaligenaceae bacterium | reverse complement strand
GCGAACCCTGACGCGAAGGTCGCTCTAAGGGACGTTGGGTTCCGATCAAGCGGGATTTCTGCCGTCAAAAATTCCAGCTTCTCGCAGTTCTATCCGCAGCACGCGGCAGTGGAGATCCGCTTGAATGTTGATGGTCAAGACGAGACCTACTATGTGGACAATGGATTTGCAACCGGACTAGCAGCTTTTCCGATTCCGTCGGGCGTTTTCACTGACTCGTACACAGACATCAGGTGACCGCCAAATGCAATACTTGCTTGTCGCCGCTGGCTTGGTGGTAGCCATGATCGTGCCTGGTGCGATGTTTTTCATGATTCAGACTTCTTCGGCTGAGCACCTCCTTGCAGTGTCGGTGTCGCTGTTAGTGTATTTGCTCTTCTGTGTTGTACGTCACTATTGCGGGCTGGTTGCAGCCGGCAAGGCCAGCATCGGTGTGATAAGCGTGCTATGGGTTGCGTCAGGCATGTATAGCAGCTTGGGTATCGTCGTTCTGCTCACGAACTACCTAGCTATCTCGCTGTACTATTTTTTATTTGATTACTCGGCTCGGAATCGGCGGAGCTCGTGTTAGTTGTCGCGCACCAAGTTCGCGGTGTATGGATTTACCGAGATAAATGGGCGGTTCTCGATTGTCTGGAATTCCGGAGAACTTATTCGTAATGTAGTACCTGTACCCATAGCAGCACGACTACGATGCTCATGCGATAGATCGATCTGTACGCTTGTCGTTTACGACGTGGATGGCGAAATTCGTGTTCTGTCAGCCAGTGTTCCAAGATCGCGACTGAGGTGGTGAAGGCACAGAAGATTCATGCATTTCGCAACCTCGTTGTGCCGAGCGAAATTGTGGTCGCAGTCGTTCTCAAATTGTCGCTGTACGGATTTGGCTGTCTGAATCGCCCGATTCTTGAATTGCCGCGAATTCTGGAGAACGCATTCGCTGCACAGTGACGCAGCGACAGGCGGACGTCGGTAAGACACATCGATTCATTCGGGCGGTGTGCGACGCGGTTGGCGAAGTTCGACCTCAGCCTACCAGCGTTCGAGGAGTGAGACGACGGTGGTGAAGTCACAGAAAATCGATGCAATTTGCAACCTCAGACTTCGTCGCCTCAGCTTTTATTTCGAAGAGCGTTGGCTTCCCTGTACTCGGTTCCAGTCAGTCCAGAAGAGTCCCGAATCGACTTAAACCCCTGGGAAACCGGGGATTTCTTCATTACCCCTCCGCGATTTCTTCTCCCCCTCATCGGTCCCCATCTGTCCAGTGCCATCCCCAGAAGAACGCAAGGCGGGTGCAACCGGGGGTGCAACCAAGAGTGCAACCAGAGCGGACACGACACCCGCCAGGCACGCGGCGAGGGTTTCCAGGTCGGCACGGGTCAGGTTGGCGAGCGGATTTTTTTTCCTTCGCGGTGCCGGGGAGGTTCATCCGCCCGACGGCTTCCGCCTTCGCCGCGGCGGTCGTGTGGGAGTACCGTCCGATCGTCAGGTTCGGGTCGGAGTGGCGGACAAGTTCCTGAGCGGTCTTCACGGTGGCAACTTCCGCGACGAGGGTGGCGAAGGAGTGGCGAAGAGAGTGGAAGACGGCTTCCTCGCCGTTCACCACGGCCGGCACCCCGGCGCGGTCCAGGTCCGCTCGGAACATCCTCGCCGCCTTCGTGTACCATGTTCCCGGCCAGATCGGTCCTGGCGCGGCCGGGTGGCCAGATAAGCCCGCAGACGGCCCGCCACGGCCGGCGGAAGGGGTTGCTCGGCGGCGGTGTCGTTCTTCGCGTCTTCCTTCGACAGCCTCACGACCGGGATGGCTCCGTCGAGGTCGAAGTTCGCATGTTCCAGAACGGCGAGTTCCCCGGCCCGGTAGCCCGTGGCCACGGCCGTCAGGTAGAGAATGGCCCGGTCGGGTCCGTAGAGCCCGCGGAAGTCGTCCGGGTCGTTTTCCGCGGCTTCGAGCACCTTCGCCAGTTCCGCGGGCGAGAGGGCGCGGCGGGGGTTCTGTGTTTTCTGGGAAGGGAAGTCGCAGGCGGTCAGCGGGTCGTGGTCGAGGAGCTTCTTCTTCCGCACGAGCCAGGCGACGAACTGCCGGGCGTGCATTCCGATCTTCGCGGCAGTGGGTGCCGAGACGGAAGCCGCCCCCTCCGTGAACCCCCAGACGGCCGCTTCCGCCTTCGCCGCCAGGTCGGGCCGTCGGAGGTCCGCCACGGTCACGGCGTCCACTGCGGAGAACACCCGCTTCGCGTCCCGGACCACCTCGGCGACGTGGGTGGCCTCCGCCTTCCGCCCGAGCAGCTCGGCGAACTCCGCCAGCAACTTCCCGAGCTCCAACCGTCCCGCGTCGAGGTCCGGTAGCGTCGTCTGCCCCCGCTCCGCCTTCCTGACCAGATCCTCAAGCATCCGCTGGGCGACCGGCTTCGACGTGGCCAGCGGGATCCGCTTCTTCGGGGGCAATCCCGGAATCCCCTGCCCGTGCCACTTCGCCGCCCGTTCCTTCACCTGCTTCGCGCCGGGGTCCGTGCTCTTGCACCGCTTGCCCGCGGCATCGACGTAGCGGACCACCCAGGGGCGGACGAGTGCGGCCACGGGAACGCCCTCGGGGTTTAGGCCGATGAAGTGGCCGTGGCGACAATCTCCCAACACACCGGACGCGGGCCGCAGTCCACGGCTATGACCTTCTCGCCGCGGATCAGCCCGCGCCGTTCCAGTGACCGACACGCCCGACGGACAGCGAAGAGGCGGTGACGGAGACACCCGCCGTTGTCGGGAAAGAACCCGCCGTGTTCGAGCGATTCCAGTAGCTCGGGGGTGTCCAGCGGGCCGGGGTTGTAGAACCGCTCGGAGCGGTCGAGGCCGTCCCCCAGCGTGTCGAGAATCCGTTGCTGCAGCTTGCTGATTCCGCGACTCATCACTGTGCCCACTGAGGTTAAGTGTATCCAGCCTAGCATACACTTAGCCCGGCTCTCTTCTCTGGGCATCTGCCCGCAGCAGGTCCCCGAGTGGAACGAAGTCGGGATGCCCGCTCTCCGCGAGCAGCTGCTCCGGCGTGGGCTTGTCCCGCTGCAACCGCTCGCGGACTGCCCGCAGCTCGGCGAGTTGCTCGGGAGTGCGGACGGCGGGCTTGTGGGTGCGCTTCTTGTCCATGTCGGGGTTCACTTCTTCTTCGTGGTCTTCTTCGCCCGCGAGTCCGCCGGGACCATGCCCACGGGGACCGCCGTCTTAGCGTTGAGTTCCTTCGCGAACAAGGCCGCCAGCACTTCGATAACGAACGCTCGCGACTTGCCCCCCATTCGCTCCCCCGCTGCGTCCAATGCGGTGACGGTGCCAGGAAGCAGGCGTACGCCGATGTTCACTCTCTTTTCGGTTTCAGCCATTATCCGCCCTCACTTCGTTACGCCAACCTTGTGCCAGTGTACCATTTGGGACAATTCACTACAATGCTGTTGACTCTACGCTAGCGTAGAGTTAGACTACCCGGGACGGTTGAGGACGACACCACCCCTACCCCGGAGCCTGTCCCATGTGCCTGACCCGCCTTCCCCTCGCCGGCGACCTGGCCCCCACCAAGACGTACGCTTCCCGCCGCTGGGTGTGGAAGCGGAACAGCGACCCGACCGCCCTGGCCGATGGCCGGCTGACGATCACCGTGAAGAAGTCCGCGAAGCCCGGTGCGAAGGCCGAGGATGACAGCTACGACGTGGCCGAGCAGTTCGAGGCCGTTCGCGGGTTCCGCCGGTTCTACGCGGTGAACCTCGGGTCCGGTGAGGTGTACGAGGTCACGCTCGGCGACCGGGGCGACCTTTGCACCTGCGACGCGGGCCGGGCGAAGGTTCCTTCCGGTTGCAAGCACCGCCACGCCCTGCGTGCCGTCATCCAGGCCGGCGGGTTCGACCGCGAGGAACCGCGAGTCGTCACCCGGGAGCCGATCGCCGTCGAGACGATCCCCGGCACTCCCGCGGTCGAGCAGCCCGACCCGGTCGCCGAGATGATTGCCCGCCTCGACGCCTGGCAAGCCGTCTCCTCCCGCTACTTCGCCGCGATGGCCACCGACGAGTGGGAACCCTGCCCGTTCTGAGATCTGAGTCGTGACGGTGTTCGTCACGACTGCCCCAACCCTGAAGACTTCCTTCAGGGTTCCCCTCTGGGGGAAATCCCCAGAGCCCACCCCCGTAGGAGCTTGACCCCATGACCATCGAGAGCAAGGCCGAGGCCGCGATCCGCCGCTGTCACTCGGGCGAGGTGAGCGTCGCCTATGCCCTGCAACTGCTCAAGGACGCCGCCGGGGAACTCGAAATCACGCTCGGGTACTACCCGGACGAACTGGCCGGCGACGGCGAGTACCCGCCCCTCGCCGATCTTGCCGCGAACCTTCTCGGTCAGATGCGAGTCGTCATCGGCCGTATGGAGAGCGTCAGCGGCCGGTCCTTGGCCCGGAGCTTCTTCTGCGTCGGCTTCGCCTTGCCGGGGTGCCGTTCGACGTCGAGTTTCTGGTGATGGGTCGTCCCCTGGAACGACGACAGCCCGGCGGCAATGGCGTTGTTCGACCGTGGTTCAACCTTCACGTGGT
>CAZKIQ010000145.1:0-4633 GCA_964552815.1 uncultured Alcaligenaceae bacterium | reverse complement strand
TTATTGCCCAAGTCTCCCCGTTTCGTCAAGGTCACAGGGTGCGCTGTAGTGTTAACACAATCGGCCCGAGGAACGCCCTCGGGCCGATCGCGTTTCTACCCTGCTTTTCCTGGCGTTTTCGCACTTTCCCGCAGCGGACGCCTCTGCTCGTTTCCGAAGTGTCTCACTCGGGGTCCGAGTTGGAACGGGACTGTCTAACTCGGACCCCGAGATTCTCTGCGAAAATGTCTCAGCACCTCGGCAGAGAGAACGACACTTCGGTTAAGAGCCTCTTCCCACTCGGACCCCGAGTGAGACACGCCGCGGGCCGAGACGAATCTTGGTCACGGATTCGGCGTTGACGGAAGCCCAGTCACCGGTGGAAGGGGACTTGGCAGCGGTTCTGCGGGCAACGCACGAGGCGGGGGAAGTGCCCCAGCAGCGGGCGGGATTATTTTCTTCTCGGCTTCTTGGCATTTCTTCGGTTCTTCAGGAGAGCAGCAGCCGATCGGTTTGAACTCGACCTCCAATTCGCCGTTCGCATCGACTTCAGCGACCGCATGCCCCGGAAGACCCGGGACAGGCTTGACTTTGACTTTCTTCGATTTGAGCGACCCGGTCAGGACCGTTCCGTCCGACCCCGTCGCGGAGTACGTCTTCCCGAGTTGCTGGAGCAGGTCCTTCCCGATCGTCGTGATGGCGGTCGGATCGAACACGACTTTCCGTTCCCCCGTCTTCAGATCGGCTTCGACGCTGCACACGCAAGGGACAGGCAACGGGATTTTGTTCACCTCGAACTCGAAACGAACTTGAACTGTCTCAGGCGCGGCTCCGGTCGGGTCGAACCAGGTGAAGTCTAACTTCTCGGCTTTCGCGTTCTTGAAAACGGGGACGAGTTCCCCCTTCTCCACACAAGCCTGGTAGGTGACCACGATCTTGCCCCCACCGAGCGTATACCCAGCTTTCGGCCCTGGGTCGGCTGCAGGCTTCGCATCGATCAGCGGGATCAACAACTCCCGCGTCACGCCGTAGGGCGTCGCCACGTGGGCCTGGGCGAACACGCCCTTCCGGTCCTTGTCCTCGACGCCCATGACACCGGCCGGGACCGTCACCTGCATCACCTGCCGGCTCAGCATGGTCATGCTCACTTTCGGGATCTCCCGATTCCCGACGATGACCATGCTCCGCAGCGGGCTGAAGTGGTCGCCGACCAGGAACAGGGTGGTCGCTTTCGCCGACGACACGCCCGGGGCGCCGTACCAGCCGTACAGTTCGGGGGCGAGGTCGGTCGCCCCGTTGCTGAACATCTCGAACCCGCCGAGCGTGTTCAGGATCGGGACCGGGACCGTCTGCGTTTGCATCGGGAGCCGGTTCGCGAGCTGCTCGACCCGCTGCTGGAGCCGGCGGAGTTCGCCGTCCCGGTAGCATTCGGCGTCGGTCACCTTGTGCTCGCAGTTCTGGAGCGTCCGGACGGTCTTGCTGAGCCGGACGGCCTGGGTGTGGTCGAGCACCTTGTGCTTCGGGTTCGCGAGCCCGAACCAGTTCGACACCGAATCCACGGTGACGTACGGGACGAACGACGGCATGACGACGACGGCGACGCACTCCCGCGGGCCGGGTTCGAGCCGCCGCTGGCGGAGCAGCGCGTTCTTCGACGGGCCGCCGATCAGCTGGTCGCGGAGCAGGACCTTCAGGTTGCTCTCGGTGTCCGGCGTCTGGAACCGCGGGTAGAACCGCCACCCGAACACGTTCTCGCCGTGGCTGAACCCGACCTGGGTCCGGTTCAGGGCGACGGTCTCGTACTCGGCCTCGAGCCGGCGGGCGTACCGGGTCAGGGTGTTGACCCCGATCTGGCCGTTCGTGAACGCGACGGCGAGGGCGAGTTGCGTCTCCCGGCGGGTGCTCAGGGCGTCGGCGATGTTCTGGTCCTGGGTGTTCGGGTCGAGGGCGAACACGTACACCGGCCACCGCATCTTGACGTAGGCGTTGAACGCGCACCGGGCTTCCGGCGGCGGGTTCGGGAGGTAGTACGGGAGCCACACGTCCGCGGCGTTCGGGCACGGCTTGCCCTTCGACGACGCGGTTTCCTTCATATCCTTGACGAGTTTGTCGGTGAGGAGGGCGGAATCGACGAGGATCGCCCACGCGAGGGCGGCCGTCTTCGAGTGCTGGATCAGTTCGTTGTCCGGCCGCTTGCGGCGGAACTCCCCGGTTTGCGAGATGCGCTCGACATCACACCGGAATTGATCCCGCATATCTTCCAGCTTGGCGAGTTGCCGCGAACGCACGGCTTCGACGAGTTGCGGCGTGCAGTACGCGGTCCACAAGTGCTGATTGCCGGGTTCGGCCAGGAACTGGTACGCCGCCGTGGCCTCTTCGCGGAGGTAAGCCTGGACATCTGGTAGGTGTGCGTACTTCTGGCGTTTGATGGTGTCCTCAAGTCCGCGGTACGCCCCGAACGCGATCTCGAACGCGAACCCTTCGCCGAGGACATCGAAGATCTGGGAAGTCGGGTAGCCGAGTTTGTTGCTCACACCGTTGGAGAAGGAAAGGGAGGGGACGCGGAGCTTATTCGACAGACGACGACCCATCGAGCTACCTGCGATGAGACTTCGAGGACAAAGGTTGGGCATAAGTTCGCGACGTGGCAGCACTTTAGTTTTTGCATTGTCTTTGTCTTCTTGCTTGTCTTTGCCATCGGGTTGTACTTTGCTATCTCCGATTTCATAGCATCGGTTATCGATACAAGGATCGACACCCGGATCCTCTGGCAAGGTACCACACTCAAACCCTTTGAGGCGAGCGTAGTGACGCATATCGGTAACAACTTGTTTCGCAGCATCCACAAGGTCTGAGACATCTTCATTGACCTTCTGTGTAGTCAACTTATTCAAGGCAGCGGTGAGTCGGCGTCGGTCCTCCCGTGTTAAACCTTTGACGAGTTTATCTATGCTACCACCGTTGAAAGTGGATAAGGAATGTAGAATCTGGTAGCCTTCAATGACATCCTTTGTATCCGGATCGAGCAACTTCCGAGTCTCCTCGTCGTCCAGCACTTGCGTCAGCGTGAACCCAAGCTGATGTAGGAGATCGTTCACCACCATCCGCCGGAACGTCACCGGGAGGAGGTCGTCGCCGAGGATCGGGTCGACGGTGAACGTGATCTCCGCCCCGTGGCCCTCGTCGGTCCGCTTGCCGGGGAAGACCGACACCGGGATCCGCATCAGGTTCAGCGAGTACCCCGGGCCGTCCGCCTTGTCGTCCCCTTCGTTCGTCCGCCGGAGTTGGTTGAGGAAGTCGAGGTAGCGGGCCTTCTGGGCGAGCATGAGTTCGGGCTCGATGCTTAAACCTTTGTCGCCGACCGCCTTGAAGCCCGTATCGCGAAGTTTGACTTGGGTCCGTGTGATCACGTCACCCTTGGAGGGGTCCGAAATCAAATCAGTCGTCTTGGGCAGATCTTTGGGGAGTTCAACCTTTTCTGGTTCAGGTTCTTTGGCCGGCGCGGGCGTCTTCGGCTGCTCGAACGTCTTTTTGGTCGTGGTGGACTTGTCACCGACTTTATCGATGGTCTCTTCGGTTCGGCTCACTTCGACGACATCGGCCGGTGCCGGCGGCACGATGGTTTTCTCCGACTTGTTCCGCCCGATCAGCGGCGGCTTCGGCTGCGCCGCGATCGCCAGCGTCGTCGCGTGGGCGAAATACGCCTGGTCGCTCCGCGACAACGACCCGCTCAACGTGGTCTTGAAGGTCGTCTGCTCCGCCGCCATCTCCTTCTCGAACTCTTCCCGATACTGGGTCAGCCGGGCCTGGCCCCACACGTCCGGAACTTTCGCGACAACACTCCCGTACCAGTCGATGTGTTTTTCGAGGTGGTCAAGGTCGCTCGCCAGGGCGTGGACGGTCGGCGTCTCGCAGACTTTCGCGTGAGCGTCACAGCTCCCCTCGGGCGCACAAGCTTCACAACCACCTCCCAGTTCCTCAGTCTTGTGCAACTTCACGTGCCCGCAGGCGGCGGTCGCTACGATGAGCATCACGCAGCCTGCGAATGCGATTCCCCGCCGTGATAAACACCCCATGTTCTCCCCTCATCCACCCCCAGAACGAAGGTGCCGGACGATCCGGCAAACTCTGCGGTTTGTATCGGCAGAATCCTGTCAAACATTGATCCGCCCGAAAGATTGCCTGAACAGAAGACGCGGAAGGGAGTGCGCCGCTGGCTCAACTCCTTCGCGTGTGACGAAACCCCGGGTGCTTTGTTGGAAAGACTATTTTGTCCCATTCGCACCCCGAACGTGACACACTTCGAACCCCGATTGCGAAGGAATAGGTAGGGGCACGTCGCCCCCGCATCTCGCCGACGGCCGGCCGCACCGCGGATGCCGCCGGGCTCACGCCCGGAGGACCGCCGTGTCGCGTTTGCCCGATCCCGAAGACCTGTCCCCCGACGATCGCCGCCGCGAGGTGGCCGTCATCCTCGCCCGTGCAGCGGTCCGTCTCGCCGAGCGGTGTGCGTTGAACACTTCTGCGTCGCAGAAGTTGTCAAATTCTCGCACGAACGAGGTTGCTGTCAGCCCGGAAGTAGGGCTCACTGTCCACGACGGTTAACGCATCAGGCGGTTGCAGGCGTCGGAGCGAAGCGGAGCATGCCTGCAAC
>CAZKIQ010000144.1:0-4766 GCA_964552815.1 uncultured Alcaligenaceae bacterium | reverse complement strand
GGGTCGGGGAATCTCTCGAGTTTCGGGGGCGTTCGCAGCAGCGGTCGGCTCGGTGGCACTTGTCTCGGGGCCCAGACCTCGGCGGCGGAGTCGTTCCAGTACCTGCGAACGGGCCCGGTGCAGCCAGGTCTTCACGGTGCCCACCGGCCGATCGACCACCCCGGCGATTTCCTCGTAGGACTGTCCGTGCTCGTGGAAGAGCACAAAAACTTCGCGGTAATCCGGCCGCAGCTCGTCGAGGGCACTCTGGATCTCGCTCGTCAACTCGGATGGCGGTTCCGAATCGGGGCGAGCAGGGACGTCGGCGACGTACTCGACCGGTTCCGGGACCTTACCACGCCGACCCAGCCAGGTGCGACACCGGTTGACCGCGATCGTCAGAATCCACGGCCGCAACGGGCGGGTCGGATCCCAGCTTCGCAGGCTGCGGAAGACTCGCAGGAACACTTCCTGGGCGACATCTTCCGCGTCGTGCCGGTGATTGAGGAGCCGGGCCGAGACGGCGTACACATCGGCCTGGAACCGTTCGACGAGATCCCGCATGGCTGCGGGATCACCGCCGAGGCACCGTCGGACGAGGTCGTCGTCTGCGGTCACGGGGCTCCCCTCATGCCTGGATCTACCCCGGACCGGGGCGAGAAGTTTCAACGAGGTTGTTCGACGGACCCAGGAAAATCTTACGAATTCCGGAAAGGAATTTTGGAGAGGTTCTGCAGGTCGGGTGTGACCCCATTTTCTGGGAAGTGTCCATCGAGTGGATTGTTCCAGCCAACAACCAATCGCTGGAATGCAAAAGCTACGACTTTTTCCCATTCCGGCGATCGGCTGTTAGACTTTAGCCAACCCCAGAGAACTTGGTTCATTTCGGCGTACCCTCGGTGTACTCGCTCTGGTAGACGAATTTCGTTCCTTCGCCCTGGTGATTCGGAATCTCCTTTTTCACCGTCAGGCGTGCCCCGGCGTACTTTCCCGTTTCGGCGTGCAGGTAAACGTCCCCTTCCCACAGGAGCGGCAGAAGCGGGGGCATCTCGGCGGGGTCCTTGGGGGGATTCTTGAGGTTCGTTGCGAGCCCGATCACGGCGTAACCGCCGGCTGCCATCCCCTTGAATGTGTACGCTTGAGCGGCATCGTAGGATTCCCCGGTTCCGAGCGGTGGGGCGAGCTTGATCGAAAAGGGCCGGACCCAGGCGGTGCTCGCGGCCGGGAACTGCTCGGGGAGGACGACCCGAAAAGGAAGCTCCGCGGAGAGCCGATCGGCCGTGCCCCCCGTCGCCTTGGCGTCGAGCAGGGTCCCGCGAGAATCGAGCTTCACCGTGACGATCGGCTTGCCGAGATATTCGCCCATCGCCTTCTGCCCCTCGGGGGTGGCACTGTCGATCACAACGGTGTCGGTGGTTGGCTTCCCCTCTTTGTCCGCGGGTCCGGGTCGGATGATCTCCTGCCGCATGGTCGTGATCGCCATCTCGAGCGTCGCGATTCCCTTGGCGTCGACGGCCTTGACCTCCCAGCGACGAGTCAACGTGAGCTTGGTCACCGTCCCGGCGGTCACCAGTTTCCCCGTCTGATCGTCCCGTGTGGTTTCGACGACCGAGGTGCGTTGTGAGACGGCGAACGTCGAGACGTCCCCGGACTTGAACTGGAACCGCAACGGTGCCGGTTCCGCCGACCGGGCGAGAAAGGGGGTGAGAAAGCCGGCAACGAGGACGAGCCAACCGCGGAACATGACGTCCCCTCCGAGGACCGAGAAGCCCACGGGGGGATAGCGAAGCTCGCCCGTCGAGGCAATCCCAGTGTCGGGAGCGGTTCGACGGGTGCAGCGAAAATTTCCGGGGTTGTCGAGGGGCTGTTCCAACTAATGGCCAAGAGCTAACAGCTAATGGCTGGAATCAAACTGCAGAACCGTTTCATTCCAGCCATTAGCCGTTAGCTGTTGGCTCGGCCAAAGAGAATTTGGCTGCACCCCGGTTCGAGGGAAGTTACCCGATCCAGGGGGAATCGGTCGGCGAGAAGCTGACGAGTTCCTCTTTCTGGAACCAGAGTGCGATCTCGGCGGCGGCGTTTTCGGGGCTGTCGCTGCCGTGGACGAGGTTGTTTTGCACGGTGATCGCGAAGTCGCCGCGGACCGAGCCGGGGGGAGCTTTGACGCCGTCGGTGGCACCAATCAGGTTCCGGCAGGCCGCCACCGCTTCCCGCCCTTCCCACACCATCGCGACGGTCGGGCCGCTGGTGAGGAAGGAAAGAAGGCTCTCGTAGAACGGCTTCCCGGCGTGGACCGCGTAGTGTTTCTCCGCCAGCGATCGCGGGGCGGTCAGAAGCTTCATTCCAACGAGCCGCAGGCCTTTCCGCTCGAATCGCCCCGTGATTTCCCCCACGAGACGACGTTGGACGGCATCGGGCTTGAGCAAAATCAGCGTCTGTTGCACGACAAAACTCCAGGAATTCGGGATGCGGCTATGGTGCGGATCCACCCGCGGAGCGTCCAGGTGATGTCGATTCCAGGATCTGGTTCTCCGAGCGAGGTCGGGGCGTCGCCAGTTGCAGCGCCAGAATCGCGAACGGAACCCAGACCCAGTGGAACTCGTCGAACTGCCCAAGAATCGGCGGCTGGAGTTGCATCATCGTCCGGTAGTAAATCACCATCCCGAGCCAACCCAACACCAGGAATCCGCCGACCGGGCTTCCCGGAATTCGGCTCCAACGGGCGGCAAGTCCGACGATCACGAACAGAAACACGAGGTGGTCATATGCCCACCCATACGGGGCCGCGAGGTAGCTCACCACCACGAGCACCGGCATCCGCTCCGCCCAGTTCCAGGTGCCGCGATGGCAGAAGTACCACCACACAACCCAGATCGCCGCGGGAATCATGGGTAGAAACGTCAGCCAGAATCGATCCCACCCGAACGCGAGCCGTAGCACCGTCCCAGCCAGCGGCGGACGCCACATCCCCGACGGGGGGGAATGCACCAGGGCCTGGAAATACTCACGGAAAATCGCCGGATTCCCCAACCCGATCAGGAGGCTGAGCCCCAGCGTCCCGAGAGCCGCCCCGATCACGACCCGCCAGGCACGGTGGTCGAGAATCCACAACCCGAGGGCGATCGCCACCACCACTTGCGTCTGCGGCTTCGCGAGCAGCAGCGACAGCGCGATCCCCGCGAGCACAGGTCGTCCCGCTTTCTCCGCGGCAACGAACCCCACCAGACCCGCCACCACCAGCGGGGAAAACTGCCCCAAACCGAGGGCCTGGATCGCCGGGTAGCTCGCGACCACCAGAAGCGGCCCGAACGCGGCTCGGTCCGGATCGCCGTCGTAAAGTGACCACAGCATCCCGCCGACCGCGATGAGCAACCCGAGGTTCGCGAAGAACCAGGCCACCCGGGCCGCCTCGAACTCGAACGGCGTTAGCGGCACCAGCGTCGCGATCGCCCACGGCGGGCTCATCGCGGGAAGAGCGTCGTTTTCCGGGTCGATTTCCCGCTCTGCCAACGCGATCACGGCCAGGTCGTAGGGATTCTTTCCCTCCACAGCGAGTCGCGCAGCGGGGAAGAAGACGCCGAAATCTGGGACGACTCTCGCCACGGAGCCGCGAAACGTGCCGGGCCGGGCAATGTCGACCACCAGCGAACCCGCGGCAACTGCGAGCATCCCCACGGCAACAATCGCGACTCCCCGGCTCACAGTTTCTTCCCCGGAAGGTCCGATTCCCGCACCATCACCCGGCGGATCCCCGTCGCCTTACCCGTTTCCGGGTCAACCTCCACAATCGCGCCCCCGAGCCGAACGTCGCCGGTTGCGACCTCGAAAGAGGTCGGTTCGAAGGTCAGGGTCGTGTGCAACACACGATCGACCCGCCGACCGAGGACGCTATCGTACGGTCCGGTCATGCCCACATCGCAGACAAACGCGGTGCTGCCGGGAAGGATCTGCTCGTCCGCCGTCGGGACGTGTGTGTGAGTCCCGAGCACTGCCGACACCCGCCCCCGGAGGTGGTGGGCGAGGAGGTACTTGTCTGCTGTCGCTTCCGCGTGAACATCCACGAGAACAACCCGGGCCTTTTCCGAAATCGCGGCAAGGACCCGATCGACGGCCGCGAACGGGCAGTCGACGGGCCGCATGAAGGTGCGTCCGAGCAGCGAGATCACGGCAACGCCGACACCCCCGGCGGTCATGAGGAAGACGTGATCCTTCCCCGGTGCCGACGCCGGGTAGTTCGCCGGCTTGCAGATCGGCTCCGCGGGGTTCGCGAGCGTGTCGGCGATTTCGAACTTCCGGTAGACGTGATCGCCAAGAGTCATGGCGTCGATTCCCGCCGCCCGCAGGTGCCGGTAATCCCTCGGCACCAACCCCGAACCGTTGGTCGCATTCTCCGCATTCGCGACTACCAGATCGATCGACTCGGTGCTTCGCAGAAACGGCACCGCCGACTTCACGAACGCCAACCCCGGCGGCCCCACGATGTCCCCGATGAACAAAAGTCGCATACTTGGCCTAATCGGATTCCTGGGAGCCGGGTTTCAAGCGCCGGAGTTCCGCCTCCAGTTCGGCGATCCGCTTGTGGAGGTCTGCCACGACCGGGGCGATCTGCCGCCGGGAGTATCGCTCGTGGATGTGCTGCTGGCAGTTCACGTCCCACGCAGAAACGGTGAAGAGGATCGCACGCTCGACTTTGCCGGGGTACCCCGGGTCTCGGAGTTTCTCCTCCAGTGCGGCATCCCCCTCGACGACGCGGGCGCTTCCCCAAATCTTCACCCGCCTCTGGTTGG
>CAZKIQ010000143.1:0-4955 GCA_964552815.1 uncultured Alcaligenaceae bacterium | reverse complement strand
CGCCCGAAAGTCGCGAAAAGTGCGAGTGGCGGGAGATGGGTGGCTAAACAAGTACAATCGAAAATGGTCGGCCCGGCCGACGCACAGCGCCGCCGGGTGACGCCAATGCAAACTCGCACCCCGACATCACGCCGGCAGCAGTTTACCGTGGAGATAAGGCCGCAGTCAAGGATAAGGATATTAATAATCACGCGGTAGCGGTGGCCGGAATCATGATCGCGAACGGCAACAACACCAACAAGGGGGGTTGCCACGGGGGCCAGTCTGCACTCGGCCACGGTTGTCGGGGAGGACGTTAAACCCCCGGAGAAGATGCCAGGAGAGGATAATAAGGCTTACGCATTCCGTCTGACTGAGTTGTCGATCCGTCAGGCCATCCTTGCCACTCAAGCGATGGCGGAGCCGAAGGCCAATAGCCCAGTCCGGGCCATCAACATGAGCTTCAACGTTAATCCGGAACTGGTCTCGGATCCAGTTCCGGCTCTGGACGGCAATTCTGCTTACTCGGCTGCGGTCGACTATTTGGCCGCTAAGAAGGATACGCTATTTGTATTCGCGAAGGGCAATAGCGGCGAACCCACCAGCATGCCGGTCGACGGCTACAACTCGCTTGTTGTTGGAGCACTAAAAAAGCGGACCTATGACCGTGTATTTGAAGAAACTGACTTTAGTGTGGCAGCAAACGACAGACGACTGATCCACGTGCTCGCACCGGGCTGGGAGATAGACCTCGCGATCAATGACCCCAATGGGAATGGCGACTACACGGTGAACGGGGGGACGAGTTATGCCGCCCCGCACGTTACCGGAGCGGTGGCGTTACTCCAAGAGTACGCGGGCGCGAACAAGCAGCGGCTCGGGAACGAAGTCCAGCGACACGAGGTGATGAAGGCGGTCATCATTAACTCGGCGGAGAAGGTGAAGGATCGGCTGGGGGCTGACAAGACAGTGACCAAGACGGACGGGACAACGTGGGACAAGTCAGACGCGCGAGATGAGAAGGGGAATGAGGCCAAAGGTCAGGCTCTCCCACTTGACGTGGAGATGGGGGCCGGGGCGGTTGACGTGACCCGCGCCAAGAAGCAGTTGGAGGAGCGGTTCCAACCCGCCGGGGCGGTCCGCAAGCCCATCGCCTGGGATTACGGGACGGCGAGTCGGCAACAGGCTGGGGGCACGGCAGAGGTGCGGTATCTTCTTCCCAAGCTCAAAGGGGGCTCGTGGGTGTCGGCCACCTTGACGTGGGATCGGTCCGTCGACCTGAACGATAAGCCCGGAGGCACGGCCAACAAGTACGACGCGGGGGAGACGTTCACGCCCAAGGCACTCGCCAACCTGGACCTATACCTGGTGAAAAAGGGGGACGATCCTCTGACGAAGGCCGTTTGGGCGTCGAAAAGTACGGACTACAACGTCGAGCACATCTTCTTCCAACTTGACAAAGGCGACGACGAGTATGAATTGGTAGTCCTCCAAAACTCCGTCGGTGACACTCAGTATGCAATCGCTTGGTGGACGGAGGCGACGACGGCGACCCAACCACCGAATCCGAAGAAACTGGGCGGGTGTTCCTGGAACGATCAAGACCAGGATGGAGTACGTGACGCCGAAGAACCAGTGTTCAGAAATGTACGGGTTGACCTTTACGATGCCACCACTAGCGCCATCATTGAGACGCGGTACACGGACTCGAACGGAGAATATGAGTTTACTGTTGACGAAACCGGTCAGTATTACACTATTTTTATCCCTCCCACCGGCTACACGTTCAGCCCGCAGAACGTCTCAGGTAACACGCTGGATACAGTTGATAGTGACGTAAATTCTTCCGGGCGATCACACACCGTCACTAGCGATTCGCCTTTCCAAGACTGGGATATCGACTCTGGAATGTACTTGACCCCAGGCTCGGTATCTATCGGTGATCGGGTGTGGGAGGATCTGAACGCCGACGGGGATGAGGAGGTCGGCGAACCAGGAGTCAGCGGTGTGAGCGTGATCCTACGTGACATGAACAACAACCTCATCCGGAGCACGACCACTGGGACGAACGGGTTTTACACATTTTCTAATGTAGATCCCGGCGACTACAATTTGGAATTTATACCCAATTCGGGATATCAGTTCTCGACCAGCCCGGTGCGTTACATTTCAACCGTCGCCGGGGATGTGATCACCGATGTGAACGCTGGGCTGTACCGGCCGGCGAATATCGGAGATCGCGTCTGGTTAGACGCGAACGGAGACGGCGTCCAGAACGCGACCGAGGTGGGTTTAGCGAGCGTGCGCGTGGAATTGATCTCGGACAGCGGCTCTGTCGTCAGCTCAACCTTCACTGACGCCGCTGGCGGTTACGAGTTCGCCGGTTTGCGTCCTGGAAGTTACTCGCTACGCTTCAGTGCTATCACTGCGGGTTATGCCATCACCCCGAAGGATCAAGGTGGGGATGACACGCTCGATAGTGATGCCGATCCCACTACCGGACGGACCGATCTATTCTCCCTCACCTCCGGGCAGTCCGCGAACACTTGGGACGCCGGGTTCCGGCAATTGTTCACAAGATTGAGCGGAGTCTACGCGCTGACGGGCATCTACCCGGGCCAGATTCTGGTCGCCGTCTCGGTCGTCTCGACCGGCCCGGGGACCGACCTGACCTGGACGTACACGCTCACGAACGACGGGTTCGGGCCGGCCGACCCGTCCGGATACGACTGGTCGGAAGCCCAGACCTCGTTCTGGGCAATCGCGGACGGTCCGGTCCCCGCCACGATCGGGCCGTCTGGGTGGACCGGGCACACCTGGGACTACCTCGGGAGCACCGGGCTGTTCTGGTCCGAGTACCCCTCGTACCTCCCCGGTTTTGAGTCCGTTACGCTGACGTTCAAGACGGCCGACGTGCCGATCGTCCTCGGGGCGGCGACGTTCGGGAGCGACACCTACGGCGAGGTGACCGGCGATCTCCCGGTTCCGTCGTCTGTTTCGACCCAGCCGACGGGCACGGTGACCGGGAACGTGTGGGTCGATCTCGACCGCGACGGGGTCCGAGAAGCCGGCGAGGGGTCGCCGGACGACTACTATGCGAGCGAAATAGGCAACTTCTACGGTGGATTCCGGGTCCAACTCGTGGACGCCGCGACCGGGGCGACGGTGGCCGAGACGTACACCCTCGGGGCGGACGGGTCGTACACGTTCGCGGGGGTCGCCCCCGGAACGTACCGGGTCGTGGTGACCGTGTTCAACCTGTTCCTCGGGGAGCGGGACGGGTCCCCGTTCTCGGTCGTCGGCCGGCTGTCCCCGCCGGACGCCGGGGCGGACGACATCGACAGCGACTTCGCCCCAATCGTCGTCGATGGTAACGGTTCGGTCGGGCAGACCGCGGCGTTCGCGGTGGCCGGCAGGCAGACCGCAAGCCACCTGGACGCCGGGGTCTGGTGGTACGACCCGAACGCCAACTTCGCGAACGAACCGGGGGTGTTCTGGGAAGATCTCGTTTGAAGGCGGTTTCTTGTTGCCTCCGACTGTGAGTATGCTAACGTTCAGTAAGAACGGATCCGGCATCCCTTCTTACGCTTGATTCCTCCGGGAATCACCAACCGACCCGTCCAGCCACCCATCTACCGACCCATCGCCAACCGGCGGGCTTTGTGCCTCGCCGGTTGTTTTTCGTTTCACCACACGAAGGAGGGGTTATGGGGTTGGACGTTCCCAACACGGTTCTGCTGTCCGCCGCCGAGGTCGAAATCCAGGCGGCGGGGTCTTCGCCGTCGGTGAGTATCGTGGCGTACACCGGCGGGCTCATGTCTGTGCCGGGGTGGGGACCGGTGGCCATCGACCTGGCGGGACTCGACGCCGGCGGGGACCAGGTCGGGCTCCTGGCCGACCACGACGCCACCCTCGGCGGGATCGTCGGGCACGGCCGGGCGACGGTTGCCGACGGGAAACTCGTCGTCCGCGGCACGCTGGTTCCGACCACCGACGCGGCCCGCCGGGTGATCGAACTGGCCCGCGCCGGGTTCCGGTTCCAGGCGTCCGTCGGAGTCGCGCCCACCGACACCGAGCGGGTCCGTCCCGGTGAGACCGTCGTCGTCAACGGTCGGTCCGTGAAGGCTCCGGCCGGCGGGTTCACGCTGGTGAAGGCCGGCACACTTCGGGAAGTTTCCATCGTCGCCCTCGGTGCCGATGCCGACACGTCCGTCGCCATCGCCGCTCACAGAAAGGATGTGCCGATGAACGAACTCCAAACCGTGGACGCTATTCGCACAGCCGCCGCTGCCGAGGCCGAGCGGATCCACGCGATCCGGGCCGCGTGCGGCGGGCGGTTCGGCGACATCGAAGTCCGCGCCATCCGCGAGGGATGGGACGGCCTGCTCCGGGCCGGCGAGACCATGAACGTGATCGCGGCCAGCAAGGTCGGGAAGAGCTGGCTCGTCACCGACCTGGCCCTGTCGGTGGCGACCGGCCGGCCCTGGCTCGGCGAGTTCGAGACGTCGCCGGGCCGGGTGCTGGTCGTGGACAACGAACTGCACCGGGAGACGACCGCGCACCGCATCCCGAAGGTCATGGAGGCCCGCGGGCTCACCATGTCCGACACCGTGGACCGGCTGTTCGTGGCCAACGTCCGCGGCGAGTTGAAGGACGTGATCTCGCTCGGGGCGTGCTTCCGGTCGCTCGAACCGGGTCGGTTCCAATTGATTGTGCTGGACGCGTTCTACCGGTTCATGCCGAAGGACGCGGACGAGAACGACAACGGGACGATGGCGCGGGTCTACAACCACCTGGACCAGTACGCCGCCATGCTCGGGTGCGCGTTCGTGCTGGTCCACCACAGCACGAAAGGAAACCAGTCCGGCAAGGCGGTGACCGACGTGGGGGCGGGTGCCGGTTCGCAATCCCGGGCCACGGACATGGTGATTAGCACGCGAAAGGAAAACACGATTAGCACGCGAAAGGAAAACACC
>CAZKIQ010000142.1:0-5006 GCA_964552815.1 uncultured Alcaligenaceae bacterium | reverse complement strand
TCTACTTCATCGAGGTCAACCCGCGGATCCAGGTCGAGCACACCGTCACCGAGGTCGTCACGGGGTACGACATCGTCAAGTCGCAGATCCTGATCGCGCAGGGCTCGCCGCTCGCGGATCCGGAGATCGGGCTCGGGGACCAGTCGAAGATCCAGACGCACGGGTTCGCGATCCAGTGCCGGGTGACGACGGAAGATCCGGCCAACGGGTTTGCCCCGGACTACGGCCGACTGACGGCGTACCGCTCCGCCGCCGGGTTGGGGATCCGGCTCGACGCGGGCACCGCCTTTTCCGGGGCCGTCATCACCCCCTTCTACGACTCGATGCTCGTGAAGGTGACCGCTGACGGCATCCGCTTCATCGACGCGGCCCGGCGGATGGAACGCGTCCTTCAGGAGTTCCGGGTCCGCGGGGTCAAAACTAACATCCCGTTTCTGGTGAACCTGATCACACACCCGGAGTTCCTGGCCGGGAAAGTGACGACGCGGTTCCTCGACGAGACGCCGGCGCTCTTCGATCTTCCGAAGCGACGCGACCGGGCGTCGAAGGTGCTCGGTTACCTCGCGGAGGTGATCGTCAACGGGCACCCGGAGGTCAAGGGGAAGTTGCCCGCGATTCCGACCGAGCCTGCACCGGCCCCGGCGGCGTCACCGTTTATTCCCGGCAGGCAGGCGAATCTGCCCACTGGAACCAGGGATGTCTTCCGGCAGATCGGGGCCGAGCGGTTCGCCCGCTGGGTCCGCGATCAGAAGCGGTTGCTCGTCACCGATACCACCATGCGGGACGCCCACCAGTCGCTGCTCGCGACGCGGATGCGGACCTATGACATGCTCGCCGTCGCGCCGCGGTACGCTCGCCGACACGCGGATCTGTTCTCCCTGGAAATGTGGGGCGGCGCGACCTTCGACACCGCGATGCGGTTCCTCAAGGAAGACCCGTGGGATCGGCTCGCCAAGATCCGCGAGCGCGTTCCGAACATCCTCTTCCAGATGCTCCTGCGGGCCGCCAGTGCCGTCGGGTACACCAACTACCCGGACAACGTCGTGTACGCCTTCTGCAAGGAAGCGGCGTCCGCGGGGATGGACATCTTCCGCATTTTCGATGCGAACAACTGGCTCCCGAATCTCCGCATGGCGATCGACGCGGTGCGGCAGACCGATGCGATTGCCGAGGCCGCCATCTGCTACACCGGCGACATCCTGGATTCCCGGCGGGACAAGTACTCCCTGAAGTACTACGTCGCACTCGCAAAAGACCTGGTGTCGGCGGGGACGCACTTTCTCGCGATCAAGGATATGGCCGGGCTTCTCAAGCCATACGCCGCCCGCAAACTCGTCCGGGCTCTGCGGCAGGAAATCGACGTCCCGATCCACTTCCACACCCACGATTGCCCCGGCGGCCAACTCGCGGCGTACATGCTCGCGGCGGAAGAAGGAGTCGACATCGTCGACTGTGCCTTTGCACCACTCGCCGGGGTGACAGCCCAGCCGAGCCTCAACGCCCTCGCCGAAGCCATGCGCTTCACCGACCGCGATACCGGCCTGAACTTCGAAGATCTCCAGGAAACCGCCCGCTACTGGGAAGATGTCCGCAAGAGCTACGCCCCCTTCGAGACGGGCCAACTCGCATCCTCGGCGGAGGTTTACCAGCACGAGATGCCCGGTGGGCAGTACACGAACCTGTATCAGCAGGCGAAATCCCTCGGGCTCGGTGACCGCTGGGCGGAAGTCGGCAAGATGTACGCCGACGTCAACCGCCTCTTCGGCGACATCGTCAAGGTCACCCCGACCTCCAAGGTCGTCGGGGACATGGCCCTCTTCATGCTCGCGAACAACCTGACCCCGAACGACGTGCTGGATCCGAAACGCGAGGTGGCATTCCCGGAATCGGTGGTGGAATTCTTCGAAGGGAAACTGGGTCAGCCCCCCGGTGGGTTCCCGGCAGCGTTGCAAACGCGGATTCTGCGGGGCCGCAAACCGCTGACGGATCGCCCCGGTGCGACACTTCCCCCCGCGGATTTCGCCGGCGCGAGGACGGCCCTGGAGCCGAAGCTTGGCCGACCCCCGACCGACCGCGAGGTGATTTCCCACCTGCTCTACCCGAAGGTTTTTGCCGACTATGCCGCCCACCGGCAGAAGTTCTCCGACGTCAGCGTCCTGCCAACCACAGCGTTCTTCTACGGCCTGCACAAGGGGGAGGAAGTCAGCGTCGAAATCGAGCCGGGGAAGACGCTGATCATCAAGTTCCTCACGGTCGGCGATCCGCACGACGACGGTCGACGGCTGGTCTTCTTCGAGCTCAACGGTCAGCCGCGGGATGTGCTGGTTCAAGACCGCTCGCTGGGTGCGGGAGCCGTCACGGCCCGACTCAAGGCGGAAACGGGGAATCCGCTTCACGTCGCCGCCCCGATGCCCGGAGCGGTCGTGGGGATTCTGGTCGGGGTCGGCGAGCAGGTGGCCGCCGGGCAGAAACTCGCGACCCTGGAAGCGATGAAGATGGAGACGACGCTGTACGCCGAGCGGGCCGGCCGCGTCGCGGAGATCCTGGTCCGGCCCGGAACCCAGGTCGAGGGGGGCGATCTCCTGATTCGCTTCGAATCCCCCTGACATCCCGAAGCCCCGCGACGCCGTGCGATCGGTTCGATAAACCACCTGGAAGGAAAACCCCAGGAATTCGGACCGATCATGAAAGACTTCTTCCTCTGCGGCCTCGGAAACGCGATCGTCGACATCTTCCTCGAAATCAAGGACAAGGAATTCGAGGGGCTCGGCTTCGAACGCGGAACCACCCGACTCGTCGAGAAACTCGAGCAGGACATCCTCCTCAAGTTCTTCCACGCCCGCGATCCGCGTCTGGCGGCAGGCGGGTCGGTTGCGAACTCCATCATCGGCTTCTCCCAACTCGGTGGGAAAGCCGCCTTCATCGGCTGCGTCGGCGACGACAAATACGGCCTTTTCTACCAGCAGGAATTCGAGCACCTCGGCATCGACATCGGCAACCCCGCCATCGTCGGGGAAACCACCGGCACCTGCGTCTGCGTCATCACCCCGGACGCGGAACGGACCATGCGCACCTGCCTGGCCGTCTCCGGCCACCTGTCCGCCCGGCACGTTGACGAGGAACGCATCAAAAATTCGGAATGGCTCTTCATCGAGGGATACGTCTTCGCCAACCCCGAGACCGGCCAGGCCGCGATCCGCCGGGCCCTGGAAATTGCCAAGGCGAACGGCGTCAAGGTGGCCATCACCTGCTCAGAGGCGTTCGTCGTCAACGTCTTTTCCGATGCGTTCTTCTCGGCCCTGAAGCAAACCGACCTGCTCTTTTGCAACACGACGGAAGCCCAGGCCGTCACGAAAACATCCACTGCCGAGGATGCATTCGCCGCGTTGAAGAACTTCGTCCCGAACGCGGTCGTCACCGACGGACCCAACGGAGCGTTCGTGCGGTACGGTGGCCACGAGTCGCACGCCAAGGCGTACCCGTGCGAGCCGAAGGACCTGACCGGAGCCGGCGACATGTTCGCCGGGGCATTCCTGTACGGAATCTCCCAGGGGATTCTTCCCGGAAAAGCCGCCCGTGCCGCGAACTTTCTGGCGATGAAAGTGATCACTCAAATCGGAGCCCGCCTCCACCACGGCACCCGCGAATCCTGGGAACACGCCCTCGCCGGCGACTGATGCAGTCGAAAACAGGGCGTCGGTTCCCGACACGAGATCGCCCGTGTCCCCGGGTAAAATCACCCTGTGGGATCTCAACTGACGCATCGGGGAATCGGAATGGGTCGGATTCGCACTTTCATCGCCGTCGAGGTCGACCCCGGGATCCGGGCGAACGCCGTCGCGCTGCAAAAGACGCTCTCCAAATCCGGGGCCACCGTGAAGTGGGTCGAACCCGCGAACCTGCACGTCACGCTGGTTTTCCTGGGTGAAGTCGACGATCGCGAGCTCCCGGCGGTATGCAAGGCGGTCGCGTCCGTCGCTGCCACCGAACCGCCATTCGCCCTCCGCTTCGCCGGGGTGGGTGCCTTCCCGACACCCCGTCGGCCCAAGGTCATCTGGACAGGCATCACGGACGGAGCCACCGAGTTGGCCAGAATTCACAGCAAACTTTCCGACACCCTGGAAAACCTGGGTGCTTACCGCAAGGAGGAACGCGGCTTCACCCCTCACCTGACCCTCGGCCGGGTGACCGACGAATCCGCGGGGAACATCCTCTCCGGGGAACTTCCCAGGCACCTGAGCTGGCAAGGTGGCCACACCATGGTGAGCGAACTCGTGATCTTCAGCAGCGACCTCCGCCGCACCGGCCCCGAATACACCCCCCTGAGCCGTGCCGATTTGCAGGGCACGACCGGATAAGAGCCCCTTGCCGAGGGGTGGGGATGTTGGAAGAATTGGATCGAGCGCCTGTAGCTCAACCGGATAGAGCACCCGCCTTCTAAGCGGGCGGTTGTGGGTTCGACTCCCACCGGGCGTACTGAACAATCATACATAAACTGACCGACCCTGGGGGCGAGAGTTTCCGGGGTTCTTTTCGTCGCTTCATATCCCCAGTTCCCGCAAGACTTTGCGTCTTGAAAATCTCAAACCCCTATCCCCGCGTCGGCCACTTCTGGCTCATTCCACCCTATCTCGACCTCCGTTCTGACAAGCCTCTTTGCCTCTCCCCATGCCCCGACCCGCGGGTTGAGTCTTTCGTGGGGTCCGAAAACGGTGATGCGTTCAGAGGAGAGAAACCTTAGCGAAATTCCCCGCTTCGCCACACTGGGCACCCGGTCCGAAGGCGGTCGACCCTTGTTTTTTCGGATTCCCACGCCAATTTGTTTGTCGAGGGCATCCAAAGCAGCCGGTCGCTTCACGATCGCCGCCCTCGGCCGGGACGGCCCGCCGTCAAAGGTGCGGGACGGGCGGTTCGTGTTCCTGTGCCTGCACTGCAGCGAGATGCTGGCGTACGTTGAACGAAGGCCGAAGCGGCAGTGGGGTCGTTTCCTCGTGGAGTTTCTGGTG
>CAZKIQ010000141.1:0-5396 GCA_964552815.1 uncultured Alcaligenaceae bacterium | reverse complement strand
CTTCGCAAGCGTCTGGTGTCCGAGCGGGTGCGGGGCCAGAACCGGATCCGCGGGCTATTGGCGAGCCAGGGTCTGGGAGCACCCGTGGGAAACCGTGCGTGGACCGAGGCGGGGTTGGACACCCTGTCGACCCACGCCAACCCGCTGGCCGAGTGCGGCCCGGACGAGTTGTGGCGGGGCGAGGTGGAACTCCTGCTGCGGCGGTACCGGGACCAGGTGGCCCAGATCGCCGAGGTCGAGCGGCGGCTGGACAACCTGGGCCGGAGTGACAAGTCGGTGTCACTGCTCGCGACGGTGCCGGGGGTGGGACCGCGGACGGCCGAGGTGATCGCGGCCCACCTGGGGGACGGGTCGAGGTTCCACTCGGCCGACGAGGTCAGCGCGTACGCCGGCCTGGTTCCGCGGCAGTACCAGAGCGGGGAGACGGACCGCCGGGGTCGGATCACGAAGCGGGGGCCGCGACTGTTGCGGAGTGCGTTGGTGGAGTGCGCGTGGTGCAGCCTGCGATACAACGCGTGGGCGAAGGCGGTGTGGGTGCGAATGCAGTCGAACGGGCTGTCGAAGAAGAAGGCGATCGTGGCGTTGGCGAGGAAGTTGTTGGTGCGGTGCTGGGGGATGCTGAAGCGTGGGGAGGGGTGGAAGGATCCGGCGGCGTCGTTCGCGGCGATCCCCCCGCCGGGCTGAGGGGGTGCGCCGCGAACGACGCCGGCGGGTGCGATAGGGCAGCAGTGACAGTCGACTGACACACGAGGATCCAGAAGTGTCCGGGGCGAGTGGGGGATGAATCCGAGGAACCAGCCCAGTGTCCGCGCAGCTTGGGTCGAGGGGGCATGCGGCAACGCGTGTCACACCTGTCCGAATGAATGCGGCCTGGGTGTCGTATGAGATCCCTGCGGCCGGGCCGAGAGCCCGTGACCGCGAATAGTCGAGTGAACCCGGATTTGTTTCGCGTCGAGCCGACGGACCAGAAAATCAAAAACCCGCGATCCGGGAGCTTGACTCCCCACGGCATCATAGTCAAAAAGCTCAGCAGCCGCGGCCCTGAGCGCTACGGGTCAAGAACCGCTATTGAGGCCGCGGTCTGCTGCAGCGCCGGGTTCGGCGTCTGGGCTGCCGCTCACGACCGCCACCCCTCGACCTCGGCGACCACCCAGCCGGACGCGGCCCGCTCCAACAGGACGGTGCAACCCCCGCCGTTGCACGGGCCGCGGCTCTCGCCGGTCGTCACCAGCAGCGCGTTGCCGGGGTGGGCCACCCGGAAGCCGAGCACCCGCTTGTCGGGGACCGCCTCCGACCCCTCGATGGCGCGCATCGCGGCGATGAGGTCCGCCGTGCTCAGCCCACACCACCGCGGCACCCGCAGCGCCGTCGTCTGCAGTTCCGCGATGCGAGACATCGGAGCGCCCCTCCGTGGCCGAACGACACCGTTCACCTGCGCGGCGGCTGGTGAGACGTTGAACCCTGAAAAACCGTAATGCCGCCGCGTCAGGTGCAACGGTTGGATAGCGGCGGCCCACCTTCCTCCTGCTCTCGCCGCTGTCGAGCAAGGTCTGCGATTCCTTTGCAAACGGTGTTGTAGTTCACGGCGCCAAACCGGAATGCCTTCTGTGCGCCATCTCGGGTGACATCGAAATCAAACCCACGAAATACGATCTCGTCGCCATCAGGGATGACCTGGCATTGTGCGTGGCCACAACCATATTCGCCACAACTGCAAACGCAGACGATACGCACGTCCGGCGCGTTTGACGCACCGTGTGGTGGCCAACGCGGCAGACCGTCCTCAACAATCCAGTACGGAAACGCGCTGTCTCGTGAGCCTATCAACGCGCCCAAGGGCTCGCCGTCCACCAATAGTTCGAACGACAGGCCGTTGTCTTCGGTGCAACGATAGCTCAGGGTCGGCATCCCGCCCCTCCGACGCCGCCGAACATCAAGCTCACCTGCACCGCCATCATCGGATGAGCGGTGCATCACACGTCAGATGGCGGTGTCAGGTGCAGCGCCGGGTTCGGCGCCTGGGCTACGGAGGGTCCAATGCACCTCGCGATCCTGCACATACCGGCGCATCAGCACCCGAGCCTCCCACACCGCATCGCACAGGTCGCACCGCACCTCCAGCGTCCACACCGTCCCGCTGCCGCCGTTCCCAACGATACTGCACCAACCGTGTGAACTCAGTGCATTCGCAGACCGTGCACACCCGCGGCGTCTGCTGCTCAAGTGGCCTCGGATCAGGCATACCCACCGGCCGCCCTCGGGTGCCGAACGATTGTGCTCACTTGCCGGGCCGCCTGCAAGGCCGTGGTGTCGCGCGAAACCGTGATGGCGGCCCGGTCAAGTGCAGCACTTTGTTAGCCCCCGGTCTGATAGTCGATGAACCCCTTCGCATCCGCTTTGGTTTCGTCTGACGCCGCAGGATTGTTGGCGACACTTCGGAGGAGCGCCATCCAGGACTCTGCGTCCGGGGGGCTGGCATTCAGGATGCGATTCACCATCCATACCGATAACGGCGTTGGCTTCCGACGAATCGACTGTGCGAGCATTTCCTCGTAGCCGCCGGGCCACGTTTCGAGCGTATGCACCAGCGATCCCGGCGTTCCCAGGTCCACGCCGTCCAAACGCTCCATCGTTCGGAACATGACCGGCGCAGTAGCCGACGGATCGTTGAGCTCTCGCATCTCGTCGCACAACTCGTCGAGTCGTTCTAAGCCTCGCGCGCCGGCATTTGCATAGTCGAAGTCCCGAGCGGTCAACGCATCCAAGTCGGCACAGATTTCAGCAACGTGTCGAGGCATTGTTTCAGGGGGCTAACGACACCGTTCACCTGCCGCGGCGGCTGGTGAGACGTTGAAGTCTGAAAAGCCATAATGCCGCCGCGGTCAGGTGCAACGGCTGGTTATGGCCGGCCTATCGCCCTTGAACTCCACGCGGAAGCCGACCGGAAGAAGCCAATACGGAGCGAACCGCGCGTCGTGAATCGTCAACTCGTACAGCGACTGAAAACGCAAGTTCGCCGGTTCGTTCACATCCAACGGGTCGTCGGCGACGCCTATGTACCAACCCGACTTGTTGTCCTCCAGCGGATCGAGCCGCTCCATGAACGCGCCCGAAGCTCCCGGCGTATACGACCGACTGATCAGCGCCGCGTGCCACAATGCACAGGCCTCCGGCTCAACCCGTTGTTTCGCCAGCACGCCCGACTGTTCAGCGTCGATACGTTCCACTGGACCGAAATCGCGCGTGAACGACGCCATGGCGCGAAAATCCAGTGTCTCCAAATCCAGCTGGCCGTCCTCGACAACGGTCTGAAAGATGAACCAGCCGTACTCGACTGACTCGCCGTGCTTGACGGTGCGCGTCGAGAGGAAGTCGAGGACCTTCGATCGGATGGTTCTTGTGGCCATAACATGGGATTAGATTGCGCCGGCGCAATCTATCACGGAGCCCGACCCGGACCGCCCGGGGCGGGTTAAACGCTGATGGTATCAGGGGTTGCGACGCGACACCAGGGAAAACCCCGCGCGACCTATCCCACTAACGGACGTTGCGCCGGCTCGCGCCCGCCCTCAAACCGGCTCACCCGTCCAGCGGGCTCTTCACGCCCCGCCCGCCCTTGTTCAGCACGTGCGTGTCGATCATCGTCGTCGACACGTCCGCGTGACCCAGCAACTCCTGCACCGTCCGGATGTCGTACCCCGCCTCCAACAGGTGGGTCGCGAAGCTGTGCCGGAACGTGTGCGTCGTCGCCCGCTTCCGGACACCGCTCGCGGCCACCGCCGCCGCCACCGACCGGCTGACCGCCCCCTCGTTGAGGTGGTGACGCCGTCGCTCACCGGTCCGTGGGTCGATGGACAGTTTAACCGACGGGAACACGTACTGCCACCGGATATCGGCCGCCGCCGCAGGGTACTTTCGGGCCAGTGCGTCCGGCAGGTAGACCCGCCCGCCCCCCGCCGCCACGTCCTTCGCATGGAGTTGCCGGGCGTGCTCGATCTGGTCGGCGAGCGGAACGCGGACCGCGTCCGGCAGCACGGTGCGGCGGTCCTTGTTCCCCTTCCCCCGGACCACGATCTGCCCGGCGTCGAAGTCGACGTCCTTCACCCGCAGTCGCAACGCCTCCAAAATCCGCAGCCCGGCCCCGTACTGGAGTTCGGCCACCAGCCGGGCCGGGCCGTCGAGGTGGTCGAGCACCCGCCGGACCTCGGCCCGGGTGAGCACCACGGGAAGCCGCACCGGGCGGCTCGCGCGGACGACCCGGAGCCGGTCGAGCGGGCGTTCGAGAACGTGCTCGTACAGAAACAGCAGGGCACACAACGCTTGCGTCTGCGTCGACGCGGCGACCTTCCCGTTCCACCCACCGCGGATAAAACTCGGCCAGCCGCTTCACCGGTCGCAGGTATCGCGAAACGGCCGCGAACGCCGCGTCGCCGAGGTGGTGCTTCCACTCGGCCCGGACGCCACACGGGCCGGTCATCGCCTCAAGCGCTGGCCAAAACGTCATGACTGAGCCCACTCCGCGTTCGCTCGATCAGAAAACCCCGCTTCGAAAGCCACTGTTCCACCAGCACCGAATCCTCGTCGCGAAGATACACAGCCACGTTGCTCGGTCGGATCGTCACCGACCTTGGCTGTCGAACTCCCGTGAATTTCACCTGAAATACAGCCGCAGCGAGCCGAGGAGACTCGGGTAACATCTCGCCGTCCGCGGCCAACTGGGCGAACACATCGGTGGCTTTTTTGATGTCGCTCGAATAGAAATGGCCGCCCCGGTACAGGTGCACTTCGCGAAGTTTCACCCAGTCGAGCCCCTCCACGTCGGTGCAGACCAGCGACGATTCCCCCCATCGCCGTTCAGCTTCGGCCGGAAGGAGAATTGCACGTCGGCGACTATCGACTCGACACGGGATTCGTCGAAACCCAGTTGGATGGCGTCGAGATGACCTTCGAGTCTCCGTGCCGTTTTCGTGTGGTCTCGAACGACTACCTGCAACTCGTGGAGGGTCGCCTTATGACGCGGGTGCCACTCGGCCGAAAACGCTTCCGGGTGGAGTCCATCGGTACCGCGAGGTCCGAATTGGATCCTGGCACCTCAGCCGGTATCGAAGCCAGTCCCGAGATCGGACTGGGACGGCATCTTGAGCCATGATGGTTTCGCATCCTACGATCGGTTCGAAGGGGCGATTCATCAACAATGTTTGGCTCATGTGCTGCGTCGCGCCCATGATCTGTTGGCGACGGCCAAGGGAGGCGCGGTGTTCTATCCGCGTCGGGTGATTGCATTGCTCACGGAGGCGATCCACTGGCGGAATGAGTATCTCCGGGCGGGGTGCGTCTGGACTGTACTTGTTTAGCGACCCAGCAGTAGCTGAGGCCGCGGCAGCAGGGGGTTGCCG
>CAZKIQ010000140.1:0-5404 GCA_964552815.1 uncultured Alcaligenaceae bacterium | reverse complement strand
CTCAACCCTGGCTCGACAAACTGACCGGAAACCTCATCACCAATGGAAATCGGGGTCGGCGTGGGGGAAGTGATATTCCAGACACGGAACGAGAACGGCAGCGACGCTGAAGGAGCGGAGTCTCCCGACCAAACCGTCAGAGTATACGTTCCCTCAGGCAACAGGTCATATGGCCCCGTATACCAGGAGCTATACCAGGAACCTTCTACCTGGAAATCGTCTGGCCCGCCCAGGATCCACTGAAGATATCCATCACTCTCCATTGGCTCGAAAAAAATCGCAGCGGGAGAAGCGAGGTCGAATGTGTAGGCCGTGACCGGCTGGGATGGCGTCAATTCGTCCGCGATATCCTGGTCAGTTGTGATGTTGACCAGCGTTGGTGAAACATCCGCAGTCTGGAACTCAAATGCTCCCGTGCTATCGCCGGCCGCATCAACGCTCAGTGTATAGGTGCCGTTCATTGAAAGTCGGATAGTGATCGGGCTCGGACCATCCTCCGAATCGATCAGGTACCGATCGAACACGATCGAGGTGTCGGGGCCGGTCAATTTCCAGCGATCTTCCGGGGTTATGGAAGAGATGGGTTGGAAGTACACCCATGTCCCAGCCGAGGCTACGAAACTATAGGACGCCCGGGAACCGGGAACCGAGATCGAATCCGAGACAGAATTCCCCAGCGAAATGCTGACCGGGATCGCCGGCGGAACCGCATACAGCACAAATTCGAATGAGCCGGTTTCCCCAGTCGGGTTGCGAAGGAGGAGTTGATACTCCCCGTTCGCGGGCAGAATGATATCGCCAACATCGTCCAGGGAGTGGTAAAAGAGTTCCTCGCCATTGGGGCCAGTCAGCCAGGCCTGAGTATTGGTGCCAGTGTCGTGTCGATCAAAGAAGATTTCCTGCCCGGCGGTGCCGGTGAGGGTGTATCGCCGAGTTTCCCCGCCCGCCGCCAGCGAGTCCGAAACGAGATCGCCGAACGCAATGGCCACGGGCGCCGGATCGATGACCTCCACTACCCGGAAGCTATATGACACAGGGTCGCCTGTTGCACTCGTCACCGTGAAGAGATATGCGCCTGTGCTGGGGGCCGTCACGACCCGGTCGGTTTGCACGTAAGCCAGGACCGTCTGACCATCGGGATCCGAAAGATGCCAGTTCACACCGTAGTTCACGGTGGCGGCATCGAGGAAAATGGTGGTTCCGGCTGTTGTCGTGAATGTGAAGACGGCCGCGTCGCCCGATCCTGTCAGGTCACCACTGACCAGGTCACCGAAAACGATTGGGGTCGGGTCGGGGTCGGCAATCCCCTCAGGAGCCGGGCTGCCGGCTGCCAGGTCAAAGACTGAGGAAGCGACCTGGGCCCCGCCGGAATTCCACCAGTGATTGTTTCGACCATTCGAATACGTGAAGACTTGCCTGGTCGTTTTGTCCACCACCCACAACTCGCTGCCGCCCCCTGGATTGAGGGCGACCCCGCTCGGATCGACGTTTCTCGTGTCGAGTTGCCAGCCGTTCGAGCCGCCCAGCGGGTTCCCGTTGATGTCGTAGGCAAACATCCGCCCCACGGTGCCGTCGTCGGTCACGAACACGTTCCACCCGTCCGTCGCCAGGCCGGTCGGGTTCGTGTTGGAGGAGTGGAGACCGAAGGACCCGGCCGGTTCGAGTCCGCCCGAGCGGACCATCGCACCTTTCTCGAACCGGAAGACTTTGAAAGTGTTCGTCGAGACATCCCGGCCGACGATCCAGATGTCGGTCCCGTTGGTGGCAATGTCGCGGGCATCGGTCATGCCCCACGCCCGCCATCGACCTCGCTCGCTGCCATCGGCATCCGAAGCGGTCACCCAGGTGGTGCCATCGGTTGCGGCGGTGACCACCCAGGTCCAGGTTCCGGCAGCATTCGCCGTCACACCGGTCGGTGTCCCCACCGGACCGGGAACATCTGAGGTGCCCAGCAACGTACCGCTGGCAGTGTACCGGGAGGCCTGGCCCGTGCCGACGACGAAGAGTTTCGGAGCCGCCTCGCTGGTCGGCGAGGAGACCGTCACCGCGAACGTGGATGAGGTCTGGGAGGGGCATTCCCCGGCAAACGGGTAGTTGCGGAACACACCCGAACCCGAGAGAGATGCAGCGACGAGTTGGCCGTCCACGTTGCCGTTGTTGAAAGTCACGGCCGCCCGGGGTGCGAAGACGCTGCCGGTGATCCCCACCGCGTTGACCGTCAAGCTTGTGTAGTTCGCAAAGTTGAACAGGATGTGGTTGCGATCCACCCCGTTGTTCAGGAAGAACCCAAAGTTCTGCAAGGTCCCCGAGGTGCCGGAGACATTGATCAGCACCGTGGTCCCGGCCGGGGCACTGATGGTGAAGCTCGAAGCGGCAGAAAGCTTCGCCCCATCGACCGCAAACACCACCAGTCCCGTCGCACTGGTCGAGAGATTGATCGCCCAGCGCGAATCGGTCGGGGTGTAGGTCGTGGTCCCGGTGGGGGGCAAGGCGGCCCAGGCATCGGCTCGCCCCACCAGCCAGGTCCCGGCTGCCGCAAAGTCGATGACCGATTCCTTCCGAACCGCCCCCTGGTTCAGGGTCGTGTTGGACGACACGGAACGGGTCGAACCATAGGTTGCGTTGCCGTTGTAAACCTGGCCCCCCGTTGTGGTGAGCGAGCCGCCCGCCACCAGGTTGTCTCGGGTTCCCGCGGATGAGGGGAGGTCCTGCCCGACCGAGAAGTTCGTCAGCGAGACATTCCCGCCGGCTGCATACCGGCCTCGTGCGTCCGGTGTTCCCGAAGCATCCCCCAACACGAACACGTTGTAGGGAGCCGCCACACCCAGCGGACCGAACCCGGCCTGCTCGACCGTGAAGGCATAGCTTCCCGCCGACAGGGTTGTGCCCGTGGAATCGAACCGCCAGTTCCCATCACCCCCCACCACGACCGTGCCCACGACAACCCCGTCACGCAGGATCGACAGCGTCGCACCCGCCTGCCCGGTCCCGTACAGGACCACCGAGGTGTCACTGGTCGAGGCGGCGCCGCTGGCGATCGATGTCGCCCGGCTGATTCCCGTGATGACGGGTGCCGCCGACGGGAAACATCCCAACGATGCACCGGATGCGCTGACGGTCACCGGGAAGGTCACCGTCGACGAGCCCCCATCGTCGTCGGCGACCGTGATGGAAACGATGTAGGTCCCGGCCGCGGAGTAGATGTGCGAGCCCGCGACGCTCCCCGTCGTGTCTTTGCCGGCGGCTCCGTTGACCACCGAGACCAGCCCCGCTTCCACAGCCGAACCATCCCCCCAGTCAATCGTGGCGGTGAAGGTTTCCTGGGTACCGGCCAGTGTCGAGGTGAAACCCGGATCCGAGAAAGTGGCGGCCGTGAGGCTCAGCACGCTGCCAGCCTGGCTGGTCTGGGCCAGGGCAGGTGTCGCGAGCGGCGTGACGTTCGTCACGTTGGCCGTCAAGGAGCGGGTCACGGAGAGTCCGTACTGGTCCGTGATCGTCAGGGAAATCGGCCAGGCGTTGTTGTCCGGGTATGGGTGCGAGCCGCTCACCACGCCGACCCCGTTGGCGAACGAGACGCTGCCTGCCGAGGTGGAACCGTCCCCCCAGGTGATCGTCGCCGAGAACGAATCCACCGGGTCGGGGTCGGTGAACGGGGCCGAAACCGCGAGCGACGCCCCTTCGGTGCCACTGAGATTCGGAGCCGAGGTGACGACCGGGGCGGTCGCCGCAACAAGTATCGTGAAAGTTCTGGTGTCGCTCCCCCCGTCGTCGTCTACCACCTGGACGACGACGGTGTAGAGGCCGGGCAACGAATAGACATGGGAACCGGACACTGTGCCAGTCGTGAGGACGCCAACAGACCCGTTGACCACTGTCAACGTACCCGGCTCGACCGATGAACCGTCCCCCCAATCAATGGAGGTTGTGAAGGATTCCGTGGTTCCCGCGACGGGGAAGGAGAACCCGGGATCCGAGAAGGAGCCAACCGTCAAGTTGATGACTTCGCCTGGTCGGGCCGTGCGGTCCGGGGCAGGAGTCAGCGTGGGGGCGACATTCTCGACCGACACCGATGCGGAGCCGGTATCCGACAGTCCTCCCGCATCGGTGACCGTCACAACCACGGAATAAGTGCCATTGTCGGCGTAAGTGTGCGAGCCCTGGACAGTGCGGACCCCGTTGACCAGCGCCACCGATCCGGAAGAGGTCGTCCCGTCGCCCCAGTTGATGTGCGTGGACAGGGCGCCGGTCGGATCCTGCGTGTAGATCGGCACGGCGAGGGAAATCGGCGATCCTTCAGACGTTGCGGGAAGCGTGAACTCCCCGACCACCGGGGGGTCGGTCGCGGCTGGTCCTGCACGGAAGACCAGGTCGTCGAAGTCGAAGTCCCCGCCGAAGGCGCCGTCTTCGGCCCCGTACTGGATCCAGCCACCGTCGAGATCGGTGCGAAGATAGTGGTTGGTTCCCCCATCCGCATTGGCCGCCGCCGGACTGAGCCAGACACTCACATCCGGGTTCGAGATCAGGGGTGCCGGGACGTTGAGCAGGTCCGAGGTGCTCGCATTCTGGACGAGGTAGAACCCGACAAAGGTGCCGGCGGGCAAGTCTACCCACGCCGCGGCACCCGGATCCGAACCCTGCGCGAACAAAACGCCGCGCTGGGTGAAATACAAGACCTTGCCAAGATACGCCGGGTCGGACGGGTCCACCCCCGCAACGGTTCCTCGGGCATTGTCTGCGACAAAATAACCCAGTTCGTTCTCGAGTGTCGTGGCGGTCTGGAGCAGGTCGAATCGGACCCGGACGGTATCTCCCTCATTCCCGGGCACCCACCAGATTCCGGAATCACCGATCGCAGCCCGAGCAACCACTGTGAACGAGGCGGTATGGGTCCCCCCATCATCGTCGGTGACGGTGACCGTCGCCGTGTACACGCCCGGAGTGGCATAGTTCGGCCGACCGTAGACGGTTGCCGTTGTCGGAGTGCCCGGTCCACCATTGGTCAACTCGATCCGGCCAAACGGAGCAGGAGACCCATCGCCCCAGTCGATCCGGGCCAAAAATGTCTCCCGGGTCCGGTAGTCGGCCAGCGAAAATCCCGGATCCGAAAATGTCGCCACCGCCACTTCCGGACCATAACGTGAGTCGACCACCAGGTCCGTCACGGCCACCAGAGGGTCCACGTTGGCGATGGTCGAGGTGGTGTCGGCGAAATCGGCAGCACCCGACGCGGACCGGACGATCACACGAACGGGATAGGAACCATTGTCAGCATAGATATGGGTGGCGGTGATCGTGCCGGCACCGGACGAGAAACTGACATCCGCATCCGAGGTGGTCCCATCCCCCCAGTCGATGGTGGCGGTGTAGGGACCGCCACCATCGGAGTCGGTGAACGAGCCGGTCA
>CAZKIQ010000139.1:0-5662 GCA_964552815.1 uncultured Alcaligenaceae bacterium | reverse complement strand
GAGTGGGCCGAGGCCGCGACGGTCGCGTTCCTGTTCGCCCTGTCGCTGGAGTTGGAGGCGTGGAGCGTCGGGCGGGTCCGCCGGGCGGTCGCGGCCTTGCTCGACCTCGCCCCGCCGGCCGCACGGGTGATAGAGGACGGGGGCGTCGAACGCGACATGCCGGTGAAGGACGTGGCGGTCGGCGCGGTCCTCGTCCTGCGGCCCGGCGAACGCATCCCCCTCGACGGCACGGTCAAGAAGGGCAGCGGCCACGTCAACCAGGCCCCGATCACCGGCGAGAGCGTCCCGGCCCCGAAGCAGCCCGGCGACGACGTGTTCGCCGGCACCGTGAACGGCGAGGGCGTGCTGGAGGTTGCGGTGACGCGGGCCGCGAACGACACGACCCTGGCCCGGATCATCCGCATGGTCGCGGATTCGCAGTCGCGGCGGGCGGCGTCCGAGCGGTGGGTCGATCAGTTCGCCGCGATCTACACCCCGGCCGTCATGGCCCTGGCGGTGGGCGTCGCCCTGGTCCCGCCCCTGGCCTTCGCGGGCGGGTGGTGGGAGTGGGTGTACCGGGCGTTGGTGCTGCTCGTCATCGCCTGCCCGTGCGCGCTGGTGATCTCCACCCCGGTGAGCATCGTGGCCGCGCTGGCCGCCGCCGCCCGCAACGGGGTGCTGGTGAAGGGGGGCATGTTCATCGAACTGCCGGCCACGCTGAAGGCCGTCGCCGTGGACAAGACGGGGACGCTGACCGAGGGCAGGCCGGTGGTGGTGGAGGTGGTGCCGCTCAACGGCCACGACGAGGGCGAACTGCTCGAACGGGCTGCCGGGCTGGAGGCCCGAAGCGAACACCCGCTGGCCCGAGCCGTGATCGAGTACGTCGAGTCGAAGGGCGTCACCGTCACCCCCGCCTACGATTTGCGGGCCGTGCCGGGCAAGGGGGCGGTGGGGCGGTGGCAGGGCCGCGAGTTCTGGGTCGGGTCGCCCCGGTACATGGCCGAGCGGGGGCAGGACACGGACGACGTGCGGGAGCGGGTAGCGGCGATGACGGCGGCGGGCCGGTCGGTCGTGGTGGTCGGGAATGAGAAGCACGTCTGCGGCCTGATCGCCCTGGCCGACGCCGTCCGCCCGGCGGCGAGAGCCGCGATCCAAGACCTGAAGGAACTCGGTGTGGGCCGGGTCGTCATGCTGACCGGCGACAACGAGGCCACGGCTCGGGCGGTCGGCAAGGATGCGGGTGTGGACGACGTGCGGGCCGGGCTGTTGCCCGAGGAGAAGGTGGCGGCGGTGGAGGCAATGGTCGCCGAGTTCGGCACGGTGGCGATGGTCGGCGACGGGGTGAACGACGCCCCGGCCCTGGCACGGGCGACGTTCGGGGTGGCGATGGGTGCCGCCGGCACCGACGCGGCCATCGAGACGGCGGACGTGGCTCTGATGTCCGACGACCTGGGCAAGCTCCCGTGGCTGGTGCGTCACAGCCGCCGGACCCTGTCAGTGATCCGCCAGAACGTGGCCTTCTCGCTCGCGGTGAAAGCGGTGTTCTTGATCCTGACCTTCGCGGGGTACTCGTCGCTGTGGGCCGCCATAGCCGCCGACACCGGGGCATCGTTGCTGGTCACCTTCAACGGACTGCGTCTTCTGCGACCAAGACACGATCGAGTCCAAGCCCGTTCTACAAACGCGACAGGATCAGCGAACTCGTGAATAAGACGGTGGACGAGTACCTCGAATCGCTCGAACGCCAGGGACTGCCGCAGACCGTCGCCGCCCTCCGTGCATTCGCGGAACTCATCTGACGCCGGGCATGGTGCCATCAAGAGCTCGGTCGGCGGTCGTCCCGCGTCAGTGTCGTTTGCGGCTCGACAATGCCTTTAACCTTAGGAGTTACGCATCTGATGGGTTTTGTAGACTACTTCGCGGCTCGGAATTCTGTTCGGTTCTTTAGCGGTACGACTTAGACAAGAATAAAGTAGTGTACAAAACCCATCAGATGCGTAACTCCTAAACCTTCCCGGGGAAGACAAATCACACAAGTACGAAGGGGCCAGGCACCGGAAGGGAAATGCCTGCATGGTGTGCAAACCGGGCACCACACGGACACGTCCGTTTTGCAGCCAGTACCTCAAAATGCCCTTGTTTTCGTGCTTTCTATACACGCCTTGCACCCGCGACGCCGCTTCTGCAGTGGCAAGCAACGCTCGCACTGAGCGCAGCGGCCCTATCGCTGCGAATAATTCGCCTGTTGCGTTTGCTGCGAATAAGTGGTATCCTGTCTGGACAGGAGAGACGGACATGGCCACCTTACTCAGCGAACTACACGAAACCGTCGCCCCGACCCCGGCCGACGCCCTGCTCGCCCAGGAGTCGAGCCGGCGGTTGTCCAAAATTCTCGGCGTGCGGGGCGAGAACGTCCGCCTCCGGGTGCAGCCCGAGAAGGGGCTGGAGGAGACCGTCGCCGTCCCGCTCGCGGCCGTCCGCCTGCTGGCCGACATCCTGACCGAGATGGCCAAGGGGAACGCCGTCACCCTGATACCCGTCCACGCCGAACTGACCACCCAGCAGGCCGCCGACCTGCTCAACGTCTCCCGTCCGTACCTGATCGACCTGCTCGAGAAGGGAGCGATCCCCCACCGCAAGGTCGGCAAGCACCGCCGGGTCCTGTTCCACGACCTCATGGCCTACAAGCGGAAGGAGGACGCGGCGCGGCTGAAGGCCCTCGGCGAACTGGCCGCCCTCGACCAGGAGTTCGGGCTCGGGTACTGAGCGTGGCGCACTTCACCGCCGTCTACGACGCCTGCGTGCTGTACCCGGCACCCCTGCGCAGCCTGCTCATGTACCTGGCGCTCACCGACCTGTTCCGGGCCCGGTGGACGGACGCCATACACGAGGAGTGGATGCGGAACGTCGTCCGGGACTACCCCGACCTCACCCGCGCGAAAGCCGAGCGGGTGCGAGACCTGATGAACGCCCACGTCCGCGACTGCCTGGTGACCGGGTACGAGGAACTGATCCCGGCTCTGACACTGCCCGACCCGGACGACCGGCACGTCCTGGCCGCCGCCATCCGGGCGGGGGCTGCCGTCATCGTGACCGCGAACCTGGCCGACTTCCCGGCGGACGTGCTCGCCGGATACGGGATCGAGGCCCAGCACCCCGACGAGTTCGTGGCGCACATGCTCGACCTCGCCCCGGCCGCCGTGTGTGGGGCGGCCAAGAAGCAGCGGGAGAGCCTTAAGAACCCGCCCAAGACGGTGGACGAGTACCTCGAGTCGCTCGAACGCCAGGGGTTGCCGCAGACTGTCGCCGCCCTCCGGGCGTTCGCGGAACTGATTTGACGCCCGAGGAGATGATCCCTGGGGCACTAACCGGGGCACTAAAAACGGGCACTAACCTGGCGAAACCGTGCGATTCGTGTAAAGTGTAGGAAGTGGTTCCGCCCTTGTTTTGCAAGGATTTCCGCAGTTTCGCGGTGCCGAGCCCCCTTCTTCGGGACCAAGAGGTCGCAGGTTCGAATCCTGTCAGCCCGACTTTACAACTCCTTGTTTTTCAGCGGTTTGCGGCGGCTGCTAATCGATCAGACGCCCAGGCGGGCACTGGATTTGGGCACTAAAACTGCCAAGATCACCCCTCGATTAGTGCCCGTAACCGCCTCATCGACCTACCCACAACTCCACCACTGTGGCTGCTCGGGGCACCCGCCAATGCAGCCTACCCAACTCGATAAGTTCTTCATTACCAAGACCTTCCTGCAAATCTCCGGGCTGCTTGCCGAAGCGACGTGGCACCGCAACGACCCGGGAGTCGAACCGGAGACCGCTTGGCTCCCTGACAACCGGTCTCGAACCCACAGGCCGCCTGCAGGTCGAGTGGTTCGTCACAGAGACCCACCGGCGTTCTGTCCAGTTTCGGGTACAAGAAGCGGGAGGTATTGCCGGAGTTACGCCGAGTCTCCGGCGCCGCTCGCACCAGTAGCCGACGACAGAAAATGGCCGGTCGTCATCCGTGACCAGACGGCTGAGATACTCGGCAGGCCTGCTGTCGGGCGGCAGGAAATGTGACGGTGAACCGGCTGCCGCGACCCGGCTCGCTCCGCACGTCGATCCGTGCGCCGAGCGACCGCGTGATCCGCTCGGCGATCGCGAGGCCAAGACCCGAACCGCTCACGCCGCGGCGACGCGCCTCGGTCGAGCGGAAAAATGGCTCAAAAACACGTCCGACTTCCGATGCTTCGATGCCGCAGCCTTTGTCTTCGACCGTCAGGTGCGCCGCGCCACCCTCGGCGGTGACGGAAACGATCACCGGGGTGCCGGGGGCGCTGTACTTGCAGGCGTTGTCGATCAGGTTGCCGATGACCTGGCCGAGCAGGACCGGGTGAACCTGCACCGGGGGAACGTGCTGAGATGCTGACACTCGGATTTCCCGCTCCTGCGGATGCCCGCCGAGGTACTCCCGCACCCACACCCGGAGGTCGATGCACTCGACGCCGGGGAGTTCGGTGTCGGCGTCGGACCGGGCCAGGAACAGGAGCGACTCCACGATCTGCCGCAGACGCTCGGCCTGGGCGACAGCAGTGGTCAGTACGCGCCGGTACTCGACCGGGTCGCGGTCCCGCCGCAACGCCACTTCCATTTGCCCGAGCATGGCCGTGAGCGGCGTCCGCAACTGATGGGACGCCTCGCCGGTGAACCGCCGCTGCCGCTCGAACGCGTCCTGCAGACGCGAGAGGAGGTCGTTGAAGCTGCCGGCCAGTTCGTGGAGTTCGTCGCGGGCGGCGGGGACCGGGAGCCGGTCGCCGAGGGCGTCGGCGGAGATCCGTTTCGCGGCCTCCGTCATCCGGCTCACGGGGGACAACGCCCGCCGACACACCCACCGGGCGGCGAGGCCGGACAGGAGCCAGACGACCGCAGACAGGCCGGCCAAACCCCACGCGAGGGTACGCAACTCGCCCTGCACCGGGGCCACGGGCCACGCCGTCACGAACACGAGCGTTCGGTGCCGCTCGCGGCCGGGGCGGCTGCGGATCGCGCCGGGGTCGGGGAATACGAGCGTCTGCTTGGCGACCCGCCAGTCGGAGCCGCTCCATTCGACGCGGTGCGTTTCCCGGACGGGGGTCGGGCCGGGGGAAGCGAATTCGGCGAGCGTGTTGACGGGGGAGTGGGACCCGTCGACGCGAGTGCCGGTCTCGTCGAAGATCGCCCAGACGGGGGGATCGCCTTCCCAGTGGGGCGGCAGGCGGCGGAGTTCCGGCTCCCAGTCCAACCCGTCCGGCTCGATCTCCGCGAGGGCCACCAGGGTGTCCATCGTCGTGGACAGGCGGGCGCCGAGTTGATCGTACAGGTGGCCTCGGGCCAAGACGTACAGCGTGACCGAGAAGGCCGCCAGCACCGCGACCTGAGCGGCGAGGAAGAACAGGGTCAGGCGGTTGGTGAGGGTCATGCCTCGGCCTTCTCGGCGGCCGTGCGGCGGCCGAACCGGAGGTACAGTGAGGGGAGGAGGAACAGGTTCAACAGCGTGGAGGTGACCAGCCCGCCGAGGATGACGACGGCCAGCGGGTACTCGACCTCGTGGCCGGGCTTCTGGCCGCTCAGGACGAGCGGGAGCAGGGCCAGCCCGGTCGCCAGAGCCGTCATCAGGATCGGGGCCAACCGCTCCTCCGACCCCTGCCGCACCAGCCCCGGCC
>CAZKIQ010000138.1:0-6062 GCA_964552815.1 uncultured Alcaligenaceae bacterium | reverse complement strand
TCGTGCCGACGGCCCTGTCGGCGATCGGCACCCAGTTGTTCAAGTCGCTCGAACTTCGGGACAACACGTCCACCGCGAAGTACCCGATCACCAACCCGCACCAGGGGAAGTTCCGTGTCGAGGTCAGCCGGTACCTCGCGAACGCGCAGTATCCAGGCAACTCGGCGAAGGCGTACTACCTGCTCGCCGAGCCAGCGGATTTGCCGGTGATCGAGGTCGCGTTCCTGAACGGCCAGGAAGCCCCCACCATCGAGACCGCCGAGGCGGATTTCAACGTCCTGGGTGTCCAGATGCGCGGCTACCACGATTTCGGCGTGGCCCTGCAGGACCCGCGGGGCGGGACCAAGGTAAAGGGGGAAGTCTGAGCAACCTTTCTCGCAACCGGAGGAGTGAAGCATGCCGCAAGCGACGTTCGTACACGAGGGGGACGCGGTCGACTTCGTTCCCGCCGCGGCGGTCGCGGCCGGGGCGGTGGTGGTTCAGGGGAACCTGGTGGGCGTGGCCCGCCGCGACGTGGCCGCCGGGCAGACCGGTTCGCTGGCCGTGACCGGGGTGTTCGACCTGCCGGTGACCGCCCTCACCGGCTGGGCGATCGGCGACCTGGCGTACTGGAACGCGGCCGCGGGGGTCGCCACCGAGACGGTCGGGACCAACAAGCTGTTCGGCAAGGTCGTCGGCCTGCCCGGCGGCAACGTCGTCCGCGTCCGCCTGAACCAGTGAAAGGAGCACCATGCCGGACTTGCTCGCGTTCGGGATGGAGTGGCTTGCCGACCGCCTGAAAGCGTTCGCGGCAAGAAGTGTGATCTACCGCCGCGGCACCGAGGACGTGACGGTCGCGGCGGTGATCGGTCGGACGCTGCTCAAGCTCGACGACGGATACGGCGGCGTCCGGATGGAGTGGACCGATCGCGACTTCCTGATTCGGCCCGAGGATCTGGTGCTCGGCGCGAACGCTGTCCTACCCGAGCGAGGCGACACGATTCGCGAGACGGTCGAAACCACGACCTTCGTGTACGAGGTGATGGCTCCTGGCAAGGAACCGGCGTGGCGGTGGTCCGACCCGCACCGCCGCATGTTGCGGATCCACACCAAGCTCATCAGTGGGCAGTGAGCAGTGGGCAGCAGGAGAGACTGACGGGATTTGCTGCCCACTGCCCACCTTCCACTGCCCACTGGAGAGAGTGATGCCCGCGACCATCGTCACCATCGCCGATGCCGTGGTCGCCGAGTTGAACGCGGCGACGTTCAGCAAGCCGGTGACGGCCGAGCGTCACTACCTGCCGGTGTTTCAGCCCTCGCAACTGGTCGACCTGCGGGTCACGGTCGTGCCGCGGTCGATCGCCAACAAGTCGCTCGACCGATCACGGGACAGTTTCGACTACGCGATCGACGTGGCGGTGCAGCAGAAACTCGACCCAACCGTGGGGAACCTCGATGCGCTCCTGGAACTGGTGGAGGAAGTGGCCGACCACTTCCGCTCGCATCCGCTCGCCGCCTTCCCGGCGGCCCGGTGCACCGAAGTGCAAAACGTGCCGGTCTACGCGGCCGAGCACCTCGAAGAGTATCGGCAGTTCACGAGCCTGTTGACCCTGACCTTCCGCGTCTGGAGGTGATGCATGGATCCGAACGTCCCGAGCCCGACGGCGGCAAACCCCCTGAATCCGTGGGCCCAGCGGGTCCTGGGTTATGCCCTCGCCTTCGCGCTGGCGTACATCGCCGCGAAGTGGGGAGTCGTGCCTGCCCCGGCCCCGACGCCGCCCGCGGTGGTCGTGATCCCCGGTGCCACGCTTCCCACTGCGGGTGCCCCGTGATCCAGTTCTCCCTGCACGCGGCGAAGGAAGGATTCTTCGACCGCGCGAAGGTGCAGCGGGCGGTCGACGCCGCGAACCGACGGGTGCTCTCCCAGGTGTCGCGGAACGCCTTGATCTGCTCCGGCTGGCGGGTCAGGTCCTCGGCCTTCGCGTCCTTCACGTCCCGCTTCCGGGTGCTCACCTGCCAGTTGCTGCCGAACTTGATGCCGTAGGGCGGGTCGAAGTAGACGCACTGCACCCGGCCGCGGAGCCGTTCCTTCTCGGCAAGGCTGGCCATCACGAGCAGACTGTCGCCGAGGATGAGGCGGTTCGTCCAGTGCTGCGGGTGCTGGTAGAATTCGAGCTTCTTCTGGAAGTCGTCGAGGCCGTTGAAGTCCGAGAACAGGTCGACCTGGGCGGGCCGGCCAGCGGCGGCGCGGGCCTTCAGGTCGTCGATGATCGCCCGCGGGTGGACTTTTTCCTGCACATAGATCGGCACCGTCGGCACTTCGAGCGTGTCGGCTTCGTTCTTGCGTTTCCACACGAGTTGCGGGTCGAGGGCGGGGTCGCGTTCGTAGATGGCCTTGCCGATGCCGGTCTCAGCGAACGGTGCGGTTTCGCGGGTGGGAATGTTCAGCCGGTTCGCGGCTGGGTGGGTGAGGGCTTCCACCGGGACGGCAGTCGGGGCGGCTTTCTTGCGGGGGGCTTTGGCCATGACATCCTGCCGGGGTTTGGGTGGGTGGCGCTGACCGCCTCAAATCTTCGGGCCAGTCTTCCACAGGGTAATGTGCCGTTGCAACACGATTGGTGCCGGCTGGTCGTTTAGGTAGACCTCGGCGAGCAATACGTACTCGCCATTCGCCACCTCTTTCAGAAGGAACTTTTCCTTGCGGTTCGATTTCGCTTGCACCGGCTCGGGATACTCATCGTGCAAGAAGTAGACGACGTACTTCACCCGGTCGAGCGCGCCCTCGTAGAAGGAGTCGAGAATGACCCGAATGTCGTAATGGGGCACCCCGGTAAGATTACATCGGCGGTTGAACTCCTCCTGCATGTCTTCGCGGAGGAATGAAGTGTGGTTCAGGAAGAAGTAGTCGGCCGGCAGTGGCTTCCCGGTGTCCACCGCCGGGAGAACGGTACCGTGCTCTTGCTCAGGGCGCGTCTGTACTTTGGTCGGCTCGACGATGACTTCCCAGCCGGGTCCTTTCAGGCCGAACTTGCCGTCTCTTGACAGCACGCGGCGGATTTCTGCCCGGAACGACCAGATGATCCCGATGACGATAATCGGCCAGATGAACTGACCGACTGCGGTGATCAAATCGGCGGACTCTTTCATCGGGTCACCTTTCTATTCGGGCAGTGAAGTCAGGAACTTGCGGATGGTGTTCATAGCGGTGTTCGGGTTGGTCAGTTCGAGGAACGCCCACCGGCCGAACGTCCGGTCGTTGTTCACGGCCGGGACCCACATCGTCTTCGCCGTCTCGACCTTGGCGTTCTTCTCGGACTTCTTCTCGCCGGAGACTTCGAGGACGAGGTTGAGCAAGTCTGCGGTGCCGCGGCCGTCGTCGATCTTCACGATCAGGTCCGGGAAGTAATTGCCCGGCCGGCCCTCGAAAACATACGGGATGCGGAACCCGAGGCTCTGGTTCTTGACGTAGGCTTTCACCTCGTCCATCCGCTCCAGTTTGCTGACGATCGCGGTTTCCCACCCGCTGTCTTCGGGGACGAAGTTCAGGTGGCACTTGTCCGGATCGGTCGTCCAGACGGTCTTCACCGTGTCGTAGGCGGTGTCGGCGGTCGTGCCGACGCGGTCGGTTTCCGGGAGTTCGGCCCGCACCCGCTGCTCCCCGCCGGACGCGGCTACGATCGCCCGCTTGATCTTCTCGGCGACCTCGTTCGCCTTTTGGACGAACAGGAGCAGGCCGGGGAACGTCTCGTCGCCGTACTCGACGAACGGGGATTCGCCGTCCGGGTCGCCGAGCCACCGCTTGACGATCCCGAGCAGCTGCGGGAAGAGCCAGGGGCGGTCTCGGAAGTGGTGCTGTTGCAAGTGAGTCGTGAGCTTGAAAGCGATAGCCTGGGGCCGTATTCCCTTGAGATTGTCGAGCGTCATGACGGCGGTTTCGCCAACAATCGGGGCGTTTTCGGTCCGCGTCGGGATGTCGGCCGTGCTCAAGGTGACCTTGTGAGACTTGTCGAAATCGGCGGTGAGCAAATCCGGCGGAACGTCGTAGCGGTAGCCGATCACACGCGGGAAGGAGATCTCCAACCACGGGCGGAGGGCCAGCCGTTCGGGAACGGCCCGCACCTTGTTCCCGATCCGCGGGGTTGCGGGCGCACGGCTTTCCGGCACGCCCGCGACGGGGATGAACGAGAACGGCACCCCGTACACGTCGGCGTACTCGGGGTCGAACTTCCCGTCGTCGTTCAGTGCGTAGCTGGCCCGGCGGAGCCCCCGGCCGACGACTTGCTCGCAGAGCAGTTGCGTGCCGAACGCTCGCACACCGAGGATGTGGGTGACTGTGTTGGCGTCCCACCCTTCGGTGAGCATCGATACTGACACCACACAGCGGATGTGTTCACCCAACTTGCCCTTCTTGCCAACGGTGTTCAATACCTCCCTCATCAGGTCTTCGTCGGTCAAGTGATCGGCATCGCGGCCTGGGAACCGCTTCCGGTAGTCGGCTTTGAAGTCGTCGATGAGATGAGCGGCGAGTTGCTTGAAGTCCGCGCTCATTCCGTCATCCGACTCGAGTTGTTCGCTGTCGACGAGGATCGTGTTCGGACGGGTCGCCCACCGGTTGTTCGCGACATTGCTGAAGAGGTCAAGTTTGCCGGGTGCCACCTTCGCGGTGCCGTCCGGGTGCGTGTGGTCCGTCTCTTTCCCGGCGATGTAGTCGAATAGAAGCTTGCTCACGCTGGTGTTGTTGCACACAACGATGAACACCGGTGGAGTGCGGCCGTTTGCCTTCCCTTCTTCGTCTCGGTCCCAGGCCTCGAAATGGGCACGGTAGTGGCCATAGAGGCTTTCCAACGCACCTTGTAACTCCTGTGGGAGAACCGGTGCCCCGGATGTGTCCTCACCCGCTCCACGGCCCTTCTTTGGCAACCCATCGCGAATATGGACCCACAAATTGCGATATTTCGGCAGTCCATCCGGCCCGACCATGGCGTTGTCCGCGACCGGAACACGGGGGATTTTGACGATTCCCGATTCGATGGCGTCGATCAGCGAGAAGTCGGATACGACCCAGGGGAAAAGCGTTCCTTCCGGATAGCCAGACCCCTTCAGATAGAACGGAGTGGCAGACAAATCGTAAACCGCTTTCACTCCCACTTTCTTGTGAACGGCTTCCAGTCCTGTCAGCCAAAGTCGGGCTTCCTCGTCGCGGGCTTTGGCTTCCTGACTTTCCTCCGCTGTGAACTTCTCCTTCGTCGCGGTTTGCCTGCCACGGTAACAGTGGTGGGCTTCATCATTGATGACCAGGATTTCCCGCTGCGTTCCGAGTTCGCGGCAGACGCGGTTCACCATCTCGGGTTCCGTCTCGGTGAACGCACCAGGGTTCTTCGATGCGAGGATCCGCTTCGTCAAGCCGCCCGCATCCCCCGTTTCCCGGCGTTTGAAGGCGTGAAAGTTGGTCACCACAATCTTGGCCGTGCCGAGGTCCGAGCGATACTCCGGAGGAACAATGTCGAGTTCCTTGTAGTAGTTGTTGGGATCGGACGGCAGCAGCACCCGCAGTCGATCGCGAATCGTGATCCCCGGAGCAACGACGAGAAATGAGTCCGTGAAGCGGGCGTCTTTTGGATTCCGTCGTTTGTTGAGGGTTTGCCATGCGACGAGCATCGACATAACGACGGTTTTGCCCGAACCGGTCGCCATCTTGCATGCGACTCGGTGCAGATCCGTTCCCGCCGCGATGGCCGCCTGTTTCAAATGGTCGTCGATCCACGTTTCACCAATCTTCGTTTGCTTGGCGACCTCCGTGAGGTAGATCAGTGTCTCGAGGGCCTCGATCTGGCAAAAGAACAGTCGGCGAGGCCGAGTGATGTCCGTCCAGTGGAGCAGCAGCGACCGAGTCATGGCCGTTACGTCCGGCCAACCGAGGTCTCGCCATTTGTTGACGACCGTGCGGATCCGATTGACATGGTCCGTCTCTTCTTTTCTCTCGTCCGCGAGAAGGGAGTCGAACAGCCCTTTCCCTTTTTTCTTTGGCGATGCGATGGGAAGGAAATAACTGCTCGGTCGTCGTCCGGCCGCGATCTCCGCCG
>CAZKIQ010000137.1:0-6270 GCA_964552815.1 uncultured Alcaligenaceae bacterium | reverse complement strand
TGCAAGTCCGGTTCGGGGTTGGGGCCAGGGTGGAATCCCCTGGCCTACACCACGTCGCCTACGCTGGGAAAACCGCGGCCGAGAAGACCATAGCCAACGACGACATGGACGAGTCGGCGTTCCGGCAGTTCCTCGCCAATGCCCTGCGATCCGCCACCTCCCACTTGAAACCTGGTGCTGGGTTCTATGTCTGGCATGCGGACCTGCATGGTCTGACCGCTCGCCTGGCTGCCTCGGATGCTGGGCTGACCGTGCGACAAGTTCTGGTCTGGGCCAAGTCCGCGTTCGCCCTGGGTCGGTTTGATTACCACTGGAAACATGAACCCTGTCTCTATGGCTGGGTCGACGGGGCCGCCCACTCCTGGCTCGGTGGTCGCGACCAGTCCACGGTGCTCGAGTTCGACCGACCCTCACGGAATGCCGAGCACCCGACCATGAAACCCGTCGGCCTGTTCGCCAAACTGATCGAGAACTCGTGCCCGAAAGGTGGCATCGTCCTCGACCCGTTCGCCGGCAGCGGGACCACGGTGCTGGCCGCCGAGCAGACGGGCCGCATCGCCGCGGTGGTGGAACTTGATCCCGGTTACTGTGACGTTGTGGTTGCCCGGTACGAAGCGGTCACCGGCAAGCCGACCGAACGCGTGCCGGCAGGAGTGCACGCATGAAACTCCAACGCCGAGTGGACGAACTTCGGGGTCGTGTTCGTCCCAGGCAACTTGGCACGCCGTAGCACTCCAAGGCACCCCAAACGGCGATTTCGGTTCGGAATGGGAGGGTGAACCATGGCACACAAGGGCCGGGAAAACGCCGACGATGTCCTGGCAATGGCCCTCGCCTGCGGTGCCACCGCGGAGCAGGCAGCGACCAAGGGCGGGGTCAGTCTGCGGACCGTGCGGCGACGGATGACAGACCCCGCGTTCCAGGCCAAGGTGAGGGAAATTCGCAGGGAAACAGTCGAACGCACTGCCGCGATGCTGACCGCCGCGTCCTCGGAAGCGGTCCGCACCTTGCTCGGTTTGCAGAAGGACACGGTTCCCGCGGCTGTGCGACTGGGTGCCGCCCGGGCCATACTCGAGATCGGCATGAAGGCGAGGGAGATCGCGGAACTCGAGGTGCAACTCCGCGAACTCGAGCAACAGGTGAAGGCCCTGGACCAGGACCGGAACCAGGGCGGGTATCGGCCCGGTCGAGTAGGTGGCGAGGCCCGCGAGGATCTGATCTGACGGTCCGAAGCGGAATGGGGACGAGAGCCATGAATCCCGCGGCACGACTCGCGAAACTCACCGCCCGCCTCGAGCGGGTCCGCCCGGCCGCGACAGGCAACCTTCCGGTGACGGACCTCGATTGGCTGGCTGTTTTCGAGCGTCGCCTTTCGGACGGCTCCGTTGCCTCCGAACCGGACTTCCCGCGGGCGGTCGAGGAATTTCGAGCCGCCATCACCGCGGCCGGAAACTCGCTGATTCCGCCGATGGATTTCCGGCCCCGCGATTCCGCCTCGGCTCGACACCTCGCCTGGAAGATCGAACACCCGAACCCGCAAGTCGAGTCGCTGTGGTTCTGGCTGGCCGAAATGTTTCAGCGAGCACTAACCGGCCAACCGCCCGTGACTGAGGCAGAGTTCGCGGATCTCGCCACATGGTTCACAGCGAACGAGGACCGATTGTGGGCAGCCATCCAGCCTGGCCAGTTGTTCGAACTGGGCGACGGCGTCCGCGTCTCGATGGCGGGCTTGCGATGGGGTCAATCCGCCTTCCCCTGACGCAGGAACAATTCCGCGAGCCGCTTCTCGTCCTCTCGCTTGGTCAGAAGTCGGGTCTTCCCGTCCGCCGTCACCACGTAGACCGTGCTGAAATCGGAACCGGGGAAGATGGCGGGCGGCTTGCCCCCGACGAAGGCCGGGTCGGCCGGCTTGGACCACCACACCTGTCGAACCTCCGGTCCGATTTCCCACGACATGGGCTCGTACGCGAGGACCGTGTTCGCCCCCCCGTCCGCGAGATCCCCCTTCTTCACGGTCGCCTTCGGGTCGAACACCGTGCCCGGCCCGGTGACGACCAGCGTCCCCGTCCGACCATAGTTCATGGTGTAGGAATGCACCTTCGAGAAGGCGTCCGGCATCGCGGCGAGCAGCTTCTTGTTGTGCCGGCTGTCCCACGGCTCATCCAGCTTGAACTGCTTGTACAGTGCCTTCTCCGCGTCCCCCAGGTACGGCAACAGCGCGACCCGCCAACTGTGTAGCGGCGTGCCGTCCTTGCCCACGATCGCAGGCGGCGGGTAGTGCCCCTTGTCCGCGTGGTAAGCCTCCATCGCCTTCGCGATCCGGATCAGCCGCTTCTCCTCGGGCGTCAACTCGCGCGGGCCGCCACCCGCCGGCTTGACGTTGCCTGCGACCATCCGGAACGTGGAGTTCGCCGACTTCCCCAGTGCGGTGATTCCACCCATTGACAGCAGGACCAGCGAACCGGTCGAGGTCGGGATGTCCTTCAGGGCCACGCCGACGGACGTGCCGCTCTTCTCCACCGCGAGCCCTTCGAGCGTCTTGTCCAGTTGCCGCAACGCACCGAACCCGAGCAGCGCCGCGAACCGCTCCGGGAACTCGTCCGGCCCGAGCTTCCGGTCGGCGGCACCCGGCTTGTCGATCACCACCGTCATCTGCTGGAACGCCGGCTGCATCGCGTTGCGGGCGAGGGTGATCGTGTCCTTCAACGCGGCTTGCCCCGCCGTCGCTCCGGCGGCGTCCGCGTAATCCAGCCGGACCTCGACGGAAACGGATTTCGCTGTGAGATCGAGCTTGACCAAGCCACGTTGGGTCTTGGCTAAAGCCGCGAATGGCTCCGGGATGCCGGGCGGCACGACGCCGGAAGGGTTGACCGCCACGACCACCGAGTGCTTCATCGCCTCGGCCCGGACGTCGTCGAGCGGTCCCGACTCCGGCTTCGCGTCCGCCCGGTCGATCAGGTCCAGGATCGCGTCTTCCGAGCCCACGACCACGGTCTGGTTCCCCGGCAGAACCAACGCCGCGCTCCAGGGGTCGTCGTCGAACGTGTACGTCTTGCCGCGGTACGTCTTCGTCCGGGCTTCCTTGAAGACCGATTTGCCGAACGCCGCCGGGTCGAGGGGCTTCTTGAACGTGACGGCGACGAGGGCCGACTTCGCGGTCGGGTTGCCCGTCATCGGACCGGGCGATGCCAACGATTCCGGATTCGGAATGACGACCAGGACCCGGTCGATCGCCCCGGCCGGGAACGCGAACCGGTCCTCGAAGGCGGCCCACTCGGCGGGGGAGACCCCGGCGAACGCCCACTTCAACTCGGGCGGGGCCGCGTCGAGCCCATCGCCGACCTTGACGTGAACGAACCCGACGCCGTTGCCCGGAATGAGGGCCAGGTCGGGCGGCAAGTCATCGGATCTAGCGGACGACGTGAACGAAATCCAAACGGCGACCGTGGTCACGCAGGAGCGAATCATGACGGACTCCAGAAGTGGGACGGGGAGAACCGCACCGCCACCCTACGGAGCCGTCCCGCGGCGTCCAGCGATTTCGGCAATCGACCGAATTCAGAGGCAAGACAACGAGGCGACCCCGAGAGGCCCCTCCGCGTGAGTGAACCAGGGTGGCGTCGCTTCTCTCGAGTTGCATCCCGCACCCCCCGGTATCTGCAACCGGGCAGTTCGACCTGGAATCCGGCCGGTAATGCCTCTCTCGGTACTGTTGAACGAAGGCCGAGAGCCCAGACAACGCGGGAAAACATGGACGTTCGCACAGGAAAACAAACTCTGTCCCACTCCGCAACCGTTCCGGGTGTGGGGGAAGACGAATTTGCCCCAGGAAGGACCCGTGAATCCTGGTGATCGCCATCCGATACTTGGTCAAATTCCGATGGGTTTGCAGATCGGCATTCGCGGCGGGGCGGTGTCCCACATCAGTTTGACGTCGGCGGGGGTGAGGCCGAACGCCTCGTTGACGGCGTCCGAGACGGCGAGTTCCAGGCCGGCGGATTCGCGGGCGAGGGCTTGCAGCGGGGCAACGGTGGTGGCGTGCTCGTCCTTCAGCCGCTTCAACTCGGCGACGCTGAGCCCCGCCTTCTTGCCGCGGAGTTTCCGCACCTCGGCGACGAGTTCGTCGGCGGACAGGCCGATCAGCCCGGCGAGTTTCTGGCTGACCTTCCCGACGCCCATTTCGGTTTGCAGCCAGTCGAGCATCGCCCGGACGCCGCCGGTTTGGCCGGCCTTCAGGTCGATCAGTCGCGGGACCAGGGCGGCGACGCGGGCGCGGAGTTCGTCGGTCGGCCGGGGAATCGGCAACGCATTGACGAGATACCCCATTGGACTGAGGGCTTCATCCTTGAGGTGAACCAGATGTCTCCAGTTGTGCCACCACATCACAGGAGAGTTGAGCACGCCTAGCAAGTACAAGTCTGACGAAGGAATGCAGAACGTCTTGTCGTTGCCCAACATTCCTGTCTTGTCCCACGAGTAGCACGGATGGAACTGAATGACCTGATAGAAGAACTTCGGCTTGTCGAATTGCTGATAGTAATCGACCGCGTCTTGCAACTCGTACCAGCGGTACGATCCCGGCTTCCGACCGGGCCACGCCTTCCCCTCCCAATCCCGCGGCTTGGGTTCCAGTTGCGTCCGGTATTGCTCCAGGTGTCGCTTGATCGCGGGATATTGCTCGATGTCGATGCCCTTGCGGGCGAAGATCTGGTCGCCGCCCTTGTGGTACAGCCGGGTCTCGCGGAGGTTCGTGACGAGGAACCAGTCGCACCGCTGGTTGTAGGCGTACAGCAGGGCCTGCTCGAACGCCGACCGCTTGCGGTTGTGGTACGGCCGGTCGAGCGGGTCGAGCGGGCTCTTGCCTTCGAGCACCGCGACCGTTGTGGGCGTTTTGCTGCCGAACCGGCCGAACCCCGCGTCGGCGAATGTCCCGTCAACGGCGACAAATTGTTCCTTGGTGAACGAGTACGCGGCGGGGTTTTGGTTCGCGGTCGTGTACCCGAGTAGGTCGCGGAACACGTCATAGAGGAACTCGTCCCGGAGTTCCGTTTCCTTCATCTTCTGGCCGGCACGCGAGCCGAGAAGATTGGCCCACCTCCTGAGAGCGGAGCATCCATTGATTGCATGCGACGGCATCGCGAACGCCGCCAGATGAGGACGGAGGGCTTCCTGACGGAACAGTGGTTTCACATCAATGGACATACGGAACTTCGGAATATCAACGGCCGGCCGTTACGATGGAGCCGAGTGTACCACTCGAAGTTGGCCTGAGGATATAAAGATCTCAGGAGTCTCTGTGGCGAAGAAGAGACCGACGTCACGGCAACCCATCTGAGGGTTTCTTGCTCTGTCTCATTTTGCTTCAATGTCGCCGCCACCATACCCCCGAGCCGTCCACGTCGACGACCGGCTCCGTGATGCCGTGTCGCGTCCGGTAATCGTGGACCGCGGCCTGGCACGCCTCGATGTTGCCGTAGTCGTCGACGATGACGAACCCGCCCGGCGACACCTTCGGGTACAGGTTCACGAGCCCGTCCCACGTCGACTCGTACAGGTCGCCGTCGAGCCGCAGCACGGCCAGCTTCTCGACCGGGGCCGTCGGCAGCGTGTCGCGGAACCACCCTTCCAGGAACCGGACCCGGTCGTCGAGGAGCCCGTACCGCTCGAACACCGCCTTCACCCGGTCGACGCCGACGGCGAGGTACGCGTGCTCGTGCAGGTTCAGCCCGGCGTCGTGCGGGTACTTGTTCAGGTCCGGCGGGGGCAGACCGCGGAAGGAATCGGCCAGCCACACCTTTCGTTCCCGGTCGCCGAGGGCTGCGAGGACGGCTCGCATGACGACGCCGGCCCCGCCCCTCCACACCCCCGCTTCGAGAAAATCCCCGGGAATCTTGTCCCGAATCGCGATCTCGCAGCACCGCCGCAGGTTGTCGACCCGCTTCATGCCGATCATGGTGTGGGCCGTCGGCGGCCAGTCTGTGCCGATCATTCGCTTTGCCACGTTGAACGGCTGGTGCGGCGGGACCAGTGCTTCCACCTCCGGGTAGAGCCAGTTAGTCACGCATTTTCCGACCAGGTCCAGGTACAGCCCGGCCGCGTCGGTCGTGGCAAGAACCGCGGCCGGCTTTGGCACCGCCGGCACGGATCCCTCGCTCGCCCAGGATCGGTCGACGACGGCACAGGGCGTCGCGAGGGGCAATGCCGCGGGCCAGGTCCGGGCCAGTACGCGTCCCGAGTCGCGAAACGCCGGGGGAAGTTCGCCAGTCCCCC
>CAZKIQ010000136.1:0-6481 GCA_964552815.1 uncultured Alcaligenaceae bacterium | reverse complement strand
AGGGCGCGGGGAATTCTAGTTGTCGCTAAAGCGGAGAAACGGCTGTCGCCGAACATTTCGCCACGGGCACGGCGGCGACGAGGGGACGGCGTTCTACCGCGATCACCGAGCCGAGATGGATGCCGGCGCGGTGATCGCCTGGCCCGAACGGTTCAACCCGGACGAACTGTCGGCGGTCCAGCACGCGATGAACCTGAAACTCCAGGACGAGGCCGCGTTCTTCGCCGAGTACCAGAACGAGCCGCTGCCCGCCGCGACACCGCAGGACGACGAACTCTCGGTCGAGCAGATCGCCGGCAAATTCAACCGCATGCACCGCGGCGAAGTGCCCGTGGGGTGCAACCACCTGACCGCCTTCGTCGACGTGCAGGCCAATCTGCTGTTCTGGGTGGTTGTTCGTGCTGCAATCGGAAGGGTGACGTTCGCGAGTGGTTGCCGCCTGTGGCGGCAACGGAGGCTCGAACGCGATCTTGCGGGCGCAGACGGTTCGTACTCTCGGGGTCACTTCCCGGCTTTCGCCGCCTCGTCCGGAGAGATAAGCCCGTTCTTGTCGGCGTCGAGTTTGTCGAACAGGGCCGGGTCGCCGGTGAACTCGCGGCGGGACACGTCGCCGTCCTGGTTGCGGTCCATCGCCCGGAACCACTCGGGGCCGGCCCGGCCCGGCACCCTGACGGCCGACTTCGGGTGCCCGCGGCTGACTGTCGCGAGGAGTACCCGAGGCAACTTCGCCCGGTCGAATTCGTCGCCGGTCACACACCCGGCCGCCTTCAACCGGGGCCAGGCGGTCCGCAGTTCCCGGACGGATAGAGCTCCGTCGTGGTCGCCGTCGAGGATTTCGAACAGACCGGGGCCGCGATCGATGACGGTCAGCAGCACGTGGGCGGCCGCGAACTGCTCCCGCAGGTCGAGCCACGCACCGAACTCGGGTTTCGTGAGGGTGCCGTCCCCGTCCCGGTCCGCGGCTCCGGCGTTCGCGCGGAGGTGCCGGGCCTTCGGGTTCGTGAGTTCGGTCGCGTCGAGCGTGCCGTCGGCGTTGGTATCAAATTCCGCGAATGCGGCGACGGACCGCTTCCGGGCCGCGGCGGTCTGGTCGGGCAGTTTCCCGTCGTCGGATCGCAAGTGAAATTGCAGATTGCCGTCGGTGTGGGAGGCGAGTGCCGCCGGAGCGGCCCCCTTCCCGAGCCGGACGGCCCACACCCTCGCGGGCGGATTCTCGCGGAGCGACCGGAGCGAATCGGCCGACATCCCGCCCCGCTTCGCGACGCGTCCCGCATCAACCGTTGAATCCAGCACAACGAGTGGGATACCGTCGGCGACCGCGTCCGGGCGAGCGGTCGGCGACGGGGCCGAGAGCAGCACCGCCCCGAGGGCACCGGGGTACGCGGACTTATCGACGAGTTCGTTCGCGGTCACGAGTTCGTCGTCGTTCGCGTCGAGTTGGAGCAGCGCCGCCTCGGCCTTTGCCCACTCGGCGGCGGTCGTTTTGCCGTCGCCGTCCGCGTCGATCCGCTTCCGGATCGCGGCTGAGAGGGCGTCCGGGACCGGCGGCTTGCCGACGCCGACGAGGACGTTCCCGAGCCCGGCCCGGCGGTAGAAGCCGGCGAGTTCGTCCGCACGCACCGCGCCGTCCGCGTTCGCGTCGAGGTCGGCGAACGCCGGCGGTTCCCCGGACCCGGCGGCGAACTGGCCCCACGCGATCTGGCGGAGGGCGAACGCCGACGGCAGTCGGGCGGCCTCGGTCTGGTCGAGCTCCCCGTTTCCGTCGCGGTCGTGGAACGCGAACAGGGCGGCGAAGGCGTCGGCCCACCGCTTCGCGACCGGGGTGCCGTCCACCTCAACGCCGAGTTCGACCCGGGTCGGCTTGTCGCCGAGGACGAGCAGATTGAGCGGTGGCGGGTCGGCGGCGGGGGACGCGGCCGCCAGCCCGACGGCGGCCGCAATCGGGGCGAAAAATCGATTCACAGCAGGTCCCCGATCGGCATGGCGGCGGGGTCGGCGACGCGGATCGGCCGGCCGACGTTCGACAGGTTCCGCTTCTGCGGGTCGATGCCGACGGCCGCCGCCACCGTCGCGATCAGGTCCGGGACGGTCGTCGGCTTGCCGTCGACGGCGAGCCCGTCGGCGGTCGTTTTCCCGACCGCCTGCCCGGTCTTCAGCCGGCCGCCGGCGAGGGCGACGGCCCACGACGCCGGCCAGTGGTCGCGGCCGGTCGCGGCGTTGATCCTCGGCGTCCGGCCGAACTCGCCCTGGCAGACGACCAGCGTCGAATCGAGCAACCCGCGGTCTTTCAGGTCCGCGACGAGGGCGGCGAACCCGGCGTCGAGCGTGCCGCACAGGCCCTTCACCTGCTCGAAGTTGTTCTGGTGCGTGTCCCACCCGCCGAGGGTGACTTCGACGAACGGAACCCCACGCTCGACGAGCCGGCGGGCGAGCAGACACCCCTGGCCGAAGGCGTTCCTGCCGTAGGCGTCGCGGACCTTGTCCTTCTCGTCCTCGACCCGGAACGCGGCTGCGGCTTCGGGTCGCATCAGCCGGGCGGCCCGCTCGTTCGCGGTCCGGACGGCGTCGGTCACCGGGTTCGCCCGGCCGTCGGCGAACCGCTTTTCCATCCCGGCGAGCAGGTCGAGCCGGGCGTCCTGGGCCGCGTCGGACACGCCGGGGGAGCGGGCGAGGTTCGGAACTTTCAGCCCGTCGCCGTCGGTCGCCCCGAGGACGAGGGGGTCGTAGGTCGGCCCGAGGAACCCGCCGGCGATCGCCCCGTACCGGGCCGGGCTGATGCTGACGAAGTTCGGCAGGTCGGCGGTTGCGGACCCGAGTTCCTTCGCGACGACGGCCCCGACGGCCGGGAACCGGATCGCCCCGACCGGCGTGTACCCGGTCCGGAGGTAGTAAGTCGCCCGCTCGTGATCGCCTTCCTTCGACGACATGGACCGCACGACGGCGAGGTCCTTGCCGAACTTCGCGAGTTTCGGCAGGTGTTCGCCGATCTTCAGCCCGGGGGCGGTCGTCTCGATTTCCTTCGACGGGCCGCCGTTCGCGTGGCCGGGCTTGAGGTCCCAGAGGTCGATGGTGGCGGGGCCGCCGTCGAGCCAGAGGACGATCACGGATTTCGCCGGCTTCCGCGGGGCGGCGGCCGCCAGGGTCGGGAGCCAGGACGTGGCGACGGCCCCGGCACCGACGGTGCGGAGCCAGTCGCGGCGGGATAATGCATCGAATAGTCCCATAATAATCAGGTCCTATTGGCGAATTATTGAACGTGTTTAATTCACATCGATCGGGTCGATGGTGGTGTCTCCGGAGTGAACCACCACTGTGCGGACCGGCTTCACTGGATCGGCGAATCGCCCGCCGAGTCGGTCGGGGCCGGTCTCGCCCGGGTCTGGTGAATGGGGTCCTGCCTCGGCGGGCCAAACCACCGTGACGGCGTATTCGCCTTCGGGGGCGCCGTCATTCGTGTCGAACGTCGTGAGTCGGAATGTCCCGTCCAGCCCGACCCGGCCGTGGGGTTTGAGCGCCCTCCGGTCTTGCTCGCCGCGGGGGTGGAACACCACGAACGCTCCGGTCGCGGGTGCCCCTTTGACCTTCAGCGAACCGGAGACCGGGTACACCGGCGGTCGGCCAGACCCGCCGCACGAGGCAAGCAGGACCGACACGACCCCGGCACCGAGAACCGCGGAACAGCGAACCATGTGCATTCCTCAGCGTAACAATCGGCTTACGGGTCAGTAGTCGGAACTCGAGATGATTTCCTCGCCAACGGGTGTCACCAACGCGTAGTAGACGTACTTGTTGACCCCTTCGCGAATCGGGCGGACGGAGCCGTCGCAGAACAGGTGGCCGGCCACTCCCGGATGGAAGGCATACGTTCCGAGGGAGTTGTTACAGTTGATCACGCACGAGCCGTGCTGGGTGACCCCGTTGTCGGTCCAGCTGGTCGCGACGACCGACTGGTAGGAGGCCCATGCGGTGATCCAGTTCGCCGAACTTGGCGTGGTCGTCTGGAGCTTGCCACGAACCCAGTGTTGCGGCCGACCGGCCAACTCGCGCAGCAGGATCGTCGTCGAAGTTCCGTCGCTGATCGTCGTGAGCGGTCGCCGGGCGGTTCCCTGATTCAGCGCCGCCCCCATCGTGGCCGCGTCAGGTGGAGTGGTCACGGTCGGGTCGCTGACCTGGTTGAAAGCCATGTAGTCCCCTGCCGCACCGTCGTTGCCGGAGTCGGTCCCGTCCAACCGCCACATTCTCACGACCCGGTTGGGCGGGGCGGACGGGCAGGTGAACATTTTCAACGGCGTACCCGCGACCGGGGCGTTCACCGTGTCGTAATGGTTGGCCGACCAATCGTAGCTGTCCGCGAGCGATTTCTGTTCGATGTACGGCAGCAGGTGAACGCTCCAGCCGGAATGCGGCGGTGCCGTGAACGACCGCCGCGGCGGCAAGCCCTTGCTCGCGTCGTGAACGCTGTGAAATGCCAACCCCAGTTGTTTAAGATTGTTGGTGCATTTCGTTTGGGCCGCCGCCTCGCGGACCTTCTGCACCGCCGGCAGTAAGAGCCCGATCAGGACCGCGATGATCGCGATCACGACCAGTAACTCGATCAGCGTGAACCCGCGGCGGGCGGGCCGGGAAGTTATCATCGTCCGTCTCCGAAGTTAGTGGTTGGTCCCGAACTCGCTGCCGTTGAGCAGCGACCAAAACACGTCCGCCAGCGCTTTCTTCTCGTCCCGGTCGGGGCCGCCCGCCGCGACGTACTTCCCGAGCGGCGTCGCCTCGGCCGCCGTCGGTTTGCGGCCGACGGCCGCGAGGAACAGGGCGTCGAGCTTCCCGCGGGTGTCCAGGAACGGGGCGTCCGCGACGGCCCGCAACGTCGGCGTCGCGGCCGGGTCGGTGAGGGCGACCGTCAGCGGGCCGTTCATCAATGCGAGCGATTGCAGGATCGACCGCTGGGCCGTCCCCGTCCGCTCGACGCGGAACCGCTCGGCGAACTGGCGGTGCTCCTTCAGCGCGTTCACCGGGTCCGCGTCCGACCGCTCGGCCGGCAGCCCCGCGGCGACCCGGAGGCTGTCGTACAGTTGCTCGCCGGTCAGCCCGCGGACCGGGAACCGGGCGAAGAGCCGCGGGTCGGCCGACACCCCGTCGGCGGCCGACGCGAGCTGGTACGTCTTCGACGACACGACCGCGGCGACCAGGAATTTCAGATCGAACCCGCTGTCGGCGAACGCGGCGGCGAGGTCGTCGAGGAGTTCAGGGTGGCTCGGCGGGTTCGCCCCGGTCAGGTCGTCGAGCGGCTCGACGAGCCCGGTTCCGAAAAGGTTCGCCCACACGCGGTTGACGGCGTTCTTCGCGAAGAACGGGTTGTCCTTCGCCGTCACCCATGCGGCCAGCACCCGGCGGCCGGTGTCGGCCCCGAGCCGGTCGGGCCACTTCGCGTCGCCTTCGAGTAGCCGCGGGCCGACGACCCGCTTCGTGTCGGCGACGCGGATTTCGAGCTTCGGCGGGGAATCGGAGGTCGGCCGGGCGAAGAACGCGGCGGTCTCCCAGAACTGGTCGCGGGTCCACCGGGCGAACGGGTGGTCGTGGCACTGGGCGCAGTCGAGGTTCACCCCGAGGAACGCCCGGGTCGTGTTCGCGGCGAGGTTTTCCGGCTTGTACTCGCTGGCGGTGAGGAAGGTGGTGGGGGTCGCGACCGGGTCCGGCGTCGCCGTCCGGGCCTGGAGGAGTTCGCGGGCGATCCGGTCGTACCCGACATTGTCGCGAAGCTGACCGGCGAGCCAGCCGTCGATCTCGTCCGCGAGGCGGGACTGCGGCTGGTCGGCCTGGGGGATCCATTCCCGTCGCCAGACCGTCGCCCAGTGCCGGGCGTGGGCGGCCGAGGCGAGCAACTTCCGGACGAGTTTCGCCCGCTTGTCCGCGGCCGGGTCGGCGAGGAACCCGCGCACCTCCGCGACCGTCGGGATCCGGCCGACGATATCGAGGTGGACCCGCCGGGCGAACGTGGCGTCGTCGCACGCGGGTGCGGGGGTCGCCTTCGCCTCCTTCCAACCAACCCGAACTCGTGCGTCGATCTTCGCGGCCAACGTGTCCGGGCCGGTGTTCGCAGCCCTAGCGGCCGGAGCCAGGACAATCAGTGTGGCGGCGAGGATCGACCTCACGGTGCGGCTCCGAGATTGCGGCGGTGACGGACCGCGGCAATGCAAGTTCAGTGCCGGTTGCTCAAGCAGCCTAAATTGCTGCGAAAAAACGGGGTGTATTCAGAAGTCGATGCGTTCTCAGGTCAATCCGTAGGCAAGCCTGGCAACGAGCTAGCCAGGAGGTCCGTGCGTTCACTTGGGGTGTGCTGAGCAGAGGCTGGGAGGCACGCCGCTGGTGGAGGCGACCCAAGCCGCAGTCTGAGGGGCGAATCTGTTCGTATCTTCGATCGCAACAGTAGTGTTGAACGAAGGCCGAAGCGGCAGTGGGGTCGTTTCCTCGTGGAGTTTCTGGT
>CAZKIQ010000135.1:0-6569 GCA_964552815.1 uncultured Alcaligenaceae bacterium | reverse complement strand
CGGCTCGGCGGGAGCCTCGCCCTCCCGTCAGATGCCCCAATCCGCAGGGACACCCATGAGCCAGGCGAACTCCGGGGAACCACGGGCCGTCTGGTATACTGGCGGGAGAAGATTCTGTTTCCGGAGAGTTGCCAATGTCCGGGCGTGGGCGTGTCGTACTGGCGATGAGCGGCGGGGTGGATAGCTCCGCGTCGGCCGTGCTGTTGCAGCGGCAGGGGTACGACGTCATCGGCCTCTTTATGCGCACCGGCACCCACACCGACACCCACGATTCCCGCCCGGACAACAAGAAGGGGTGCTGCTCCGCCATCGACGCCGGGGACGCCCGCCGGGTTGCAGACAAGCTCGACATCCCGTTCTATGCCCTCGATTTCGAGCGGGAATTCAACCAGATCATCGATTACTTCGCGGACGAGTACCTCCGCGGGCGGACGCCCAACCCGTGCGTCGTCTGCAACAACTGGCTCAAGTTCGGGCAACTCTGGACGTTCGGCCGGCAGCTCGGGGCCGACTTCATCGCCACCGGGCACTACGCCCGCATCCTCCGCGATTCCACCGGGGAACCGGAACTCCACCGGGGACTCGACCCGGAAAAGGACCAGAGCTACGTCCTGCACGGGATCAAGCGCGACGTGCTTCGCCATCTGCTCTTCCCGATCGGGGGGTTGCCCAAGGCGGAGGTCCGCGCGATCGCCCGGGAAGCCGGGTTGCTCGGCGTCGCGGACAAGCCGGACAGCGTCGAAATTTGCTTCGTGCCGAGCGGCGACCACACCGACGTGGTGCGGAAGCGTCGCCCCGAGGCGGTGCTGGCCGGGGTGATCCGCGAGAAAGATGGCACCATTCTCGGCGAGCACGACGGAATCGATCGCTTCACCGTCGGCCAGCGGAAGGGGCTCGGCGTCGCAGCGGGGAAGAAGCGGTTCGTGCTCGAAGTTCTTCCGGAATCCCGCGAAGTCGTCGTCGGCGACCCGGAGGATCTGCTCGCGACGGGGCTGATCGCCTCAGAGGTCAACTGGCTCATCGACCCACCGACGGACGCGTTGCCGTGCACCGCCAAGATCCGGTACCGCCACGCCGGCTGCCCGGCGACGGTCTCCGCGACCGGTGACGGCGGCGCGATCGTCCGCTTCGCAGAGCCGCAATCGGCCGTCACCCCGGGTCAGGCCGTCGTCTTCTACGACGGCCCCCGCGTCCTCGGCGGCGGCTGGATCGAACGCCGCGGCGAGATGTGACGTCGATCCCGATTTTTTCCCGCCCCTTCTCCCATCGGTGATGTCGCATGAAGCTGCAAGGAATCATTCCCCCCGTCGTGACGCCGATGACCGCGGATGAGGAACTCGACCTGCCGGGGTTGCAGCGGCACATCGACTTCTGCCTGGAACGTGGCGTCGATGGAATCTTCGTCCTCGGCACCACCGGCGAGTTCTACGCGCTCGACGAGGCCGAGAAACAGCGGGTCATCGCGACGGCGGTGGAGCACGTCAACGGGCGGGCACCGGTCTACGCGGGGACCGGAGCGGAAACGACGCGGGAAGTGCTGCGACTGACGAAGATGGCCGAGAAGGAACGCGTCGCCGGCGTCTCCGTCATCACGCCGTACTTCCTCAAACCCACACAGGCGGAACTTATCCACCATTTCCGATCCGTTGCAGAATCCACGACCCTGCCGGTGATCCTTTACAACAACCCGGCCACGTGTGCGGGCGTGACCATCGAGGTCGACACGGTCGCGAAACTGGCGGAAATCCGCAACATCGTCGGCATCAAGGACTCTTCCGGCGATCTGCAAGGGACCATCGAGATGGTCAAGCGGACGCCCCAGGATTTCGCGGTGCTCATGGGGCGGGACACGCTCATTCTCGCGGGTCTGATGTTTGGGACGCAGGGGGCGATCCCGGCGTCGGCGAACCTTTCCCCGACGTTGGCCGTCGGAATCTACCAGTCGTTCCGCAAGGGGGATCTCGTCGCCGCCCGGTCGTTCCAGGATCGGCTGACGCATCTGCGTTTGGTTATGCCATTCGCGACGGGGAACGGGGCGATCAAGGAATCGATGGCCCTTCTCGGTCGACCCGCAGGACCGAGCCGATCGCCGATCACCGCGGTTTCACCGGACAAGCACACGAAGATTCGGGAAGCCCTGCGAGCCGCCGGCGTCGAGGAGTGACTCACCCGAGTCGGAACAACCGACCGAGCAGACTCGCCGGTCGCGGCGGATGCGGGAACGCCCCGTGCCCCGGCGGAAGTCCGGTCGGATGCGAATGGGAATCGCGGTGACCGTGCCCGTGGGAATCGCGGTGACCGTGCCCGTGGCTCGAGTGGTGCGGAAAGTCCGGATGTCCCCGGTGCTCCTCGTGCTTCTCCGACTCCTCGGGATTCCGTCGCGGTGAGGTCCACGCCTGGATCAGAACCCCGAGCACCGCGGCGACGGCCACGATCCCGTTGAGCGCCCCCGGATGCTTCCCCGCCCACCCCGCCGCATCGAATTTCCTGAGCGATTCCGCCAGCACCAACCCCGCGTGGCCGGCAAACAACACTCCGATAACGCTCGTGACCAGCATCATCCAGAGCCGGTAGAGCAGCACGCCGACCAGCCCGCCGGTGAGGAACGCGGCCCAGATCTCCTGGCCGTTGGGGAAAATCGCCTGGATCGCGACCCACGCCGCGGTTCCGCCGGTGACAAACGCGAGAATGCGGGAGAGTTCGAGTGCCAGCACCCCGGCCGCCACCGCGAGCAGCACGCCGGCGATGAGCACCTGCCCCCCCGCCGCCTTCCCCGCGGTGAGCCCGAGAATCCCGGCGACGAAGGTGATTCCGAAGACGACCCAGAACCGGTGCCACCGCCAGCCAAGGCCCCACATCAGCAACCCGCCCACGAGCACGAACGCCGCCCCGCCGTGCGACAATCCCTTCGCGGCCGTCAGAATCTCGGGGCTGATGCAAGTCATGGTCGGCCCACTGGGAGAATGGTCCGCAGTCGCTGGCCCATCCAGCGGACCGGGATCGGCCCGACACCTCGAAGCGTTTCCCGGAGAAGGCCGAGTGCCACGAGGATCGTCCCCACCGCCTGCGGCCCGAGGAGCGTGTACTTCCAGTCGTTGGGGAACATCGGCCGTAACACCGCGGAGATCATGAGTCCGCACCCGATCCAGACCAGCACCGCCGACCCGCGCGACATCGGAAGCACCGCGATCGCAGCCATGACCCCGGCGAGCACGACGTAGGTGTGCGCTTCCGTCGCAGGGCCGAAGACGGTCATCCACGTCGAACCAACCGTCACCGCCAGCAGCAATGTCCGGCGAAGATCGAGGAGCCAGCCGCCGACGAGGACCAGCAAGCCGCTGCCAACCGCCGCCGCGAGCATCGTCAGCTTCACGGTGGAATCGGACGGCACCCACTCCAGCCAGCTTCGGGCGAGGCAGGTCCAGTCGCGGGGAACCCGGGAAGGGCCCGCAAGCATGCGGTTTTCCTGCCCCAGTTCGCGGGCGAAGCTCTGGTACTGCTCGGCGACGTATCCGGGATCCTGGAGCAGAAACGGAACCGCGAACCCGGCGAGGGTGGCGATCGCGAGTCGGGGGGCTAGCTTCCGCGGGAGCACCGCTGCCACCAGCATTCCGATCGCGAGGGGGTAGATCTTGACCCATCCCCCGGCCGCGAACCAGATCGCCGCGGACCACCAGTGCCCCCGGGCGACGGCAGCGGCACCGCCAAGTCCGACCGCCGCCAGGACGAGGTTGAACTGACCGTTGTTGACCGCCGGCAACACCAGAATCGCCGCCACCGCGTACATCGCCCCGGCCCGGGTCGGCGACAGGTCCGGCAGCACATCCCGCCGGAACCGGGTCAGTGCGAATAGAAACAGCGTCGCGGTGCCGAGCCGCCACGCGATCTCGCCCGTCTTGACGGGGAGCAACGCGATCGGTGCGAAAACCGCCGCCATTCCCGGTGGGTTACGGTACACGTCCTGCCCCGGAATCAGGTCGTACAGCGGCGACCCCGCCAGCCAGCGTTCCCCGGCGATGCGGTAGATCGGCACGACCGACTGCGAGCCCGGTTTCGAGAACGCGACCCGCCCCGTCACCCCCGCGATCAGTGCGACCCACAACCCGACGGCGAGCTTTCCCGATCGGGGCAGCGACTTCCAGAATTCCCGCATCACGCCGCTCCGCGAAGCTCGGTCCGATCATCGCCACGGTCCGCATCCCGGCCCATGCCGGTGCAGATTCCCCGCTTGCTCGACCGCACAAACGCGATGATTTCCCGCACGCATTCCGATTCCGGCACCTCCCGCTCCAGCTTGGCCAGGGCCGCCTTGAGGAGAAGCCCCTGCAGGTGGATCGTGCGGAACGCCCGGCGAACCGCCTGGATCTCGGCGTTCGCGATTCCCGCCCGACGCATCCCGACGACGTTGATGCCATGCACCAGGTTCATGACCCCCTGCGCGATCCAGAACGGCGGCAGATCCTGGGTCAGGCCGGACAATCCCGAGACGAGCGCGAGTCGGCCGACCCGGCAGAACTGGTGCACCCCGGCACTTCCAGACAGAAACACGCGGTCGCCGACCTCGACGTGCCCCCCGATCATCGCGGAATTCGCGAAAATGCAGTGGTTCCCGACGATGCAATCGTGGGCGATGTGGGCCCCGGCCATGATGAAGTTCCGGTCGCCGACGACCGTTTCCCCCCGGGCGTTGGGCATCCCGCGGTGGACGGTGGCATGCTCGCGGAACGTGTTGTACTCGCCGATGCGGGTGAGGGTGGGTTCCCCCTTGTATCCGAGGTGCTGGGGTTCCCCGCCGATGACGCAGCCGGTTCCAAACGTGTTTCCTCGCCCCGCGATCACCCGGCCGAGCAGGTGGCAGTGCGGCCCGACGACGCAGCCTTCCCCGAGCTGCACGGGCCCCTCGATGATCGCGTACGGCCCGACCCGCACATCCGGCGCGAGATCCGACTCGTCCGAAACGATTGCCGTGGAGTGGATCAAAGCGGAATCGGGCCGGGGCATGGAAATCCTTTCCGCAGCCGGGGCAGGGTCAGGGCCAGGCCCTGGAACAGGAGTTGTCCTGGTGTCCTACCCGATTCCCCGGAGCCGCAGCAAGGGCAACCTGCGTATCGGAAGTGTGAGCTGCCAAAAACCGAGGAAGTCAAGCCCTTGGCGGCCGGAGCAGCATCGGGTGGGTCGCCGGTGTGGCCGCGGACACCGGGCGGGTCGGCCGACTCCACCACGACGTTGCGCTACGTCGCCTGGCTGTTGATTGACCGGCACACGCCGAAGCCGCCCCCGAACCCGGATCCTTACGCGGCGACCAAGGATCGCTCGCACGCCCGCAACCGGGCGATTGCGCTCGCGGGACGCGACATTGGTCCCCTCGCCCGGCCCGGCGATCCTGGTGCGAGAACTCGTGCGAGCAACGATTTCCGGTTCTTCTGCGACCGCTACTTTCCGCTGACGTTCCATCTCCCGTGGTCGCCGGACCACCTCAAGGTGATCGCCAAGATCGAGCAGGCCGTGCTCCGCGGCGGCCTGTTCGCGATGGCCATGCCGCGCGGGAGCGGGAAGTCGTCCCTCGCGGAATGTGCCTGCGTGTGGGCCGTCCTGTACGGCCATCGCGAGTTCGTCTGCCTGATCGGCTCGGACGAGGGGCACGCGATGGACATGCTCGACGCCATCAAGATGGAACTCGACGGCAACGATCTCTTGCTCGCCGACTTCCCCGATGTCTGCCATCCCATTCAAGCGCTGGACGGCATCGCCAACCGCTGCAACGGCCAGTTGTACCGTGGCGAGCGGACCCACATCGGCTGGACCGCCCGCGAGGTCGTGCTGCCCACGATTCAGCCCGAGGGGTGGCTCGACGACCCGGAACTCCGCGACTTCGTGCGGCCCGACGGCACGTCGAAGGCGGCGGGGGCGATCGTGAAGGTGGCCGGGATCACGGGCCGGATCCGCGGGATGAAGTACAAGCGGGCCGACGGCCGCACGGTTCGGCCCACGCTCGTGGTGCTCGACAGACGGGATAGCCGTGTGGAACGGGTCGGGTTCGCCTGGGAGCGGGGAAGGGTAAGAGAGGCTTGCGAGTGAGTGGGCAGATTGACAAAGTCGAGGATATGGAGTTACTCGATCGTCGGTTGGTTGGTAGTCGGCAAACACCAACACCACTTCGTCGACGTTATCCTGGGATCAGGCAATTACGCAACACGCCAAAATGAAAATGACGAAGTTAATTCTGGAGCCTCTGGAATAAGCTCGAATCGACACTGAGATCCTATCGAGACAGTTTTAATTTCCGTGCGATTGAGCGAGCACGGGCTCGCTGTGAATCGACTTCAGATGACAACCTTGGATCTAACTCGATGCCTCGTCGAAAGTCATCTTCCGCCGCTTGCACCTTGCCTTCGACAAGAAGCAAACAGCCTCGAGATAGGTAGCCTGGAGCACACTCCGGATGATGCTTTAGAATTAGCCAGTACTTTCCACGATTCTGGGTCCGATCATGCCGCGGTTGCGTGGGAATCCACTGCTGCGGTCGCGATTTCTCGCGGATCTTCCTGCTCTCGAAGGAAGTCCGAAAA
>CAZKIQ010000134.1:0-6608 GCA_964552815.1 uncultured Alcaligenaceae bacterium | reverse complement strand
TTCGAGAAGGACGGGAACGAGGTGGTCGGCGGGGTCGTCCTCATGCGGCACGGGGAGAACCCGCTCGCCGTCACCGAGCGGGTGAAGGCGAAGGTCCAGGAGCTCCAGCCGGGCCTCCCGCCGGGCGTGCAGATCGTTCCCGCCTACGACCGGACCCGGCTCATCACCGGGGCCATCCACACGCTAGCCGAGGTCATGTGGCACGAGATGGCCATCGCCACCGTCGCCATCCTGCTCATCCTCGTCCACGTCCGGAGTGCCTTCGTTATCTGCGTGACGCTCCCGCTCGCGGTCCTCTTCTCGTTCCTGCTGATGTTCGTCCTCCGCCGGCTCGGCATCATCGACATCCAGGCGAACATCATGTCGCTGGCCGGGATCACGATCTCGATCGGCATCCTCGTGGACCAGGCGATCGTGATGGTGGAGAACGCGACCCACCACCTGAAAGAAAAGTTCGGGAACGAGCAGGTGACCGGGGACACCCGGGAGCTTGTCATCCGGGCGTGCCGGACCGTAGGGAGGCCGATCTTCTTCTCGGTCCTCATCATGCTCCTCTCGTTCATCCCGGTCTTCATGCTCACGGGCCGCGAGGGGAAGTACTTCCACCCGCTCGCGTTCACCAAGAGCTTCGCGCTCCTCGGCGTGGCCCTCATCTCGGTGACGGTCGTCCCGGCACTCATCCCGTCCTTCATCCGCGGGCGCTTGAAGAGCGAGGAGGACAACTGGATCGTCCGGAGCTTCATCCACATCTATAAGCCGCTCCTCACCTGGGCGCTCCCGCGAAGGAACCTCGTCATGTGGGCGTTCGCGGCGCTCTTGATTCTCGCCGCCGGGCTCTTTCCGGTGCAGGCCCTCGTCGGGTTCGGTGCCTCCGATGAAGCCTGGCGGGCGATGTTCCTCCTCACCTTCGGAGTGGTGACGCTCCTCACCGTCGGGTTCACCCGCGGGGCCTTCTCCCAGGGGCTCTCGCTCGGAACCCTCGTACTCCTCGCCCTCGTCGCGTACCACTTCCCGAAGATCGGCGTCTCGTTCATGCCGGCGCTCGACGAGGGGACCACGCTCGACATGCCGGTGACCGTCCCCCGGGCGAGCGTCACCCAGGTGGCGGACGACCTGAAGGCCCGGGGCGCGCTCCTCCGCGGGTTCCCCGAGGTGGAGTCGGTCGTCGGGAAGGCCGGGCGGGCGGACACCCCGACCGACCCCGCCCCGCTCGACATGGTCGAGACGTTCGTGAACTTCCGCCCCCGCCCGCACTGGCCGAAGCGGGTACTCCGCTTCCAGGACGCGGACCGGCAGACGAGGGAGGTGCTCCGCTCGCTCGAGGACCGCGGCTTTGTCGTCGCCCCGCCACACGCGGACGACCGCGAAAACCTCCTGAACGAGGCCTCGCAGAAGGCGCTCGAACGGTTCGACGAGACGATGCGGGAGCTCGCCCTCCGGCGGTACACCGAGTTCGAGACGGAGCTCGGCCTGACACTCACCCGGTTCGTCGTCGAAGAAACCCTCCGGCGCATGCGGGCGGGTGGGTTCCTCGGTGCCCTCGCGGCAGACGACGAGGCGAGAATCACCGACGAGTTCGTGGCACGCATCTCCGCGGACGAAGCACCTGGTCTCACCAAGCGGACCGCGCTCGAGGCCGTCACGCGAATCCAGAAGCAGGTGGCGGAGTACCTCGCCGCGAAGAAGGTGGTGACCGACCCGGCCGCGGCGCTGGAGCTCCGCGAGACGGGACTTGCCGGGGTGAGGAGCTCTGTCCGAACGGCCCTCGGCGGGAGCCGCGACACGCTCGCCGGTGTTGTCCATCGGGCGACCGAAACGAAGCGCGAGGATCTCTGGCGGGAGCGGGTCGCGGCGGTGAACTGGGAGCTCTTCGACCGCGGCACCGAGACGTTCACCTGGTACGCCCTCGACGAGCTCGTCACGGCCGGCGGGAACGTCGGGCTGCTCGGCGGTGCGCCGAGAAAGGCCGAGAGCGAGCGGTTCTCACGCGAGGCGATGAACGTCCGGCTCGGGAAGCCCTACGACGCTTCGGCGATGAAGCCGTTCGGCGAGCTCCGCGGGGAGCTCGAGCAGCCGTTCCGGAAGTGGGTCTTCTTCTGGCACCGGACCGGCGGGCCGAAGGGTGACCTCGTGGACGACGAGTTCGGCCGGGTGCTCCAGGTGCCCGGGTGGTCGAACATCTTCACGCAGCCCATCATCAACCGCATCGAGATGCTCTCGACCGGGGTCCGCACCGACATCGGCATCAAGGTGTTCGGCCCCGACCTCGACACCATCGACCGCGTCTGCAAGGAGATCGAGGCCGCGGTCAAACCGGTCCCCGGGGCCCGCGACGCGATCGCGGCCCCCATCATGGGGAAGGGCTACCTGGAAGTCACCATCGACCGCGAGAAGGCCGCCCGCTACGGTGTAACGGTCGAGGACATCGAGACGGAGATCGAGATGGCGCTCGGCGGGCGGGTCGTGACCCAAACCGTCGAGAAGCGGGACCGCTTCCCGGTCCGCGTCCGCTACGCCCGGGCGAGCCGCGAGGACGAGGAGGCGGTCAAGCGGCTCCTCATCTCCGGCAGCGCACGGGCGGACCGCCCGGCAGTGGACGCAGACCCGGGCGTGCCCGGGCTCATCCTTCAGGGAGCTCCCGCAGAACACGCCGTCGTCCCGGGCCACGCCTCCCGCGGACGGCCGCTCATCCCGGTCGCCTCCGTCGCGGACGTGCGACTCGTCGAGGGCCCGGCGGTCATCAAGAGCGAGAACGGGCGGCTGCTCAACTACGTCACGCTCAACGTCCGCGGCCGGGACGCGGTCGGGTTCGTGGAGGAGGCGAGGCGGGTCGTCGCGCAGAAGGTGAAGCTCCCCGAGGGGGTCCACGTCGAGTGGGCCGGCGAGTTCGAGCACCAGGAGCGGGCGGCGCAGACACTCAAGATCGTCTTCCCGGTGGTCATCCTGCTCATCTTCCTCATCCTCTACCTCACCTACCACGACTTCGCCGACGCCGTGCTCATGATGCTCGCAGTGCCGGAGGCGCTCGCCGGCGGCGCGTTCTTCCTGTTCCTCTTCCCGAAGCTCGTAAACGGCTGGCACTCCCCGCCGATGGATTTCAGCGTCGCCGTGTGGGTCGGGTTCATCGCCTGCTTCGGGATGGCGACCGAGACCGGCATCATCATGCTCGTCTACCTCCGAGAAGCCATCGAGAAGCGGGGCGGGCTCGAAAACATCAAGTCCCTGGACGAGCTCGGAGACGCGGTCATCGAGGGCGCCGTCCACCGGCTCCGCCCGAAGCTCCTGACCGAAGGGGTCGCGATCGTCGCCATCTTCCCGATGGTGTTCGCTACGGGCGTGGGCGGCGAGGTGCTCGCCCCGATGGCGCTCCCCGTCCTGGGCGGGCTTCTCATCTCGGACGAGGTGGTGGACCTCTTCCTCCCGGTCCGCTTCTACTGGGTCCGGCGGGCCCGGTGGCTCAAGCTCCAAGACGAGAAACGCCTTGCGGCCGGGACAGACGCGAAACCTGAAGACACCCAACTGGTCGAACTCCGCAGTTAGCCGAAGGGTCAGCCCACGGGAGCCGGCCGAGTGGCTAACGACCTGTGGAGGCATTCGGGAGCGGGCCGCCGACCACCCGCTCGAGCGTTGCCCGCCTGCGCTCGGAATCGGCGATCGCGAGGTACGAGCGGTCGCGGAGCTCGACGAGGCTCCGCTGGGCTTCGATGAGGGCGAGGAACGGGATGTTGCCGGTCATGTACCCCGTCTGTGCGGACTTCACGTTGTCGCGGGCGGCCGGAAGGATCTTCTCCGCGTAGAGTTTCGCCGCCTGTTCGCTCTCCCGCACTTCGGCGTAGGCCTGCTGAACGTCGAACGCGACTTGGTTCAACTGCCGGGCGAGGGCGGCCCGCCGCTCCTCGAGGCGCGCGCTCGCCTCGGCCACCGCCCCCCGCCGGCGGTCGAGCCGGAGCGGCAGGTTCACCCGGATGCCGACCTGCGGCCGGAGCCGCTCTTGGTCGTCGGCCGACTGCCAGAACGAGTCGTACGCCGCCATCGCCTCGATGTCCGGGTAGTATTCCCGCTCGGCCAGCCCGAGCGCTGCCGCGTCGGCGGCGACACGGGCCGCGAGCGCGTGCAGGTCGGGTCGCCGTGAGAGGGCCAACTCCCGGAGCTCCCGGACGGCCGGGAGCGCGGCCGGCGGCCGGGCGATCTTCGCCGGCGGCGGGAGCGGCGACTCGGGCGGGAGGTTCATGAGCGTGTTGAGCCGCGCGACGGCGACCACCCTCGCCCGCTCGAGCGCGAGCCGCTGCTCGCTCTGCCGGCCGAGCTCGACTTCCGCCTGCAAGATGTCCTGCTGCGGGGTCTGCCCGGTCTCGTACCGGGCCTCCGCGTTCCGCTTGAACTCCCCGAGCAGCCTCTGCCCGTCGGCGTTCACTTCGAGCGCCCGCTGGGCCAGGTAGTAATCGGCGTACGCCGCCTTCGCGCCCTCGATGAGATCGAGCTTTGTGTCCTCCAGGTCGTACCCGGCCGCGCTCGCCTCCGCCTGCGCGGCCTCGCCCCGGAGGGCCCGCTTCCCGGGGAACGGGAACTTTTGGCTCACCTCGAACCGCGCCGAGTCGTTCACCTTGTCCGAGCCGATGCTGGCCGGTGCCAGCCAGCTCGCGAGGGCCGGGTCGTCGAGCGCGGTCACCTGCGGGTAGCGGGCGTTGGCCATCCGCACCGCGGCCGCCATCTGGGCGACCGTCGGGTTTCGCGCCAGCACCTGGGCGACCACGGCGTCGGGGCGGAGCTCCCGGCCGAAGCCCGGCACGGCCGCATTCCCAGGGGTGGGTGCCGCCGGGGGCGGGACGGTGGCAGCTGGGAAGGGCACGAGACCGGCCGGCCCGCTGGCGTCGGGGTCGCCCGCCGGGGTCGCGGCGGCGGGCAACTCTTGTGGCCCGCCCCGGAGCGGCCTCACGCACCCGGCCAGCGCCACGGCCGGACAGACCGCGAGGGTCATGACGAAGCGTAGCGGGGTTCTGCGGGTCGGTTCCATTCCTCACTCCCAGCGCGAGCCAAACCAGTCGCCCGCCCCTGTGGCGGGCCGTTCTTTACCTCCACGCGGTCCGAGCGAGCGGCCGGGGGCACGCCCGCCGGTCTCGCTCCGCGAGCCGCCTGTCGCGCGGCCCGTCAGGGTCGGGCACCGAGCCGCTCGGTGTACCGGGCCCGTGTCGCCTCGGACTCGAAGTAGCGGACCCGGCCGTCCACGCTGAGGAGCGCGGCCGTCGCCTTGTCCACGACCGCCCCCGAGACCGGGTCGCGGGCGAGCGTGTACCGCTCGGGCTCGGCGGCGATCTTCGCCTTGCACATCTCGCAGCAGCCGAAGTAGCTCTTCCCGTTGTGCGTGAGCGGCACGGCCGGCACCGCCATGACCGTGTCTTGCATCATGCACACCCGCGTCCGCTCCGGGATGGAAACGTTAGGTGGTGTCGCCCACGCCCGAATTGCCCCGGGCGCGAGAGTGATCGCTAGCCCCAGCACCACAACAACGATTGCCCTCGTCCAGTCCAGTCGCACCTTCATCTGTCGTCTCTCCTCCTCTCTCCCACGCCCCCTGCCGGTCCGTCGGCGGTATGCCGACCCCGTCGGGCCGCGTGGTCAGTTCTTGGTTCCCTTCACCCGGATGTCGTTCCGCTCGAGGTCGTCCGCGCTTGCGGGCGAGGCGAGCGTCCCGGGCGGGTTCTCGTACCACCCGGGGTCGTCGTAGGAGTCGATCCCGTCCCGCACCTTCAGCACGGTGAACATCCCGCCCATCGTGATGTAGTCGTGCTTACCAGGACCTCCGACCATCGGGATGCTGTTCTGCGGCACCGGCATCCCCATCTCGGCCATCTCCCCCATGCCGTCTTGCCCCATCGTCATGTACTCGGGCAGGAGGGGCTGCACCTTGCGGTCGATGGCCCCCGGCTTCACCCCGATCATGTTCGGGAACTCGTGCCCCATCTGGTTCATGACGTGGTGGGTCATGTGGCAGTGCAGCGCCCAGTCCCCGGGCTCGTCCGCCACGAACTCGACCGTCCGGGTGCTCCCGACCGGGACGAGCACGGTCGTCTCCGGCCACCGGGCGGACTCCGGGAGCCGGCCGCCGTCGGTCTCGGTGATAAGGAACTGGTAGCCGTGCAGGTGGATCGGGTGGTGGCTCATCGGGCTCAAGTTCCCGATCCGCACCCGCACCCGCTCCCCCGTCCTGACGACGAGCGGGGCCGTCGCCGGGAACACCTTCGCGTTCATCGTCAGGATGTTGAAGTCGGTCATCTCGTTCGGGTTCGGCCGCGAGGTGCCGGGGTCGATCCGCCACTCGTGGAGGAGGACCGCGAAGTCCCGGTCGATCCGCGGCTCCGGGCGCTTCCGGGGGTGGATGACGAAGAGGCCCGTCATGCCGAGGCCGATCTGGGTCATCTCGTCGTGGTGCGAGTGGTACATGCACGTCCCGGACTGGCGGAGCGTAAACTCGTACTTGAACGTCTCCCCGGGCTTGATCGCCCGCTGGTTCAAGCCCCCCACCCCGTCCAGCCCGTTCGGGAGGAGGAGGCCGTGCCAGTGGACCGAGGTCGGGGCCTGGTGGCGGTTCGTGACGAAGATCCGAACCC
>CAZKIQ010000133.1:0-6620 GCA_964552815.1 uncultured Alcaligenaceae bacterium | reverse complement strand
GACGAGTACTGCATCGCCCGCACCGCCAGTTCGACGGCCTTCTCGGTTAAATGGACCATGCTTTGAGGGTTGACCTTCTTGACGTGCCACAGGTCGGTGGCGTTGTTCGGCCCGAGGTAGACGTGGGCCGCCCCTTCCCGCCAACAGTAGAACGCCAGCTCGAATGCTCCCATGAAATCCTTGCGCGTCAACACGGGATGCTGTTTATCCCAAACGATCGCTTGCGAGAAATATAATCCGTTCATCTTTAGGTAAGGGGGGTAGTTGCCGAGGTTGGCGTACCCGCCCCAGATGTAGGCTGCTCTTCCGGGAAGGAGGACGCGGGCGATGTTGCCGAACCACGCATCGAGCAGCACGTCGAACTCAGCGTCGGTGACGAAGTCGTTGGCGAGCGGCCGGTCCTTGGCGCGGAGCTTCTTCTGCGTGGGTTTCGCCTTGCCGGGGTGCCGCTCGACGTCCAGCTTCTGGTGGTGGGTCGTCCCCTGGAACGACGACAGCCCGGCGGCAATGGCGTTGTTCGACCGTGGTTCAACCTTCACATTGTACGGCGGATCCGTGTTACACAAGTGGATGTCAGAACCACCGAGCAGCCGGTCCAGGTCTTCGGGTTTCGACGAGTCGCCGCACAAGAGGCGGTGGTTGCCGAGCCGCCAGAGGTCGCCGGGCCGGGTAATCGCTTCGTCCGGCGGCGCGGGCACGTCGTCGGGGTCGACGAGCCCGCCCGTCACCGTCGGGTCGAGCAGCTGGGCCAGTTCGTCCGGATCGAACCCGAGCAGTCCAAGGTCGTAGTCCGCCTCCTTCAGCGAGGCCAGTTCGATGGGCAACAGGTCGTAGTCCCAGGTCGCCAGCGACGCCGTCTGGTTGTCGGCGATCCGGTAGGCACGGACCTGCTCGGGCGAAAGATCGGTCGCCACGTGGACGGGCACCTTCTCCAGCCCGAGTTTCTGCGCGGCCTTGTACCGGGTGTGGCCGCAGACGATCACGCCTTCGGCATCGACCACGATCGGCTGGCGGAACCCATATTCGCGGATGGACGCGGCCACGGCGTCGACGGCGTCATCGTTCTGCCGGGGGTTGCCGGGGTACGGTTTCACGTTCGCGATGGGCCAGAGTTCGATCTTCACGACGCATTCCTCCCGTGATGTTCGGGACGGGGAACGGGTCGGTCGGTGGGTGAGTGGGTGGGTCCGGCCGGAGCCGGTCAGATGGCGTTAGCCAGTTCGGTGCCCCATTGGGTTCGCCGCAAGCCCTCGCGGACGGCTTGCCGGTCGGCTCCGTCACCCACCAGGGCCAGGGCGCGGGCCAGCCCCGCTGCGGTCGGCACCAGGCAGCGGACCCGGTTCCGTCCCTTCTCCGTGACCCGCCGGACCAGGCCGCGGCCCTCCAACCGGCGGGCGGCGCGGGAGAATGCCATGCGGCGGACGACCGAGAGCGGGCCCCCGTTCCAGAACGCCGGTTCGTAGGGAACGCCGTCGGCGTACATGGCAAAGACGTACGGGTCGGGTTCGTCGAACGCCGTGTCGGGCATCGCCGCGAACGTCTCGATTTCGGCCAGTATCGACATCAGAATGGTGTCGGAATCGGCCACGAGTGCGGTGTGGCGAACCATCGCATCACCTCCAGAATCCGGACAGGGGGTCGGCCGTGAAAATTGGCCGCAAGTACACTGTGTACAAGAGTTTACTACAAAGTCGGACAGGTATGTTACAGGAAACAAACTGTGCCTCATGGCGTGGCTGCTCCCGCGGGCCGCAAGAACTGCAAAAACTGCAGGAAGTACCTACGCCACAGCCGAATTCATGTGAGAGAGAAATAAAAAGAGAGTAATTGTCGTTTTTGACGTTCTTGCTCATGCTCGCAAATCTATTCCCGTCTTCGCGCGTGTGAGCAAGAACAACAATTACTGCAATTACCTCCCACTGCTCTTCCTTTCGCGCACGTGGACAAGAACTGCAAGAACGACAATTACTCTCGAGCATGTGAGTCGGGGGCAGCCAGCATGCGGTAGCCGGCGGTCGGCCGTCCTCCCTTGCGGCCCGGCGGCGTCGACTGATATTCGATGAGCCGCTGCTGTAAGAGAGTGTCCCGCACTTCTTCATGTTCGCGGTTCGACCACGGCAGCTTGCGGTTCACCTTCCACAGCGGCATCCATTCGTCGCCGTGCTGCCGCCGCCACTGGTCGAGCACCTCGATCAGCCGCTTCCGCCGCGAGTCGAACTCGCTCTCGCTCGCGTGCTGGCGGGCCATCGCCAGCATCCGCCGGGTCTGGTGTTCGACGAATCGCCCGGCCCACGCCGCGCCGTCGTCCGTGATCCGCGGAGCCTCGCGGCAGCCGCTGACGGCGTGGACCAGGGCGAGGCGACGGGCCTTCTCGTAGGCTCGCGCCCAGATCGCCATGCCCGCGGGGTCGTGATCCCGTTCGCAGCGCGCGTACTCGGCGTCGGCCCGCTCGCGGACGTCCCGGAACACGGCGGTCGCCCGGTCCGTCTGGGGCACGCGGCGCGGGGCCGGGTGCCAGTCGGCCAGGTTGCCGCTCCCTCCCGGTCGGAACTCCGCCCACCACCGGGCCGCGTCGAGGACCGACGCGGGGATCGCCCCTTCCGTGTCGTCGCGGCCGACGCCCCGGCTCCGGCATTCGAGGATCAGCAGCCGGGCAAGGAAGCCGTTCGTCATCAGCCGGGCCGACATCGCCTCGTAAAAGTGCTTGGGCACGGCGGTGCCGAACAGGCACAGGCACGGCTGGTCGATGGCCGCACGTTCCCGGTTCGCCTTGGCCCGCATCACGTACACGCTGGCCGCGGACGAGTACATCTGCAGGAGCATCGACACGATCGCCTCGTGCCGGGCGTCCTTCGCCTGACCCACTCGCAGCAGCAGGCCGTCGATCTCGTCGACCTGGAAGAGCGACGCCGGCTGGACAAACAGTCGGTCTTCGATCCCTTCGCCGGAAGCAAAACTGGTCCCGAGGCAGTCGGCAAGCCCGGCCTCGTACAGGATGCGGGCGTTGACCTTGCGGGCGTGGTCCTTGCCGACGCCGGAGTTCGCCAGTCCGAGGACGTACAGGTTGGTGCGATTGTCCATCGCGTCGCGGACCTTCCGGCCGGCGAGCAACGCCTGCAAGGAGAGTGCCCCGGCGAAGGCGAGCACCGGTTCCGGGTACGGTGCGGTGTCGAGTGTGTGCCGCATGACCTCGTCCACGAACCCCGGCACGCGGAGCAGGTCGTCCGGGATCGGGCCTGGGTCGTCCCACTCGTGCTCGTCTTCCTCGGCGATCTCGAGCGTCATCTGCTCGAAGTGGTTTTCGGCGAGCGCCACCGAGACCGTATCCGGTTCGTACCTCGCGATGCTGGTCGCGATCCGGGCGACTTCGACGCCGGACAGTGGCGGTTCGCAACGGTCTTCGTTGGCGCGGACGAGCGCCGCGGCGATCTCGGCCCGGGTCATGCCAACCCGCCGCATCGTACCGGCGAGGCGTGCGAGTGTCGCATTCCGCTGCCCGGTCGGGATGCGGTTCGCGTCGCCGTCTCCCACGGGCAACGCGACGGTTCGTTGCGAGGCGAGATCGAGCAGGTCCGCGAGCCAGGCCGGCGGTTCCGGCAGCGCGTCCGGCCCCTCGACCAGCCCGAGATCCGGACCCCAGGCGTAACCGCCGTCCGCGGTAACGGACGGCGCGGCGACGACGTAGCCGCCGTCGGTGCGGATGTCGACGCCGGGAGCGACCTGCCCGGTCGAGCACTTCCACCCTTTCCCAGAAGGCCGGCGGAACACGAAGTGCCGGCCGCCGCGCGGCGTCGCGGCAATCGCTCCTGCGCCGGCGAGGTCGGTCGCGCGATCGGGATCGCCGGGCCACGGGTTGTCCCTTCCGTCGACGTCGACGACGAGCAACCCCTTGGCCGCGATACCGACGTTGGCCAGCGGATGTTGCGACCACCACCGGGCGATCTGTTCCGGATCGGTGACGGCGTCGTGGAAGCCGTGGGCCGTGAGCGGAGCTTTCCCGTTCGGCACGCAGGGAAACACCCGGTAGCCGAGTTCGGCGTACCGCAGGGCGGCGGCGAGGAGGTCGGCGGACGTTACCACGGCACCTCCTCGGTTGCGGGGACGTTACAGCCGAACGCGAAGTCCACGTCGGCATCGGTTGTGACGAGTTCACTCGTCATAGGTTCGGGCACGGGACCGAGTTCGCAATCGACGATGCGGTCATACTCGTCGCCCGCAACGCTGCGGATCGTGACGGTCTTGGGCACCGCCAGCGCACCCGATTCCGCCAGTTCGTATGCGGCGAGGGCTGTCCGGGGCACCGGTTCGCGCGACCGCTTCTTCCACCACGAGACCGCCTTGGCCCGTGCGAATCCGCTATGTTCGAGGCAGACCCACTCGGACTTCCAGCGGTGCCAGCCGATCTTGTAGTCGACCCGCAGCGACTGTGGGTCGTTCTCTTCGGCCCCGCGTTTGGTGTGCACCGTGTAGGTGACGGCGTGGACCGCGAACTTCTCCGTCGTGACTTGTCCGGACAGCACCCCGGCCGTGGATGCGGTCGCGTCGTGGTTCGCATGTTCTTTCGCGGGGAACTCGTACCCGCAATCCGGGCAGCACGCCACGCCCGCCACGACCACGGATTGACACTCGGGGCATTCTTTCGATGGTGCGGGGCCCGATCCCCCGACGGTCCGGGTCTTCGGCTTGATCCGGTCGACCGGGCCGTGCCGCATCGCGTTGCCGCCGAAATCGAGCACCAGGCAGTTCGCCTTCGCGGGATGCAAACGAAATCCGCGCCCCACCATCTGGTAGTAAAGTCCCGCCGAAAGCGTCGGTCGCAACAACGCCACGCAGTCGACGTGCGGGGCATCGAACCCGGTGGTCAGCACGTTCACGTTGCACAGGTACTTGAGCGATCCGTCGCGGAACCGGCCCAGGATCGCGTCCCGTTCCTTCGCCGGCGTGTCGCCGCACACAAACCCGCATTCGATCCCGTGCTGGTCGCGGAGTACCTCGACCACGTGCTGGCCGTGGTGGACGCCGGCGGCGAAGATCAGCACGGCACGTCGGTCCGCAGTGTAGCCGGCAATCTCCCCGCACGCCGATTCGACGAGAAGATCCTCGTCCATGAGGTCTTCGACCTCGTTCGCGGCGAACTCGCCGCCGCGAACGTGCAGCCGATCCGTGTCCGGCTTGTCGATGCCCACTTTCGTCACGAGCGGACACAGGTAGCCCTGCACGATCAGTTCCCGGACGCCGATCTCGTAGCACACGTGGTTGAGAATCCCGTCCGGAGAGCAGATCGCACCCGACTTCATGCGGAACGGCGTCGCCGTGAATCCGACCACCCGCACGTTCGGGTTCACGACCTTCGCATCGGCGAGGAACTGCCGGTACATCCCGTCATCGCTGGTGCCGATGAGATGACAGTTGTGGACGAGAACTCCGTTAGCGAAGTAAGAAGGATGTCCCGCGACGTGCAGGTTGTACACAACGACATCGCTCGTGAGTTGGTGATTCGCAACACGCACCACCCTTTTGCCGCCAAGAATGCCGTTTTCCTCCGATCCTGTTCGCGTCGAGATTGGGGGCCGTGGCATCGTCCGTCGATCTCGATCGCGAGCAATCGGATCGGATCTGCCAGATCCAGCTTGTAATGGGTGGGCCACCCTGCGGACCGCGGCATCTTCGTCGGAACCACGTACTCGGGACTCCAGCCGCTCCCGAGGATCTCCAGCATCAACCGCTGTGACGCGGGAAGTGGCCGTCCGTTCCCTCCGCGGATCTGGGGTCGATGCAAGATTCGGCGTAGAGTCGCTCGCATCTTGGCGCGAGCCGCCGGTTCTTTCATGGGGTTTTCGAGCTTCTTCGAGCAGGAGATCGAACAGAAACGCTGTCGCCGCCAGAGACGCTCCTGCATCACGCGGATCTGTCCGTTCGCGAGCGACTTGTTCCAAGGTCGGAACTCCGTCCCGCAAAAGACACACGTCTTCGAAGCCGAACGCCATCGCCCCTTCTCCCAACTTGCCGGCCGCGATCCAGCCGCGGTCGGTGAAGATGGGATGTCCGGCGGTACAGGAAAGCTGGGTTCCATCCGCGAACTCCAATGACACGAGATCGCTCGCAGGACGGGCTGAGGTTGCCAGAACTTCACCGTCGCCCAACGCGTGGCAAACGTGGTGACCGGGCCCGATACTCTCGACGGGAACGGCTCCCCTCGGAGTCGCGATCATAGTTCCTGCTGGTACACACTCGTCGACGAGCACCAGATCGAACGGGTCGAACTCGCACGCCTTCTTCCAGACCGACTGGATCCCCGCGACGATCACCGGCTCTTTCCGGTCCTTCCGCTTGAGACCCGCCGAGAAGACGCCGACGGGAACTTCGGGGCAGACGGCCCGCAATTTGTCGGCCGACTGTTCGAGCAGTTCCTTGACGTGCGCCAGGATCATGACCCGACCCTGCCACTGCGTGACCGCGTCCTTGCAAATCGTGGACATGATTGCGGTCTTACCCCCAGCCGTGGGAACCACGACGCAGGGGTGGTCGTCGCGAGTCCGCAGGTGGGCGTACACCGCTTCGACGGCCTCGTGCTGGTAGGGTCGGAGTGCGATCATTTATCACCCTCCGAGAGGAGTTCG
>CAZKIQ010000132.1:0-6739 GCA_964552815.1 uncultured Alcaligenaceae bacterium | reverse complement strand
GGGTTGGCCCGATGACCGAATCGCGAGCCGCGTGGACACGTCGGTGGTCCCGGCTTCCGACGAGCGTGTGGGCATTCTCCACCCACACCCCCTCAACCCGGTGCAGAAAGCACCGCCGGGGGCAGAAGAGCAGATCGTTGAGGGCGGAGAGCGGCGGGTACTCGTCGCCGCTGGCGGTCACCTGGGGGAGCGGGAGCACGATGTCACCCGACGAGGCGGTGGAGGGTGACGCCGGGGAACGCGGGGTTCGTCCCGGTCTCGTCCCACCCGTTCACGGTCACGTCGTAGTCCGTGAACGCGGTCGGGAAGGTGGTCGGGGACGCAGCGTTCCGCTTGATGGTGATCGACTCGAACAGTTTGTGGGCGTGGGCGCACCCGAGTTGCTGTTCCCGGCGGTTCTGGCCCGCGTTGGCCGCCGGCTGGGTGCCGACGTGTTCGAAGTCGAAGACCGCCCGAACCGCCATCTCCGCGCGGGCGGCCGACTGGTCGTTGCTGAACAAGTGCCCGAGGGCGTCGAGGAATAGCTTCAGGTCGGCGGCGTCGAACCCGGTGCGGTCCGCGAACAGCGGCGACACGAACGCTTTTGCCACGTACAGGCCGTAAGGGACGATGTGTTTGTGGCCCATCGTCCGCTCCTTCGCGGCGTCCTCTTCCTTCGTCACGGCGCAGCGGGTGAGGGTGATTTCCTGGGTGGTGATCGGATCGACGGACATGCCGAGGGTGAACTGGACCGGCCCGCGGACCTGGCCGTAGGCGGAACCCTTCAGCACGTCGTCGCCGGTGGACAGCACGCCGCCGAAGGTTCGCACGTCGAAGAAGGTGCGGCATAGGTTTTTCATGGCTAACTCAGCGACGTTCCCGCCGCCCGCGGCGGCGCGACGACCGCCACGGCGGGGAGCAGCTTCGCCTTCCGCCGGCGGGGCGACCGCGACGGCGTCGATGCCCTTCTTGATCTCGTTGTTCAGGATGTTCCCCTGCTGGACGAGGATGCCGAACTGGTTGCCGTCGGGGGTGGCGTCCGGCGGGAACTGGGCGACGAAGTTCCGCACCTTCCGTTTCAGGCACACGTCGGAGACGAGGCCCTTGCCGGAGTTCGGCTCGGTGCGGGGCATGTTCCCGGCGTCCGGGTCGCCGTTCGGGTTCCCGTTGGTCACGTCGAAGGCGATGAGGATGTCGTGGCGGTTGACGGGCACGGGCGATTACTCCTGTTCGGGGGTGGTGGGTTGAGCGGCGGCGTCTTTCTTGGCTTTGGCGTCGCGGACGGCCTTCCGGTCGGCGGCCATCTGCTGGTAGAAGCCGAGGGCGAACCGTCCTTGTGCTTCGAGCGAGAGGGTGGCCGGGAAGCGGGGCGGCTGACCCGGCCCGCCGGGGGCGAACTGGCCGGCGATGTCGGCCAAGCGCCCGCGGATGTGGTATGCAGTAGACCGCCCTTTCTCCGACTGTTCGAGCTTCCGCAGGTGGTGGACGTGCAGTTTCCACAGCACACCGAACACGTTGGCGGGCGCGGTCGAGGCGGCCCCGTAGTAGCGTTCGACGACGCCGGGGCCTTCGAGTTCGTAGTCGTGGGCCGCGTCTTGCAGCGCGGCGAGGACGCAAAGCAAACGGCCGAGGTTGTACGCCTCGTCGTCCGTCTCGCAGAGGTGGGCCGTCGGCATGAACCCTCCTGTCGGGGAGTTGCGGAGCAGGATCAGTTTCAGCAGTGCGAACCGGGACGGGTTGAACGGGAACTTCGGCTTCTTCGGCGAATCGGTCACGAGGGCGGACCGGAACTCGGCGAGCAGCGGGGCGAGCAACCGCACGGGAGGCGCGGTGCCTTCGATGGCCGCCCGGTACAGGAGCGTGACGGCCTCGCTCATCCGGTCGAGTTCCCCGGACTCCCGGACGAGCGCGACCGCCAAACGGAAGAGCGAGTACGGCCCGCCGCGTTCGCCGTCGTCGATGCGTTCTTCCGCAAGAGCGGCGATGTCGAGGTCGCGGAACCACGCGGCGAAGTTGTCGATGGCCTCGTCGAGCGGCACCCGCAGCCACTCGCGGACCATGATCCGGCCGCCGTTGGCCGACATCGCGATCGACAGGAACGATTCCTTCTTCGCGACGCCTCGTTCGATTCCCCCGAACGGTTCCTTCAAGAACTTGGCCACAGCCGCCGGGTTCGCGGCCCGGAGGAGGCGGGCGTTCGCCGACCCGAATGCGGGGTTCTTCTCCGCCCAGAAGCAGAACGTGACGCCACCGATGTCCAGCCGCGTGTCGTCGGACGAGAGGAGTTCCTCGAACGCGAGTGCGTAGTTGGCCGCCGCATCGATCGAGACGCTGGCGGTGCCCGCCGCGCCCTTCCCGAACGACTGGCCGGTCGTCATGACCGAGAAGAAGGACGCGCCTTTCGGCGGCGTGCCGGGGATTTTCACCTCGGGCTTGTGGATGTCCGCGATCCGCCGGCCGGTCGTTCCGGTCACGATGCACAGGGACGGCTGATCGACCCCGAGGTGATCGTCGCCGACCTCCTGATCGAACCGGATGCGGAACTCGTCCCGCCAGTCCGCCCACAGCGGGTCAGCCGCCACGCACGCCGACACGGCGGCCCAGTCGCCCCCGTTCACGACGACGAACCGTTTGCCCGCCACCTCGAACCCGAGAACGTCGCCGTCGGCGAGCCGATACCGGTTGCCGGCTTCGGTCGTCACGACGACTTCCGGTTCGGGACGCCGGGCGTTCGGGTTCGTCCACATCGACGCCCAACGGCGGACGGCCTCCAGGTGGTTCCGCCGGAACGCCTCGACGGCTTCCAGCCGCGGGTCCTTGACTCCTTTTCCGTTCAACCGCTGGCGTGCGTCCTCGACCCACCGCCAGAACATCCGGTGTTGCTGGACGGCGTCCGGCACACGCCCGGTGTTCGTGTCCGGCAACGGCTCGACACCGTCCTTCGCCAGCCCCAGCACGACGCGGAGCGGATCGCAGAGGTACTGCGCTCGGGTGTTGTTCTTCTCGCCAGGAAATCGCGGCAGGATCATCCGCTGGCCGGATTCCTCCTTCGTCTTCGCTCCGACTTTCACCGGCGTCGTCAGCGGCACGAAGCCGGTACCCCGCACCGACCCGTCTGCGTTCAGCGGGACCAGCAGGTGGACCGTTCGCACCTGGAACGGCAGGCGGTCGAGCAACTTCCGCCTCTCATCCGTGGCGTAGTTGTGCAGCGCTTGCAGCAGCATGGTCACACCTTCCCTGTTCCGGGGCGGAGGATCGTCACCCGGTCCGGGTGGCAGTCCATGCGGCCGTTGGTGATCGTGGCGTCGAAGAAGACGGGCTGCGGCGGGGCGTTCTTCTGGTCCCGCCTGGTGGTCGGGTCGAACACGTCGTACAGCATGATGCCGAGGTCTTCCGTCAGCGGTTTGCGAACTTCGGGTGCGCCCTCGAACAGCTCGAAGTCGGCGGCGAACTCGCGGACGCCGAGGGCCGGCCGGTGGGCGCACTTCCCCTTCGCCGCCCGGCTGCGGAACTGCTCGACGTACTTCACCTCCTTCTCGCCGGCGGCCTTCCCCTTCTCCGTCAGCCGGACCTCGGCGGTGAAGACGTACTCGACGCCGGCGAGCGCGAGCATGTTCCGCTGGGCCGCGTCGTCCGCCCCGCCGCCGGCGCGGATCGGGTCGATCGGGTCGCCGCCGGCCATCGCCCGCTTCGCCGCCTCGATGCTGATGACCTTGCCGACCTCGTTCCGGCGGAACGAGAACCACTTGCCCGGGTTCACCGCCGTGATCGAGTCGATCAGGTAGTACATCTCCGGTTCCCAGAAGACGGCTTCGAGAACGCCCCGAGCGGCCGACGGCGTGGGCACGCGGTACGAGACGCGCTCGACCTTCATCTCAGGCCGCGTGAAGCAGGCGAATTCCCCCCACACGCGGAGGGACACGGTCGCGTTCATCATTCCTCCGGGGTTCACACCAGGAAGTCTTCCAGCGGGCGGTCCGCGATCACCACTCCCAGGTCGTCGTGGTAGCAGCCGTCGACCAGCACCACCGGGCCGTCCGGCTGGTCGTCGAACAGCGGCGTCACCAGCCCCAGCCGCGAGGCCGCCGCGAAGTCGTTCGGCCGGAGGTTGACCGTGTACCGTTGCAGCCGCCGCATGGTCGGCAGGTCGTAGGTGCCGCGCCGGCGGAGTCGGCGGATCCACTGCTTCGCGGACCGGTATGGCACGATCACCGACCGGCCGCCGTCGTCGATCACCCGCGCCGCCGCCGCGACCCGGGCGAACTGCCAGTCGGCCCGCAGTCTCTGAATCGCGCCGGGGTCGGTATCCGTCCGGCCGTACAGCGTCTCGAAGTACTTGGCGAAGACGTCCGGGTTCGTGACGAGCTGGTCGAGATTTCCCCCGAGTTCGTCGAGCGTCGTTTTCGCCAGGCCCGTCGCCGTCTCGTACAGCCCTTTCGGCATCGACTCGTCGGCCGGGCGGAACACGACCACCTCGCCCCGCTCCGGCCTCCCCTCGCGGTTGCACCGGCCGCCCGCCTGGACGATCGAATCGAGCGGCCCGAGCGCCCGGAAGACGCGGGGGAAGTCGATGTCCACCCCGGCCTCGATGACCTGGGTGCTGACCACCCAGCACGGCAATTTCGCGCTCAGCCGGGCGTAGATCGTGCCGTTGTCGCGGTCACCTTTCTTGCCGAGGATGTCCAGCCGGTGCTGGGCGCACAGGCTCGACGACAGGTGCCGCACGCCGGCGATCGCGGCTTTCCGGTGCTTGTCTTCGACGGCGGTCTTCAACAACTCCCACACCGCGCGGGCATGCCGGCGGGTGTTCAGGACGCACAGGGCTGGCGAGCGGATCAACTCGGCGATCAGTTGGTCCCACTCCCACGGGGTGGCCGTCTCGTTCTTAAACGTCACCCGCTGGAGGTCGCGGTACAGATCGTCCCGGAGGTCGGCCGGCAGGATCGGTTCCAGTTCGTTCGGTTTCAGTCCGTGCGTGAGGCAGAGCGGGGAATAGCGGAACGCCGGCTGGGTGGCGGTGCTCAGGACGACGGAACAGCCATAGCTCTCCTTCAACTCGCGGAACACGTCCAACAGCGGGTTGAGCAGGTGGGCCGGCAGGCACTGCGCCTCGTCGAAGACGATGACACTCCGGGCGACGTTGTGTAACCGCCGGCAGCGGCGGGTCGATGCCGCGAGGAGGGTTTCGAGGAACTGGACCGAGGTCGTGACGACGATCGGGGCGTCCCAGTTCTCGGCGGGGAGGTGTCGCTGGTAGCTTTCGCCCTGCAGGGCGTCGTCCGGGACGATGGCGGAGTGGTGTTCCAAGACGACGTCGCTTCCGAACAGGGTCCGGTACTCGCGGGCGTTCTGTTCGATGATCGACAGGTAAGGAATGACCACAAACACCCGGCGGAGGTCGTGTCGGCTCGCGTGGGCGAGGGCGAACGCCATCCCGGATCGGGTCTTCCCGCCGCCCGTCGGGACGGTCAACTCGAAGTACCCGCGGTCGCGGGTCCCGGCGGCGACGCACGCCTCGAAGACGCGGTCGCGGAGGTCGTTCAGGGTGGCCGCGGTGCCGTCCGACTTCTTCGGCGCGCACGTCCGCATCTGTTCGAGCCGTTGTGCCGGAAGAAGTCGCACGTCGGAGCGTCCCCGCCCGGCCGAGTCGAGGCGGTCGGCGTCGATCAGCGTGGAGAACAACACCCGCGTCCAGTATTCGAGGCGTCGCGACCCCTCGTCGGTGTCCGCACAATCCGGGACCGGAACCCGGGATGGCAGGACGACACCGTCGCGTTGCGCCGCCGTCGCCAGGGCCGAGACGATCGGCGGTGGGGCTTGCTGCCGGAGTCTTCCCTCGAACTCGTCGCCGCCTGACCAGTCCGGGAGACCCGTGTGGTGTCCCGCGACGACGAGCGTCAGCGGGCCGTGCTCGAGTTCCGTGAAGGCGTACGCGGCGCCGTGGATCGAGTGCGGCACCGTCCCCGGGTTCAGGCCGCTCGCGGAGGCCAGCAGGTAGCGTTGCCAGTCCGGCTGATACTTCCCCAGATCGTGCAACCACCCGGCCGCTGCGGCTGCGGGGCTGAGGTCTCCGACTCCGGTGTCGACGGCCAGGTGCTGGGCCAGTTTCGCAACCCCGGCCAGATGATCGCGAAGCGGTTGCCAGCCGACTGGTGGCCCATTTCCGTTCGGGGAGGAATGGGCGTAGTAGTCTCGGTGGCTCAAGGAAGGCTCCGGGCTTGGCTGGAATTGACTTCCCACTTACGCGTATGGGGCCAACGAACACTACGGGTGTGACACGAAAACTCAAAAAATTCACGCAACACACCGTCTCGAACGCAGCGAGCCAGGGAGAACGGGCCCGCCTGAGGAAGCTGTAATCGGTCTCGCGGATTCGCATCAGCTCAAGGTTCTTCCCCTTTCCGCCTGGGTGGAGTTCCGGTTCGGTTTACTTTTGTGAGTTTGGACTCCTTCAGCCACTGGGCGGTCAGTCTCTGGAGTTTCTCCACCTGACGGGTCACGTCGCGAAACGGTTTGTCGACGGCATCCGGGATTTTGTTCGAGTGCTCGGCAATCTTGGCCCACCGTGTCCAGCGCAAACACAACCCTTCCAGACCGGACATCAATTCCCGCACCGTCGAGGGGACCAACGGAATCCGCCCGACATTTTTTCGCCGTGCCCGACGCACGCCCCCGATGGCTGACGACACCGCTGCTTGTGACCATAACTTGTCGATCGCCTCATGGATCAACGCATCGCGGCGAGCCCGGTTTTTCACGG
>CAZKIQ010000131.1:0-6741 GCA_964552815.1 uncultured Alcaligenaceae bacterium | reverse complement strand
AGGATGGCAGAACTGTCGAAAGCGGGGAATTCTAATTGTCGCGGACAAGGGAAAACTGAGTGACGCTACACATTATGGACCGGCCATTGGGGAATAGTCCTACAAAATTGTGTTGCTGGGCTCCAGAGAGGAACGAAACTCCAGAATCGTTTTCTCGTCTCCATTGCATCCAAAAAATGCTAAACATATTTTTTGCAGATTTCCATTTAGTTGCTTCGTCTTTTTTAATCGAGCCATAGACTCCTTTGGCCCAATCTGCACACCACGGTGCAGTTATCTCATTTTCATTTTCGTTAATTTGGTATCCAAAGTACCCAGCACGCGTGCCCTGTTTTGGTCTCGCCCCATAATGCTTCTGCAGGAAAGCATCGACGGCGCGTATATATGAGTCTGCAAGTTCATTTGCCGCCTCGGCATACCGAATCGGGTCTTGGACGGATCCCGGCCCTGTAGGTGGAAGCATCATGAGTTGGGCATAAACCCTGTCTACTATATTTCCTTTGAAATACAAAAGATTGACACGAATTCGAATGCGAGCCAACTCAGCCTCTGTAAAGGCGGAGACGACAGGATCAATCACATGGCTGTGGCTATGTACTCGAATCGACTTATCGGATGGCACATCCAAATACGAGTATCTTTTGAACATATCATCGCGACCGGGCGAATTCGGCACCATGTAAGGAATGCTTTCCAGGGCGTATTTTCCTTCAAAAGCTTGGTTGATTTGTTCTTTTTTAAAACTATTTGGTTGGAGCCAAGATCGCACTTTCTGCGGATCCCAGTAATCTGTTGAGGCACGATCCGTTGTCTCTTTAATTGGTTCAAAGTCTTGAAAAGCGTGGACAGGATGAATGATTAGCGTGCTATTTTTGCTGCCCATTGCGGCGGCAGCCTTATTAATGTGAATTATAACACGATCAAATTCCGGCGTATAGCTTGGCAGCGGAGAGTCAACCCTCCCATCGAATAGGGCGATCATCGCTTCCTTTACCGCCTCGTCCCGATCATTCCCCACGGGGTTCATGCGACGCACTATATAGGACGCCGAATCATGAAAATTAAGAGACCCGGGACCTTGGCCCCGATCAATTTCGCGCCCATGCTCTGTTACTTCAAGAGGTATATATCCTTTGGCGGTTTGTTCCCCGAAGCGTACAAATAGCTTATCGACAGCGCTTTGCCATTTTCTACGATCCTGTGGCTCGATAAACAAAGTTGTCCCACTCGGATCCGTCCCATTCGTGGGTTCATTCCCCACATACCGATAAAGGTTCGCATCGCCTGCCGCGAATGCGAGCGGATCCTCACTCAGGAACCGACCGATTGTTGGCGAGTACATCCGGGCCCGCGAGTAGTACAAGCCCAACGCCGAGTCCCATTCCCGCCCCGTGTACCCGTACCGATCCACCAGCGAGCCCGCGATCAGGTTCCCATACCCATCGAACTCGCTCGATGCGATCACACTCCCCGAATTGTCAAGGATCTGTCGGACCGAACCTTGCCGATCCACTCCATACCAGGTTACCACACTCCCGGCCACCTTCGCCAGCACCTGATCGAACTCGCCCCCCATCACTCGCCGAGCCGATAGAGTGTTCGAACCGCTCAGGTCCGCCCATACATCGAAATTCTCGGTGCCGACCGCCCCCGGCTTCGCGGTGTCCCAGCCATCGACGGCGAAACGTTCGACCGTCGTCGACCCGTTCCACGCCGACCGCTCGATCCGGTTGCCGAAGGCATCGTAGACATAGGTCACCCGCTGCGAGACCGCTCCGCCGAGTACCGTGTAGGTGCCGGCCAGCAGATGCCCCTGATGATCGTAGACATACGCCCAGGCGTTCCCCGACCCATCGCTCTTGCCGGCGACCCGCACAACGCCGAACGCCGCCGACCCGCGAGTGACATCGCGGGTTGCGGAGAAGAAACGTACATCGCTGGATGGACTTCATTATTTCAGTGCACATGCGAGCACATCAGTCGCGACAAAGCCCTAGCCTCTGTTTGAATCGAACTCCCGGAAATCGTCGATCCGCGTGTTCCTCGAGTATTTGTACAGCGCGACCTTCGACGTCGATTTGTGCAGCACGAGCGAGCACTACTCTAACGCCGCTAAAAAAGCCAATCGGTGTGGCACGGCATTGACAAATGTTAATGTGTAGTATTCCCCCGAATCCCACGGAAACTCGTTGAACGGATATTTGATTATATACATGCCAGGGTTAGATGTGGGGGAGATCTCGATGTGCGTAGCTTGACAAGCACTAAAATACACTTTACATGCGTATCGATATTTTCCTGAACGCTGATCCAACTCCGATCCCGTCGATGGTTTCATTTTACACAAACGCAAAGCGAGACATTCAAGAGCCTCATCGTCGCGAAGCGAGTGCAACTTTTGATCATCCTGGAGTTCAAAATATGAGATTTTTCTGTATTCTCCTTGGAGCATCTTAGCAAAATGATTCTCTTGGCGAAGACACAATGCTAAACTCAATCCACTGATTAGCAAAATCACAATGCTCGCGGTGAGGATTCGGCGTGCATAAAGTTTCAGAAACATGGCATCATTCCCTATCAACGAGGTGGCTTGTTCTTGTAGATGTATGTAGTATCCTTTTTCTCAGTATCGAACAATATATCGCTTGGCCTGGCATTGGACAGGTTAAGAGTAAATTCATCTTCATACTTTATCCTGAAATCGAAAGCCTTGGCACCCCCCTTCTCACCTAGGTAGTGTGCCGCCGCATAAGTTGGATACAGATGGACTCGCATTCCGAAGGGTCCTCTTTCGTGGAATTCATAATCATCCCAGAATTCGACCTGAACTTTAACAGTTAACAATTTGCCAATCCGACGATCCTTATAGTCCAGTTGCCCTTCGCAGGGACTCTGAAGATATGTCGCTGTTCCTTTTATTTTTATTTTGGCTCCCCCATACGTGTAGAACATGAAGTCATTTTGCATTTCCTGAACAATACCATCGGAAGTCATCGATTCGACGACTTGCTCAGGCGGAGAAAGGGGATTAACAAATCTGACTTTTTTACCATTTCCCTCGGCCCCAATATCCAATTGAATTGTATCGCCTTTGGATTTTACCCCCGCCATTTCTTTTTCATAATATCTTAGTATAACTGCAATGACCATATTTCGCCCATGCGATTTAACTTCGGCAATTTCCTTTGCGGTCGCTTTGTACGGTGTACCGGTCTTGCCCAGGTAGTGTTGGACCAGACTAACTGGTAGGCTCCACTTTTGTGCCTTCATCCACGCTGTATGCTTGGCTAGGGTAGCTTCATAGTCGCGAAAGGGATTCCCCTGGGATTTCTCGGGTTTATCGGGCAAGATATGCGGGGCGAGGCGAGGAAATTCTTTAGCGGGCTCATTGTGATTCTTGAGCTTGTTTGTGCCTTTTAGTTGAAGCTTGATTATGTACAGCACGTAATCCTGGGCGTTATCCGGATCCGCTTTTTCTAAAGCAGTCTTGGAGTATCGTCTGGTCGATCCGTCAGCAAAAGAGATCAGAATTTCTGTACCCCTGTCGTGCCAGGCAACGACTTTCTGATTGGCAGCCAATTCTTTCGCATCAATTCCGGATTCGTCATCAAACATCCCACTAGGATCGGCCCCATTCGTGGGTCCGTTCCTCACATACCGATACAGGTTCGCATCGCCCGCCGCGAAGGCGATCGGATCCTCGCTCAAGAACCGACCAATCGTTGGCGAGTACATCCTCGCTCTGGAGTAGTACAAACCCAACGCCGAGTCCCATTCCCGGCCAGTGTACCCGTACCGATCCACCAGTGAGCCCGCGATCAGGTTCCCGTACCCATCGAACTCGCTCGATGCGATCACACTCCCCGAATTGTCAAGGACCTGTCGGACCGAACCTTGCCGATCCACTCCATACCACGTTACCACACTCCCCGCCACCTTGGCCAGCACCTGGTCGAACTCGCCGCCCATCACTCGCCGAGCCGACAGCGTGTTCGAACCGCTCAGGTCCGCCCACACATCGAAATTCTCCGTGCCGACCGCCCCCTGCTTGGCGTTGTCCCATCCATCGACGGCGAAGCGTTCGACCGTCGTCGACCCGTTCCACGCCGACCGCTCGATGCGGTTGCCGAAGGCATCGTAGACGTACGTCACCCGCTGCGAGACCGCTACACCCAGTACCGTGTAGGTGCCGACCAGAAGATGCCCCTGGTGATCGTAGACATGCGCCAGGCGTTCCCGGATCCATCGCTCTTGCCGGTGATTCATACACAACGCCGAACGCCGCCGACTCGCGATGTCACTCGCGGGTTGCGGAGAAGGAACGCACTTTGCCGGATCGACATCGTCATATCAGTGCACGAATGGTTATATCAACCGCTAGTTACTTGGCCGCAGTCTGAATCCAATTCCCAGAAATCGCAGATTCATGTGTTCCTCAGGAATTTGTACATCGCGGTATATGTACAGCGCGCAGCACGCTCTCGACTCTACACAGCGCGGTTACAAATCTATGTCATTTACGGTTATGTCCCGATTGCGATTTGGATCATCCCAAATCCGCCCTGTAAGTAATAAAAATGCCCGATAACAAGCGATTCGCATATCCTCCGGTTCGTGCTTATTCTGCGCGATGGCTCTTAATATATCACGAACAATGTATGAGTCCTTTGCCTCAGAGTCGCTTACGACAAAATTCAATGCACGTAGTCGTACGCCTATATCATCATCATTCTCAAGTATTTCAAGACACATATCAAGCTCCAGCTGACTATTTTCGCATGCCAACACAATAGCAAGATCACGCACCGATGGCAGAGGTGATCTAATCAGTTCTTTCCAATCAGAAGTGACACTGAAAGTACATCCTTCAGAGTCTTCATTTGCACGATTTATCCAATGGTCAATACTCATGATTTCACCGTTATTATTTGTCGTCGATTAATCGTCTTAAATTTCTCTGCATTACCCCGGCAGAACGGGCTTCGTTTTCCAAAGCCTCCAATTCACTCAACCTCCTTCCAATATCAATGGCTTTTTGAGCGTCTCTTGCAGCAGGACTCACTTCTCCTCTCAATGTCATACCAGATCGAGGAGTGTCAAACCCTCCACGAAGCAAACCTTCGGCACGTATATCCCTTTTCGCGGCCATCTCACCTAAAGTGGTTATTAGTTCTCCGGGTGATTTGGGCGCTTTCCCGACCGATTCTTCGACATAATCACTAGCGGCCGCTCTTGGTGCGCCTTCTTTGAACCTCTTAGCGAGTTCCTCTGCCTCCTTTTCCAATAGCTTCTTTTCTGCGCTAATCATTTGCCTTGCACGTGTCGGGTTTGTAGAAATTCCAAATGGACGAGCGTGTAGGGGAGCTTCAAGAGACGGGGTGCCAGGTGGGGCTTTAAGGCGTTCCAGCTCCTTTAAGGCCGCTCGGTCCAAGACAACTGATCGACTGGGTCCAGTTACTTGAAGACCGGCTGGCGTGGGCCTTAATTCGACACCAGCAACTCGAAGAGAAGCAGTACCCGCATTCCTCGTTTGCATTCCTATTTGTGGTACAATCTCCTCTGCACACAAAGCAGCGGCGCGAGACGCACTTCGGATGATCATAGACGGGCGAAGAAACGCACCCCAAAACTCAGTAATCATTATCATTAGCACAGTATCGATCACAAGTCGGGCATTTCGTTCTCTATCACTCAGATTCGCATCTCGACTCATCTGCTCCATCTGATTGAGCATGTCTCTGCGGCGGATGAGATCGAAATCGAAATTTCCCCAAGGGGCCGCATTCAAGCGTGTTTGTTCATAAAAGGCGCGGGTCCGAATATCTGCATGGGACTTCGATGGGTCCGTCAACACCGGCCTCGAGCGTTCGATTGCAATTGCGTTTTGCCCATCGATCAAAACCAATCGGAGTTCTTGCAGTTTCGGATTGTTGCTCTGCCGAAGCACTTCGAGGATATCAGGTTGCTTCTGATCATTGCCAATGTCTTTAATGCCTTTAAAGGCTTGGTCATTCCGTCGCTTTGCGACTTCTGGGATATCCTCAAACCGATACCCCGTGGATCCACCGCTGGTCGGACTTGTCCCATCTCGGTACCAAAGACCTGTTCTACTGTCTAGATGCCATCCGATCGGATAAAAGTCCTTCTCCGCCATCCCACTCGGATCCGTCCCATTCGTTGGCCCATTCCCCACATACCGGTACAGGTTCGCATCCCCGGCCGCGAATGCCAGCGGATCCTCACTCAAGAACCGACCAATCGTTGGCGAGTACATCCTCGCTCTGTAGTAATACAGCCCCAACGCCGAGTCCCATTCCCGGCCCGTGTACCCGTACCGATCCACCAGCGAGCCCGCGATCAGGTTCCCGTACCCATCGAACTCGCTCGATGCGATCACACTCCCCGAATTGTCAAGGACCTGTCGGACCGAACCTTGCCGATCCACTCCATACCACGTTACCACACTCCCCGCCACCTTGGCCAGCACCTGGTCGAACTCGCCGCCCATCACTCGCCGAGCCGACAGCGTGTTCGAACCGCTCAGGTCCGCCCACACATCGAAATTCTCCGTGCCGACCGCCCCCTGCTTGGCGTTGTCCCATCCATCGACGGCGAAGCGTTCGACCGTCGTCGACCCGTTCCACGCCGACCGCTCGATGCGGTTGCCGAACGCATCGTAGACGTACGTCACCCGCTGCGAGACCGCTCCGCCGAGTACCGTGTAGGTGCCGGCCAGCAGAT
>CAZKIQ010000130.1:0-7547 GCA_964552815.1 uncultured Alcaligenaceae bacterium | reverse complement strand
GCACCAGGCGAGTCTTCTCCGGATGAAGCGTCAGCCCAAAACGCGAGCACCGCTTGGGTAAGACTTCCAGGAATCGCCGGGCGTCCGACTCGTGGGCGAACCCCACGACCAGGTCATCCGCAGGGTAAGCATCACTTTAGTTGGTAGACGCTTGTTTCAGACTGCGAGGGATCGTTGCCAGAAGGCGGGCCATTGGCTTGGCTCGCTGCGGTACAACGCCCGGACGTGGCACACCGCGTGACCGCCCGCTTCGCTCCAACGCATTCCCGAACCCTTCAGCCGTTGACCCACTACCGTCTTGCACGCACTCTCCACAGCACCGCTGCCGATGTACCAGCCGTTTGACTCATAGGTCGGATAATCAATCAGGTGTACCTGCTTTCGCAAGTAACGCATCACCTCCTCTCGCACCGCCACCAGACCCGACACTTTCGGCCAGTCCTCCGCTTCCAAGGTGGCGATCAGCACCTCGCCCCCCTCGTCCCGCAACAACCGCGACCATGCCTTCGTCTGGGCCAAGGCCGCCGACTCGTCGTTGGGGTGGACCGCACCTGCCTTTTCCCAGATGCTCGGCGATGCGTTCGCAGACGGCTTCGGTCGTGCGTTGAACAGTCGATTCGCTCAATCGGATGCCGGCCGTTTCTCGCAGAAGATCGGTCCCTTTTTCGAAGCTATCCGCAACGGCCCCCAGAGTGTTGTCAGTCGTTCGACGGCCGGTGACAGTCGATTGTCACTGAGCCCAACTCGGCTGTCCCAGGGGGAAGAACCTTTTCCGCAGGCCCCGCAGTAGTAGTACGCGCGACGGCAGCGGACCGACCCGCCGAGGGACTCGATCGTTTTTCCCGGTACCCCTGGAACTTGGCCGATCGGCCGCAGTGGGGGCAATCGATGGCGGATCCGATATAGCCACTTTTTTGTCAAGGTGCTCGGTATAGGCGTCGGCCACCAGGCCGAGGGCGTGGTCGCGGAGGGCGAATTCGGTATCGCCAAAGAGTGTGTCGTCGGTGGCGGCCACCAACTGGCGAGCCATGTCCAGAATGGCCGTCTCCGATCGAGAGCGGATGCGGGCAGCGAGTTGCTGAGCTTTTTGTTCCAGATCTGGAGCGAGCGGTTGGGACATGGCGACCTCCTGCAGGGGGGAATTCCGGAACATCATTCCAGTCTACGCCGAAGTGAACGGATTTACCACCAACTTCGGAGCTGCTTACCCTTGCACAGATTGATGGAGCATCTCCCCTAGTCGGAACTGGTGGTACTCGGTAATGTCGGGAATCCCGGGACGGCTTGAGGGGGATGAGGATGTCCGGCGGGAGAAGGATGCGCTCGTTTTGGGGTGACCGGGTTGCCCGCTCTTGTCCGTGGCCGGAATCTTTCTGCGTTCCTGGGCGGAGGCGTGTGGGCACTCTCCACTGTCGATTCTGAGGCGAGACCGAAGTCCTCGGAACCTCAGATCGCCCAACTTGTTGGTGAACCACTTCTCCCGAATCGATTTGCCGATCGGACATTGCTCCAACACCGGTTCCATTGCATAATCCCCCCGTCGCTTCTTCTCTTTCGCGAGATCCCGATGCCGATCATTGAAGCCAAGGCGCTCGGTGCCCGCCGACCACTGCTTGCCGACTGGTCTATCCCCCTTCCCCCGGAACTTGAGGCGGATGGCGGGAATGTCACGCTTCGGAAACTGATTGACAGCGTCGTGCGGGCGGAGGTGGTGGCGTTCCACTCCCGACAGGAGGAACGTCGGCTATTTCAGGCCCTGACGGCGAAACAAATCGAGGAAGCTGCCGCGAAGGGGAAGGTGGCTCCCGGTCTTCACGAGGAGGCGAAACCGCAAACCGTGAATCCGGACGAGGCCGTCGCGGTGGCGACCCTCGCTTTCGAGGACGGAATGTACCTCGTCATCGTCGACGGGGAGGAAGAAAAGGAACTGGATCGGGAACTGTTCTTGAAACCGGATTCCCGCGTCACGTTTGTCCGGCTCACCATGCTGGCGGGGGGCTGAGTCATGCCGTTGAAACCCGAGGCCGCCGAGAAACGGCTCGATGCCTGGAAGGTAAAGAACCCGGTAACCCGCATCACGAGCCGGATCCGGAAGCTGCCGAAAACGCTGCAAATGATCGCGTTCGGCCTGCTTCGTAAGGGGCCGGACGGAAAGGACTTCAAGGACTGGCAACACGGTCATCAGGCTCATCAGGCCGCCAACCTCGCGGTGGAAAAGCTCTCGCCCCCGCAACGGACCAGGCTTTTCGCGGCGTTCTTTCCCCACCTCGCCGAGCCGCTCACCGCCGCCTGGGCTTCTTTCGATCGGCTTCCGTACCAGATGGACGGCGACCGCAAAGCCTTCCGCGCTCCGAACAATCCCCTGGCTTCTGTGGAGCGAAAAGGGGACTGGTTCTCGGACGTCCGCAACGCCCTCGACGATTTCCACGAAGACATTGTGACGCTTCCGTGGTGCGCAACTTGGGCGGCGTATCTTGGCTACGGCGGGGCCGACGAACTCGGCATTCTCTTCGCCACGGCCCTCGACTTGAAGCTGCCCGACTCCGAGGAAGTCTTCCAGATCCTCGTCGATTCCGTGACGAACCGCCACGAGATCGCCGCAATGGGGCGACACGTCACCCGCGCACTCCTGATTTCTTCCCGGAAGGACGGCTGGGAACTGATGGAGAAGACGCTCCTTGCCGCCCAACGGCAGGAGGGTTTGCGGCAGTCCATTCTCGAAACCGTTGACGAGGCCCACCCCCAGGCCTTCCGGCGGATGGTGAAACTTGTTCTGGAAAAGGACCTGCTCCGCTTCAGTTCCGCCGCCCGAGCGATCGATGTCTGGTTCGGCCTCGGCTGGGATATGGGCACCACCGCTCAGTTCAAAAAAGCCTTGAAATCTTTGAACGAACTGCTGGATTCTGCGAAAGCCCGCAAGGCGGCGTTGGCTTCCGCCGACCCAGAAACCGTCTACTTTTCGCTTATCGTCCACGCCTTCGAGGATGCTGAGGCGACGGTGCCGCTTTCCGAGAAACTGCTGAAGCACAAGAACTTCGAGCACCGCTACGTCGCGTTACGAGCCCTGGAGGCCATCGCGTTGCCGGCGACGGTTCCATCGCTCGTGTCGGCGTTCGCGGATCCGGAGGTGAAACTCGCGTTGCAAGCGGTTTCCGCGATCTTTGCCATGCCCGACGACACGGTGAACGCCGCGGTGCCCGACCTGTTCGAACGACTCGAAGCGGTTCTTCAGAGGATGCCGGACAAGCAACTTCCGCACGAAACGCTCGTCAGTTGGACCGTGGAATACCCCTCGAAGGACGACCTGGCCGACGCCCTCGGCAACTACCTTGGCAAACGCTCCGCCAGCCGGCTGACACCGTACATCCCGATGATGAGCCCGTGGCGTCGTCGAAACCAGATCGAGGAACTGGCCAAGGCGAAGCCGATCGCCCCCGCATCCCGGGCCCTGTTCTTCGAATTCGTCTCCGACCGCAGCGACGATGTTCGCGAAGTCGCCCTCAAAGCGATCGCGAAGTGCAAACCGACCCCGGATGAAGTCCGTGACCTCGAACCGATCCTCACCCGGAAGTCTGAGTCGGCTCGGCGAGGGGTGTTGTCGCTAATCCAAAAGCAGAAGCCGGCCGTTGTTCTCGAAACCGCCGACCGCCTGCTCACCTCGAAGAACGGCAACGTTCGGCTCGGGGGGCTCGAATTGTTGCGTGTGCTCTCGAGGAAAGAGAAAACCGCCGACACTGCCAAAGAACGAGCCGCCACATTCCGGGATGCCGGCAAACGCAACGCCGACGAGACGCGCGTCCTCGACGAAATCCTCCACGAGAAACGCGAAGAAGCCGGGCCGGTCGATGCATTCGGATTGTGCGATCTGTCCTCGCGAACCCGCGCCCCGAAGCCCGTCGCGAAGAATGTCACCTTCGTCACCCCCGCCGCGATCGGTATCGTGATGGCCCTCGACGAACTCATCCACGAGCACCGCGAAACGCCCGTGAAATACAAGGCCTGGGACGGAATCAAGGAGGAACTCCTCGGCACCGTCACCTACGGATTCCCGAGCCCGGACCCACGAAGGCCCATCGAAAAAGACATGGAACGCTTTCTTCTCCGCGAGGTGTGGGAGAATTTCTGGAAGAACCGCCCCGCCGCCCTCCGCGACAAAGATGGTTTCGAACTGATTCGCGCACTTGCCGTCTACCGCGTCGACGAGTGGGATTGGAACCGGATGCGGGAGGAGGCCAAATCCCGACCATCGCTGAAGAAACTGACGGCCAAGATTTTCGGAGACTTCAAGGTCCTGAAACGGCGATACCACTTCATCGACGACATTCTCGAGTGGCTCCTCGCCCTCTATCCGGTGTCGGGGAACATCAACGACTTCCTCCTCGACGGGCTCGAAACGATCTACTCGCAGCTGACCATCGACGATCTGCGGGCCACGAAGAAAAGCCCGAACCGCCTGTCGCTGGAACTGCTCGCTTTCTGGAACAACGCCTTCCACGCGGGCCCACCGCTGACTCCCGAGCAACGGAACCGGCGGTTCTTTCTCGACAAGTGGTTCGACGAACCATTTCCCGGGCTGGTCCGCGATCGTGTCAATCTCGTTGAAATTCTCGAAGCCCGCGTTTCGGGATGGGTCACCGTTACCGACCTGTACGATTCCTTGCTCGGGCCGCGAACCCTCGACGAGAATGATGATGACGACGAGGAAGCCGAGAACCGGTTGTTGAACGCCCGGTACAACGAACTCGTCTCATTCACCGGGAAGTCCCCGCCCTGGGAGAAGCCGCACGCGGCGATTTTTGCCCCGATCGCCGAGCGGATTCGTGCACGCCTGCTCGAACTCGAACTTGCCCGTGGCGATCTGCCGACGCCAGCAACCGCCGCGATTCTGTGCGTCGATTGCTTCTTCGGAATCGATACCCTGGCCAAGCTGCTGTCTGCCCTCGCCGGCAAGCCCTTCAAACGCGGCGGTGGATACTACTGGAACCGATCTCTCGATCGAACCAGAGTGCTGACGCACCTCATCGAGCACACCCACCCGACTTCGGATGACACGCCCGAACGGTTCGCGGAGGTGCTGCGTCCGCTTCTGACGAGCGGAGCCGTCTCGGAAGACCGCCTGCTCGATCTCGCGTTCCTCGCTCCGCAATGGCTCAGTTTCGTGGAGCACCTCCTCGGTTGGCCCGGGGTTTCCGAGGGCGTGTGGTGGTTCCTCGCCCACATGCCCGGGGGTCAGGAAGGCGTCGAGGACGACGAGGAAGAGGAGGAAGAGGAGGAAGAAGTCGAGACCGAGTCGGAAACCTCCGATGAGGCCGACACCGACGAGGAGTTGGAAACGCCCGAGAAACCGGAGAGAAAGTCGGCCTGGGAACGGCTCATCGCCCAGCGGACGCCCCTCACGGAAGAGGAACGCGCCGAGGGGGCCGTCGATGTGACCTGGTTCCACCGCACCTACGCGGTCGTCGGGGCTGCCAACTGGGCGAAGCTCGCGGTCGCGGCCAAGTGCGGCGGTTCCGGCCAGGACTGGAAGAAGCCGACCCAACTGGCCGACGTCCTTCTTGGCAAGGCGAAGAAGTCTGACCTCGTGCACGCCGTCCGGGTTCGCAAGTTGAAGGAATCCGTCAGACTGCTCGGCCTCATGCCCATCACAGAGGGAACCGGGCGGGAGAAGGACCTCAAGGACCGATACGAGGTTCTTCAGGAGTACGCCCGGTACGCGCGAAGTCTCGGCTCCATGTCCCGAGCGGCAGCAGTCCGGCAGGGGGAAATCGGGCTCGCAAACCTTGCCCGAACCGCAGGATTTCCCGACCCCGTCCGCTTCGAGTGGGAGATGGAAGCCGAGTCCGTCGCCGACCTCGCGGCCGGCCCACAAGAGGTCAGTGTCACCGGGGTGACAGTGACCCTGGCCCTCGAGGAGGGCAAGCCGATCGTTACCGTTGCGAAGAACGGAAAGCCGTTGAAGGCGATCCCACCAGCGGTCAAAAAACACGAGAAAATCGCGGAGTTGACGGCCCGCAAACAGCACCTCACCCGGCAGGCGTCGCGGGTGAAGAAGTCCCTCGAAGCGATGATGTGCCGCGGCGACGAGTTTTCCGGCAGCGAGTTGAAGAAGCTCATGCTTCACCCGATTCTCGCGCCGGTTCTCGGCCGACTCGTCATCGTCGGAGAGGGGATCGCCGGGTTCCCCGTAGAGAAGGGGCTAGCACTCGAGGACCACACCGGCAAACTCGAACCGGTGAAGCCCGCCGAGAAACTGCGGATCGCCCACAGTTCCGACCTATACGCTGCGGGGAACTGGGACCGCTGGCAGCACAACTGCTTCACTCGGGAGCGGGTGCAGCCCTTCAAGCAGGTCTTCCGCGAACTCTACCTCCTCACGGATCAGGAAAAATCCGACGGGAGCCTGTCGCACCGCTACGCCGGGCAACAGGTGCAACCGCGTCAGGGAGCGGCCCTTCTCAACTCCCGCGGGTGGTCGACCCAGGACTTCACCCGGACCTTCCACGAGGCGGGAATTCGCGTCACCTTCACCGTCCATCACGGCGGATGGACCCCGCTCGACGTGGAAGGGTGGACTCTGGAAGACATCCGCTTTTACCGCCGCGGAGAGTGGAAGCCGATGCCACTCGCGGAGGTTCCCCCTCGCATCTTCAGCGAATCGATGCGGGACCTCGACCTCATTGTCAGCGTCGCCCACATGGGTCAGATCGACCCGGAAGCGAGCGCCTCGACAACCGAGATGCGAGCGGCCCTCCTGCGAGAAACCACACAACTCTTGCGGCTCGGAAACGTGCGGGTCGAGAACAAGCACGTCCTCATCGACGGCTCGCTCGGGCAATACTCCGTGCACCTCGGGAGTGGAACCGTGCACCGGTTGCCCGGAGGTTCGATCTGTATCGTCCCCGTCTATTCCCAACACCGTGGCCGGCTCTTTTTGCCCTTCGCCGACGACGATCCCCGGACTGCCGAGGTGGTGTCGAAGGTCCTGCTCCTGGCCCGCGACGGCGAGATTCAAGATCCCGGAATTCTACAACAGTTGCTCAACACCTGACCGCCACGCGAGTGCTAGTTCACAGAAATCGGACGCGGGTTGCTCCGCGACTCACGGAACTGGGATCCTTCGGCCAAAGTTGGTAGTACATCGTTTCCTCCGGAACGGCGTGTCTCGTTCCTGGGCGTCAGGATCGCTCAAAACGGTTCTTCCGCGGATTTGACTTTCATGAGACAGGGGGGCGACTTGATCGCCCCCTGTGAACCCTTCGGTGGAGCACCCCCCTGGTCAACGACGGGGGCAATGAACTTCGCCTTGCTGATGGGAATGGCTATCTCATTCCGATTGCCATAAATCATGATTTAACGACGCAAGAGGATGTGAGAACGATCGGGGATCGGGATCATTGCACTCAATCCAGTCCACAATGCCAAATATCACCACGTTGTGTCCATCTGTGTGCTCCGGCCGATTCGCATTGTCCTCCTTGCATAGTGATAGCCCCCGTCGGGATGCGGGTCGAGACGTCTGCCGGCGACAGATCCTCCTGTGGGCACTC
>CAZKIQ010000129.1:0-7781 GCA_964552815.1 uncultured Alcaligenaceae bacterium | reverse complement strand
GCTCGGCGGGAGCCTCGCCCTCCCGTCAGATGCCCCAATCCGCAGGGACACCCGAAGTGGGAAATTTCCGAGTTTCAAGTTTCCGAGTTCCAAGTTCCAGGATTTTGGAAGTTGGAACTCGAAACTCTGGAACTCGATACTTCAGAACTTGGAACTTCTTCCGTGGGAAGCGGTTTCGGAGTAGATTCGGGGAAAGACGCGAATTGGTGATCCGATCCTCGCCGAAACCTCACACGTCGGCGAAATTGTGATCTACTCTTAGGTACCGGTTGCCGTCCCCCTCCTGCCACGATCCCATCGTGGCCGTTTCCGGCAACTTGCGTTGTTGAGGGATCGCCGTGGCCGCTGTGTGCCCGTATTGCCAGCACCGGATCACGGTGAACGACCCCAAACCGGGCCGTTGGCGGGCGAAGTGTCCGCGTTGCACGAAGCCGGTCGCCCTGGTCATCCCGACAGACCCCAGCCAGCCGTGGGAAATCCGGGCACTTCTGGCGGATACAGAGATCAACGAGGGGCTGCCCGACGCCACGATGCGGCCGGCAAGTGGAGCCATTCCGACGCCCGCGTCGCGATCCGGCCGGATAGCTCGACCGGAAACACGCGGGAACCACCTCTTCGACACGCCAACACCGGCACCGTCGCCGGGAATCGATGGGGTTCCGCCTGCTTCGGGAAGCATCGTTCCTCCCCCGGCTCGATCGGGAGCAATCCCCCCGCCAGCTGGCCGTTCCGGAGCCGTCCCCCCTCCGAGCTCCCGTTCCGGGATCATCTCGCCGTCTGGTCGCCATCCGCGAAGCCCGGACGACACGACGGCTTCCGCCCGGATGCAGCGACCCACCAGCGACGGTTCAGGGCGTGTCCCCCGTCCGGTTTCGGACACTTCCGCTTCGGGCCGGATGCCGCAACCCTCGGGCGTGGCGAAACAACCGTCGGGCCGGATTCCGCAACCATCCGGGGCGATGCCGCAACCCTCGGGTCGGATGGCCCAGCCGTCCGCGCGGATTCCCACGCCAGCCGGCACGGACACACAACCGTCCGGTCGGATGCCCCGGCCGGACGATCCGCCACCAACCTCGAAGAAGATGGCTGCGGGTTCCGTTCCGGGTGCGGAAGAGGACATCCCGACTCGGAAAGCCCCCGCCGCCCTGCCCGGCTACCGCATCGACCGCGCCCTCGGCCACGGCGGGATGGGGACCGTTTTCCTCGGGCGGCAGCTTTCCCTCGACAGACCCGTCGCCCTAAAGGTCATGAGTAAGCGGTGGTCGAACGACCCTGTCTTTGTCGCCCGCTTCACCCGCGAGGCGTACGCCGCCGCCCTCCTCAACCACCCCAACGTCGTCCAGATCTACGACATCGGCGAGTCCGACGGTACCCGCTTCTTCTCGATGGAATACGTCCCCGGCCGCTCGCTTGCGGAACTCGTCAAGGCGGACGGGAAAGTCGAACCGGAGACGGCCGTCGGGTACATCCTTCAGGCGGCCCGTGGGTTGAAGCACGCCCACGACCGCGGCATGATCCACCGCGACGTGAAACCGGACAACCTGATGCTCTCGGATCAGGGGATCATCAAGGTCGCGGATCTGGGGCTGGTCAAAACTCCCGGAACCGGGCACCTCGATACGCTGTCCTCGGGTGGCGATTCCGGAGCTCGGACGGGTTTGAACTCGTTCCAGCCCAACATGACCGGCGCCCGGATGGCCCTGGGAACGCCGGCATACATGGCCCCGGAACAGTGCCGGGACGCCGCCGCCGTCGACCACCGTGCGGACATCTACTCCCTCGGGTGCACGCTCTACGTCCTCGTCACCGGCAAGCCCCCCTTCGAGGGGCACACCGCCGTCGAGTTGATGACAAAGCACGCCTACGAGCCGCTCACCCCGCCGGAACGGGTCGTGTCGCGCGTCCCGAAGGAACTCTCCGCCGTCATCCAGCGGATGATGGCCAAGAGCCCCGACGACCGCTTCGCCAACATGGGCGAGGTCATTCGCACCCTGGAGCAATGGCTCGGCGTCCACCACACCGGGACCTTTTCCCCCCGCGACGATCAGATCGACAAGATCGAGGAACTGACCCGGCAATTCAACGAGGTGCCGCTCGCCATCCTGCGGTCCCGATTGGTGACGGGTTTCCTGTCCGTCGTCGCGATGGTCACCGTTCTCCTCGCGTTCTTCGGGCGGATCGACTGGGCCTTCGGTGCGTTCGGAATGATCCTGCAGGGATCGGCCGTCTACTTCGTCCTCAACGGGGTCGGTCGGAAAACCTACCTGTTCCAGCGGGTTCGGCAGTTCGCGTTCGGGCTCACCTTCGGGGACTGGCTCGTCATCTCCGCCGGCGTCGGGCTGTTCGCCCTCCTGCTCTGGATGCTGGGACTTTTCTGGATGTGGGTCGGGTTCGGGATCGTCGGCACCGGCATCGCCTTCGCCCTCCGGTACGGGCTCGACCGCTCGATTGACGAGCAGCGGCGCGAACCGATCGAGAAGTGCGAGCGGATGCTTCGCCGAATGCGGCTACACGGGATCGACGAGGAGGAACTGCGCCAGTTCACGGCCAAGTATGCGGGTCGGCACTGGGAAGAATTTTTCGAGGCACTCTTCGGATTCGAGGCGAAACTGGCGGCCCGCGGTGTGCTGCTTCGGGGCGGGAGTGCCGGTCAGCGTGAGAAATTCGCAGCCTGGCGGGAGCCGATCATCGGTCTGATCGATCGCATCGAGGAAGCCCGGACTCGAAGTCGGGAGCGGGCCCTGCTCGCCGAAGTGGAGGCGGCACGACTCATGGCGGCGGGGGTGGAGGGGGCCAAGGCCAAGGAGCAGGCCGCTGCCGCCGCCGAGAATCTGGTCAAGAAAGCCGGGCGAATCCGCGAGGCCGACCACCAGAAAGCCGCCGGACAGTCGGTCGCCGAGGTCCCCAACCTCCAGGAAATGCTCGACGGTTCCGAAGCCCGACCCGACCGCCCGGAACGCGTGGGGCCATTTTCGATCTTCGTCTCGCTTTTCGTCGGGCCGCACGTCCGGATGCTGCTCGCCGCGTTTTTGCTCGCGTGCTGTGCACTCTGGTTCCAGCAGAACGGATTCCTCTCGGATCTTGCCGAGTCGGACAAGGCGGCGCTCGCGAAGAAGGCGTCCGAGACGCGCCCGCTGCACTTCGAGGGGGTGCCGGAAAAACTCACATCGTGGTGTGATACTGCCAACGTCGGCTGGGCGGGCGTGCTCTTGCTCGCCTCTCTGTTCTACCGCGGGAATGTGATGTCGATCATGGTCATGCTGGGCGCCGCCATCATCGTCCTTGGTCACCGATACGGGATCCAGACCGTGGAACCGATCCGCAACTATCACGTCTCTCTGATGCTGGGCAGCGTCTTCTGTCTGATCGGCTACCGCATCGGTCAGCGGTGATGGCGGTGCAACGTGAGAGCCCGTGCTCAGAGCGAGTACGGGCCCACAAATTTCACCGATTTCCCCGGAGGACCCTGGAACCTCAGCCCTCAGACGGTGGCGATTCGGGCGGCGTCGACAATGGTTGAGCCGGTTCCGATGGAGCGGGTTCCGATGGAGTCGAGTTCTCGGCGGCTGGGGGTGGTGTGGGGGTTGGGGCCGGCTCCGGAGGTTTCGGGGCCGGTTCCGGGGGTTTCGGTGGCGGCGGGTTCAAGAGTGCGGCCAGTTGCGCGAAGGAGTACACCGGTTCCTTGCCGGTCTTCTGCTGGTCGTTGAGCCGGGCGACGGGTTTGGGTCGCGGCGGTTTCTTCGGCGGGGGCGGTGGTGCAGGTGGAGTCGCCGGGGTTTCTCCGGTCGGAGCCCCCTCCGCCGGTTTAGGAGCCTCGGTGGAAACAGGTTTGGGGCTGTTCCGCCAGCCGGGTGCACCGGGTCCACGGGGTTTCGGGCCCGGTCGCGTGCCTCCACCAGGTCCGCCTCCGGGACGGGGGGCGAAACCAGGACGGGGACCGGGAGGACCGCCGGGTCCGGCCGGGCGAGCCGGGCGGTCTTGTGGCGGTCGATCCGGGTGAGGCGGGCGGTCGCCGTGAGGAGGCCGTTCCCCATGGGGAGCCCGGTCCCCCTGTGGCGGTCGTTCCCGCATTGGTGGGCGATCCCCTTGCGGAGGACGGGGCGGACGGTCAGGCCGTTCTCCACGCTCACCCCGGGGCGGGCCATCGAAGCGGCCCTGGGGTCGACGTTCCTGGCCCGGCGGGATCATCGTCAGGGAAACCCGGCCCATGTCCGCGTCGACGCTGATCACCCACACCGGCACCACATCGCCCACCGCAATCACGTCGTACGGGCTCTTGATGTACCGGTTCGCCATCTGCGAGATGTGCACAAGCCCGCTATCCTTCAGGCCCACGTCCACGAACGCACCGAAATCGACGACGTTGAGGACTTCCCCCTTGAGCTCCATCCCGGGTTTGAGGTCCTCGATTTTGAGGACGCCCTTGCGGAAGATCGGCTGGGGGCGGTCGTCGCGGGGGTCGCGATCGGGCCGGGCGAGGGCGTCGAAGATGTCGCGGACGGTGGGGACACCGACGTTGAGCTTGCCGGCGATGTCGTCCGGGTTGAGGGTGTTGAGTTTCTGCCGGAACGCGTCGAGTTTGGCCCGATCACGGATGTCGGCGGGGGCGAAGCCAGCTTCGCGAAGCACTTCCTCGGCGACGGCGTAGCTCTCTGGGTGAACCCAGGTGGCGTCGAGGGGGTTGTCGCCGGTGCGAATTTTGAGGAAGCCGGCGGCCTGCGTGAAGCGGGCGTCCCCGACCTGCGGGACGCTCTTCAACTGGTCCCGACTCGAGAACTGGCCGTGCTGCTTGCGATACTCGACGATTTCCCGGGCAACGAGCTGGTTCAAACCGGAAACGTGCCGAAGCAGCGGGACACTGGCGGTGTTGACGTCGACCCCGACGGTGTTGACGCACGATTCGATCACGCCCTCGAGGGATTCCTTGAGGTGCTTGGCTTTCACATCGTGCTGGTACAGGCCGACGCCGATGTGTTGGGGGTCGATTTTGACGAGTTCGGCGAGCGGATCCTGCAAACGGCGGCCGATCGAGATGGTGCCGCGAGCGGTGGCGTCGAGGTTGGGGAATTCTTCCTTCGCGATCGGGCTGGCGGAGTAATCGGAGGCGCCGGATTCGATCACGATCACGTAGGCCAGATCAGCCGGCGGTTCTGGCAGCCCTTCGAGCGAGATTGGGGGAGCCTCGGGTTCCGGCTTCGCGGCTGCGGGGGGTGCCGACGTGGCCGGCGTCTCCACGGCGGGGGCCGAGACGATTTCCTCGGACGTCGCGGGTACGGTGGAGACGTCGGAAACGAGGGCCGGTTCGCCGGCGCCGGGCACCACCGTCGAAACAATCGTCGTTTCCGACACGGTTTCGACGGCAGGGAGGACCGGGGACGACACCGTTTCCGCGACCGACTGGACCATCGGCTCGGCCGACGGTGGGGGCGTCGTTTCCGCGGTCACCGGGGGGATCGGCGATTCTGGCGGAAGCGGGTTGAGCCGGCGATTCTCGAAGTCGGAGATCAGGTCCGCGACGAGTTGCTCGGTTTCCCGGCAGGCGGTTCCGTTTCCGATTGCGACGATTCCCGTCTGGTACTTCCGCACGAGTTGCTCGAGTTTCCGCTTCGCCTCGGCAACCTTCTTCTGCGGCTGGTGCGGGTAGATCACCCCTTCTTCGAGGAGGTTCCCCGTCTCGTCGAGGACGGCAACCTTGCAGCCGGTGCGGATGCCGGGGTCGATGGCGAGGACGCGCTTGCCCCCGAGCGGTGGCCGCAGAAGCAGACTGCGGAGGTTCCGGGCGAAGATGCCGATCGCGTGATCCTGGGCCCGATCCGTCAGCTCCCGGCGGATTTCCCGCTCCAAACTTGGCAGGAGGAGGCGTTCCAGGGCGTCTTGCACCGCCGGAAGGATAAACTCGCGGTGCGGGTGGTCCGCCAGCGGGAGCTGATCCAGCGAAATATCGCGGGCGCGGTTGAGGTCGAGGTCCAGCCGGACGCGGAGGATCTGCTCCCGCTCGCCGCGGTTGACAGCCAGGATGCGGTGTGGCGGGATGAAGCGGATCGGTTCCTTGAAGTTGTAGTAGTCCCGGTATTCCCGGCCCTTCCCTTCCGGAACCGTCTCAACTTTCACGGACACGAGCAGGGCGGTGTCCCAGAGGTAGAACCGCATCGGCCCGCGGACCTCGGCCAGTTCCGAGATCAGTTCCGCGAGGATGTGGCGGACACCGGTGGCCACATCTTCCGGGGTGTGGAGCTGCTTCCACGGATCGACGACGGATGCCAGAGTTTCCTGGAGATTGCCAACGACCGGGTCCCGGGTCCAGATCGCGAGGGCAAGCGGTTCGAGGCCCTTCTCGCGGGCCTCCGTGGCGAGGGTGCGTTTCTTCGGTTTGAAGGGAAGGTAAAGGTCTTCGAGCCGCTTCGGGTTGTCGGCATCGAGGATGGCCGCGACGAGGTCGTCGTTCAGCCGACCCTGGTTCGCGATGGTGCGGAGAATCGTCTGTTTCCGCGACGAGAGATCGCGAAGGTGGACGATCCGCTCCTGGATTCGGCGGATGCCGTCCTCGTTGAGGCCGCCAGTGCGTTCTTTCCGGTACCGTGTGATAAACGGAACCGTGTTCCCCTCGTCGAGAAGCTGGACGACGGCCTCGACCTGGGCCTTGCGGATCTGCAAATCCTGGGCGATTCGCGACAGATCCTGCGGGACCGGGGCGGGAGGGACCTGCGGGACGGGTTGTGGCGGAAGCGTCGGCGGCGGGGCAACCGGAGTGGGGCCCAGCGCTTCGACGGGAGCTTCCGGGAGGGCCGCTTCGCCATCCGGCGGAGCCTCGGACGCGGGGGCGGAATCGATTGCGGAAACGGGCGAGGCTTCGCTCGCGACGGTCAGTTCCGTCGGAACTTCCGTCGATTCCGCGATGGGCTCGGGAGCAGCCGGTGACTCCAATGTCGCCGGGATATCCGGCGGCGGAGTCGGTTCCGGGTCGGGAGTCGCGGCCGGTGCCGGGGTCATCTCGGTTTCGGGCGGCGGCGTGTCGGCTGCGTTCATGCTGCAAGAATCCGTGGTGACTGCGGGGGTCCGGTTCCAATGGGCGAAACCGCGACACCCAACCCGAACAATTTCCGGGCCGGGCATTCTGAAGCTCTTAGAATTGACTTTTGTAGGCCTTCGGTGGCAAAGTGTCAAGCCGGACGGGGTTAGCGATTTTCTACCATCCACGATTTCGGATCCGACGAGCTCCGAAACCCGCGGAAAACCGTGCTGCCAATCCGACAGGCTGCTCGCCCCAAACCTGCGTCATCTTGGCAGGAGTTTCCGGAAGATTCTCGAAGCCCCTCGCTGCAAATCCCGTTTCTGAAGCAGTTTCCGTCTCCCCATCTTCCCGGGCACGCTTCTTGCTTCCTCGGCCCGACACCCTGCATTCTTCCCCTTCGGAGGTCGGCGATGAACCTGAAGCCGATCGGAGATCGCATCATCGTTCGCCGGGAACTCTCGGACGAGAAGACGGCCGGCGGACTTCTCCTGCCCGAGGCCGCCAAGAAGAAACCCCAGCGCGGCACCGTCCTCGCGGTCGGGCCCGGCAAACTCAACCGCAAGACCGGCGACCGCCACGCCATGCAACTCAAAGTCGGCGACAAGGTCCTCTTCACCTCCTGGGCCGGCGACGAGTTCAAGGACCGATCCCAGGCCAAAGACGGCGACATCCTCATCATGCACGAAGACGACGTGATGGCGGTGTTGGACTAATCTCGGAATTGCGCCAGAATCTCATCAATCCACGCATTACACACCCATACTCGGAG
>CAZKIQ010000128.1:0-7861 GCA_964552815.1 uncultured Alcaligenaceae bacterium | reverse complement strand
GGGCGCGGGGAATTCTAGTTGTCGCTAAAGCGGAGAAACGGCTGTCGCCGAACACGACCCATCGGGATCCCGACATTTGAAGACAAGGTTCTTCAGCGGGCGGTCGTCCTGATTCTGGAAGCCATTTACGAGCAGGACTTTCGGGACTGCTCGTACGGCTTCCGGCCGGGTCGGTCGGCGCACGGTGCGTTGGAATCTTTGTGGCAGCAGACGATGGGGATTCGAGGCGGCTGGATTCTGGAGGTGGACATTCGCAAGTTCTTCGACAACTTGGTCCACACCCATCTGCGCGAACTGATCCAACTCCGAGTGCGGGACGGTGTGCTGCTGAGGTTGATCGGGAAATGGCTGAACGCCGGGGTGCTGGAAGGCGGGGTGCTCAGTTACCCCGAGTCCGGCAGTCCCCAGGGCGGTGTGATCTCCCCACTTTTATCGAACGTGTATCTGCATTATGTGCTCGATGTATGGTTCGAGGAAGTGGTGAAGCCTCGCCTGCGTGGCAAGGCCTTCCTCATCCGGTATGCGGACGACCTTGTCATGGGCTTCGCCTGTGAAGAAGACGCCCGTCGGGTGTTGGAGGTTCTGCCGAAGCGATTCGCGAAGTACGGCTTGACGCTTCACCCGGACAAGACACGGTTGGTGCCGTTCGTGGGGCGACCGCCAGGGTCTTCCCCGAAAGTCGCTCCCGCGGTCGAATCGGGGACGTTCGACTTCCTCGGGTTCACCCATTACTGGGGACTCACGCGGAAGGGGAACTGGGCCGTGAAACGCCAGACCGCTCACAGTCGCTTTTCTCGCGCCGCCAGGAAGGTGGCCGAATGGTGCCGCGCCAATCGTCACCAACCGATCGCGAAGCAGCACGTGACACTGAGTCGCAAGCTGAGCGGTCATTACGGCTACTATGGCATCACCGGGAACTTTCGTGCCCTGGCTCGATTCCATCGGGTCGTCACCCGACTCTGGCAGAAATGGCTGTCACGCCGCTCGTGGGCGGGCCGGCTGAAGTGGGATCAATTCAACCGGTTGTTGGAGCGGTTCCCGTTTCCGACTCCGGTGTTGGTCCACTCTGTGTTCCGTTTCGCAGCGAACCGATGACCTGAGGAGCCGGATGCCCGAATGGGGCACGTCCGGATCTGTGGGAGCCCCGGGCGGGAAACCGCCCGGGGCGACCCGGCGAAACTGGTCGTCCTTGTTCGGGCGGGTCGTGCGGTGGACCACCTGCATGCCGATCAGGTTGCTAGTCTCGCGATCCTCGTTCTTTCCCCCGGCGCGCACGCGGGTGGACATGTCCTGCTCGACGTGCCGCATCGCGTAGCGGACGGCTTCCTTGTGGGCCTCGATCACCCGCTTGTCGCCGGTGAGTTCGAGGGCGAGGCTGACCGACTTCGTGGCGTTGAAGTTGAAGTCCCAGCCGACGCGGCGGCCTTCTCGGGTCAGAGGGGTGAGCGAGCCGCCGTGCAGCGGATCGATGTTGTCGCAGAGCTTCTCGAAGTCATCCCGCTTCGCGCGTCCGGCCAGGCCGAGCTGTTTCGCGCCGTCGCCGAGCCACTCGCCCGGCGTGTCCATGAAGTAGTCGCTGACCGAGTAGTATTTTTTTGCCTGTTCGGCGTTCTGGATCGTGTGGATGCGGAGCATGGTGTAGCCCTGGCCTACACCACTTTAATTCCGTCAGTCAAGCAGCTTGTTGAGGGGCGGGATACTGTGTCTATCTGGTCCACCGGTTCTCTGGTGGCCCCGAAGGACATTTGGGCGACCGGGCGTGCCCTCCACGGCCCTCTGACGCTCGGCCGCTGCGCGTCTGCTGCGCACCGTTCCGGCCACTGTCGCGGAAGTTGTTGCACGAGCCGGAGAGATGCGCTACGGTCGGAGTGCTGCGGCGGCGTGGAAGCACCACGATCATGCGCCAAGTGACCCCCCTGTGTGGTTCTAATCCACGACTAGCAAAACTAGGGCGGCGGGACGGTAAGTTAGGGGGGCTGGCCGGTATCAAGCCCGGCCCGCAGCAACAGAATCAGGGGGCTCTGCCCCCTCCCGTCTTCAAGCCCTTCGCTTCGCTCACTTCGTCTCGCGGCGGTATCCCCAGCTTTCGCTGCGCTGCAAGCCGGGCGATCCCCCTCCGCCGCTTCGGGGCTTTCCGACTCCTCCCCCGCGTTCGCCACGTGGCAGAAGGTATCGCAGCACTTGCAGCGATAACCTTCATAACCAACCAAAAGGAGAAACGACCATGACCAACCAAGCAATCACCCGCCGCGTTTTCACCCAGACGCTGACCTTCACCAACAAGCCGAGCGAGGAGACCCGCAAGGCGTTGGTCGCCGCCGGGTTCCAGTTCGACTCGAAAAGCCGCCAGTGGCTGAAGCGAGACGAGGCCGCCGAGGTGCAGACCGAGGAAGTTGTTGCGCAGCAGGTTGCAGCGTGATACGAAAGTGGGGCAGGTTCACGGCCTGCCCCTACACCCACCAACTCAGCGAAAGGAATGGTGAATGCAGAATGAAGATACACACAACCAAAGCCATCAGTCAACTGGGCAGCTCGCCCTGCAACGAAGTCTATCCGACGTAGTGGCGGAGTATGAGCAGAAGCTCGCCGCCGTACCGCAAGCTCTGGCAGAGTTCGAGGCCGCAGGCTTAAAGCTCAAGACAGCCGCAACCATCAGTGGTACTTGGGGCGACACCCGAATCGAAACCGGGAGCGTTTACGAAAGCCACCTCAAAGAGTCGCTGCTCAAATCGGCCTGGAAGCACATCTACGACGGGCTGAACATCGCCAGCATAGCTAGCGCCAAGGACAAGCGTCGCTTCGAGCAGGACTTGACCAAGCCCGCCCCCTTCACCCTCGACAACATCCGCGCCAGTTTCGGCGATTATCTCCTGAACCCTCGCGCGAACATCCTGCGCGGGCTGGCCGAGGTGTTCGCCGACCTCGACCCGGCTTTCAAGTCGCACGACAAGGTCAAAATCGGAGTGGCCGGGCTGCCCAAGCGGGTGATAGTCGGTTACTGCAACAGTGCCTACGGGTACGGACGGGACAAGGTGCGGGACATCCTGAACGCGATTGCAGCCTACCAGCGAAAGCCTCTCGTGGAGTATGCCGAGCTTGAAGCGATGTGGAAGAACGAGGCAGCACTGCTGACCGAATGGAAGGCTACGGACTACAAGGGGGCCGAGTGCAGCTTTCCGGCACGCGGCGTCCGTCTCCGCCGCTTCTCGAACGGCAACGGCCACCTGTTTTTCGAGCCGGACACCCTGCTGGACGTCAACCGCGCGCTAGCCGAGTATTACGGCGAGGTGCTTCCCGACTGCTCGGAGGAGAAGCCAACCCAGCAGAGAGCCAGCACGGCGGTTTCCAAAGACCTGCAATACTACCCGACACCGCAGAAGGTGGTCGAGCGGGTGCTTGAAAGCGGGTATTACATCCGCCCAGGCGAGAAAGTGCTTGAGCCGTCCTGCGGCTGTGGCCGCTTCCTCGACGCCCTGCGGAAAGCCGGGGCCGAGGTCGTCGGGATCGAGGTTGACCCGGGCAGGGCCGCGCAGGCGCGGGCGAAGGGGCATTCCGTCCTGCTGGCGAACTTCCTGGAGACGGTGCCGACCGGCGATTATGACCGCGTGGTCATGAACCCGCCGTTCTTCGGCCAGCACTACGCCAAGCACGTCAACCATGCCCTGAAGTTCCTGAAGCCCGGCGGCACGCTTACCGCGATCTTGCCAGCAACGGCACGCTATGACCACGGCCTGCTAAAAGGCCGCTGGGAAGACCTACCTGTCGGCTCGTTCAGCGAGAGCGGAACGAACATCAACACCACGGTGTTGACGGTGCGGGTGCCGGAATGATCATTCGGGGCGGTAGGTACCGCCCCAACCGATCAATAACCAAAGAAATGTGCTTGAAACGGTGCGCCGTGCGCCGTGCCCAGCCTAATGAACTCGTCCAAGAGGACGAGCGAGTGGTGAAGAAGCTCCGTGTTACGCTCCGGCGTCGCGTCAATGCCACCCGCGAACTTGCCGCCATGGAACAGGTTGTTACGCACTCTCCGAACGTAAAGCGTTAGTCGAAGGAGTTGCGGCATATTGGCTGGGTGTCGATTCTCTGCCCAGGTCAGCTCGTTTTTCCCCTTTCGCACCTGTTGCTTAGGCGGCTTCGTTTCGATGTAGGTGACCGCTTTCTTGAGTTCCTCAGTGAGATCAGATTTGAAATAGTCACGGTAAACCTTGGCAAAGTTCTCCCAGTCCGGTTCTGCGGGGTCACCGTCTTTACCCTTCATGTGACCCATCGCCTTCATTGTCGCCTCGAACCGCGAGAAGACGACGAAGAACGTTACGACAAGGCCTTTGTCGGCATTGAACTTATCTAGAAGCCCATCGAATTCTTCAATTGCCATGCCCCCACTCCTCACGCGGGATCACGTTTTACGTCTCCTTGTCGCCGCAGCAGATCACGTTCTTCTTCTCGCTGTAGTACACCCACATCTGCTTCCCGTTCACGCCGTGACCGACGTACCAGTAGTCGTCCACCTGCTGGTAGTCGGTGATGCCGACGGCGCGGTCGTAATACTGGCCGCCGAGGGCGGTTGCCCCGATGGGCACGCCGGGCCAGCGTTGCTGAAGGGCTTCGATGGTCTGCTGAAAGTTCACGGGGCGTACCTCCGAGGGGTTACGGTGCCTTGCCGAGAGCCGCGAGCACCCGGTCCGAGACGGTCGAACCTGCCCTGATCCGGTCCCACCCGCTGTCCTTTCGGTAGCTGTGATCGTCCGGACGGGCCTTGTACATCACCGTGCAGCCGTTCGCGGGCAGCATCCTGATCTTCTCGCCTGAGGTAACGTCGTCCTTGACGGTAACGGTGATCGGCGGAATGTTGATCCCCGTCCCCGGCTTGTTGGCCTGCTGGATCGTGGGGTCCAGCAGGATGTGCCGCTCGCCGAGGAAGTTCGGAAGAATCACGACGAGGTGTCCGGCCCAGTGCCCCGGCCCGACATCACCCGTTTCCGGTCCGACGGTCACCACCAACGCCCCCTCTGGCGGCTGACCGCCATCTGGTTGCCAGCCACGGCTTTCGGCGAAGCGTGTGGCGACCGGGTTGAACACTCGCGCCTCGACCGTCAACGGGTACGCCTTGTCGTAGCCGAGGGCGTGCAGCACGTTCAGCAGTGCGGCCCCCGACGCTATGCAGCTCAGAGTTCCCCCCGCGGCGTGCTGTTCGGCAAGGAACGCGTCCATGATCCGGACGATCACGGCTTGGGCTTCAGCGTCGGTCATAGCGTTGCCTCGGAGGCGGTAAGTCAGTCGGCTGGCTGGTCATTTCATCTTGGGGTGCAACTTGGCCTGAAGCCACTTTTCAAGCGACTCCCGCTCCAGCTTCGAGCTGTTCGGCATGGGGATGACGCACAGCGTCATCTCGTCGTCGATCAGCGATTGCGGCCACGGCAGCCCGCGGGAGTGGTAGTACCCGCAGAGGTCAGCGGTACTGCTCTGGTTCCAGTAGCGGAGGTGCGCGTTCGCTATTCGAGTGCGAAGGTTCGAGGCCTGCCCCACTTTCATGACGGCCGGATCGATTAGCCGGGTAAAAATGTACACCCCGCCGCAGTCGTCAAGGTCGTTCTCCCACTTCACCCGACCGTCGGTCATCTCCTCCGCGGCGATCCCGTGCAGGCGGTCGAAGGTGAAGAACTCGAACCGGCTCGCCTCGGCGCGGGCGAGGAGCGACTCCCGCGTGATCGCCACCGTCTCGGCGAACAGATCGAACGTCTGGCGTTCCTGTTCGATGTGCGCGTCGTCACCCGGCACGTCCATCACCGCATCTCCGCAGGGGCTCGGAGGAGCCATTATCGCACGCCGGTCGAGAGTCCGCCAGCGGTCAGAACACGGAGCGATCCCGAGCAGCCGGGGACGTTGGGGCTGCGGAAAGCAGAAAACCTGCGGCCAAACTGAAGCTACAGACGTCTCCCCTCGGCGTTGCCCGAGGACGATGGAACGGTTCCATCGGGGAGACTACCCAAAAAGCGCGCCGGAAGTTGCCGCGCTCGTCGACGCGCCCGATAATCAGCGCCTGATCCGGACCAGTGGCTGCAGACGACGAGAGGTGGCACTACCGCCCGCCTCTTCGCACGCCTGTTTCCGAGGTCCGGCAAGACCCCTGTTCGGCCCGGTCCCCAGCGGCGACGATCATCGGGAGGGTCAGATGGCTGCGCGACCCGTGGAATGGGTTCTGGTCGTCTTCTACGGCCCGGCAGCACACCGCGCCACTTACGGCCGCAAGGTACTCAGCAAGAAATACACGAAGGACTACATACAGCTATCTCGCAGGAAGAAGTTTCTGCGCGAAGTGACCACCCTCTTCGGTCTCGCGGGCCGCAAGAAGGGATCTGTGCCGCTGACTTACCGGTGGCCGCTGTCATCAACTACCGGCGCTTTTGTACTCAAGTCTGCGGACAGGCCGCACCTGAAATGGGAAACGGCTTTAGGTGCTCCTCAAGTTTGGAAGATGTCTCCATCGCCCAGCGAGACCACCGAGGAGACCATCCCAGGAAATCCCTCCTACACCAAAGTCTCCGATGCGGAGGGTGAACGGGTTGCTGTGCCGAAGCTTGGTGCCGGGCAGCCATACTTGATGGCGATCAAGTTGCAAGGCGAGTCAAGGACGCTGCACCTCCGCGCCTACCTGTCCGAACCGAAAAAGCCGTATTCCTGGGCGGACATTCGAGTCACACCGCAACAGGTGCAAGACCTTGCCAAGAAAACCCGGCAAACATCTGCGCTCGCGTCGTCAACTTTCGCGAGCGGAGGGGTTCCGCCGGACGCAAAAGTTGATGGTCTGTTAGCTCGGCTCGTAGCCTCTTCTAACCCAGTTTCCGTGATCGACTCGCTGGATGAGGAATCTAGCCGCGCACTCGCCGACTACCTTCGGAACCCCGGATATGGCCTGTTTTTCGATCCGACCCGTAATCACGATGCATGGACTCAGACTGCGCCACTCAGCAGGAAGGCGGCCGAGTCCGTCGAAGAATGGTTGAACAAGCTGGACGAGCGATTCCCACCGGTCGCCCCAGGGGATGCGGCTGCTGAGGTATTGGAAGCCGATCCCGTGGAGGTGGAATCCTTCCGCGATCAGATCAAGGACGAGAAGTTCGGTGTTCCCGACGCGACGGCAACGGTGAAAACAAGAGGCAGCGCTCAGAGGGCGTTCGCGGAGGTTGTAAAAGCCAACTACAGAGGCCGATGTGCGATTACCGACATCGCGACCAAGGCTTTCCTCGTCGCGGCGCACATCGTCCCGTGGAGCAAGGACCAAACCATCCGCCTCGACCCGTCGAACGGCATCTGCCTGTCGCTGCTTGTGGACCGGGCCTTCGAGAACGGGTGCTTGGTAATCAAAGACGACTTTACCATCCACATCGACCGGGACAGGATCGGAAGTGACAGCGAATTACTGAGCCAGCTTGAAAAGTACGACGGCAAGAAGCTGACAATGCCCAAAAAGGACGAGCCGAAGGACGTGTATCTTCGGCGACGACGGGAGTTAACCACTCCGGCAGAATGACAGCACGTCAAACCGTCCCGTTAAGCCAGCCAAGCTCGTCGGCTGGCACCGGGACGGAGGTCTCCGGCACGAACGGCTCGACCTGCTCCGGCGTCAGGACGGCGACGAGTCCCGCGAACAGGAAGAGGAACAGGGCGAGGAGGGTGACGAGCTGGGGCGTGGTCATCGCGGGCCGTACCAGCGGAGCATGAAGTAGTCCGGTTTGGTGGGGTTGTTTGCCGTTTTCAGCCAGTCGTGGAAGCCATGTTCCGCAAGCTGTTTGTGCGTGAGCTTTAACACTACAGCGCACCCTGTGACCTTGACGAAACGGGGAGACTTGGGCAATAA
>CAZKIQ010000127.1:2441-8163 GCA_964552815.1 uncultured Alcaligenaceae bacterium | reverse complement strand
CCCGCGAAACTCAGGCCCCGAAGATAGCCTGGTAGAGCCGCTACCACGCTCTGCTCCCCGCTTCGAGGATCGATTCGCAGGAGCTCGCCGGTGCCGCTATTGAGGATCCAGAGTTGACCGTCATGCCACCGGGGCGAGTGGGGCATGCATAGTTCCCGGACCAACACCTCGTTGCGAACAGCGTCGACAACGACTCCACCCGAGGTCTTGTTCGGACGCCAACCGCCGACTGTGTCCGTCGCCCCAAACGCGGTCACATAAGCCGGTTTCCCCTGGACCAGGCAGAGGCCGTTGAGATGGCAGCGATCCTCGGGTACGAACTCCGAGACGAAGGGCGGCTTCCAGCTCGGCACAAAACTGAAGCTCTCCGAAAGCCGGCTCAGGCAGGAAAACCGAGTGTTGACCAGCCAGAGGCCATCATCTCCAAAGGCGATGTCGTGGACGTTCAAGTCCCCGGTGTGGAAGGTCGTGCGGGGAAGGAAGAGGGCGTCGTAGACAGTGCGGCGGTCCGGGAAAAAGTCGGGTGCCAGAAGCGGCGCATCGGCGAACAGGGTGATCCCTTGCCGGGTTGCCAAGGCCAGCCGCATCGGTTGCCCCACGCGGGACGGCAACCAGGCGATTCCCATCGGCTTTTCGAAGGTTCGCGGCAAAACCGTGACGCGAGATCCGTCCCAACCGACCAGCACCACTTTGCCCGCCTGGTAGGTGGTGATCGCCAAAAATCCCGCGAACTGGCTCATCCAGTGGGCGAATCCATCGTCCACAGCAATCCCAATCGTATCCTGGCCGACAGGAGCGGTCATGAAGAATTCCTCGTCAGGGAGTCGGGGCATGATACCGACCGGGCCGTTGGACTTCGAGCACTGGATTCGGGCGGGGCTCCAGGCTGCCCAACGGGGAGACCTCGAATTGTCGGCATTCGCGTGGCGCCAGGCGGTGGGGATTCGGCCCCGGGATGGGGCTGCCTGGTCGAACCTCGGCGAGTCGTTGCGGCGACTCGGACGGCTTCCCGAGGCTCTCGCAGCTCTGGGGGAAGCGACCAAGTGGGCTCCCGGCCTGGCCGAGGCGTGGTTCTGCCTGGGGACAACCCTCAAGTCGATGAGCCAGTTTGCACCCGCTCGCAGAGCTCTGGAACGAGCCGTCGAACTCGATCCCCGTCACGCCCGGGGCTGGTTCAATCTTGGCAACTTGCTCCGGGAGGATGGTCGGTTCACTCCCGCCTGGGAGGCCTACTGCCAGGCGATCGCCGTCCGTCCCGACTGGCGAGAGGGTCTTCTCAACCTCGCGGCGACGCAACTGCAACTCAGCCAGCCGGAAGCGGCCCTGGAAACGCTGGATCGCGCTCGCCGGGTCGCTCCCGGGGACCTCGAAATCGAGACCGCGGTGGGGAACGCTCAGGGGCTCGCCGGTGACTCCGAGGGTGCAGCCACAACCTATCGGCAAGTCGCAGGGGCACGACCCGAAGCCTGGTTTTTGCGGCTCCGGGCAGCGGGGATGGCGGAGCCGATCCCGCCCTCGGATGCGTGGATCGAAGAGTTCCGGGCCCGGTTGGGAATCGCTCTGGATCGCATCCGCAGTGAACCCCGTCCTCTGGACTTCGGGAGCCTGCACCAAAGCGGAGCCGAACCGCCGATGGCGCTGGCTTACCACGGACTCGACGATCGGCATCTCAAAGAATCCTGGGCGAACCTCTTTCTCGACCGCATTCCCGATCCCGGTCCACCGCCACTACTTTCAGGCCAGCCGCGGCTGGGGCTGGTGGTGACGGCAGGTCACGAGGGAGTGTTCGAGCGATGCTGGGGCCGACTGGCTGACCAACTGGGCCGAAGGGGGCATCTCCAGGTGACCCGGATCAGCACCCGGCCGGGCTTGAATGTGCTCCGCCACCTTCGGCCTGATTTCGCAGGCGACGATCTGGAAATCCCCGAGCGGGTCGATCTGGCAGCCCATACGATTCGCCAGGCCGCGTTCTCGGTGTTGTTCTACTGGGAAGTCGGGACCGACTCATTGAACTATTTTCTGCCGTTCTTCCGACCCGCGGCGGTGCAGGTCGCGGGATGGGGTTGGCCGGTGACCGCCGGGAGCCCCCGCATTGATTGGTTCACCGGTTCGCAAACGATCGATCCCGCAGAGGGGGATTCCCATCACACCGAACAGGTGGCACGACTCCCGGGCCTGCCGACCCTCTATGAGCTCCCTTCAGTTCCGTCCCCTCTCGATCCTGGCCAGCTGGGGATTTCCCGGGAGAGTCATCTCTACCTGTGCGGCCAGAATATCCGCAAACTGATGCCGAGCTTCGATCGACTGGTCGCGGAAATTCTCGCTCGCGACCCCCGGGCCCAGGTTGTGATCCTTGGCGACGATCGGCCAAGATTGACCGAGGCCTTTCGCACCCGTCTGCAGCAAGCCTGTCCGGCTCAGGCCCATCGCGTCCAGATCCTGCCTCGGCGAACGCGGGATGACTACCTGGCCCTGGTGGCGGCAGCCGATGTGGTGCTCGACCCGCCCGGTTATGGCGGGGGAGCCAACACGGCGGCTGACTGTGCGGCGTGTGGAACGCCGGTCGTCACCCTTGAAGGCCGTTTCCACCGCGGTCGGTGGCAGTCCGCCGTGAACCGGGCCCTCAATTGTCCCCAACTCGTTGCTCCAACGGCAGAAGAGTACGTCCGAATTGCCATTCAAACGGCCAGCTCGCGGGAGTTTCGCCGGGAGTTGGGGATCCAGATTAGCAGTCGGGCCCCAGGGGTGTTTGCTCGAGCCGGGACCGTGGAAGCCCACGAGAGCTTTTTTCTGCGTGTCTCGAGCACCATTCCGCCTGAACGCGGGCAAATTGATGCTGGCTCGTTGAGAAGCGAGTGAGTCTAGCGATTTTGTAAAGCTTTGCCCGACCAGGCAGTTCGGTCAAACTAGGAAAATTGTATTTGACAGGAGAAAGCGACGCTGTTTAATTCCGAGCTGTGCGTTTGATTTCCGTTCCATTTCAAACGGACCTTTGTGAAGGAGTTGTGACGATGAGCTCTCGCATCACCGCTTGGAGTCTGCTCGCCATCCTGGGTTTGGCCGTCACCGCGGCCCAAGCCGACGCCTTCGGCCGTCGCAGTGCCCCCGCTGCTTGCGTCCCCTGCACCCCATGCTGGTATCCCTGTCCGCCGATTTGCTGCCCCTGGGATTGCGTCAAGAACACCTGTGAGCACGCCCAGTATTTGAAAATCACACTGTCGGGACCGAGCGTCACTTCGTACTCGATTGCAACCACCCTGCAACCCGGTGAGAAGTGGAGCTTCACCTTTCCTGCGGGTTACACCACCGCCACTGTTCTCCATGTCCCTCTGACTCCTGGAGGTGTGGTCGTCACCACCAAGTTTGGTCTGATCGATCAATGCCAGTATCCGCACGTGCCGTGTTATCCGGTCGGCTGCAAGGCGAGCTCGTACAGTGCCGAAGAACGGATGAAAGCCAAGGAGTGACCGCTCGACCCGACGAGCTGGCATAGTCTCGAGGCTCTCAAAAGGTGAGCTTCTCGATCCGCGGCGAGCCGACTCGTCGCGGATTTTCCTTTGATCCACCCGTTCCCCGCTTGCGGTTCCCCATCAATTGCGATTGGTTCCTGTCCAGTCTGAGAGTTCCGGGATTCTCGGAGATGGACTCTCGCCGGGCCATCGGGTTGTTCGGAGAATGCTTTTCGAACCTCCCTCAGAGCGTTTTCCATGACCCGACTTCGTGGATTGTTCGGCCCCGTCGACGCCGGGTACCAGGCGAGCTATCTTTCGTCGCTGCGGGAAACGGGAAGCCTTCGCACGTTCGGCCATCCTGCCGCCGACATCCCGTTTCAATGGGACGATAGCTGGCAAACTCTCCAGGCTCGGTTCCCGCAAGGGTGGGAACCGGACTTCATTGCGGTCTGGCTCCCCTATGCGACTGTGCCGTCGTTTGTGTGGGAATCGCCGGTCCCGATCGTCGGGCTGGCGGCGGACTGGTCCCTCAACTGGCATGCCTACCGATCGGCACTTCCCCTTTGCGATCTGGTCCTGACCGACTCGCCAGGCTGCGAGGCGTTACGCCAGTCCGGATTGGCGACCCCGGTTGTTCCGGCAGTGCTGTACGGGCTGGGCCGGGAGTGGTTCGAGGAAGCGGAATCGGAAACGGTCCGCGATGTCGATGTCGCCTTCGTGGGGAACCTCAATCCTTCGGTGCAAGGGGATCGGCTGGCCTGGATCGCCGGGCTGGCGGATCTGCATCCCCGATTTCGGGTCCGGGTGGCCACGGGCGTGTTTGGACCCGAGTACCGTCAGTTGATGCTGCGAACACGAATTGCCTTCAATCGTTCGGCTCGGGGCGAGTGCAATCAGCGGGCCCTGGAAGCCGCGGTGTCGGGAGCACTTCTCTTCCAGGAAGCCGGGAATGCCGAGACTTTCGACCTGTTGACACCCGGAACGGAGTGCGTGGTCTACACGAGTCCGACGGACTTGCAAGAGAAGTTGGCCTACTACCTGACCCATGAAGAGGAACGAGCGATCATTGCCTCCCGAGCGAAGGCCAAGGCAGCGTCGTTCGCCTGGCCAGTGTTGTGGGAATCGCTTGTCGAGAAGCAGATCGCTCCGCTCGTGAAAACGGAACAGGTTCGAAATCGTCTCCGTTTTCCGATGCCATTGCCGGGGCGAGTCTGGGCCCGAACGGGTCAGGCCGCCCCGGGCGACCCGACCCTCGATCAGGACCTCGCCTCGGCAGGCGACCTTCGCTCACTCGGGATCCTGGCACCTGGTCCCGCCGGAATTCCGCTCCTGGCTCGGGCGAGTGCGGCGGATCCGCAGGACCCTGTCCTGGCTCTTCTCCTCGCGGAAGCGTGGATCGCCGCGGGGGACGGGGGCGCGGCAGCCACGCATGCTCGCCGCGGTCTGAGCCTGTTGGCGACTTCCGAACCATCCCCGGAATCCGGGTGGCTTGATCTCCCACCCACCAGCCCGGGTTTCTCCCGTCTTCGGGCCGAGTGGGAGCGGGCCGCCGCCCTGAATCCCGGTGACCGGATTGCGGAAGTTCAGGCGAAACGAGCGATCCTCCGCTGGCGGTTGCACACACTGCTTGCCAACTTGACCGGAGAGCTGGCGGACTACCACGAAGCGACTCTTGCCCGCCCCGACCTTCCCGAGACCCGGGCCGCCCTCGGCTGTGCCCTGGCTCGCAGTGGACGTCCCGTCGACGCGGTCGAGCACCTTCGCACCGTCCTGGACATCAACCCCTTCGATGGAGCCGCGGCGCGCGCCCTCTACCAGGTGTTGGCGGACCTCGGTGCCGAGGCCGGGATGCGCCAACTCGCCCGGGCCCGGAGAAATCTCCACGCCATCGCACCCGGGGTCGTCGCCTGGAATTCCTGGTTCGAGGGACCAGCACCGACCGGAACCGAACTCGTTTCGATCCTGGTTCCCTGTTGTGGGCAAGTGGAATTCACCCGGCAATGTCTCGATTCGGTCCTGGCTCACACGCGGTCGCCCTACGAACTCATCCTCATCAACGATGCCTCGCCCGACGAAACGGCCGCCTATTTCGAATCGTTCCAGAACCGAGCCGGCCCGGAACGGGTGGTCGTTCTGACCAACCCGGTCAACCGGGGATTCGCGGCCTCGATCAACCGCGGCTTGGCGGCGGCTCGTGGGGAACTGCTTGTCCTCCTCAACAACGACACCATTGTCACACCCGGCTGGCTCGAGGGTCTGGCGGGCTGGGC
>CAZKIQ010000127.1:0-2341 GCA_964552815.1 uncultured Alcaligenaceae bacterium | reverse complement strand
CTGGTCGACGAGGTGATCGTGGTCGACACTGGCTCAAAGGACCGCACCCGCGAACTCGCCCGGTCGTTCGGTGCGAAGGTGTTCGAGTTCCCCTGGATCGACGACTTTGCTGCGGCCCGCAATGAGGCGTTGCGACATGCCACAGGCGACTATGTCTTCTGGGCCGATGCCGACGATCGCATCGATGAACCCAACGCGGAGAAGTTGAAGCAACTCCTGGGCTCGCTGTCGAATCAGGATCTTTCGGGCTGGGTCATCAAGTGCCGCTGCCCGGGCGGGAAACCCGGCACCCCCGCCACGGTGGTCGACCATGTCCGGGTCTTTCCGCTCCGCCCCGAGATCCGCTGGAAATACCGGGTGCACGAACAAATTCTGCCGGCCTTGCGAGCCGCGAACATCCCGGTGAAGTGGTCCGAAGTCATCGTTGACCACGTCGGCTATGTCGACCCGGCAGTCCGCAAACGCAAGCTGGGCCGCGACACGAAACTGCTCGAAAAGGAACTGGCGGATCACCCTGAGGACCCGTTCGCCCTGTTCAACCTGGGCTCGGTCTACCAGGAAGTCGGCGATGTCGCGAAGGCCGAACCGTTGCTGGTCGAGAGCCTGCGTCGCTCGCATCCCTCGGACTCCATCGTGCGGAAACTCTATGCCCTGATTGCCCAGTGCCGCTGGCGAGCGAACCGGCCGGTCGATGCCCTGGCCGCGGTTGCCGAGGGACGAGGGCACTACCCTGACGATGCCGAACTGCTCTTTCTGGAAGGGATGTTCCAGGAGGCAAGCGGCAACATCGCCGCGGCCGAGATGGCCCTGCGACGCCTGGTCGATGGAACCGAGGGAGAGCATTTTGCCAGCGTCGATACGTCCCTGCGATCGGTGCGAGGTCGGGCCCGGCTGGGGTGGTTGCTGCACCGCAAAGGGGACTTCGAGGGGGCGCGTCACGAGTGGCAACGCGCCACCCAGGCCGACCCGCACCACGTTTCCGCCTGGGAAGGGCTGGTCGAACTCGCCCTCCTCGCCCAAGACTGGCAGACAGTCGCGAAGGCGGCCTCGGCTTGTGATCCCGCTGATCCCTCTGCGGCAGCGGTGCTCCGGGCCCGATCGCTCGCGGCTCAGGGGAACCTCGGGGCGGCTCGCGACCTTCTGGAACTCACCATCGCCACCGAGCCGGATAATCTCCGCCCCCGGGTGGCCTTGTCTCACCTGCTTTTGAAGTCCGGAACCGATCCTGATGCCGCCGAGGCCGTGCTACGCGAGATTCTCCAACTTGATCCCGCTAACGCGGAAGCCCGTCACAACCTGGCGGTTCTTCTGCGTTCCCGGGCCGAGTCGGGAGCCCCGCAATGATCCCGCCTCTCTCGGTCAATCCCGAGGTCTGGGCACAACCCGACCCGATCGCGGCTCTACGGAAGGTCCGCTCGCAACTCGCCCCGGAGCAGTCGATTCAAGTCTCGGTGGCCAACACCCAGCACTGGACCGGGCTGGCTTCGCTGGTGCGAGGGGATGATGTCTTGCCCGCCGGTGCCGCCGTTTCGTGGCCGACCGTGGTCAAAGCCCTGCTGGATGCCGGGTTCCTTCCCACTCCCGGTTTCGCCGATCCCGCGCCACCCCCACCGGACTTGGCCGAATCCCTGGTGCCACTCTTTCGGCAACAGGGTCTCAATCCCGGCCGGATGGCACGAGCCCTGGGACACCGGACCTTGCTGTTCACGGCGGTTCCGCTTCCGGATCCTCCGGCCGTTGCCGTTGAGCCGATGACGATCGCCTGCTGCGTCTCCGACCGAACCATCCTGGCCGCGAACCTGGCTGCATCCCCCGATCTGGGCCCCGACACCCCGCACGAGATCCTCACCATCGAAGGGGCTCCCTCGGCCGGTGACGGATTGAACTGGGCTATCGCCCGGGCCCAACATCCCCGCGTCGTCTGCGTTCACCAGGATGTCTATCTTCCGTCGGGTTGGTTCGCTCGCTTCCAGGCCGGCTGGCAAACCGCTTCCGAGCGACTGGGTCCCCTCGGAGCCGTCGGCGTCTATGGCGTGACGGGACCCGAGTCGGGGATGATCCGGGCCGGTCGGGTCGTCGATCGTGACCGCCTTCTCGGCGAACCGGCTCCGCTGCCTGCAGCAGTCCGGGCATTCGACGAGCTCGTGATCGTGGTGCCGGCCCGCGGAATGGCTCCGTTCGACCCGGCTCTGGGTTGGCACCTCTATGGGACGGACATCTGCCTGAAGGCCCGCTCACGAGGTCTTGCCACCGCCGTGGTCGACGCGCCCTGTTTCCATCATTCCCGGGGGACTGGCGAACTTCCCCCGGCGTTTCGCGACTCGGGACGCGTACTGGCCCG
>CAZKIQ010000126.1:0-8234 GCA_964552815.1 uncultured Alcaligenaceae bacterium | reverse complement strand
CGGGTACTACCGGGGCGAGGCCGGGAAGACCCAGACGACGACGTTCAAGGCCAACTACCTGAAGCAGGCCGAGAACAGCGAGGCGATGGCGAAGGTGATGGAGGACCGGCTCAAGGACCTGGACGCCCTGGCGGCCGGCGGGACGGCCGACCGGATGCCGGCCGAGGGTGACGTCGTGGTCGTCACCTTCCTCGAAGAGGGGACGAAGTTCTTCCGCGACATGGGGGCGTTCTTCAAGGCCACCCCGGGGGCCCTGTCGGCGACCGAGCGGAAGCGGTTCAAGGACGACCTGAAGGCGCTGGCCGAGCAGACCAACCGGTTCATGGAGGCGTTCAAGGCGTTCTCGGAAAAGCTCAAGGCCGCGCCCGTCTCCCAGAAGCTCAAGGCCGAGCGTGAGCGGGACCTGGCCGCCGCCCGCGAGCGGGACCGGGACCGCGAACTCGGCCGGGCCAAGGCCCTCCTGGCCGAGGCGGACGGGCTCCTCGCCAAGCGGGCCGAGGAGTGGGCGGTCCTCGAGCCGGCGCTAAAGGCGATGGTCGATAACGGGCAGCACGCGGGTGCCCGGCAGGCCCTCGCCAACTGGGAGGCGTCCTGGCGGCGGGAGGCGCAGAAGTACGCGAACCCGGCCGTCACCGTGGCCGGCGGCCGGGCGGTGGCGACCCACGCGGCGCTCGTCCCGGCCGAGCACTACCCGGTGGTCCGCGGCGGCTCGGCCGCCGGGTTCGCCCGGGTAGTCCGCCGGCTCCCGGCGGGCGGGGTCGAGGTGGAGGCGGTGGTGGGGGAGATCAAGCCCGGCGACACCCTCCTGGTCAAGGTCGTCTGACCGGTCGCCACGGACGGCTCGCGGCCCACGGAGGGGCCTTTTCCCGAACGCCCGCGGCCGCCGCAGGTGCAGTCCGGTCCTGAAGGAGGAGCCCGATGAGGAAGTCCTGTCGGCCGCCCGTGAGCGAGCGGTTCATGGTCGAAGTGTGCGACTTGTCACTGAGGTTCGCGGGCCGGCCCTGGTGCGCCGGTCCCCCGACGAAGGAGGAGGTGATCCGGTTCGTAAGCGCGGTGTGTTTCCGGGTCGAGCGGGAGCTCGAGCGGCACCGCGCGGAGGCCTTCGCCCGGGCGTCCAAACCCGGGCGGAACTAACGAAGGGGTGTGTCATGAACGGCTGGAACGGTCATGAACGCGCTGGCTAAGGGCGACGCCCTGGTCGGCACGCGCGCGAGGGCGGGCCGCCCGCCCGGCGAGGTGATGGAGGAGCTGCTCGAGCGGCTCTCCCGCCTCGAGGCCGGGCTCACGGCGGTGCTCGGGCGGCTCGCCACGGAACGGGCGGGGCAGGCGTGGTACGGCACGGCCGAACTCGCCGCCCTCCTCGGGAAGGAGGAGTTCACGGTCCGCGAGTGGTGCCGGCTCGGCCGCATCCACGCGGAGAAGAAGCGGAGCGGGCGCGGGCGGCACCGGGCCTGGGCCGTGTCCGCGGCCGAGGTCGAGCGGTACCGCCGGGAGGGGCTCCTGCCCCCGCAGTGACGGGAGTCGGGGCGGGGGGTTAGGGCGGTTAAGTCACACCGCCCGGCCCCCGCCCACACCACGAAAGGAGGTCCACCCAAACCCCGTTCTACGCGGAAGGCAGGTGCGTGATGGACGAGAGCGGGCCGCTCCGGGCAAAGCTCGGACGGCTTCGGCAGAAGGCGCGCTACTACGACCGGGTCCGGCTTCCCTTCCACCTGGAGGCCGCCCTGGCCGCGATCGACGAGTTGGAGGAGCGCTTGGCCGAGCTCGAGCGGGCGTCCGGCGATCCGGCTTCATCCCCGGCCCCGGCACCCGCGCTCGACCGGCCCACCGACACGCCCCCGGCCGACCCGGCCGCGGCGTGCGGGTTCACCTGAGGTTAGCGGCCCGCGGGGTGACCGTGTGTCACCGGAACCGCGGGCCGTCTCCATTTCCCTGAGCCCGACCGGCTCCGGCCGTGTGGCCCCGTGAGCGTCACACACTTCCCTGCGAGACGACACCGATCCCGACTGGAGGCGCTGATGAGACCACACCCGGCTTGGCCGACCGACGTGCCCCGCCCGCGGCGGCGGAGGGGGGCGACAGCCCTCTGGCAGCGGCTCCTCCTGACGGCGGCTGTCGCAGCCGCGGTACTCTCGGCGTTCTCGGCCCGGCGCGGGCAGGGCGGGTTGTTCGGGCTCGCGGAGTCGGGCCGGGGAGACCCCCGGCCGAACTTCGCCCCCAACTCGTACGACAGCGTCGAACAAATCTGATTGTCGTAGCCGGCGCGTTTTCCCTCGATCACCTCGGTCCGGATCCGCGTGCCCGCTCGCCGGTAGAGGGGCACGAGCGCCGAGTTCACCGCCGCGGCCGTCGCCCCGGCCGCTCACGGCGTCGTGGACGGCGGGGCGGCGGCAACCGCCTTCGGGTCGATAACCGTGATGCCCGGGAACCGCGCGAAGTCGGCCCCGTTCAAGGTGAGCAGCCGGGAGAGGCCGTGGGTCCGCATGGCGGCGGCGAGCCGGGCGTCAAAGGAGACCCGCCCGTGGCATTGGTACGTCCCGACCAAGGCCTCCCACTCGGCGAGTAACGCCGGCAGGTCCGGCAACAGACGGAACAGCCGCTTGGCCCGCGCGACCTGCGCCTCGCACTCCAGCACGGTCATGCCGAGGCCGTTGGCGGTTACCGGCCGCGTGGCGACCGCCCAGAACTCGTAAAGGTTCTGTGGGACGATGCACAGCACCTCTCCCCGCGCGTGAAGGGCGGTGAGGGCCGCGTCGATGGCCGGGAATGCCGGGTCGGTAGCGAGCGCGTAGCGGAGAAGGATGTTCGTGTCGAGCAGGATCACAGTTGGCCGTCCAGCCGGTCTCGGTAGCACCCGTCCCGGCTATCGTCCAGCACGAAGCCGGGCGGGTAGCGGCCCGCCCGGCCGGCGGCGGCGTGCTTCCAGGCGTCGAGTTCGGCCGCCCAGGCGTCGCCGGTCAGCGGCTCCTCGGTTGGCGGAACGGCCTGGGCGAGGAGCGGCAGGATGAGCTGTTCGACCGAGATGCCGATCGCGGCCGCATACCGGCTGAGCCGGGCGAACGTGTCCTCGGGGATGTTTAGGGTTGCCATCTGCTCCTCGTCGCTGCGTTCATTTCATGCTACCACGGGGGAAGAGATCGGGCCAAGGTGACGCGGGCGCGGAGAGTAGAACCGGCCTGGAATGGGAACCAGAAAATTATACCTCGGCGCGGATGGCGTGCCGGTTCACTGGAGGTTAGCGGCCCGCAGGTTGACCGCGCGTCAGCCGGGCCCGGACCGACGCGGGGAGGTTCTCCGGCTTCTCCTTGCTCATGCGACCGTCGCCTCCAGGTACGGCCGCATGACGTTCGCCATCCGGCGGGCCTTGGCGGCGCGGTACAGGTCCTCGGGCGAGGCCAGCCGCTGTCGGAGGCAGTCCCGGAGGGCCTCCAGGGCGACGTCGGTGCCCACCGTGTTCCGGTAGGCGAAGCAGTCGGCGACTGTTCGCGCCGGGTCCGTCACCCGGACGGCCACCCCCTCGACGTCGCGGGCCGCGACCCCGGCCGTGAGGTCGGGGCCGGAGAACCGGACGACCCGGAGCGGCGGGTAGTCCACTTTCGGGAGCCGGGCCTTCCGGTCGATGGCGAGCCAGACCTCGAACGGGGCCTGGGTGGTGAGGCCGTGGAACCGGAGGGCGGAGAGGAGGCACACGACCCCGTGCGGGACGCGCCGGCAGGCCTCGGCGAGGCCGTGGTTCTCGGTGACCTCGGCCCCGGCGAGCACGTACACCCCCCGGGACGACCGCTCGAGCACCCCGTCATCGACCAGGCGGGTGAGGTAGACCCGCGGGATGCCGTACTCCGCCAGGTCGGCCGCGCGGAGGACGCCGCGACGGCGGGCGAGGTCGATGAGCCGGTCCGAGTGGCTAGATTTCATGTTCCGTATCGTAGGCATATACTCCGAATGCCTACATTATGAAACGATCCGCGCGCCCGTCAAGCTCCAAAGACCCGGGCTGTTGTAGCGGAGTTGCCGCCGCCCGCCGTATCGCACCCGACGCCCGAGCGCTTGCCGCACGGTTGCCGGGCCAGGCGGTACAGGAACCGCTCCATCGCGTAGTACCCGAGCACCTCCTGGAACGGCCGGCCCGTTGCCTTGGCGACGTTCCGGAGCCGCTGGCGGACGGAGGCGGCGACGTCTCTGAGCGGCCGGGTCACAGGACCGCCTCCAGGTACGGCCGGATCACGGCCTCGACCCGGCACGCGTGGGCCGCCCGGAGGATCGCCCCGACGTCGAGCCGGCCCTGGTCCCGGTACCGGCGGACGGCTTCGACGGCCGTGTCGAGCCCCACCGTGGTGCGGTACTTGAAGCAGTCGGCGAGGGTCTTCTCCCGCGAGTAGATCCGGACGGGGACGCCGTCCAGTTCGTGCGTCTCGACCCCCTCCGCGAACGCGCGGGGGCCGACCCGGAACACCCGGACCGGCGGGTGGTCGATCCGGGGGGGTTCCGTGTCCCGGGGGACGGCGAGATACACCTCGTGCGGAACTTGGGTGGTGAGGTCGTGGAAGGCGAGGGCCGAGACGAGGCAGACCACCCCCCGCGGGGCCCGCCGGGCGACGGCCACCAGGTCCGGGTACGCGAGCGGCGGGGCGTCGGCCAGGCGGTAGAGCCCCCGGCCGAGTCGCTCGAGCACCCCGGTATTCAAAAGGGCGGACAGGGTGCGGCGGTGGACGCCGGCCCGAACGGCCTCGGCCGCCCGCATCATCCCGCCCCGCGCGCGGAAGAGGTCCGCCGCCCGATCGCGGGTCGAGGCCTGGTGTGACGAGACAGCAGGCATGGTCCTTTTTACCTCCACTTATGACGTGATGGAGGTATTATGGACCAGCCACGTCGGTTTGTCTAGCCGCTATCACCGGCCGCCTGGGCGGAGGTGGACGTTGGGGTCAGGATCGAACTCATCCGTGATCGGGGGCCGAATTGACCTCTCTCTGCCGAGCTTACGAACCGTACCGCCCCACGCGCGGTTACTTCCGCCTCGCCCCCACGCCGGTTCCGCCGTCGGGCCGGCCGAGCTCGCCCCTCAGTTCCGCCGGCAGGGACTCGAGGAGCCGGGTGACGTACGTGCTGACGGCGAGCGGCTTCTGGACGTCCCGGAGCGCGTACTCGGCCACCACCTCGTTCTTGTGCTTGCACAGCACCACCCCGACGGAGGGATTGTCCGAAGCGTGCCGGAGCCGGTCGTCTACGGCCGAGAGGTAGAAGTTCATCTTGCCCGCCGCCTCTGGGGTGAACCGCCGGGCCTTTAAGTCGAAGACCACGAAGCACCGGAGCGTCAGGTGGTAGAAGAGGAGGTCCAGATAGAAGTCGTCCCCGCCCACCTCCAGGTGGTACTGCTCGCCGACGAACGCGAACCCGGCCCCGAGCTCGAGGAGGAACTTCCGGATGTGGTTCACGAGCCCCCGCTGGAGGTCGGCCTCGGCGTGCTCCTCGGCGAGCGTCAGGAACTGGAACGAGTAGGGGTCTTTCAAGGTCTCCCGGGCGAGGTCCGACTGGGGGGCGGGGAGTGCCCGGTCGAAGTTCGTGACGGCCTTGCCCCGCCGGCGGTGGGCGTCGGTATCGATCTGGTGCTCGAGCACGGCCCGGGACCAGCCGAACTCCCGGGTCGCCCGGGCATACCAGAGCCGGGCCTCGGGGTCCTTCACCCGCTCGAAGATAGTGACGTTGTGGAACCACGGGAGGGCGGCCACGGCGGGCGGCGGCGAGTCCAGTTGTCTCGCAGCCTGCGAGACAATCGGGCCGGGCTCCGAGTACGCCTGGTAGAAGGCCCGCATCCGGTAGAGGTTCTGGCGGGAGAAGCCGCCCACCCCCGGGAAGGCGACTTGGAGGTCGCGGCCGAGGAGGTTCACGACCTTGCTCCCCCAGCCGTCCGTCCGCTGCCGCTCGACGACCCCCCGCCCGATGTCCCAGTAGAGCTGGATGAGTTCCGTGTTGACGGCGACGGCGGCCCGAAGTTGGGCCGAGTGGACCCGGGTTTTTAAGTCCTCGAGGAAGACGGCGTACCCGGCCGGCAGGGCGTCCGCCGCCGTCAGCTCCATCCCCGAGCCCTGCCTCTTCCGACCCATAGACACCTCGCCTCCAAACGCCCTCGACTCTAACCACCGCCCCGCACCGGCGAACCCCGAAGGCAAAGACCCCCCTCGGGCAGCCACCCCCGCCGCGGGCGGCGGGACGGCCGGAACCGGTGGGCCGTCTACCCGCGGGGGACTGAGACGTCAGGCCACCGCCTTGCCCGCCCGCGGGCGGCCGGGCCTGCGCACCTCGACCGGCAGGCCGGCGTTCTGGAGCCGCCCCCGGGCGATGTCGGCGTAGGCCGGGTTGAGCTCGACGCCCACGCAGTGCCGCCCGTGCCGCCCGGCCACGAGCCCCGTCGTGCCCGCCCCGAAGAACGGGTCGAGCACGGTCCCGCCCGGCGGGCAGCCGGCGAGCACGCACGGGAGGGCCAGCGGCTCCGGGTAGGTGGCGAAGTGGGCCCCCTTGAACGGGCGGGTCGGGACCGTCCAGACGGTCCGCCGGGCCCGGAGCGCCTGCGGCTCCCACGGGACGCCGCTCCCCCGCGGCCCGGCGGGGTCGGCGTAGGAGAGCCGGGCCGGCCGGCGGAACCCGTTCCCGCTCCCGTGCCGGCAGACGGCCGGCTCCCGGACGGCGACCGCGTCGTAGTGGTACCGCTCGCTCTTCGACAGGAGGAACACGTACTCGTGGCTCCGGGTCGGCCGGTCCCGCACGCTCTCCGGCATCGGGTTGGGCTTCGCCCACACCACGTCCGACCGGAGGTACCAGCCGTCCGCCTGAAGCGCGAAGGCCACCCGCCAGGGGATGCCGACCAGGTCCTTGGGCTTGAGGACCGGGTGCGCGTTCACCCACGCCCCGGTCCGCTCCCGCGTCGGGAGCGAGCCGAACCGCTCGAGCCGCCGGAGGGACGGGCTCGTGACCGGCCGCCGCCCGCCGCGGCCCGTCCGCCGCCCCTGGCTACCCCAGGAGCCGGCGTAGGAGTCGCCCAGCACCAGCCAAAGGGTGCCGTCGTCCCGGAGCACCCGGCGGACCTCGCGGAAGGCGGCGACGAGCGCCGCCACGTACCCCTCCGGGGTGGGCTCGAGGCCGAGCTGACCCGTGGCCCCGTAGTCCCGGAGGCCCCAGTAGGGCGGTGAGGTGACGCAGGTGTGGGCCGAACCGGCCGGGAGGGACGGCAAGAGGGAGAGGCAGGAGCCGATGAGGATGGTCGTCGTCATGCCAACCCGGACCGCGGGCGGGGAGTCCGCCGCTCTCGGGTTGGACGGTCGGCCGCCCCGGGGCACGGCTTAACGATCTGCGGCGATCCCGGCGGAGGGGCGTCGGACCCAGGGCGGAGGCCGGGCGAGGTGGGCTCCGACATATCGGCAGGCCGCCGCGTGAACCCGGCGCGGACGGGGCCGAGTCACAGGGGGCTTTCGCGCCGGAGTGCGGGGGACTATCGTCGGCGAATGGTAAACGTTCGGCGGCTCACCGGAAAGGACGCTCAGGGGTACCACGCGCTCTGGCAGGACGCCCGGAGGCGGCCGGCCTTTCCCTTCGAGGCGGCGGGCGACGGACCCCCGGAGGCCTGGCTCGACGGCCCGGCCGCCGACCCGGACTACTTCGTCCTCGGCGCGTTCGCGGAGGGGGACGAGCTGGTCGGCCTGGCCTCTCTTGTCCGGAGGACACACCCCCGCTGGCGGCACCGGGCCACGCTGCACCGGGTCCACACGGCCCGCGGCTCGGCCGAAGACCTGACCTCGCTCCTGACCGCCGCCGTCGCCGTGGCCGAGGGCCTCGGCGGGCTGCGCCACGTGGAGTTGGTGGCGGACCGCGACGACGCGCGGCTGTTGGAGGTGGCGCGGCTGGTCGGGTTCGAGCGGTGTGAAGACTTCCCCGGGGTGGTGCAGTTCGACAGCCGCGCTTACGACCCGCCCGTCATGGTCCTCCGCCTCGGTGGCGCGGCAGTCGGCCGGTAGGTCGCCGTCGGCTGCGGCCAGGGGCACTCCGGTGTCGCATGCTTGCCCTGCGGTTGGCCCAATTGCTGATGGAGGGCCTTCCCTCGGTCACCACCCGCCGACGGCCCTCGCGGCGTTCACCGCGCACCTAATCAGCCGGGTCGCCGCGGAACACGGATACCGGCCTCACGCGGCGGCTTCTCGCTATGAACATTTGGCCGGCTACCGTGAGTCGTGTGCCGTCGGGCG
>CAZKIQ010000125.1:0-8335 GCA_964552815.1 uncultured Alcaligenaceae bacterium | reverse complement strand
GCGGCGGTCAGGTCGTTGCGGTTCAAATCCCGGCCGATGAACACCAGCTTGTTCACCCGCTCCTCCCCCGGTTTCCACGGGCGGTCCGGCTGGCCGTCGAACATCATGTGCACGCCTTGGAACACGAACCGCTTGTCGTCCCCCTTCAGGTTCAGCACCCCCTTCATGCGGTAGATGTCCTGCCCCTTCCTTTGCAGCAACTCGCCCAGCCAGGCGTTCAGCTACTTCCCGTTCACGCTGCCCGGCTCGACGATGCCGACCGACGACACGCTCTCGTCGTGCGTGTGGTCGTGCTGGTGGTCCGGGTGGTCACAGTGCTCGTCGTGGCAGTGGTCGTCGTGCGTGTGCTCGGCCATCCCGAGGGACACCGTCTTCGGTTTGGCCGCGTCCTTCAGGAAGTCGGGTTCGTGCTCCAGCACCCTCTCCAGGCTGAACCCGCCGACGTTCAGCACCCGGCCCATGTCGATGTTCCCCCGCTCGGTGCGGAACACGCGGGCCAGGCCGTTCATCCGCTTGATGCGGGCCTCCGTGCGGGCCAACTCCTCCTCGCTCGCCAAATCCACCTTGTTCAACAGCACCACGTCGGCGAACGCGATCTGCTCCTTCACCTCGTGGGTGTCCCAGTGCAGCCCCACATGCTTGGCGTCCACCACCGTCACCACCCCGTCCAGCCGGGTCTTGGCCCGCAGGTCGTCGTCCATGAAGAACGTCTGCGCCACCGGCCCGGGGTCGGCCATGCCGGTCGTCTCGATCAGGATGGCGTCGAACTTGTCCCGCCGCTTCATCAGGTTGCCGAGGATGCGGATCAGGTCGCCCCGCACGGTGCAGCACAGGCAGCCGTTGTTCATCTCGAAGATTTCTTCGTCCGAGCGGATGACCAGGTCCTGGTCGACGCCGACCTCGCCGAACTCGTTCTCGATGACGGCGATCCGCTTGCCGTGGTTCGCGGTCAGGATGTGGTTCAGGAGGGTCGTTTTCCCGGACCCGAGGAACCCGGTCAGGACGGTGACCGGGACACGGCCCGGCGGCGGCACGGCAGTCTGGGACATCGTCGGCACTCCAAAACAGCGGGGAAATCGGGTTGACGCCGGACGTGTCCGACGCTATTTCATTAAGTGTTGAAATTGCAGAACAGGTGCGAGCGATGACCCCGCGGACCCCGAAGTGCGACTCGCACGACCACCCGGCGGCGGAACCCGCGATCCCGCCCGCGTCGCTGGAGCGGGCCGCACAACTGTTCCGCGCGATGGCGGACGCCCCCCGCCTCCGGATCCTCGACCTGCTCCGGGATCTGTGCGTGACCGAGATTGCGGCCGCGGTCAATGACAAGATCTCGACCGTCTCCCAGCGACTCCGGATTCTGCGCCATGAGGGACTCGTTGTCCGACGGCGGGACGGCAACCACCTGTACTACGCCCTCGCGGATCGGCATGTCGCCGATCTGATCCTGAACGCGCTGGCCCACGCCCGCGAACTCGACGCGGCCCCGGCGCACCCTCCCTCTGAAGGAGACGACTGACATGGCCCACCTCCATGACCACCACGACCACGTTCACGGACCCGCGTGCGGGCACACCGCCATCCAGCACGATGGCCACACCGACTACCTTCACGATGGCCACCTGCACCACGTCACTGCGGCCGGGGTTGAAGAACACACCCTCCCGGTCGGCGGGGCGAACCCGGCTGCCTGCACGCCGACCCACAACTGCGGTGGCCACGCGAAGGACCACGTCCACGGCGCGGGTTGCGGGCACGAGGCCGTCCCCCACGGCGACCACACCGACTACCTGGTCGACGGCCACCTCCACCACCCGCACGGCGACCACTGCGACGACCACGGCCCCGTGCAGACGGCCTGACGACCCGGGGTCACCCGTGGGTCCCGCGGGCCGCCAGGGACCGCACGTCGTCGCGGGTGACGTCGACCACCGGCTTGAGCAGTTTGTGCTTGCGGGCCTTTCCGGGCTCGCCAAACACGGCAATCACGGTTTCGACATCTGGACAGTCGTCCTCCGCGCACCGCAATTCGGTCACCATGACGGCCGCGTCGTCCGGCAGCCCGAGCAACTCGATGACCCAGCCCTTCACCCGTGCGACGGCCTCGCGGCTGGCCGGTGGTCGCGTTCCGTACAGCGGTATCATCGTCGCGCCCCGGACGAAGCGAACGGAACCCGGGCGGGCCGGGAGACGGCCGAACAAACCCAGTGTAATAATCAGTTATACTCTGTCAACACATTTCGGACGGGATGCCGACGGGGTTCGACTGTGTCGCTCCGTGACTCACGGCTCGTCCGCCGGGTAGGAGGCCTTGCAGTCCCGGTACGCCGTCGCCACGTTCCGGGCGAAGGTGGCTTTCGCCGCGGCCCGGTCCCCGGCCAGCAGGTGGTCGCGGACCTCCTCGAGCGCTTCCCGCAAGTCTTCGCACGCCTTCGACTGCTCGGCTGTCACCCCAAACTTGCGGAGGTATTGACCGACTTCGAGTTTCCGCACCAACAAGTCCCACTGCTCGAGGTGGCGGATCGCCTCGTCGGCCCGGCCCGCGTTCACCGCCACGAACGCGTCCGCCCGGACCGCCTCCATCTGGGTCACACATTGTGCCCGGTCCGGGTAGTACAGGTACGCCCCGGCGACGCTGAACGCGACCAGCCCGACGAGGGCGACGCCACCCAGGACCGGCCCCGGGACGGCTACATCCCACCCCCGCCGGGCGGTCGGGTCGGGGGCGGCCGTCAGCCACGCCTCGACGCGGCCCCGGCGGTCGAACCGCGACAGCCCGCCGGCGGCCAGGATCGCGGCCAGGGCGTACACGGCCGGCCGTTCGAGCGGCCCGAACTTCTCAGCGAGTTTGCCCGCCCCGATCCCGGCCGCGTCCGCCCACCCGGTGGACGCGGGAAACGGCGACGAGTAGTCGTCGAACGCGTGCGTGTGGTCGGCCTCGGCCTTGCGGGTGTCGTAGAGTAAGGGTTCCGCCGCGTATCCCAACGCCAGCACGATCCCCACATAGACCGCGAACCAGGGGAGTACCCGCCGCCAGCCGAAGTCGGTCCCGAGCCACGCGAGGGTGCCGAGGCTCGTCCCGATCCCGAGGGCAAACAGGACGAACGCGGCGGCGATCGAGTTCCCGTGTTCGAACATCAGCCCGATCTTCATCATTCCCGGCAGGGGGCTGGTGAACAGCGGCACGGCGACCGCCGTCATGAGAAGCGGGGACGTCGGGTCGCTGTGCTTCATCGTGTGCTGCAGGGCACCGAACGGGATCGCGGCGGCCAGCGCCGCCGACCCGGTCAACCCGATCAGGTAAAACACCACGTCTCGGCCGGCGAGTTCGCGGGCGGCGGTTGCGAACACCGCCAGAATCCGCCTCGCTCCGGCCGCGGGGGTCGGCTCGGCGTCGGCCGTCGCGGCGAGTGTGGCATCTTCTTGAGCGGCCGATTCGCCGGCAAACGCCCGGTCCCACAGGAACCCGGCCAGCGTCGAGAGCGCAAGTGACGCCGTGGCGAAGCAGAGGATCACGGTCGGTTCCGCGAGCGTCAACCCGTACAGGAACGAGATCGGATTCAACAGCGGGGCGGCGAGCACGAACGCCAGCACGGTCCCGCCCGGCACGCCCGAACGACGCATCTCCCGTGCGACCGGGATCACCCCGAGTGAGCAGACCGGCAGCAGCATCCCGGCGACCCACCCGCGGACGAGCCCCTTCCAACCGGACCCGAATAGCCGGCGCGTCCCGGCGGGCCCGACCATCCGCCGAAGGACCCCGGCCACGACGACGCCGATCACCAGCGTCAGCGACGCCTCCATCCCGGCCTGGGCGAACCGGACCCAGAACCCCACCACGACCGCGGCCATCGGAAGCTCCGAGAAGGATCAATCGGGATACACGGGGACCGGGACCGATCCGAGTAGTTCACGAATGAGGGGCGATGGATCGCCGTCAGTCCCGAGGCGGACGCCGAGGACGGGACCGGCGACCGCCTTGATGTCGTCCGGCGAGACGAACGGCCGGCCGGCGAGGAAAGCCCAGGCCTGGGCGACCCGCTGCCAGACGAGCAACCCGCGGGGGCTGAGCCCGAGCGTGACGCGAGGATGGGTCCGCGTCGCTGTCCCGAGTTCGACGAGGTAGGTCTGGACCGAGGGGGCGACGGTCGTCGCCGCGACCCGGTCCTGAAGAATGGCCAGTTCCCCGGGGCCGAGGACCGATGCCGCAGCGACCGGCTCGTGTTCGCAGATGCCGATCGCGGCGGCCAACATCTCGCGTTCGTCGGATTTCCCTGGGTAGCCGATGCTCAGCTTCATCGCGAACCGGTCGAGCTGGGCCTCGGGCAATGGGTAGGTGCCGTGGTGCTCGACCGGGTTCTGGGTGGCGATCACGAAGAAGGTGTCGCTCAGCCGGTGCCGGAGGTTGTCGACCGTGACCTGCCGCTCGGCCATCGCTTCGAGCAATGCCGACTGGGTCCGCGGCGTCGTGCGGTTGACCTCGTCGGCGAGGAGCACGTCGGCGAACACGGGGCCGGGTTGGAACTCGAACGCGCGGGTTTGCTGGTTGAAGACGGAGAACCCGGTGATGTCGCCGGGGAGCAAGTCAGGGGTACACTGGACGCGCGAGAACGTCCCCCCGACAGCGGCGGCGAGGCCCTTGGCGAGCGTGGTTTTTCCTAGCCCCGGCTTGTCTTCGAGGAGCAGGTGGCCGCGGGCGAGGAGGCACGCGAGCACCCGCTCGACGACCTCGGGCTTGCCGCGGAGCGTCCGGTTCAGCGCGGATCGCAGCCCGTCGATCGGGGGGGCTTTCGGCTCGGCCGCCAACACGGGCATCAGATCACTCCCGAGATCGAACGGAATCGGGTCAGGGTCCAGGAATCGACCGCGGCCCGGCAGACCGTGGCGGGGTCGGCGACCGGTGCCAGTTGGCCGGGTGCGTATGCGGCCCACTCGGCGAGGCGGAACGCGGCGACGAGCGACTCGTCGGCCCGCATGCCCTCGGCCCACCCGGACAGCGTCTCGGACGGGGACCGGTGGCGGCCGGCCAGGGCGGCCCGGCGTTCGAGGAGTTTCGCGGTTCGGAGGGCGACCCGGTCCCAGGTTCGACCCGGCGCGAGCCGCCACCCGAGGGTCAGGACCGCGTCCCACACCCGTCGGCGGAATCCGACCAGCAGTGACACGGCAATGACACTGAGCCCTAGCGGGACGGCATGCCGCTCGATTCCTGCGGCGAACTCGACGGCTCTAGCCCACATCCGTTCGCGCCACGGGGCGAGCGGCGGCAGGGTCGCGAATCCCGGTGTCGGTTCCACGACGAGCCAGTTGGTGTCGGCAAGCAGGACTTCCGGCCAGGTGTGCAGGTCGGTCGCCCTCACCGGCGTGTGCTGACTCAACGGGTCGAACGCCTCCGGCCGGACGTAGAACCCGACGCAACACCGGGTCGGGTAGCCGAGCGACCGGAGCAGCAGGGCGGCGGACGTGGCGAACAGGTAGTCCGGCCCTCGGCGGGATTCGGTCAGGAACCACAACATGGGGGCGGGGTGATCCGGTGGGGGCGTCGCTGTCCTGTCAAGTTGGTAGCCAGTCCGCAGGCGATCCAGAACCGCGGCAATCTGGGGCCACCCCCGCGGGCGGTCAGCGGCCCACTCCTGGGCCAGACGTGTCAGCTCCGCCGCGAGTTCCGGGGGAACGTCGAGTGTTGGATACTTCCCGGCGACCTTGGCGAACCCGTCAGCCGGGATTTTGGCGGGGTCGAGGGTCCGGGAATCGGTGTGAACCACGGTTCCGGACGGCGTCCGCTTCCGGCCGGCGAGGGCGAGCACGCCGTCGTAATCCCACTCGTAGTAGTCCGGCTTGTCGACCCGGCGGATCCGCACGCGGGTGCACAGCGCGGGCGTCGGCACCAGGTTCTCCCGGGCGTCGGCCACCTTCAGCACGTGCCGGTCGTCTGTCGCATACCACCGACCCTGGGTCCGGCCGCCGCGAACGTCCATCCAGTCGCCGCCGAACGGGTCGGGGTCGATCAGCCGGGCGCTTGGCTTCGCCGCCTCCTGCCAGTGCCGACCGGCGAAGTCGTAGCGGTCGTAGGCCACGACCCGGACGTGAAGCGGGGTCCGACCCTCGACCTCGAAGATCGCGCGGGCGTCCTGTCCTTCGGCTTTCCTCGCGTTCGATGGCCCCTTCCGGGACGTGTCGAAGTCCCGGTTCGGCCGTTTGTTCTCGGGTGTGTTGTGTGACTGTTTCACATCGGCAAACCCGGCCGCGACCATGCGTTCCTGAGTCTTCCGAGGTTTGTGTGGGGCTCCATACATGTCGCTGACGGCGTCGATGAGGCTGTCCTGCTGACTCTCGATCATCTTGTCCGTGTCGACCATTCCCGCCGTGCTCGGGTCGTCCCCGGCGGTCTCCTCCGGGCCGTCGTTGACCCCGCCGCGACTGAAGGGGTCGTACTCGCCGGTGCCCCCCGAGGTCGGAACCAGTTCCCCGAGCCGAACAGAGATCGCTCTCGGCCCCGCGATCACCACCCCTGCCGTGAGGGCGAACAACACACCGAGGACGCCGAACTCCCATCCAGGAATCCGCAGTCGAACGCGGTCAGATTCGATGGCGATGGTGCCAACCGTGCCGCCCGTCAATTCCGCCCGGTGGTTCAGGACGAGCCATACGCCACCGATAATTGCGAACGCGATCAGCAGGTACGGGATCGCCGGCTGGTCCCCCATCGCCGACGCGAACAGGGCCAGGAAGAGCGCGACCACCCCCGCCAGGTGCCGGACCCTAGGCCAAGCCGCCATCCCGGTGAGGACGAGTCCGACGTTCCGTAGGCCGTTGACGAGTTGCAATTCCAGCGGCAAGCCGTTGCCGGTGATGTCCCGCAGGAGCGGTTCGATCAGGACCGGGAACCCGAGTGCCAGCGCAAGGACAAGAACGAGTTTTCGTGGGAGTGGCTGTCCGGGAGCCGGCTTCGGCACGACACGACTGGCGACCGCCGCGAGCGAGAACAGGAACACCCCGAACGCGATCCCGAACGGGCGGGGAACCCCGTCGAGGTGAGCGGCGACCTCGCACGATGCATAGGCCACGGCCATGAGTGCGAACGTGGCCCATCGGGCCGGCCGATCCCGGTTAGGAGCCATGTCGGGCCTCCGGCCAGCCGTGTCGCAATCGATCGGGAACCGCGTCCGGGCCGGGAATCGTGAGCCACGGCTTCGTCCCCAGCCGATCGGCTCCCTCTTCGCATTGATTCCGGCGAATCGGTTCGTGGCCTGGGAACCCAGCGCGTTCGAGAACGACCCACCGCAACCCGTCGCCGGACCGCTGAGATCGGACCCCGGCGTCCGAGGTGACAACGACCCGAATCGCACCGCTGGCGGCCCGCACCGGAGGGGTCGAGAGCAGATCCTCCAGTGCAGGCGATGTGTCGGAGACGCGGGCGAGGCCGTCGAGGATCCGCAGGAGTTGCCCGCCCCCGGCCGCGGGTGGGAAAACCTTGTCCCCCCACACCGCCCCGACGGGAACACCCGCCATCAGCCACCCTTTCGCGAAGCTCGCAACCACGCGGATCGCCCACTCGCGGGTGCCGTCCGCTCCGGGCGTGTGAACCGCCGGGTCCGCGTCGAGCACGAGAAGGACGACCGGCCGGGTCGCCGCTTCGAGCTCGCAGACCACCAGTCGGTCGTGTTTCGCGGATTGCGCCCAATGGACCCGCCGGGGCGAATCCCCCCGACGATAAGGCCGGACGCCGACGACATCGCCCGTGGACCCGATCCGACTCCGGGCCACGGTTCCCTCGACTGTGGCTGCACCTTCCGTCGTCGGGACCGGGCCGACGGGGAACGTCCGCGGCCAGACGATGAGACGACTCTCGACCTCGACGGGTCGGGACGATGTCCAAAGCCCGAATGGAAACGCAGTCGCGATTCGGGGCGTCGTGATCGGGTATTCCCCGCGAAGGGGCGGCGAGAACGACCACCTCGACGTGACGCGATGCCGCCCGGCAACAGGACCGAGTCTCGCGTCAGCCGATGAACCGTAGCCACCACAAACCGCCAGGCCCCAGGCCGGCCAGGGGAACGCGTTTGAAACCGTGACCGTTGCTGCGACGGATTCCCCCTCGGTCGCTCGATCCCGCTCGAACCCGACGTGACCTCGCACCCCGCGGAGGGTCAACCACGGCCACCAGACGCCCAGCAACCCCACTACTGTGAGACCCGCCGCGAGTGCAAAGACTCGCGGGTGAATCGCAAGCCCGCAAATCCCTGCGATCGCAGCGGCGAGCGCCAACACGCCGAGTGGGTGCCGGACGGCCGACCGGACCCGCCGACTGAGCCGCGGAGCCACTTCTAGCGAGTGC
>CAZKIQ010000124.1:0-9603 GCA_964552815.1 uncultured Alcaligenaceae bacterium | reverse complement strand
CGCCCGCGCCGCGTAGCGTCAGCCGTGCACAACGCCGAACGCCGCCGACCCGCGAGGGACATCGCGGGTTGCGGAGAAGAAACGTACATCGCTGGATGGACTTCATTATTTCAGTGCACATGCGAGCACATCAGTCGCGACAAAGCCCTAGCCTCTGTTTGAATCGAACTCCCGGAAATCGTCGATCCGCGTGTTCCTCGAGTATTTGTACAGCGCGCTCGACGCACGCGCCGGCCGTGGGGAGCATTTTGTTCGGGCTGCACCGGTTCGAGGGGTTGAAGGCGGTTCGCAGACGCACCATGAACGCCAGGTCCTCGGGGGCGAAAAGCTTCGGCATGAAGTCGAGTTTCTCGACGCCGATGCCGGGCCGGGTTTGCTGCGGGGCGAAGGGCTCGATCTTGATGTCCCTCTCGATCATCCAGTCCGGCAGCACGCCCATCTCCGATCCTCCCGGGGGCCAATTTGAAGTCGTCATTGTGCTCACGCACTTCGACCCGGTCGAGACCGATCCATGAAGAAAGGAACACAATTCGAGCCCAATTCCCGCACAACCACCCGATTCGTTCGCAGCTCGCAGCTCAGAGTTCCCGGCTGAGAAAAGGCCTTCTCAAGGGCAGGATACCGCCGACCGGAAAGCTCGGAAACCGAGTCAGGATAAGGGGAATGGGTCGATATTCCTCACCTTGCGGATGGTGGGGAGCTTCAAGGCAGATAGTGACTCCGCATACCGCCGTACGCGGCAAAATCCCTTGTACTTCCCTTACCAGAACAGCGACCAGTAAGCTCGGCCGAGACTCAGACACTCAGCCGTCCGTCTCGGCGTCGAATGCCGCGTTCATTCGCTTCAGGATCTCGCCGGTGAGATCGACTGAATCGCGGACATAAAGTGCGTTTACCGCGGGTGGGCGGAAGTACATGTCGAGGTACGCCGTTTCATTCTTCGGTTCGGGGTTCTGCTCCAGACTGAGCGGAGCGCCGAACACGAAGTCAAGATTCCGTTCCTTCGCCAACTCCGCAATCAGTCGGTTGACTTCGTCGTAGAGCGACTTGAGATACGCTTTCGACCGTGTGTCGAGGTCTTCTCGCACGGTCCGTTCTGCGTCTTCGAACTTCCGCCGCGCCTTGAGAACCTCTTTGGAGAGCCGATCCTTTTCGACCTCATCCGCCTTGCTCATGGCGTCCGTCAGATTCGTGATCTCGTCTTGGAGGCCTTTGAGCCGCAAAACCTCTTTATCGCGGGCCAGATTCATCGTCGCGGCCGCCTTTTGCCACCGCTTCGAGTTCTTCATCAGCACCGACAAGGAAACGAAACCCGCCCGTACCGCGGGTGCGGGCTTGGGTGCGGGTCTCTCGGCCGCATCGGCGACGCCCCGTGTCTGTTGTGCCATCCACAATCCGAATCCGAGCATCACGACCGCGAGCCATGCCATCGTTTCTCGGCGGACCATCACGAGCCTCCTGCAGGGAACAGAACCGAACTTACACCGCGGCGCGGCGGCCGGGTTTGGTTTGGTGGACGTGGCCGGCTTCGACGCACGCCCCGGCCGTGGGGAGCATTTTGTTCGGGCTGCATCGGTTCGAGGGGTTGAAGGCGGTGCGCAGACGCACCATGAACGCCAGGTCCTCGGGGGCGAAAAGCTTCGGCATGAAGTCGAGTTTCTCGACGCCGATGCCGTGCTCGCCGGTGACGCTGCCGCCGAGGCGGATGCACTCTTCCAGGATGTCCGTACTCGCGTGGAGGACCTTTTCTACCTGCACGGGGTCGCGCTCGTCGAACATCAGGATCGGGTGGATGTTGCCGTCGCCGGCGTGGAAGACGTTGGCAATCGCGAGGCCGTACTTCGCGGATGTCGCGTGCATGAACCGCATGATTTCCGGGAGTTTCGTCCGCGGGACGACGCCGTCCTGGGTGCAATAGCTGGGGTAGCCGAGCCGGCCGATGGTGCCGAACGCCTGCTTGCGGGCCTTCCACAACGCGAGCCGCTCCGCCTCCGTGTTGGCCTTCCGGACCTCCCGGGCGTTGGTGCGGAGGGCGATCGCCTCGATGCGGTCGGCTTCTTCCTGCAACCCGGCGGCGAGTCCATCGACTTCCATGATGAGAACCGCGGCCGCGTCGAGGGGGAAGCCGAACTTGAAGGCGGCCTCCACCGCGCCGAGGATCGTCTGGTCGAGGAGTTCCAGGGCGGCGGGCACGATCCCGGCGGCGACGATTTCCGAGATCGTGTTGACGGCGTCGTCGATGGTGTTGAAGACGCCCAGTAGCGTGCGGTACGCCTCGGGATTGCGGGTGATGCGGACCCAGGTTTTGGTGACGATTCCAAAGGTTCCTTCGGAGCCGACGATGGTGCCGGTGAGGTCGTAGCCGGGGGAATCCTCGCAGGGTCCGCCGGTGACGACGACCCGGCCATCGGGGAGGACCATCTCGACGCCGATGACGTGGTTGACGGTGACGCCGTACTTCAGGGTGTGCGGCCCGCCCGAGTTGGTGGCCACGTTCCCGCCGATGGTGCACGCCCCCTGGCTGCTGGGGTCCGGGGCGTAGTGGTAACCGTGCGGCTTGAGTTGGTTCGTGAGCCAGACGTTGACGACGCCCGCCTCGACGATCGCATACCGGTCGCGGACGTTGACCTCGAGAATCTTCTTCATCCGGGAAAGGGCGATCATCACGCCGCCGCCGACGGGGACACATCCGCCGGCGAGGCTCGTCCCGGCACCGCGAGCCAGGAACGGCACGTCGAGTTCGTTGCACGCCTTCACGATCGCGACCACCTGCTCGGTGGTGGTCGGGAAGACGACGACGTCCGGCTTGTTTTTTTCGATCGTGAAGCCGTCGCACTCGTAGACGGCGAGTTCCGCCCGGTGGGTGAGGACGCCGTCGGACCCGACGATGCTTCGCATCCGCTCGACGATCGGCGGCACCTTGCTGGCATCGACACGGGGAATGTCGTTGGCGTGGTGGAAGGAGATGGCGGGGTTTGCGGTTTCGGTCGGCATGGGGAGGCTTCGCCTGCGTCGGTTCGGGAACCAGTATTGTAGTCTCGGAAACGGTCGGCACCCGCGGAATCGGGTGTCTGTATTCTGACCTCGGGCCCCGGGCGGATGGGATGCGGAGAAAGACGTGAGCCGTGCCAGCCTCGGTCGATTCTTCGCACCGGAAACAGTGTTCTTTTTCGCCGTGTGGTTGGCGGTGCTGGTGATCTTTCGGGAGAAGGCGTTCCACGATCCCGGGGCGTTGTGGCACATCCGCGTCGGCGAGATCATCCTCACTTCGGGTTTTCCGCACACCGATCCATTCACCTACACCTTCGCGGGGCAGCACTGGATTCCGCAGCAGTGGGCGGCGGAAGTCGTCATGGCCGTCGGGCACCGGGTCGGCGGGCTCGACGCGTTGCTGACCGGGTTCGCGGCGATCGTGGCGGCGATGTTTGCCTGGATCTTCGGTCGGCTCCGGGAAGCGGGGATGAGTCCGATCCTGGCGGGGATGTTTGCGCTCGCGAGTTTCTTCGTCGGTTCCTGGCACTACTTCGCCCGGCCGCACATGGCCACGTTCGTGTTCCTTGTCTGGACGACGGCGTGGCTCGTCGATTTCGACCGGGGGAAGATCGGGCTCGGCCGGCTGGCCTGGCTCGTGCCGGGGTTCGTGATCTGGACCAACTTCCACGGCGGGGTGCTGGCGGGGTTGCTGGAACTCGGGCTCGCCTTCGCGTGGTGGTCGGGGATGTTCCTGCTCGGCCGGGAATCGCCGTTGCGATCGTGGAGAGACGTCGGGCTCCTGGCGGCGATTTCCCTGGCCTGTCTGCTCTCGCCGCTTGCGAATCCGTTTGGTGTCGATCTGCTCCGGACTTGGTGGCGGATCGTCGGGTCGACGGTGGTGAAGGAAGTGATCAACGAGCACATGCCGGCCGATTTTTCGCAGGCGACGGCCCAGGTCGTGTTTGGGTTTGGGGCGGTCTACCTCGTCGTGTTGCTCGGGACGTTGCCGAGGTTTCCGCGGGTGACGTGGCTCTTCCCGCTGGTGTGGCTGTATCTGACGCTGGGGGGAATCCGGCAGGGTCCGCTGTTCGCGGTGGTGGCGGGAGTCGTGATCGCCGACGTTTGGCCGCACACGATCTGGCACCGGTTGCTGCAGAAGTACGGGGATTCGCTGGTGGTCGATCCGCCGCCGGTGGGGGCGAGTTGGCGGGCGTGGATGCTGCCGGGAATCGCGGTTTTGGGGGCATTCCTGCTCCAGGCGGGGCACGTCCCGGTTCCGCTGGTCGGGCACGGCTGGGCCCGCCTGGCCCCGGACGCGATGCCGGTCGATCTCACCGATCGCCTGGCGGAGGAGTTCCGGTTGGCCGGCCCCGATGCGCGGATTTACAACGATGCGAACCTTGGCGGGTACTTGATCTACCACTTCCCGGACCGCAAGATCTTCATGGACGATCGGTGCGAACTTTACGGCGACGACTGGCTTCGCGGATACGTCCAGACGATCCAGGAACATCCGGAGCGGATCGAGGCGTGGGCCGACCGGTATGGCTTTGACCGGGCCCTGGTGACGACCCTTCCGGATTCCGCAACGGATCCGCAACCGCTGGAAGCGTACCTGGCGAACTCGCCGCGGTGGAAGCTCCTGGCGGCCGGCGAGCGGGCGAAATTGTTTTCCCGGCAACCACCTCAACCTCACGGCAAGCACCCATGACCCGGCCGACGTTCCTCTGCCTGGCGAGCTACTTCAAGGGCGGCCGATTCCTGGAAGCCCTCCGCGATCAGGGGTGCACCGTCCTGCTGCTCACCCTCGATTCCCTGCGAAACGAGAACTGGCCCTGGCATGCGATCGATGAGTTGATCACGATGCCGACGTTCCACAATCCCCGGCACATGATCAACTGCGTCGCTTATCGCATGCGGTCTCGCCGGATCGACCGCATCGTTTCCCTCGACGATTTCGATGTGGAAGTCGCCGCCAACCTCCGCGAACATTTCCGGATGCTCGACTGCGGACTCGGAGATTCGACCGCTCGCCTGTTCCGCGACAAGCTGGCGATGCGGACGCGGGCCCGGGAACTCGGCATCCGCGTCCCCGATTTCACGGGAATCGCCAACCATCAGGCAGTCACCGAGTTCCTCGACCGCGTCCCCCCGCCGTGGCTCATGAAGCCGCGATCGGAAGCGTCCGCAGCCGGCATCCGCACCTTCCACAACCGCGACGACGCCTGGAAACGCATCCACGAACTCGGCGACGACCAGTCCTTTTTCCTCCTGGAACAGATGGTCCCCGGGGACCTGTACCACGTCGATTCCCTGGTCAAGGACGGGAAGGTGATCTTCGCGGAGGTCAACGCGTACGCCCGGCCGTTGCTGGATGTGTACCAGGGGGGCGGGATCTATGCGACCCGGACGGTGCCGCGGGATCGCCCCGAGGTGGCGGCGTTACGGGCCGCGAACGCCGCGGTTCTGGAAGGGTTCGGGCTCGGCCAGGGTGCATCCCACACCGAGTTCATGCGAGCCCACGCGGACGGGGAGTTCTATTTCATCGAGACGTCCGCACGGGTCGGCGGCGCGAACACGGCCGAGATGGTCGACCACGCCACCGGCGTCAACCTCTGGGTCGAGTGGGCGAAGCTCGAGCTTTCCCGGCCGACCGGCGACTACCAGCTTCCCCCGACCCGGAGCCGGTATGGCGGCGTGATCATGTCGCTGGCCCGACAGGAACAGCCGGACACATCCCACTTCACGGACCCGGAAATCGTGCACCGGGCCACGCAGTGGCACCACATCGGATTCGTTCTCTGCTCCGACGACCCCGCCCGGATCGAGGCATTGCTGGGCGACTACTCGCAACGGATCGCGCGGGATTACCACGCCGCCATGCCCCCGGCGAACCGCGTTTCCCACGAGTGAGCGAAATCTTGTGAGGGGATCTGCCCATGTCACGCCAGTCACATGCGCCCCAGGAAGCGGGAAGATCGCATCCGTGCCGGCTTCCGATCGATTGCTACACCTTCTCCAGGCGGATATCGACTTCCCTCTCAACGAACTTCCACTCCGCTGTTACCCGGAGTGCGGCCAAAAGGTCATCGAAAGCCGCGGCGTCCGCCTTGGGAAAGTCAAACAGGGTCAGGAAATCGAATGGCTCAACTTCGCCCAGATCGCGGCAGTGGTGCAACCGCCGGGCGATGCCTGGGAGATACTTCAAACCGACGGCGGTGTGCTTGGACTTGTCCTCGAAAATCTCCCGTCGTTCCTCCTGAGTCAGTTCCCACCACTGCGCGCTCTTTCGGATCGGGATCAGGGCCGCCAGGGTCGAATCGGGGCGACCGAGGGCTGCCTGCTTCTTCACCAGAGACTCTTTCTCGGCCCGCGTGACATACCTGGCGTTGCTGGTGACACCGCGGAGGATCCACTTCGCACCTTCGGGCATCTTCGCGACCGCACCGGGGACGATGTCCACCCGGTTGGCAAGCGGGAGCGGATCGCCGGTGATCGCCTTGGCGGAGACGACCGCCCACGCCCCTGCGGAGCCGCCGACGAAGCTGAAGAGCCTGGGGTTCACAGCGGCCCCTCCTTTCGCGGGTTCGGCAGCGGCAACTTCGTGAGTCGTCGCAAGGCCAGCGGCCCCGCCCCCAAGTGCCAGGGCACCCGACAAGAATCCGCGGCGAGTCGATGACGGCCCATCGGTTCGGTGATCGACCGCTCGCTCGGGGTGTTCCTCGGACATCTTCGCCTCCGTTGCCCCTGCCGCCAGAACAATCCCTGCAGCATGATACCGGTCGGTCTGTCTGGAACCAGTCTGGTTGAGTAGGGCCGCTTTTTTGGATGCCGGGACCAACCGCGAGGTTACGTCTACTTCCGGACAATTCCTTCTCGGCTTCCTTGAGGGAAGGCGAGTCGGGAGCAATCCCTGCCGAGGGAGGTGGAACGGGGGTGAAGCAGTTCCTTCAAACCTGTTTCCTTCCAGTGGTTCGCTGTTGGCCGTTACCCCGGGCGGCAGGCTGGATCCGCATCCAGGTCGCTTCCAGTATCAGCCGACGAAACACGCCGGAACTGGTGTTTCGAGTGGTGTGAAACCGTTCTTGCCTCGGAAGCCGCGACGGTGGTCGCTGTTTCCGGGGAAGACTCGCACCCTTTTCCCAGTCGTTACGCGGCGCCCGCATCGCCAGGAAAGGGTTGCTGCGGCCCCATCTCACCGACCCGCAGAGGTGATGGCAGCGGCGACGAGGGCCAGGACGACGAGTGCGAGCAAGCCCAGCAGGACCCACGCCCGGGTGTCTCCGGGTTTCTTTCTCAGCAGTTTCTGGTTCGCGGGATGGGAACTCCAACCCGTCCGTTGCGGAAGAGCCGTCGAGAATTCGGGGTCGGAGTCGCTCGGCTGGCGGGTGTCGCTGGGCGGGGGCGTCCGGGTCGCGGAGCCGTGCTCCCCGTTTCGATGACTCGCCGGGTCAACCGCAGCGGCCGCTTCCTCGGCTTCCATTTCTTCCGGTGACCGCGGGCCGAGATGGATCACTTTCCCGGGTGCGAGCGGATTCCCGTTGGGGAATTTCTGCTTCAACCGTGGAACGGCCGGCGATTCCGGCGTCACCGTTAGCAGCGGCGTTGGCGGAATCGAGATGTCGACAGATGAAGATTCCTGAGGGGCGTGGGGACCGTTCCCCGGCTCCTTTTCCGCGAGAGCGGGGTCGAGACCGGGCTCGGGTAGCGGCGGAAGCTTGCGACGCCATTGCACCGGGGGAAGCGAGGTCACCTTGGAGGAGACCCCGTTCGGGCCGAGTGTGATGATCGCGGGTTCGCCTGGGAGGGCACGGGGAGCCGGTGGAGGGATCACCGTCGGGGTGATCGAGAGCCGGCTCAGATCGTTGGTGGGCTGGAATGCCCACGACGCACTGCTTTCCCGCATCCGCTTGGCCGCGCCCACCGACGAGACCGACGACGCCGACGGGTCCGGGAGGCGGATGGACCGGCGGGGGGGCAGCGGGGGAATCGTGTCCGGGTCCGGCGGGTTGGGGCTCGTCGCCCACCCCGACAGCGCCTCCGCGAATTCCAGCGGAGTCTGGAAGCGATCGCGCGGTTTCTTCGCCAGGGCCTTGTGGAGGATGTCTGCGAGGTCGGAGGGGACGTCCGGGCGGAGCTGGTTGATCGGGGTCGGATCCTTCCACTGCTGCCACATCAATTTCTGGGCGGTCCGGCCCTCGGGGAACATCGGATGGCCCGCGAGGAGGAAGTAGATGGTCGCCCCGAGGGAGTAGATGTCCGCCCGGGTGTCGACGGCGCTGCTGTCGAGGGATTGTTCCGGTGCAAGGTAGTCGGGGGTGCCGAGAATGCTGCGGCCACCGCTGGTGACGTTGGTGAGCTGGGAATCTTCGTCGGAGGCGCGAACGAGGCCAAGGTCGAGGATGCGGACGCCGCCGCTTCGGTCGACGAGGAGGTTGGCGGGTTTGATATCGCGGTGGACAAGTCCGCGTTCGGAGGCGTGCTGCAATCCTTCCGCGACCTGCCGACCGTAATCGGCTGCGGTCGTGACGGGGAGTGCCCCTTTCCGGGCGACGAGCGCCTGCAGGCTGACGCCCTCGACGTACTCCATCACGAGGTAGTACATCTGACCGTCGCGGGAAAGATCGAAGGCTCGGACGATGTTGGGGTGGTTGAGTGCGGCGGCGGCGCGGGCTTCCCGGAGGAACCGCTCCCGGGCGACGGGGCTTCCCATTTCCTTGACGGGGAGAACCTTGATCGCGACGTTCCGCCGCATGTCTGCGTGCTCGGCGAGGAAGACCTGTCCCATCCCACCGCGGCCGAGCTTGTCGAGGATGACGTAGCTGCCGAGCACGAAGCCCTTGTATTTGCCGGCAGCGAGGCGGTCGGCCTGGAACTGGGTCAGAAGCCGCGTTTCGACGAGGTGGGCAAGAATCCCGGGCGGATCGAGACCTTCTGGCAGCGCAGCGATCGACGCCTCCAGATCCGTGGGCGGAATCAATCCGCTCTTTTGGAGCCGGGAGAGCAGGTCGTCGGTCGTCTTCGGAGGGGGCATACGCAGCCCGAGAGCCCGGTACAGTCCTGGCGACGGCGCACCATCGCCCAGAAATACCATAACTCGCGGCCGCACCCGCGGAAACCGATTTCGCCGGTTCTCCGGCTCCGACGCCTACAGCCCGGACGGTCTCGTCGGCATTCTCACCAGAATCTGATCCCTTTCGGGGATCACCGGCCGACCCGGGCGAAGAAGATCATCGACGCCTTCGGGGACATCCCAACCCGGCAAAGCTGGTCGAATTTGTAGGCTCGCAGAACGCCCGCCACCTGCTCCGCGTCTTCCCGACTCGCCGCGGAAAGGATCGTCCGACCGGTGCCGTCGCAAACGGCCCAGGAACCCGTCCGCAGGTCCTGGATCGTGATCCGCGTGGGGTCGAATCGCATCCCCTGGGCGTCAAACGGGACCTTCTGCGGCGGTTGGCCGTTGACGAGATAGAAGGTCACGCCGGGGTTTCCGATCCGGCAGAACTCCGTGAAGTGCCCATCTTTCACGACCCGCAACGCATTCCGGGCCGTGAGCTCGCTGTAGCCGAAGCGACCGAGGACGTCAGGCCCGTGGGCGAGGACCCACTCGTTCTGGGATTTCCGCACCTC
>CAZKIQ010000123.1:0-9872 GCA_964552815.1 uncultured Alcaligenaceae bacterium | reverse complement strand
GGAAGTGGCCGCCGGCCTGTCCGCTATCCACATGGCGGGCGTCATCCACCGCGACGTCAAACCCGACAACGTCTGGCTCGAACACCCTGGCGGCCGGGCGAAACTCCTCGATTTCGGCCTCGCCCGACGCTGGGAAGATGCTCCCCACCCCGGCAGCATGGCCGGCACCCTCGTCTACATGGCGCCCGAGCAGGCACGCGGCAACACCGTCGACCACCGTGCCGACATCTTCGCCCTCGGAGTCGTTTCCTTCCGCATGCTCACCGGGCAGGTCCCGTTCTCCGGCAAGTCCATGAAGGAAATTGTCGATTCCCTCCTCGACTTCAACCCACCCCCGATCCGCGAGTTGAACCCTGGCGTGCCGGCGGAACTGGCGAACCTCGTACAGCGGATGATCGACAAATCGCCGAATCGCCGACCTTCAACTGCTGCCGACATCGTCCGCGAACTGGCGACCATCGAGGCGCGGATGATGGTGTCCGGCTCCGGGATCATCGGGTCCGGAATGACGGTGATCGTGCTGCCCAACGGGACGGAGCGGATCATCGACCCGGCTTTCGATCCGGTTCCGGTGACGATCGGCCGTGTGACCCGGCAGAAGACCTCGGAGCCCACACTTCCCGCGGTTCCGCTGCAACTTCGACCAGCCCCCGATCGGCCGCACCCGTCTCACCATTTCGCCCGACTGAGCGCGACGGTGGTTGGCGTGGTGCTGTCGATCGCGCTTGCGGCCCTGGTGATCTTCGTGACCCGCGGGAATCCGCCGGTCACGGTCCCGCCCGTCCCCGCCACCACCCCCGCGACGCAGATCGCCGGTTCGCCCACGGCCCCGCCACCCCGGCTCATCCGGATGCTTCTCGACGCCAACGACCTCGATGGGTGGTACGCCCCCAAGGGGGAAGAGAAAACCGCCTGGACCGTGCACAACGGCGTCCTGGTCTGTACCCCCCTCGCCGGAGGAACCGACCAGTTCCTGCTCACCAATCGCACCTTCGACGACTTCGACCTCCGCCTGGAATACCGCTGGTTGCAGGCGGGCGGCCACACCACCGTCCTTTTCCGGGCGTTCCCCGCGAAGCCCGATACGGGGCCGTCCGTCCGCGGGTTGATGGTCAACATCGGCGACGACGACGGCTTCCCGCTGATCCACGGTCGCGACATCGGAGCCGCCTACCGCACCGGCTCCATCCAGTTCCTCACCCGACGCAAACCGAGCGAGATCAACAACCGACCCATCGGCGAGTGGAACGACCTGCGGATCGTCGCTCGCCGGACGCAGATCCGTGTCGAGCACAACGGCAAGGTCAGCGCGATCGCGAACCTGGATCAGCACATCGACCGCGTCGCAAAAATGCCGGAAATTGCGAAGTCCAGAGGGTCGATCGGCCTCGTCGCCCACTGGGGGCCGATCGAATACCGCAACATCCGCATCAACGCGCTGGTTCCGGAACAGCCGGAAAATCCGTGACCGATCATTCGTTTTCCAGCCTGTAGGGCTGAGAGAGTCTGAATCTCCCAGCCCTACAGGCTCCGCCGATCACAGCATCCGGAGCAGTTCTTCCCACCCCACCAGTGAGCCGAGCACCACGACGGTCAGAATCAGAATCGCGAGCAATCCCACGCGGAAGCGGAACGCCCGGCGATCGCTGCGGTCGGCGAGCGAACCATCCTCCGTGAGTTGCAGCAGGAACTCGATGCGGTCCGAGATCGGCCCGTGCTGCCAGGCCTTGATCCAGGCCCAGAGCCGTTTCCGGAAACTTCGAGGCGCCTTGCTTCCGCTCGGCGGTGTTTCCATCCCGTTGAGAATCGCGACGTGGTCGAGGGCTCGGATGAGGGCACGCACGCCGGTGGGGCAGACGGGTCCGCCGGCGGGGACGAGGTAGGTGTCGGCGTCGTGTCCGCGACATCCCGGGTCGCCGCAGGAGCCGGCCCGGCAGCCGTAGATGTCCGCTTGCCGCTCGCATCGGCGGGAAAGCATCCCGAAGACAGCGAAGAGGTAGCCCGCCATCAGGAGAAGAGGTGGAATCGCGAGCCAGCCGTCCCAGTTCTCGATCGGTGGGAAGTCCATTTCCGGGAAGTAATCGGCGAGTGCGGCTGTCGCCGCCGCCCCGGCCGCCGCCGACGCCAACAGGAACGCCGCGTAGTACGGAATGTGCCCGTGTGCCGCGTGCCCGATCTCGTGCCCCAGAACCGCATCGAGTTCCGCCTCGTCCATCGCTTCGAGCAGGCGATCCGTGAAGATGACGTACCGGGCCCAGGGAACCACCCCGATCACGAGCGCATTCGCCATCGCCCCCCGGGTCGGCCACAGCAGCAACCCCGCGTAGCGGAACTGCAACCGGCGTGCGGTCTCCTCCAGCCGAGTCCGCTTCGGCCCCGCCGGTAACGGCTGCAAACCCAGTAACGGCTTCACCAGTCGCGGCAGAATCACGAACAGGAGCCCCACCGCGCACACCGAGCCGATCTTGAACCACCACGTCTCCGCGATCGACGGCACGACCCGCACCAGCGAGTGCTGTGACACGAAGAGGGAAATCGGCAGTAGCACCATCAGCGCGAACTGGCGAACGTGAAACAGAACATACCCGCCCAGCGACCAGAACTCCGGCGAGCCCGGGGACGCTGTCTGGTGCAGCGTCCGATCGACGCGGTAGTAGATGACCCAGGCGGAAAAGAGGCCGAGAAAATACGGAGCGGGCACGAGCAACTCCGCCGCCGGAACCAGAACCGGCCGCGATTTCCCGGGAATCGGCACCGTCACGGTTTCCCAGACCGTGTGACCCCAGCCCAGCACCAGCACCGCAATCGCGGCCACCGCCAGGTTCGCGAACCCCAGCAAACGCCGGGATTTCGCGTACCGGGTCACAATCTCGACTCGATGTTGCGGGTCCCGGAGCAAGTCTCGAACTGTCCGCCGGGCGACGCGAATCGCCAGCCCGATGGGAAGCAGCGTGAGCCCGAAGGTGGCGAGGGCACTGGAGGTGGGGCCGAGCTCGAACGGCGACGCCGGCCAGGGCAATGGCAGACACGCACCGGCGACGAACAGGACCAGCAGGATCTGCATTGCGATTTCGGAAAGCGGACCGGAGGAACTTGCGAGGGCGTCTGAGACAATTCTATCCCGGCTCCCGCCGCCGCGTCGCCGATGCCACTTCCTCGCCCGAAATCACGACCGGATCTTCTGGATGGGCCACGAGCGAATCCCCTGGAAAGAGGATTCGCCCGGAAGTCGACCACAGATCACCCGCAACCGCTGCGCCGCGATGGGAATCAACAAAGAAGAACAACTTCTCCCATTTTAAAGCAACTGCGACCGTTACTTGCATCCGCAACGTGGTTCAAGCAAACAACGGAGCTGATGCTCAATTTTACATCGCTCGTCCTTCGAGAATCGTTCCGAAGGAAATTTGCTGACGCCTACCCATATATTACGCCAAATTGACCGATCAATCCAGCATTGACGTCGGTCGTGAGAACTCAATCGTGCTCCCATTTGACCAGACTGCCCCACATCCAGCGCTTTCCATTTCCCATTCGGGGCCACATCGAGGACGACGTAAATCCCTGCAGAATCTCTGAAATCCGCGTTTGCAAGGGGAACACACCAGAAGTCATAGTTTGCAATCTTCACGAACTTCCCAAGCATTTGAACCTCCATAATAGAGACAACATCGAGATGCTCACCACCTAACCCCTCGCCATCGGGCAAAGGGCTCGTGCCAGCACACGACTTGAAATCACTAGGAGGTTCCCTATTTTCAGAAGAAGTGCTGGAGGGAATCCTTCCGGCGCCGCGGGTCGGTTCGTGGGAGTTAGTGGGTCCTAATTCACCTTCTCACGAACCGACCTTTTTGGTTCATTTCACCCGCAACCGCTGGTTTCGCCGCAGGTGTCGCACTTGGTGCAGGCTCCGCTTCGCACTAGCGTGAAGTTGAAGCACTTGTGACACATGTCTCCCTCGTAGCCCTTCTGACGGGCCACGCGGATCTTGTCTTCCTTGGTGGTCGTCGCCGAGAACCGGGAACTCCGCGTCGAGACGGAGAAACTCGACCGCATCGGCTCGGGTTTCTCCGGTTCGATCGGCTCCGGCTTCTCCGGAATCGGGGTGCTTCCCGGGCGGAGGTGGACTGTCCGCGGCGGTGCGAACGACGGGCGCTCGGCCAAAACGGGGTCGACCATCCGCTCGGAAACGACTTCCTCACCGTCGAAATCGGGGTCGTCGTGCTCGTCGTGGAGCGTGTCGCCGCGAAGATCCTCAGGGATCACGTGGGCCAGGTCGTGCCGGCCGAGGTACGTGATCGCGAGTTCCCGGAAGATGTAGTCGATGAGCGACGTGCTCATCTTGATGTACGGGTTCCCCTGCACCACGCCGTTGGGTTCGAAACGGGTGAATAGGAAGGCATCGATGTATTCTTCGAGCGGCACGCCGTGCTGCAACCCGAGCGAGACGGCGATGGCGAAGCAGTTGGTCATGCTCCGGAAGGCAGCCCCTTCCTTGTGCATGTCGATGAAGATTTCGCCGAGGGAACCGTCCTCGTATTCGCCGGTGCGGAGGTAGATCTTGTGGTTGCCGATGCGGGCTTTCTGCGTGTACCCCGCCCGGCGATCCGGGAGGCGACGGCGGCGGGCGATGTAGCGGTGGATCACCTTTTCCGTGATTTTCTCGGCAATCCGCATCGCGTCCGACTTGGGTTCCTCCGCGGAGATCCCGGCCAGCACCTGCGCCTCCGCGGAATCGGCGACGGAATTCAACGGCTGACTGAGCTTCGACCCGTCGCGGTAGAGAGCGTTGGCCTTGGTCATCAACTGCCACGAGAGCCAGTACGCCTTCTTGACGTCCTCGAGGGTGGCGTCGTTGGGCATGTTGATCGTCTTCGAAATCGCGCCGCTGATGAAGGGCTGGGCAGCGGCCATCATGCGGATGTGGCTCTCCGCGGAGAGGAACCGCTTGCCGTGCTTCCCGCACTTGTTCGCACAGTCGAAGACGGGGTAGTGCTCCGGCTTGAGGTGCGGCGCCCCCTCGATCGTCATCGTGCCGCACACGAAGGTGTTGGCCTCGTCGACCTGCTGCTTCGAGAACCCGAGGTGGGCGAGCAGATCGAACCCGGGGGCGGAATAGGTCGCCTCCGAGATGTGCAGGGTGTCGCGGAAGAAATCCTCGCCGAGGGTCCAACGGTTGAAGACGAAGGGAAGCTCAAAAGTTCCCGGAAGTTGCTGCTCGATCTTGGCGAGGATCGCGTCGGTGAATCCGCGGGATCGCAGGCTCGCCGGGTTGATGTGCGGGCAGCCTGCGAGCGTGCCGGCCCCGCGGCAGTACTTGACGATGTCGTCGATCTGCCAGGGGGTGTACCCCATCTTCCCGAGGGCGGGCGGCACCGACTGGTTGATGATCTTGAAGTATCCGCCCCCCGCGAGCTTCTTGAATTTCACGAGCGCGAAGTCCGGCTCGATCCCTGTCGTGTCGCAGTCCATGACGAGGCCGATCGTCCCGGTCGGGGCGATGACCGTCACCTGCGCGTTGCGGAACCCGTGTTTCTCCCCAAGCGCGACCATCCGGTCCGACTCGGATTTGGCGGCGGCGAGCAGATTCGCCGGGCAGAGCTTCGGGTCGATCCCGACGGGGAAGACCGTCAGCCCCTCGTATTCCCCCGGTGCGGCGTTGTAGGCAGCCCGACGGTGGTTGCGGACGACCCGCAGCATCGCGTCGCGGTTGGCGTCGAACCGGGCAAACGCACCGAGTTCCGCGGCCATCTCCGCCGATGCCGCGTACGCCCCGGCGTGCATGATGGCGGTCAACGCCCCACACTGGGCCCGGCCTTCTGGCGAATCGTACGGGATTCCCTGCACCATCAGCAGGGCACCGATGTTCGCATACCCGAGGCCGAGGGTGCGGAAGTCGAACGACTTCCGGGCCACCGGCACGCTCGGGAACTGGGCCATGTAGACGCTGATTTCCAGGATGATCGTCCACAACCGGATCGCGTGCTTGTAGCCGTCGACATCAAAGACGCCGGTCTTGGCGTCGTAGAACTTGAGCATGTTCAACGACGCGAGGTTGCAGGCCGTGTCGTCGAGGAAAGCGTACTCGGAGCACGGGTTTGTCGCGTTGATGCGGCCGTCGGCGGGGCAGGTGTGCCACTCGTTGAAGGTGGTGTCGAACTGCACGCCGGGGTCGGCACACGACCACGCGGCGAAACTGATCTGGTCCCACAATTCGCGGGCTTTCAACGTCCGACACGGCTTCGGGTCGCGGTTCTGCGACTTCGCCTTGGCCAGTTCCGTCCGCCAATACAGCGGCCAGTCGCCGTCGGTTTCGACGGCCCGCATGAAGTCGTAGGTGATCCGCACCGAGTTGTTGCTGTTCTGCCCGGAGACGGTGTAGTACGCCTTCGAGTTCCAGTCGGTGTCGTATTCCTCGAATTCGATGTGTTTCCAGCCCTGCTTCGCGAGTTGCAGCACCCGGGCGATGTAATTTTCCGGCACCAGGGCAGCCCGGGCGTCGAGCACGGCCTTGCGAAGGGCGGTGTTCTTCGCGGGGTCGTATTGCTCTGCCGCGTTGGCGTGGCCGTGAATCGCCGACATCACCGCATTGAGGTGCTTGTTGAGCGCCCGCGAACCCGTCACGAGCGCCGCGACTTTCTGCTCCTCGACGACCTTCCAGTTGACGAATTCCTCGATGTCCGGGTGGTCGAGGTCGAGGACGACCATCTTGGCGGCGCGGCGGGTGGTTCCGCCGGATTTGATGGCACCAGCGGCGCGGTCGCCGATCTTGAGGAAGCTCATCAGGCCGGAGGATTTCCCGCCGCCGGAGAGGGGTTCCCCGTCACCGCGAAGCTGGGAGAAGTTCGAGCCGGTGCCGGAACCGTACTTGAAAATGCGGGCTTCGCGGACCCACAGGTCCATGATTCCGCCGTCGTTGACGAGGTCGTCGGCCACGCTCTGGATGAAACAGGCGTGCGGGGCGGGACGCTCGTAGGCGGAGGTACTGCGAACGACCTCGTCGGTGGCGGGGTCGACGTAGTAGTGCCCTTGCGGCGGCCCCTCGATGCCGTACGCCCAGTGCAGGCCGGTGTTGAACCACTGCGGGGAATTCGGGGCCGCCATCTGGGCGGCGAGCATGTACGACACCTCGTCGTAGAACGTCCGGGCGTCGGCCTCGGTGGTGAAGTAGCCCCCCTTCCAGCCCCAGTAGGTCCAGCACCCGGCGAGGCGGTGGAAAACCTGCCGGGAATCGCGTTCCCCGCCGCCCGATTCCTCGGAGGTGGCCTCGTTTCGGCGAAGCCAGGTGGGCACGCCCGGCTCGTCGACCGGCTGCGTCGATTTCGGCAAACCCGCCCGGCGGAAGTACTTCTGCGCGAGGATGTCCACCGCCACCTGCGACCACGCTTCGGGCACCGAGATGTCCGTCATCTCGAATACCACCGAACCGTTCGGGTTGACAATCCGCGACGCCCGGGGGGCGAACGGGATGCCAGCGAACGGGTCCTTGCCTTCGCGGGTGAAGCGGCGGGTTATCTGCATGGGGAGCTCGGAGGGGGAAAATCCGTCGGCGGTGTCCGTCCGTCGATCGGAGTATACACCAGTATCCGATCTCGCCGACTTCCTGGCGAGATCACCTGGCGGAGAAAAGGGCGTATGCCGCGACCACCGCGACCACGCAATCATCACAAACCGCTAGTTTTCCTGATGAGCTGACGGGACGAACGGAAGGGTCAACCCGGCCTGATCCTGATACTTCCCCTTCTTGTCCGCGTAGCTCGTCCGGCAGACTGCCTCGCCTTTGACGAACAGAAACTGGGCAATTCCCTCGCCGGCGTAAATCTTCGCCGGAAGGGGAGTTGTGTTCGAGATCTCGATCGTCACCCGACCCCGCCATTCCGGTTCTAGCGGCGTCACGTTGACGATGATCCCGCACCGCGCATACGTCGACTTGCCCACGCAAATCGCCAGCACGTCGCGCGGGATCTCAAGATACTCGATTGTTTCCGCGAGCGCAAATGAGTTTGGCGGGATGATGCAGAAATCCGCTTCCACATCCACAAACGATTTCTCATCGAAGTTCTTCGGGTCAACGGTGCGGCCCCACACGTTGGTGAAGACCTTGAACCGCCGATCGACGCGAACGTCGTACCCGTAGCTGGTGACCCCGAAAGAGATGATGCCGGGCCGGGTTTGCTGCGGGGCGAAGGGCTCGATCTTGATGTCCCTCTCGATCATCCAGTCCGGCAGCACGCCCATCTCCGATCCTCCCGGGGGCCAATTTGAAGTCGTCATTGTGCTCACGCACTTCGACCCGGTCGAGACCGATCCATGAAGAAAGGAACACAATTCGAGCCCAATTCCCGCACAACCACCCGATTCGTTCGCAGCTCGCAGCTCAGAGTTCCCGGCTGAGAAAAGGCCTTCTCAAGGGCAGGATACCGCCGACCGGAAAGCTCGGAAACCGAGTCAGGATAAGGGGAATGGGTCGATATTCCTCACCTTGCGGATGGTGGGGAGCTTCAAGGGAGGTTGCGTTTTCAATCCCACCAAAAGTACCAGTAGTGCGAGGTACGAACTTCAAGGATGTCCTCTTCGAAACTGCTTTGACGACGAGGAGGAAGAACAATCTCTTCGCCGAAACTCTCCATTTCTTGGAGTAGTCGAATCGCGTTGTGTCGGGTACACGGCGGACGAGAGATGTAGAGTTCAACCGATTCGCCTGTGTCTGAAACGAGTTCCGCGCCGTACCGTTCATACCAATGGCGATACATCGCGAGTTGCTCGTCAGGCCACGGCGTAAGGTTCCAGCCACCGGACGGTGAGTAGGCGAAAACCTCCCAAGGTTCTACACAAGGGAAAAGCCGGAGTCGGACGAGAGGAATATACGGCCAATCTCGACAAAACCGTTGGAGTGCGAGAAATGGCCCATCGGGTGAGAACAGGACTGCAGGATCGGCCAGCGAAGGCGGGTATTCGAGATTCGCACCGGATGGCGATGGGGGGGGCGGCCTTTTCGAGCGGAAATTCCAGGGCTCGGGTGGGATCTCGCTGGCGGCCTCAATCCGGACATGGGCGTCGGCACGGATCTCGGAGGGACTGAGTTCAAATGCCCACGGCGAAGTGTCACCACGCTTTCGCCGATCCTCCCAAGCCTGCTGTTCCCGGCGACCCGGGTCAAGCTGGTAAACCGGCGAAGCGTGGTAGTTCGACAGATCGCTCCATACCGCCCTTATGACTGGGTGATATGGGAACCTCCGGTCGGCATTCCGCAACTTCCACCAAGATTCGATCGCACGTTCGCCGGGAACGATGATCTCGGCGTCGAAGATCCGGCCATCGGGCTCAAGTGAACAAACAGCATCGGTGAAAGGGACGTCGATGCGGCGGAGAAACCTCTCGAAGTCACCATTACGATAGTACGGGAGGCATGGCCCATTGTGCGGTTTCAAAGCTGGTGGGAACGAATCGTCATCTGATCGCTTCCAAGGCATAGTTTCGATTCGGAAGGGATGTCGTCGATCAACGAAATGCCGTGGGATTCGAGAGCTTCGAGAACGTCTTGAAGAAGATCTAATGTCAGCGTCCCATCGGGAAACTGCGCATCGAACGGTGTCTCATCGACGCCAACTGGGGCACCTCGACCGACGTCGTGTACCAGTTCTGCCGGCAGTCCGCCCACGCCGGCGTGGTGCTGCCAAGCCACGGGCGGTTCGTCGGTGCGTCGTCGCAGCCGTTCGCCGAGTTCAAACGCCGCCCCGGCGACCGGGTCGGCTTCCACTGGCGGGTGCCGAACGTGCAGGGAAAACGCAGCATTCGCCACCTGCTGTTCGACACGAACTTCTGGAAGAGTTTCGTGCACGCCCGGCTCGCCGTACCGATGGGAGAACCCG
>CAZKIQ010000122.1:0-10225 GCA_964552815.1 uncultured Alcaligenaceae bacterium | reverse complement strand
CTGGAAAATCCAGAAAACGTTGTGGCGCGAGCTCATCGCGAAACGAAGCACGGCGTGCGTTCCCTGACTCGGCCGCATCCAAAATGGCCTGCAACTGAGATTGCGTCCGTGCCGTCACCGCGTGTAATCCCGTGAAATGCCTGCCCCGATGAACACGTCCAGTTTTTGTCCGGGGTAGGCTTGGAAGGTAGAGTCGGCGATCTCGTATACGACGACAAGTACGCGTGTATCGACCCGCTCGCCCTTCCCGCCGGTCGCGGACGGTTTCGGCACCATCCGCCGCTCGATCCGAACGAAACGCAACGGTACCCGCGTACGGTCCCTCCCGCGGACGAAGCCCTCGGCGGCCGCGCCCGCGGTCACCCGACCTGCGTCCTCCTCGTCCACCTGAACGCGCACTTGGCACGGCCCGTCGGTGCCGAGAAGGACCGGGGGCACCTCGGACCCCGCCGACTGGTACTCCCCCACCCGAGCCGCCACCCGGAGGACCGCCGCGTCCGCCGGTGCTCGGACGATCAACCGTTCCAGGTCTGCCTTCACGCGGTCCGCCGCCGCCCGCGCCTGCTCGACCTCCGCCTCGGCCAGTTCGATGTCGAATGACCAGGTGCCGGCTTGGAGGCGGGCGAGTCCGGCGGACGCTTCGGCGAGTTCGGCCTTCGCCTGCTGGACGGCGAACTGGCGTGTTTTCGACTCCTCGAGGCTAACAGCTCCCCGGGACCGGATCTCCTCGACCCGGGCGTAGGCATCTTCGGCGCGGGCGACCGCCACTTTGGCCGCCTCGACTTTGGCACGTGCAGGAGGAAGGTCTTCCGGACGGGTGCCCGCCTTCGCCCGCTTCAGGCGGGCCTCGGCTACCCGCACCGCAGCCTCCCGCATGGCCAGTTCCGCCTTCAAGTCCCGGTCGTCGATCGCGAAGAGAAGATCCCCCGTCTTCACCCGCTGGCCGGCCACGACCAGCACGTCCCGGATGAGGCCCGACACCGGGGTGCCGACGGCGACCGGTTCGCCGGCGGCTTGCACCTCGCCGAGACCGGCGATCGTGCCGATTCCCAGGGTCGTTACGGCCGGCGGGTTGGGAGCGGCAGTCACCTGCTCCTGCGGGGTGAGGATGACGCTCGTCGCCAGGGCGAACCCGACGCACGCGGTCGCCAGCAGCGGGATGCCGTACTTGATCAGCTTCATGGTCATCTCAGGTTGAGGGTTAATGAGCCAGCGAGGGATGGGCGTCGCGGCCGCGGTCCACCTTCACGAGCCGGCCGTCCTCCATGTGGGCGACGCGGTCGGCGAACCCGTACACGCGGGGGTCGTGGGTGACGACGATGGCCGCTCGGTCCGGTCGAACAGCCAGTTCGCGGAGCAGCCCCATAACGGTTTGCCCCGACGGGCCGTCGAGCGCGGCCGTCGGCTCGTCGCACAGCAGCAGCTTCGGTTCGTGAACCAGCGCGCGGGCGATGGCCACCCGCTGCTGTTGCCCGCCGGAGAGTTGACTGGGCAGTTTCTCGACGTGCTGGGCCAGCCCGAGTTGGTCGAGCAGGACGACGGCTTTCTCGATCGCGGCCGGCCAGTCGGCCCCGGCGGCCACCAGGGGTACCGCCGCGTTCTCGGCGGCGGTCAGCCCGGCCAGCAGGTTGTAGTGCTGGAAGATGAACCCGATGTTGGCCAACCGGTAGGGCACCAGCTGGTCGGCGGTCAACCCGTTCACCTCGCGGTCGAACACCCGGAGCGACCCGCCGGCCCCGCGGAGCAACCCGGCGACGAGCGAGATGAGGGTCGTCTTCCCGCACCCGCTCGGCCCGACCAGCATGGTCAACTCGCCGGCCGGAGCGTCGAAGTCCACCCCCTTGAGCACCCGTTGCACGCCGGCCGCCGTCTTAAACTCCATCGTCACGTTCCGACAGAACACGCCCGCCATGAGTGTTACCCCCGGAAGACGACCGCCGGGTCCACGACCAGGACCTTGCGGACGCTGATCAGACACGCCAGCAGCGTGATGAGAAGGATGAAGCCGGCCGTCCCGCCGAGGACGTAAGGGTGCAGGAACATTCCGCGGAGCCCGCCGGTCAGTTGCGGGCTGAACGCCGCGAAGAACCCGCCGGCGACGCCGATCCCGATGCCGAACCCGACGGCGGCCACGAATGCCGCCTGGGTCAGGATCATCCGCAGGATAGTGCGGTTCCCCACCCCGATGGCCTTGAGCGTGGCGAACTGCTTCAGGTTCTCGACGCTGAACATGTAAAACGTCTGGCCGACGATCGCCACCCCGATGACGATGCCCATTAGGATCGTCACCCCGAAGTTCTCCGCCACGCCGGAGTAGTCCAGTACCCATTCCTGCGTCTGGTCCACGAACCCGCTGCGGGATCGAGCCTGCAGGCCGGTCGTCTGCCCGATCCGTTCGGCCACCGTGTCCGGATCGTGCCCTTCGATGGTTCGAGCGAGGACGTAGGTCACCGAGTGGATCGTCTCGCGGGCCAGCACGACGGCCAACCCGCGGCGGGCGTAGACCCGCGGCAGCCCGCTGAACGACGACCCGATGTGGCAGATGCCGACCACCACGGCCCGTCGCTCGCCGACCTCCACCACGTCCCCGGTCCGCATCTCGACGCCGGGGAAAATGGCTGCGAACCCGGCCGCGTCGAGTATGACCGCGTCCGGCCGCCGCAAGTCGTCCAGGGTGCCGAGCAGCATGGTCTGAGGGGCAGCGACCAGGGACGCCTCGTCGACACCGACGATCTGCACCGTCTTCAGCCGCCCCTCGGCCGTCCGCAACTGGCCCGTCGACTGGTAGTACGGGACCGCCCACGCGACGCCTTCGACGGACCGCACCCGGTTCACCGTCATTTCGCCGATCGGGTACCCCTGGTCGAGCGTCTCCACCCCAGGCTTCATCACCCACAGGTCGGCCTGGCTGGCCTCGTGCGCGTCGCGGGCGGACGAGTGCAGCACCGAGTGGAACATGGCCGCTTGCTGGCTGATGAGCAGGGTGGCGAAGGCGATGCCGAGGACCAGGGCGAGGTACTTGGCCCGGTCGTGCATGAGGATGCGGAAGGCGACGCGGTTCACGGCTTGCCCCTCCGGGACGGTTCGGGTTTCGGGGGGTCGCTGAAGGCGGCGGCGTACCGGCCGACGGCGTCTAGGGTGATGCCCGCCAGCACCTCCACGAACGCCCCGTGGTGGACCCGCTCGGCGACGGCCGGGGACAATTCGGCCAGCAGTTGTTGGCGGGTGACCAGGGCGGACGCCAGGGTGTACATGGCCGAGACGCCGTACTGCACGGCCTCGTCGTCGGCCGGCCGCCCGGTCGCCCGTCCGACGACTGCCGCCAGCCAGTCCGCCTCGGGCTGGAACTTGCGGCGGACGACCTCGCGAAAGGACGGCGAAGGGTCGAGGCACTCCCGCTCGAGCAATTGCACCGGCCATGCGACCGTCTGCCCGGCGAAGTCGGCGAACACCCAGCGGATGGCCAGCCGGAGCCCCTCGGCGGGGTCGGCGGCGAGGGCCTGCCCCGCCAGCGATTGGGCTTCCGGTGCGACCTCGCTGGCGACGAGCAGAGCCTCCCGGTAGAGCGCCTCCATACTGCCGAAGTGGTACGGGATGGTGCTGAGCGCGACCCCGGCCTTGGCGGCCACCTGCCGAGCCGAAACCCCGGAAAACCCGTACGCGGCGAACAGCTCGCCGGCCGCCTGGATCAGCGCCGCCCGTGTGTGTTCGGAGTCTTTCGCCGTTCCCATGCTTACCTCGGGCGGGTGTGCAGTACTATTGTACGGTACTAACGTACTGTTTTCAAGAGCGGTATTCATCTTCGGCGACTTTCTCCTCCCCGGTCTTCATGGGCGGTTGGGACAAGAGGGCCCGGCTCGGGCAAACCGATCGGCCTCTGCGGCGACGAGATCGCGTTGAGTTTTCACCGGCTCGACGACGGGAGGACAGACACGGACGGGATCTAATCGGCCGCGATCGCGTCGGAACTCGCATGACCTCGTCCACCATCGAAGCGACATAAAACGGTCGAGTCAGGCCCGTCGACCGAGGTGCCACCCGCCGGTCCCGTCCCCCGATACCCGATCTCCCGATGAAGCTCGAGCGCCTGGTCCGCGATGGGGCTGTCGAAAACTACGCCGAACTCGCCCGGCTCGGCCACGTCACCCGCGCCCGCATCACGCAGATCCTCAATCTCCTGTCCCTGGCTCCCGCCATCCAAGAGGAGGTCCTCTTCCTGCCGCTCACCCTCCGCGGGCGGGATCCGGTCATCCTCCGCGACCTGCTCCCGATCGCCGCCGAACGAGACTGGAAAATCCAGAAAAAGTTGTGGCGCGAGCTCATCACGAAACGAAGCACGGCGTGCATTTCCTGACCCGGTCGCATCAAAAATGGCCACCATCTGACATCGCGCCCGAGCCATCACTGCGGGTATACACCATCCCCCTCGGACGACGCGGGCCCACGACCCGTCAGGAGCACCACCGACCCGAGACCGCCGATGGTCGCCGTCCGATGCACCCCGTTCGCCCGGCCCGAGGTCCTGCGGGCCATCGAGCCCCGCCGACTCGCCCGGTTCCTCGAACCCTACCGCGCGGAACTCGCCGCCCGCGGCCTGAAGCTGCCGACCGAACCCCCGTTTGCGATCGACCACTGGACGCTGCTCCGCATCCTGGCCACCCCCGACCCGTCGCTGCCGCCCCGCCTGATCGAGGCGTTCCACTACGTCGGCGACCTGGCCACCCCCGAATGCATGGATTCCCTGCTCGCGGCAATCGAAGAACGCGGAATCCGCCTCGTACTCGGCCCGGACACCACCCCGGCCGACGTTGCCGTCGAGGTCTGGCTCCGCTGCCGCGAGGTCGTCGAGCACAAGCACGGCGAACGGCACCTCCGTCGGCGGCGTTCGTTCGAGTACTACCAGTCGCCCCGACGGCTTCACCCCGAATGGCCCGGCCCGACCCCGGACCGGCTCGCGGCCCTGGAACGCGGGCTCGCCGACTGGTTCCACGCCAATCGCCGGGGTCGGGGCACGCGGATTCTTCGCACGACCGAGGAGCGCATGGAGTGGTTCATCGTTCGCCATGGCGAGCCGATGCGGCGGGAGGAGACGCTCAAGGGCAAAGAACCCGACGAGGTCGTGTTCCGCCCGGCGCGGTACGACCTGGTCGGGTTCAACCGCACCCAGAACGAGTTGTGCGTGAACGCACGCACACCGGCCGAGCGAGACGCGTACCGCCGGCACTTCGGGTTGCACCTGTTCGGCACGGTGCAGTACTTCCCGGGCGAGGCCAAGTACTCGCTCGAACCGCTCCGCGAGCAGGGGGAAGCGTCGCTGGTCTGCACCGACGTCCCGGGGCTCGAGTGGGTGAAGCTCCGCGAGGTGCGGTTGTACTCCGGCGGCGAGTACTTCAAGACGGACATCAAGCAGGCGACCGACGTCTTCGCCCAACTGAAGGCGGACGCGGAGATGTTGCCCGAGACTCCCCGGCTGACGGCCGCGGTCTTCCAGGTGAAGTTTCGCGGCACCCGTCAGCCGCGGTCGGTGACGATCCGGCCGAGCAACGTCGCCCAGTATCTCCGTGATGACGACGCGACGGTGGTGGAGAAATGGCTGTCGCGGCGGGGGTTCATCGTCGATCGAACCGGGTGTGGGCTCTCCCATGACGTTCTGGAAAGCGCTTGAGTCGATGGCCGGGCCGTGCGGCGTCCGGGACGCGTGGCAGCACCACCTCGGCGACGTGCCGTTCTCGTCGGTGGCGCGATACCTGCGGCCCGTGAAGGGACTCGCCGAGTTCTACCCGCGGTGGTTCGAGGGCCGGGAGGTCGAGCCGTACGAGGTAGTCGAGCACGACCCGGACACGTTCGTGCTCGTTCACCCCCGAACCCGCGCGGCCACGCCGGTCGCCCGGTCGGAACTCGTCACCTACGAGCTCCACCGCGAGCGGCTGGTCGCCGACTTGGCCACCGCGTTCGGGTTAGGCGCGGGTTCGGTTCCCTCGTGCCCATCGCCGTTCGCGTGGCCGGTCGGGGTGTACGAGCCGCTCGCGGGCTTCGCGTTCCCGGCGTTCCTGGCCGTCACGACCGAACGCGCCCGCCTCGCGAGGGTTGTCACTTCGATCGCGGAGGTCTCGTCGCGGCCATTCCTGGTGCTGATCCCGACCGTTGCAAAGGTGTCGCCCGAGTTGATGGAAGTCGTCGAGCGGCGGAAGCTGGGGTTGATTCCGCTGTGCGACGCGGTGGAAATGTCGGTGAAAGGATTGCAGCCAACGCCCGCCGCCGAGGTGATTCTGGGTCGGTTTCGTGACGCCCACCTGCCCGCGACCACACCAACCCGTGGCGACGGCTTCTTCCCAACCCCAGCGGGAACGCGGTGGGAACAGGTGCACATCCGGTTCCTCGACGGGCACAGCGTGTCGGTCCGCGTCGGCACGTTGACGGCCGTCTACGAATACGGCCAACTTGGCATGGCAGACAATCGAAACGCCAAGCCGACACAGCAGTGGGAACTGCTTCGTGCCTTCGCCCGGCACGGCGGCAAGCTCCACTGGGACGACGCGGAGGCCGATCGACGGAACAAGAAACGGCGGGAACGCCTATCTGCCGACCTCCGGGCATTCTTCCGAATCGACGGCGAACCCATCGTTACCACTGCGAACGGCAAGGGCTGGCAAATCGTGTTTCGACTCGATCAAGATGGATGAGGCCATATGTCGGCTTCTCCCGGTCATCGGAACTTGTCGATGACCGGGAGAAGCCGTTCAACCGCGAGTACCAGCTTACCCGACAAAGACCCCGTTGTTCGTGTCGAACACGTTTGTCTCAAACAGGCTGGGCGGGGTGAGGGTTCCGAGGATCGTCGCACCGGGGTAGGCGATCACCGAGGCGGGTTGACCATCTCCGCCACCCGTGACCATGTCGGCAAACTGGTCGCCATCGAGATCGGCCGTCGAAACTCGAACACCGCCCCGGGTCGCTTCGTTACCCGAAACGAAGTTCCCGACCGTGAGGGAAGCGAAGTCCTGATTATCCAGCGACCCAAAGTTGCCGGCGGACAGCACCAACAGACCGTCGGCGATCCGCACCCGTGGGCTACCACCCGGGCCACCGCCGAAGATCAGGTCGCCGAAGCCGTCGCCGTTGAGGTCACCGACCGCAACGAAGACTCCGTTTCGCAGTGACTCCTCGAAGGCGAAGAAGTTGGCCAGCGAGGTCGTCGGCTGGTCGCCGGCCGCGATCGTCACCCCGCTCCAGATCTGAATCCGCGGACTGCCGAGGAACCCGGCGCTGACCACGACGTCCGGGATGCCGTCCCCATTTACGTCTCCGACTGCGGCCCGTGCCCCGCCGCGGAAGTTCGGGTCTTGGATGCCGAAGTACCGGACGAGCTCGACCGCCTGGCCAGCCGCAAGGGTCGCCCCGTTGTACACTGCCACCACCGGCCCGCCCCCCTCGTCCGGCGTTACGACCACGTCAGCGAAGCCGTCCGAGTTGATGTGCCCGGAGGCCACGTAGACACCTCCGGTGAACGAGCTCTCGAACGGCTGGAACTGAGCGATCTGGGCGAGCGTCTTGCCGTCGTACACGCGGACGCTGGTGACCGCGCCGGGTCCGGTGCCGACGATGTAATCGGCGACCCCGTCGTTGTTGACGTCGGCGTTCGCCACCCGGACCCCGCCGGTGAACGTATCGAACGTGTCGAACGAGGTCTTCGTCGTTCCGTCCGGGTTCAGGACGGCCACCCTGGAGCCTGAGCCCGGACCGGGGCCGACGGTCACAAGTGAGGGCAGCGCGGTCTGAACCTCGACCGCGCCGATGTCGATTCGCCCGCCGAAGACCCGGGGCTGACCCCGCTGGTCGGTCGTCGGGGGGGCGGCGAAGGTCGGGTCGCCCTTGTTGATCGCCTGGCTGCCGGCCTGCGGGAGGTGGGTGAGTGTCGGCCCGCCGTTGTTCGCGAGCGGCCCGAGGAGCGGATCGCCGGATAAGTTGCCGATGTTCGTACCGTTGATGTCCCCCGCCATCGGGGACGCCCCGATGAGGCTGAAGTTTGCGTTCAGGGTGCCGACGCCCGCAAGCGTCGCCCGGAAGAAATCGTTTGGTACCGGGCCACTTTGTTGGTTGTTGGACAGGATCGTGTTCCGGATGTTCACCACGCCGGTCGCGTTCAGCCCGACCGCGATCCCGCCGCCCTTGCCGGTGCCGACCTTGCCGGTGAAGTTCGGGCCGGTCAGGGTCTGGTTGAACGCGATCGTGCTGTTCAGGATGTTCGCGGTGCCGCCGTTATCGACGTAGACCCAGATCCCGCCGGCGTCACCAAAGCTCGAGTTCCCGGAGACGGTGCTGTTCTGGATCGTGAATGCACTCGCGGACAAGACGTAGGCAGCCAGGCCGCCGGCCCGACCGTTTTTCGAAACATTCCCGCTAATGGTGCTGCCGGTGATCGAGACGGTCCCATCAGAGGAGAAGAACAGGCCGCCCCCGTTGTTCGTGGCGGTGTTCCCCGAGAACGTACTGTTCGAGATGGTCACAGTCCCACTTTCGCTCGCATTCAGCGCCCCGCCGTTGTTCGTGGCGGTGTTCCCCGAGAACGTGCTGTTCGAGATGGTCACATTCCCGCATCCGCTCGCATACAGCGCCCCACCGTATACCGTGACGGTATTACTGCTGAACGTCGAACCCGTGATGGTCAAGTTGCCGCCTAAGGCGGCGAGACCGCCGCCGGCGATGGCTTGGTTCCCGGTGATCACGCTGTTACTGATCGTCAGGTTTCCAAAGCTTAGGATCGCACCGCCTGGTCCGCCCGAGTTTCCCCCTGTCAGGGTTAGCCCGGAGATCGAAACGTTACTGGCGGTCGCGTTGAAAATCTGGCTCGCGCCTTTTGCGTTGATCGTCAGTGCGGAAGCCCCCGGCCCGGCGATCGTCACCGACTTGGTAACGGGCAATGCGGTGCCCCCGAGGGTGATGGTCCCGGTCACGCCCTGAAACACGATCGTGTCGTTCGTCCCGAATGCCCCCACCGGAACGACGTCAGCGTTAACGGCGGTCGCGGTGTTGATGGATTGAATCGCTTCGCGCAGGGTCACGACGCCATCCAGGGCAACGGTGTCGTTCAGGCTCGTCACGGTGATCGTGGCGGGCACGTCACGATCTTCGAGCGATTCGAGCCGCAGCTTTGACGTGGGAGAGGGCTTCGAGGGGCGGTCGAGCAGTCGACGAAACAGCGTGGGCATAGTACAACCGGGGTGGAAATCGAGGAGTAACTCGGATGAGCCGAAGGGAAGGACCGATCCTAGAACCGTCGGCTCAGCTTTCTTTGCTACCCTAGCTTAACACAATAGGCGGTTGCAGGCGACGGAGCGTAGCGGAGCATGCCTGCGACTGTCGTGTTGAACGACCGCCGAAGCGTTCCGCGGCTGGGTCTGTCTATGGGGATTTCGTCCGGACAGGCACTTCACGGCAGACTGAGATGGGCAATCGGTGACGATCGACGGCTTCCGTCCGGGGCCTTTCACGCGGTCGGGCCGACGCCGAGCAACCGATATTCAGTCCGTTTCCCGACTCGGCGCAGCAGTCCCCGGGCTGGCCTGGCGGTCGGTTCGCGAACGGTCACCCGACGAGCGTCTCGTCGACTCACGAGCTATCGCACCCCGTTGCCCCGGTCGGCACCGTCGCCGACTCGGGTTCGGGCCCGGCCAGCGAGCGGCCGTCCCAGGGCTCGCGATGCAGTTCCCCCCGACACTTCGGGCACGGTCGGGGCTTCGTGAACTTCGCCGACCACTCCTCCCAACACGCCGGCCGAGCGGGTCGGGTCGGCTCCGATGGCGAGTCCTTCGAGTTCGTTGCCCAAGAAGCTGGCGGCACCGATCAAACTACGCCGATGGGGCCGGGCCGCCTGCCAGGAGACCGTAGTGTCGAATCCGCACGAACCGGGTTGCTCCCGCGTATCTATTCCGCGGCTAAGAAGCACTTTGGCAGTTGGAGCGCGGCCACTCAGGCAGCCACTCGCGGCCACAGTCTTCGGGTGGGAGCGACGTCGGCAAAACCATGCCCGGAAGAACGGCAACGCGGCTAACTCGCGGCGTGGACGGTCCGCAACGCGAGGTTACTATTAAAATTAAAGAGACTTGACGCCAACACTCATAGACGGCGGCGGAAGGCAACCTGTGTAGCGTCACTCAGTTTTCCCTTGTCCGACAATTAGAATTCCCCGCTTTCGACAGTTCTGCCATCCTCGCGACTCCGCAAG
>CAZKIQ010000121.1:0-10256 GCA_964552815.1 uncultured Alcaligenaceae bacterium | reverse complement strand
GGATACTGTGACAAGAGGTGCAGTGTGTTCGATGGATCCGGATCTGTGGGAGCCCCGGACAGGCAACTGCCGGGGCGACCCGGCCAAAAAGAGTTTACAGCTCATGATGGAGTCGGCAAATTGGCAGTTGAATTTCCATATATATATGGAAATTCAGAGATCCTTTGAGTCTAGAATATTGCGAACCTTGCTAGCTAGCGCGGATGGCGAGAATGGCTTCTGAAGAAATTCGATCGCATCAGTCAAAACACCATGGCGAATGATAGCGTCGTCGGTGTAGCCAGAAACGAATAAGGCCTGAGTCGAAGGCCGCGTTGCACGAATCGATTCGATCAATTGCCTACCGCTCATCTGTGGCATCACGACATCTGTGATAACTAGATGTATTGGCCCCTGGTACACCGAGGCGATCTGAATTGCCTCTACACCATGGGAAGCCGTTAATACTGTGTAGCCGCATGCACCCAACACCCGCGTGGCCAGCGAACGAACGGTCGGATCGTCTTCAGCGAGCAGCAGAGTCTCGTTACCAAGAGGAGTGGGTTTTCGGTTATCAAGACGGACGTCTGATTCCGCCGGGGCATCCGCATGGGGCAGGAAAACTTTGAATGTTGTGCCGACACCTTCTTCGCTGTAGACGTCTATCGCTCCTCGACATTGTTGAACAATGCCGTATACGGTAGCCAGTCCAAGTCCGGTCCCTTTTCCAACTTCCTTCGTTGTGAAGAAGGGCTCAAAAATTCGTGTTTTTACTTCACTTGACATCCCGCATCCGGAATCAGAGATTGCCAGTTGAACATACGCACCAGGCGTTAGGTCGGGTCGAGAATCGGTATAAGATCGATCAAGATCGATATTCCGGGTTTCAATTGTAAGTTGCCCGCCTTTGGGCATTGCATCCCTTGCATTGACAGCAAGATTCATCAATACCTGCTCGATCTGGCCAGGATCTGCTTGAATCGCTCCCAAGTCTTGGGCAAGCACAGTCGAGACGCGGACATCGTCGCCAATCATCCTAATCAGCATCCGTTCCAGATCACTGACAATCGCATTGAGATCGACAATGCGAGGAGAGACTACTTGCTGTCGGCTAAATGCCAGCAGTTGTCGTGTCAGGCCGGCGGCTCGTTCGCCAGCCAGTCGGATCTCCGATAGAAGTTCCCTGGCTGCATCCTTTGGAGGCAATGACTCGATTGCCAATTCGGAATACCCATTGATCACAGTTAGTAAATTGTTGAAGTCGTGAGCGACTCCTGCCGCAAGACGTCCAATGGCTTCCATTTTTTGTGTCTGGAGAAGGCGGTTCTCCAATTTTTTTAGCTTTTGTTCGGAATCGCGTTTGCTTGAAATGTCTCGGATAGTTGCGATCAACAGTCGTGTTTCACTCGAAACGATATTCCCGATTGCCAAATCAACGGGGAACACGGCTCCGTTCTTTCGCAAGCCGAACAGTTCATGGTCACTTGAACTTCGAAATACTCCATCGTTGAGCACGGATTTTTGAAGTTCCAGATACTGCGCTCGAAACTCCTCTGGAAATAGTCGGTGGGATGCGCTGCCGATCAATTCTGAGGGAAGGAATCCGAACATTCTCTCAACTTGAGCATTGATTCGTACGATGCGACCCGTGTGGTCGGTTACGACGATCGCATCGGGTGCTTGCTCGAATAACCCTCTAAGAAGCGCCTCACTTTTCCGTAATGATATCACTACTTCCTGATTGAGTCTATTCTCTCTTTCTGACTGTTTTCTTCTAAGTTGAGATCGAACCCGCCCTTTCAGCACTTCGAATCCCACTTCCTTTGGCACATAATCGTCTGCCCCGGCAGCGATACATCGGAGGTGAGCAACGGGGTCGTTATGTTCGGTCAAGATCATGACTGGCACATCCTGACACCCCACCATACTCTTGATCCGGCAGCAGGCAACTTCACCGTCCATGTCGGGCATCACCAGGTCGAGTAGGATGCAGTCCACAGCTTGTTTCGAAAGAAGTCCGAGCGCTTCTTTGCCAGAGGCGGCTCGGTAGAGTTCATACCCATCCCCTTCAAGTTCACGCGCTACTGCATCTCGAAACACGATGCTATCGTCGATTACCAACAGTCGCGGTAAACAGGAGGGTGTATTTTGATGGTCGATGTCGGTCGACCTGGACGCCGTTCGAAGCAACCCTTTGAGCCTTGCCAGGACGACCTCCGTCCCTTCTTCTTTGCGGACATAGCCGTCAGCCCCTGCATCCAGGGCACGAATTTCCTCCGCTTTCCCGAGAGAAGCGGTGAGTAAAAGGACGGGAAGACTTCTCAGGATGGGATCGGACTTGAGTCGCCGAATCACAGTTGGGCCATCGATTCCTGGAAGTTGACCGTCCACAATCAGGGCATCTGGGCGGCACTGCCCAGCAATCCGGAGCCCTTCCTCCCCGCTTCCTGCGACTTGAACTGAAAACTGCCTCATTTCCAGCGCGGTCCGGAGTGCCTCCCGGAAGGTAGGACTATCGTCGATCACGAGGATGAGTGGCTGTCCGGCTTCAGTTTGTTTGGACTTCCGTCGGGTCAATATGTTGGCGCGATCGATGAGAGTGTGATCATCGTACGGCTTTCCAATGTATCCATCTGCTCCTCCCACCAGGCCTCGTACACGGTCCGGGGCGTCTGCCTCGCTTGAGAGCATCAATACCGGAACCGATGCTGTGACGGTGTTGGATCGGATCTCTTGGAGGAAGTCGAACCCATCTCCATCTGGAAGATTCACGTCGAGCACGACGAGTTCGACATTGCTTTCCTGCATGGCCTTTCTTGCAGAGGCAAGATCCTGGCATAGAACCGGCTCGAAGGAAGCCTCGGTGAAGGCCTCATTGAGATCCATGCGGACCGTGAGACTATCATCAACAATCAGGACTCGGGGTTTCATTTGTTCTCCCCCAGCAAACGAACCGGCTGAATGAGTCGGGAGAGAGCCGGAGCAATCTCGCTGAGAGGGAGAACGCTGCTGGCGGCTCCGATTGCGATCGCTTCACGAGGCATCCCGAAGATGAGGGACGATTCTTGATCCTGGGCAATTGTCGTGCCACCAGCCTGTCGAATCGCAAGCAACCCTGCTGCCCCGTCGCGACCCATTCCTGTGAGTAGAACTGCCGCTGCTCGAGATCCTACCTCCTGAGCAATTGAAGTGAACAGGACATCAACTGATGGGCGACAAGAATGAACTTCCTTTTCCAGGGTTAGAAGCAACCGATTCCCTCGCACCACCAAATGGCGGTCAGGGGGGGCGAGGATGACACCAGCTGATCCGACGGGGGGAAGGGGTTGACCGTTGCTCGCGGATGTCACGGGAAGAACGGATTGACCGTCGAGCCAGTCTGCAAAGGCATCACCGAACGCGGTGCTGATGTGGATGACTAGCAGAATGGGGAGTGGGAATGTGGTCGGAATCGCACCGAGAATTTTCGAAACAGCCTGAGGTCCGCCCGTCGAGGCTCCAATGGCCACGCACCGGAGACCGGGAAGCGTTGCACAAGCGCTGATCGACGGTGGGGAATTTCGGGCGGTCATTTTCGCCCGGACGTGAGTAATGACCTTGACCCTGGCAACCAGCTTCACAGTTGTAACGAATTTTCTCCCCCAGGTTCCGTCATCGTCATCTCCATTCGGCTTCTCGAGAACATCCAGGGCTCCGGCGGCGAGTGCCTCGTAGGTACGGAACAATTCCCCCCGATCGGTGGAGGAGGAGACGATGAGGATGGGCGTGGGGCAATAGGCCATCACATATTCGGTGACGGAAAGCCCTGTCATGACTGGAAGCATCATATCGAGCGTGATGACATCCGGTTGCAACCGTTGACAGAGTTCAATGGCCAGTTTCCCATCACCGGCTTCGCCAATGACTTCGATTTCGGGATCCCCATGAAGACAATCGATGAGAAAGCCTCGGACGGTGGCCGAGTCTTCCACAACGAGCACACGGGTCCGAGTCATGGGTGGCCTCCGCCTATCAGTCTCCGAATCGTCTGAAGCAATTTTTCCTCATTAAACTCCCCCTTGGCGATGTGGGCCCGCGCCCCGGCTTGCTCCCCTCGAAGCCGATGATCTGGAGATGCAAGCGACGTCACAAGGATGGAAGGAATGTCACGGAGGGCAGGATCTGCACGGAATCGTTCGAGAAGCTCGAACCCGGACATTCCGGGCATTTCGACATCCACCAGGAACAGCGCGTAACGAGTTCCGGCTGCTTTTTCCAGGGCTTCCTCGCCCGAAGTCGCGAGGTGAACCTCAAAACCCGCTGCCTCCAGGATGCTTTGTTCGAGCATTCGCGTTGTAAGGGAGTCATCAACGACGAGGATGGGAGGTTGCGGGGCACTCGCCTTCACGACAACCCTCCCGCTCGTGGAGTGGATGGTCTGACTGATCGCAGCGGGATCGAAAACCGCGACGGGGACCCCGGCGGCGTCCAACGTGATCGAATCCACCAGGGGCGTCGGACCCGCGAGAGTCGGGACGGGGCGGGCGGTAATCGTGCGCACTCCTCCGATACGATCGACTCCAATGGCTGCGCGATCACCAGCTCCACTTTGAAGGACGATGGCCGTTCCTTCACGCTCCTCCGCCTCCATTTGTGTGCCACCGAGAACTTCCGTCAGCGGTCGAAATGGAATTGCTTTCCCGTCATGCAAGAGCCTTTGACCCGTCGGAGTTTGGACAATCTCGGCGTCCTTGACTCGGAGCGTCTTCAAGATCGAATCAAAGGGGAGAAGACCCGACCAAGTCCCCGCCTGGAATTCGACGGTCGTGGTCGATTCGAGCGAGAGGGGCACAGAAATCTCCACAACCGTTCCGCGTCCCGGCTCGCTCTGCAAGTCGACCTCGCCCTTGAGGCCCGTGGTAATCGATCGTACGAGATCGAGCCCGATTCCGCGGCCCATCAACTCAGTCACGCTGGCAGCAGTGGAAAAACCGGGTTGAAAGAGGAATCGATTCGCTTCCTCATCCGACAGTTGCGAGGCGGAACCCGGCGAGACGATTCCCCGCTGGACAACCTGATGCCGCACCGCATGGAGGTCGACGCCTCGACCGTCATCGATCACCGCAAGGAGGACTCGACCCCCGCGTTTAGAGACCCGAAACGTGACACGACCTGCAGGGGGTTTCCCCTTCCGTTCCCGTTCGCTGGGAGACTCGATTCCATGCGCGACCGCGTTTCGAACGACCTGGACCAGTGCATCTCGAAGGGACCGCAATGCGTGAGATTCCAGGCGATGATCTCCTCCTTCTGTCTCGAAATTCACCTGTTTCTGCAGGGTTTGCGCCGCGTCTCGTGCGGTTCGAGACAATGGTGCGAATAGTTCTCGCGCGGGAAGGAGGCGAAGGTCACTCACCTGAGAGCGAAGCTCGCGAGCATCTCGCAGAGACCGATTCACGGACGAGGAAATTGACTGGATCAGTGCGAGGATCGCGGATTCTGCATTCTCAGCGAACTCCCGGATTTGCGAGATCTTGGAGTCTCGGCTTCGAGCCCTTGCCGCTATATCGACGAGACTTCGAAGCTGATCGGCGACGGTTGCAAGGGAATCCGCATCTCGCCCCAATTTCTCGAGACGCGTCGCTGCACCGGCCATTTCTTCGAGGATCGCATCGATTTCCGCAAATTCGACTCGGACGGAGGAGACTGGCTGATCGGGTGGTGGCTCCTGCTGCGGTGTCCTCAGGTTTGGAACGATTGGAGTCTGGGACGCTGGCTGTGAAGAAACGGTGGTTGGTCGGGAAGAGGAGGCTGGCTCGGTCGGGGGCGGTTTCGTGGAGGTTCCGGAATCGCTCAGAACCGGTTGCAGTCGGTCACTGCACTCGTCGACCATCGCCAGAACTTGAGACACAATTTCGGGGGGCAACGCTTTCGTGAGTTCCCGGTGCGGGGTCAGCAACTCCTCGATAGCGTGAGAGAGTTCTGCCACCTCCCCTTGTTTCACAACCCGGGCAGCCCCTTTCAACGTATGAGCGATGCGTAGCAAGCGATCGATAATCCCACTTGCCGATTCTCCCTGTTCCAGCGCAAGGACACCATCTGTCAACCCCTGAAGCAACTCCCGGGCTTCCACTCGGAAGTAGCGGTAAAGATCCTTGCTCATGATCGGGCGGTAGTCTGGTGTTTGACGATGCGTGCGATGTCACGGGAGAGCGAGTTCAACTCGGTCACGGCGAGCAAGGTTTGCGCCGAACTCACCTCTGATTCCTTCGCGGCTTGGGCGATGCTAGTGATCGCTTCGTTGACTTGCTCTACAGCCGTGGCTTGTTGTTTGGTGCTCAGTTCGATCTCACGAGATGCTTCGGTTGTGGTATCGACAAGCCGAACGATTTCCTGGAAGGCTGCTGAGACTCCACTGAATTGGCGCGTCCCATCCTCGACCGATTTCGCCCCCGCCTCAGTTGCCATCACGGTTGAGTGCACCGCCGACCGCATTTCCTCAATGAGGGCTCGGATATCTTTGGTGGAACCTGTGACCCGATCCGCGAGTTTCCGAATTTCCTCGGCAACAACCCCGAATCTCCGACCGGAATCGCCCGCCCCAGCGGCTTCGATTGAGGCATTGATCGCGAGGATATTGGTTTGTTCGGCGAGTTCGTTCACGACTTCCAGAATGCTTCCAACCCTTTGCGATTTCCGTCCGAGCTCGAGCATGTGGGTGACGATCGTGTCGACCTGATTCCGGATCCCCGCGACCGCATCCTGTGTTCGGCGCAGAGCCTGATCTCCGCCGCGAGCTCCATTCGCTGTTTCGTTCGCATTCCGAGCGACCCGCTGAGCACTGTCGGCAATCTGTCTTGCGGTAGCGACCAGTTCCTTGATCGTTGTCGCAATTTCCGCCATCGCCGCCGACTGTTCCCGAGCCGTCGTCGTTTGCTGTCCCGCGGCGGCCTGCAATTCCCCTGTCGAGCTCTGCACCCGAGAAACCGCGGAGCTGATCTGGCCGCCAAGGGTTGTGATGATGTACGACGCGAAGAGTCCGTTCAGGACAATACCACCGACGCAACCACCGAGAAGGATGGTTCTGGTCAGGACGGCTGTCGATTCAGCCTCTGCCGTTCTGGCCTCCAAGAGGTCGGCTTCTTGCTTATCCATCTCGGCCACGATCCGACGAATCGAATCCATTGTTGACTTGCCTGCATCTTTCGAAATGTAATCCGCTGTGACTTGCAAACCATCCTTCCGCCGCATCTCGATCGATTTTGCAAGCTGAACGAGTTTTTCGTCGATTAACGGACGCAATTGGTCCAGCCGCCTCTGCTGGTCAGGGTTGTCCGAGGTGACCGTTCGGATGTGATCAAATGTCGAGCGTATCTGAGACAGAGCAGTAACATACGGACCGAGATAGTCTTCCTTCCCAGTAATTACGAAGCCACGTTGCCCGGTTTCGGCGTCAGTTAACTGTGAGAGGAGATCTCCCAAGTCACGCTGAACCTGGTATGTATGAGCGACTCGGCGATTGTTGTCGATCAAACGCGAAGTGCTGAAATATCCCAATGCGGTGACGGATAGCAGCACGCAGGCCGAAAAAAGGTATTTGATTCCGAGTCTTTTACCGAATGTCCAGTTGCGAAACATACCTCTGTGCCCCTCTATATTTCGTTCACGCCGCGGATCGTTTTCAGAAGCTCGGGGACCTCCAGCACCGATTTCACCTCCCCAGATACTCGAATGACTACTCCGCTCCCATTCTTCAGGACTGCATCAGATCGAACAGGGAAGAATCCGTCAAGAGTTTCGAACGCCAAACCGAATAAATCCGGTCCGCGAAAGAGTGCGACCCAGGTCGACAAAACAGGAACGGATGGCTGTTTGTGCGTCTCGTCCAGTCTGAATACTGGAACGAGTCTCCCACGGATGCAGGCTATCCCGAGTAAGCCTCCAAATCCACCAGGTAGCGGAATGATTGTGGCACTTTTCACGATTGCCTCAAGATCGCTGATGCGAATGGCATACCCGCTGTTCGCTATGCGAATCCCCAGGAAATCCTGGGATTCCCCTGAGATATCTGGTTCGGGCAACTCGAACTGTCGATCAAATTCCGTTCGAAGTGCGGCAGCGTCGAGCCCTCCGGGAGTCAGCTCATTCACAATCATCTCCATGTTTGTGGAGCTCCGACTCGCAAACTCGCTGCAAAGTCTCGCGTGAGAACCCCGAACCAAATCTCCGTATCCTTTCAACTGATTCATTGGACAATAGATCTCGCGCGCGGCGAAACGCCCATCGAGAAGCAGTGAGGTTCCCCGTCGCCTTCTGAAGCAGACCGATCTGGATCAGCGGCATCGCGAAGGTGCTGTCCGCGTCTGCTGCTGCAATATACTCCTCGAAGGCCTCGCCAACTGCTCCGGCCTGTTCTCGGCAAAGACCCAGCAAGTGTCGAAGGTCCGAAACTTGTGGGGAATTCACGATCAGAGTTCGACAAAGGGCTTCCGCTTCCAACAACCTCCCGGATTGCAACAGATCATTCGCCCAATCAAGCGATCGACTGTTGCCCTGTTCCAGCTCCTTCGAGTCGAGGGCGCTCCGCGCTTGGCGGAAGGCTCGGGGTCCGAGTTCTGGATCCTTCGGCGTAGTCGCAACTGATTTCGTGGGGTCAGGTAAAATCGCGGGAGGGATCAACCAAGGGTCATATCTCGGCGGGTGATTTGACAGTGAAGCAGGCTCGTCAGGGAGGGTTATGATTGATCTCACGCACTTGGTTACTGTGGAAACGGATGTAGCCCACGCTCGGGAAACAGCTTCAGGGGTAACCGAAAGCGCTCTCTGTGGGGCAACTCGGTCTCGGGAGGATTTGCGATAGAAGTACGCCCCAGGGGCTTGGCAAAGCTCGAATTCGTGCTCAAATCCACGAAGAGATTCGGCCGGTCCGAGAAAAAGAAGCCCGCCGGGTTTCAATGCAGCGCACAGTCTCTCGATGGCAATTTGCGCCGCCTGGACCGTGAAGTACATAAGAACATTTCGGAAGAAAATGACATCGAAGACTTCTCCGATCCAGAAAGCCGGATCGTCCTGAAATAAGTTTCGAACCTGGAAATCAACCAGCGTGCGGATCACGGAATCGGCGGGGATTTCGTTTCGTGTGAAATACTGTGCGTGGATCCGTGAGGATAATCCTCTCATCGACCAAGAGCTGTAAAGCCCACGGCGAGCTTTCGCAATCGAGTGACCAAGGAGATCAAAACCGACAACCCGCCCACATCGAGATAGGCCCAGCTCATGCAAAAGAATCGCGAGGGAGTAGGCTTCTTCTCCAGACGAACAGCCAGCTGAGAGTACGGAAACATTTCTCGGTTCTGCGGCGGAAAATTGAGCCCGAAGTTCAAGAGCGAGCACCTGAAATTGGGCAGGATGTCGGAAAAAGTGAGTCTCGCCGACAGCTACAGATGAGAGGAGCACTTCCAAGTCACAGGGACCACACTTCCCACCTTGCACCCGTTCAATGAATTCAGATTGAGCCAGAGTAGAAGATTTCAGTTGCTCCAAGAATGCATCATGGACTCGCAGCGAATCCTCGGGCTCAATTCTCAAGCCGAAACGTGCGGTCAGAGCCTCGCGTAATGTCTCAAAGGGGAGGATCATCGGACAATCCGTTAGCTCCTAGTTGACTCCAAAAATTGTTGGGAATCAAACGAGATGCTTCGAGTAGCGTCACCAGCTCGCCATCGAGTGTCACAATTTCAGATATTCCAATTCGGTCCAGGTGCTTTAGCAAAGGAGGCAAACGAGAAATTTGTTGAACATCAAGCCTCATAATTCCTTCAATCTTGTCGACGGCGAGAATGACTTGGCGATCCCCAACTCGAACCAAAAGAAATCGGTGAACTGAGGCTTCAGTTACGCCAAGGAGTGTTGCCAAATCGAGGACTGGGACAGATTTGCCACGCGCAACGGAGATGCCAAGCAATGCCGGAGGGCCTGGAATCGACCGAATCGGTGCGGGCCGAAATACCGCAATGATGTCCGCGATTGAAAAGGAAAAGTAGACAGATCCCACCGAACCAAAAAGCCACGGGCGGGAGCAACTCGCCGATCCCCTATCGGCAACTGGCTCAATCGGACTTTGAATCATCGTGTCCTTGCATGTGGGCTCGTTGACAATCATCATCCCTTTTCCCTACCTGATCAAACTATAGAACGGAAAAATCTCAGAGTTCTGGCCTGCCACCCGAAATTTTCTCGATTTTCTTAATCAGTAGTTTCCAGGATTCTCGTTGATCGGCGGCGGGTTTTGCGGACAACTG
>CAZKIQ010000120.1:0-10333 GCA_964552815.1 uncultured Alcaligenaceae bacterium | reverse complement strand
CCGCAGTCACGAACGAATTGACTGCCGCCCACGTCCGACTTCGGGAACTGGCCGCCTCCGACAAGCCGGCGGCGATCGACGAACTCGCTGGCGAGCAACAGCGGATCGCGAGGCTGGAATCCCGCCGCCACGAGATCGAACGCGATCGACGGGAACTCGACGCGACCACGCTCGATCCAGCTACCGCCAGTGACGCCCTGGCCGCGTTCGACCCGGTGTGGGAGAACCTCACGCCCCACGAGCGGGCTCGGGCCATTGCCCTGCTCGTCGAAACGGTCGGCTACGACGGCGGCAGCCAGCGCGTCGTCGTCCGCTTCCGCCCGACCGGCCTCCGCTCCTTGACCGAAGAATTTCTCACCCCGGAGCCCGCATGACCCCGCCCACCATCGAAGCCACCGTCCACTTCGCCCGCCGCGGCCACCGCAAGACGGTCCGGTCCGGCCCGTCCACCGAACTGCCGCCCGCCGGCCGCGTCCCCCGGGTCGCCCGCTTCCTCGCCCTGGCAATCAAACTCGACGGGCTCGTCTGCGGCGGGGCGGTCGCCAACTACGCCGAACTCGCCCGCCTCGGCCACGTCACCCGCGCCCGCGTCACGCAAATCCTCAATCTCCTGTCCCTCGCCCCCGCCATCCAGGAAGAGGTTCTCTTCCTGCCGCTCACGCTCCGCGGCCGCGACCCGATCGTCCTCCGCGACCTGCTGCCGATCGCCGCGCGGGCCATCGAGCCCCGCCGACTCGTCCGGTTCCTCGAACGCCACCTCCGCGGCCGGCGGTCCTACGAGTACTACCAGTCGCCCCGTCGGCTCGAAGCGGAATGGCCCGGCCCCACGCCCGACCGGCTCGCGGCGTTGGAACGCGGGCTCGACGACTGGTTCCACGAGAATCGCCGCGGACGCGGCACCCGGATCCTCCGCTCGACGGAGGAGGGGATCGACTGGTTCATGGTCCGCCACGGCGAGCCGATGCGGCGGGAGGAGACGCTCAAGGGCAAAGAACCCGACGAGGTGGTCTACCGCCCGGCGCGGTACGACATGGTCGGGTTCGACCGGACGCTCAACGAGTTGTGCGTGAACGCCCGCACCCCGGCCGAACGCGATGCGTACCGCCGGCACTTCGGGTTGCACCTGTTCGGCACCGTGCAGTACTTCCCGGGCGAGGCCAAGTACTCGCTCGAACCACTCCGCGAGCAGGGGGAAGCGTCGCTGGTCTGCTCCGACGTCCCGGGGCTCGAGTGGGTGAAACTCCGCGAGGTGCGGCTGTACTCGGGCGGCGAGTACTTCAAGACCGACATCAAGCAGGCGACCGACGTGTTCGCCCAGATGAAGGTCGACGAGGAGATGTTTCCCGAGAGCCCGAGGCTGACGGCCGCCCTGTTCCACGTCAAGTTTTCCGGCGTCCGGCTGCCGCGTTCGGTAACGATCCGGCCGAGCAACGTCGCCCAGTACCTTCGGGACGACGATGCGACGCTGGTGGAGAAATGGCTGTCGCGACGGGGGTTCATCGTCGACCGGACCGGGCGGGGGCTGGCGCATGACGTTTTGGCAAGCGCTTGAGGCGATGACCGGCCCGTGCGGCGTCCGCGTCGAGTGGCAGCACCACCTCGGCGACGTGCCGTTCGAGTCCGTTTCGCGGTACCTGCGTCCGGTGAAGCGGCTGGCCGAGTTTTATCCGCGGTGGGTGGAAGGCCGGGAGGTCGAGCCGTACGAGGTGGTCGAACACGACCCGGACACTTTCGTGCTTGTCGACCCGCGGAGCCGGGCAGCCACGCCAATCGCGCGGGCGGAACTGGTCGTTTACGAACTTCACCGCGAGCGACTGGTCGCCGACCTGGCCACCGCGTTCGGATTCCGCGCGGGCTCGGTTCCCGCAACCCCGTCGCCGTTCGTGTGGCCGGTCGGGGTGTACGAACCACTCGCCGGGTTTGCTTTCCCGGCGTTTCTGGCCTTCACGACCGAAAGCGCCCGGCTGACGAGGGTTGTCACGGCGCTCGCGGAAGCATCGTCTCGGCCATTCCTGGTGCTGATCCCGACCGCGGCGAAGGTGTCGCCCGCGGTGAGGGAAGTCGTCGAGCGTCGGAAGCTGGGGTTGGTTCCGCTGTGCGATGCGCTGGAGATGTCGGCTATGGGATTGCAGCCGACGCCGGCCGCCGAAGTGATTCTGGACCGGTTTCGTGACGCCCACCTGCCCGCGACCACGCCGACGCGAGGTGAAGGTTTTTTCCCAACCCCAGCGGGAACGCGTTGGGAACACGTGCAGATTCATTTCATCGACGGGCACAGCGTGTCGATCCGAGTTGGCACGTTGACGGCGGTCTACGAGTACGGCCAGCTCGGCATGGCAGACAATCGAAACGCCAAGCCCAACAAGCAGTGGCAACTCCTCCGTGCCTTCGCCCGGCACGGCGGCGAGCTCCGCTGGGGCGACACGGCTGCCGACCGCCGGAACCAGAAGCGCCGCGAACGCCTTTCTGCCGACCTCCGGGCATTCTTCCGCATCGACGGCGAACCGATCGTGGCCACCAACGATGGCAGCGGCTGGCGGACGGTGTTCAGGGTGCAACCGGATGACGCGGGTTGATCCGGAGGGCGTTTCGGATTCCTCAATCGTCGTCACCCCGGTGGGCGGTGACGTTTTCGTCGACCCAATCTGCTTCCTCCCACGTCATGCCGCGACGCCCCGGCACCTTATGTGTGGGACCGGGTCGGTACACGGGGCAAGACTTTGGTCCATAGCAGGCGGTCTCGAAACGGTACTTCTTGTGGGTGGGTTTCCATTGATCGACGATCATCTCGACCGGCATGCGGCAACCCCAGACACATGTCGTGCATTTCGCCTGGTAAGTCCTGGGATCGAGTCGTCGATGCCCGCGTTCCCGGTAGACCGGCAGTTCTCGTGGGACGCCCAACCAGGGCGGAGGCGAATCGAAGTTCTCGGTCGTACGTTCCACGAGTTTCAAGGCACTGGCTTTGTAGAATTCGACCGGTTCCATGCGGGGATCCTCGACGGACTCGGCCCGGCCGGAGACCCGATCGCCGGCGCGGAATTGATGCTTCACCTGGGCAGCCACGCCAATGCCCACCGAAAATTCTCCTTCCCGATCACCGATGGTGCCCCGAAACCAGAGGGCGTAACCGAGGTAGCTGTGGGTTCGCTGATCGAACGATCGCAGGAGGCGAATTCGGGGTTGGATCCCCAGCACGATTCCTTGCCACTGGAGTTTTTGGTTCATGCGTCGATACCTGTCGATAGGGGCGATCGCAGGGGTGTTATAACAACCGTGACCCGGAGCGAGCCAGAGAATCCCCGAGTTTCACGCCGCAGTGGACGCTCGGGTTCCTTTTGATCTGCGTCCCCGGACAATTCTTCGAATTCCTCGCAAACACTCGCTTGATCACTGATCCAAGCTTCGCGTAACTGTCACCTTCCGGCGACGGCGAGCGCGGTGCTCGCGTTCGTCCGGCGTACGACGAAGGAGACCGCGAGTGGCACACTGGTGGGAAATCGGCAGCGCGGACCAGCCGCAAGCCGAATCGAAGGTCCGGGCCGTGGCGTACTATCGCCACTCGGCCCAGGACCGACAGGAGAACTCGATCCCGATCCAGAGGGATCAGGTTCGCGAATGGGCGGCGAAGAACGGCGTGGAAATCATCCACGAATTCTCCGACGCCGGCAAATCGGGCCTCAACTCGGAAGGCCGCCCCGCGTTCACGGAGATGATGGACGAGTGGGTCAAGAAGCGAAAGGACTTCGATTACATTCTCTGTCTGGACGTGAGTCGTTGGGGGCGGTTCCAGGACATCGACCTCTCGGCTCAGTTCAGCGCGGAGTGCCGCAAGAACGGCAAGCAGGTCATCTACACGACGATCGGCAAGCCGCGCGAGGACGACCCGCTCTATCCCGTCTACGTGCAATTCGAACGCTTCCGCGCCGCCCAGTACAGTCGCGAACTGAGCGACAAGGTGTGGCGCGGCTGCGTGAAAATCTCCGAGCAAGGCTACTGGGCGGGGGGGTCGCCGCCCTACGGTCTGCAACGGTTGCTGCTGGACGAAAAACGCGAACCGGTCCACCCCCTGGAAACCGGCCAGCGAAAGGGGATCCAGAACCAGCGTGTGACACTGGTGAGGGGCGACCCGGCGGAAGTGGCCGTCATTCAGCGAATCTTCCAGGAGTTTGTCGACCTCCGCCATTCCGAGTACCGCATCGCCGAAGGGCTCAATGCCGACGGAATCCCGTCGCCCACCGGTCGCCGTTGGGGGGCCGGGGGCGTCCTCGCCCGCCTGCAAAACGAACTCTATATCGGCTCGCTGCTCTACAACCGTACGAGCCAGAAGCTCAAGACGCCCCGCCACAACAACCCGCCCGAGGAATGGGTCCGCACGCCCGAAGCATTCGAAGGGATCGTCACTCCGGAGCAGTTCGCGCGGGCCCAGGAGATCCTGGAAGAACGCCGGCGGAAGTACGATCCCCAACGGATGCTCGGACAACTCGACGCGATCTACAAGCAATACGGCACGTTTCGATCGTCCCTGCTGCGGCTGCACGAGGACGCGCCCTCGGCGGCAACTTACGCGCGCCACTTTGGTTCCTGGGACGAAACCTTCCAGCAACTGCACTGCGAGCCTCGCGACCGCGCCCGGAAGCGGGTGCACGAACAGATCTGCCAACAGGTGCCGGAGGTACTCTCCTACGCCGACTTCCTGGTGCTCGACCAGAAACTCGCCGTGTCGATCCAGCCCGCGGTCCCGATCCCTTACGGCTACACCTCGTACTGGCCCATCCGGCCCGACTCCCGCCAGGTCATCGATCTCACGTTGGGGGTGCTGCTCTCGGATCCCGGCGAGTGCGAAATTCTCGGCTACATCGCCCTGCCGAGGTTGTTGGCGGGCTCCAACGTCGTGCGCGTTTCCTCCACGTCGCCGCGGATCGAACTGTTCGGTCGCAGCAACCTGGAATTTCTTCAAACCCTGCTCTCGAAGTGAGGCCAGCCATGGATACCGCTCCGGAAATCGTTCCCATTCAGTCCCGCCGCTACGAGACGATTCCCATCGCCCAGATCAAGGTGATCAATGCCCGCAACCGCGACCAGGAGCAGTTCGACATGAATGTGGAAAGCATCGGCAACGCCGGACTGCTCAAGCCCATTCGAGTCAACGACAAGTTCCTGGAACGCACCGAGATGTACGAGTTGATCTGCGGCGAAGGACGCTTGCTGGCGTATCGACGCCTGGGCCACACCCTGATTCCAGCCGAGGTCGTGACCTGTACGAGGAAAGAGGCCTACCTGCAGTCCCTGATCGAGAACCTCGCCCGGACCAAGCCCGACGTCATGGACTTGGCGCGGGAGGTCAAGCGACTCCACGACGAGGGGTGGGATTACGAGAAGCTCGCCCAGATCACCTGCAAATCGAAAGAGTACATCCGCGACTATGTCCGCTTGGTCGAGCAGGGCGAGGAACGCCTGATTCGCGGAGTGGAACGCGGCGTCTTCCCGATCAAATTCGCCATGCAGGTGGCCGCCGCAGGCGACGGTCCACTCCAGAACGTGCTGATGGACGCTTTCGACGAGGGACTCGTCACGACCACCACGTTTGCCCAGGCCCGCAAGATCATCTCGGCCAGGGCGCGCGAGCCGAAGGGAAAGGCCCCGGTCGCTCAATACACGGTCGAAGAATTGAAGAACGACATCGAGGACGTGACGCGGGCGAAGACGTCGTACGTCCGCGAAGCCAAGACCAAGGAGAACCGCTTCCTTTCCCTGCTCGGCGGCATCAACGCGATCTGGCAGGATCCCGAACTGATCGCCTTGCTCCGCGCCGAGAAACTCTACGAACGACCCGATCTCGCCGGCGATTTTCGCTACGAACCTTCCCAAGGAGACCGCGCATGACGACCAACGGCAAACCGCTCCCGGGCCTCGACATTCCCATCGTGAAATTGGTGCTGCGGAACGAACGCACCGTGAGCCCCAAGTATCGCAAACGCATCGAGGCGAGTCTGAAGGCAGTGGGCCTCCTGGAGCCGCTGATCGTTTTTCCCCAGGGGGGCAACTACGAGATTCTCGACGGCGGCCTCCGCTACCGCATTCTGCTGGACTGGGGCGTCGAGACGGTTCCCTGCCTGATCGGTCGCCAGCGAGAGGCTTACACCGGCAACCGCATGGTGAACCCCCTGAGCGACTCCCAGGAGATGCGAATGCTTCGCAAATCGCTGGAGGAACTGGACGAGAAGACGATTGTCAACGCCCTGGGAATCCCCGGCATTCGCCAGAGTCCGAACCTTGCCTTGCTCAAGAAGCTCGACCCCTCGGTGGCCGCGGCGTTCGAGTCGGGTCAGTTGACTTCGCAAACCGTCAAGGAATTGACGCAGGTGAAGCTGGAGCGGCAGGCGGAGATCTTGAAGCTGATGGAATCGTGCAACGACTACAGCGTGACGTTCGCGCGCGGGTTGGTGCTGAAAACCGCGGTCGGGAAGCGGGCCAAAGTCAATGGCGCCCGAACCCCGTGGGTGCAAGCCGAAGAGAAAAAGAGCGACTTGCTCAAGAAGCTGCGCGAGGCCGAGCAGCAGCAGGACTTCTACTCGGGGTTGTACCGACAGTACACCACGAACCTGCTGAAGCTAGTGATCTATGCCCGTTCGCTGGTGGCCAACCCGCGAGTCCGCCAGTTCCTGCAAGAACGGCACCCACAGCAATTGGAGATGTTCGAGCAGATCATTCAGAGCACGGAGCGCTAACGTGAGCCGCACCCCATGGACCAAGGAACGCGTGATCCAAACGATCCGCGAATGCCACGGGCGGGGCGTACCCGTGGCGCGACTCTGGAAGGAATGCTGGCCCGCATGCCTCGCGTCCTACTCGCTCTTCGGCAGTTGGCGAGACGCCCTGGCCGCCGCGGGACTGGAATCCCCGCGGCAACGCTGGTCGCGCGAACGCGTGATCCGCGAACTCCAGACTCGCCACCGCGACGGTGGAAACCTTCGCAAGGACAATCCGATCTTGGTGGCAGCCACGCAACGCTATTTCGGATCTTGGAGGCGGGGGTTACGGGCCGCGGGGCTGCCAGTGCCACGTGAACGATCTCCCCATCGCTCGTGGACTGCGAACGCGGTGCTGGTGGCGATTCGAGAGCGGCACGAACGGGGTTTGCCACTCGCGGGGGTGGGGCGCGAAGACCCGTCGCTCTACGCCGTCGCCAGGCGACTCTTCGGCGGTTGGCAGCATGCCGTATGTGCCGCGGGTCTCGCTCCGCCCCCGCCCGAGCCGCTCACCGCCGAACAAATCCTCCAGACCATTCGGACGTGGCGGCTCCGGGGTTTGTCGCTCAAGCGTCTGCCCGGCCAGGAACCGCGGGTCTACCGCGCGGCCCGACGAGTCTTCGGTTCGTGGCAACGGGCGTTGCAGGCCGCGGGAGTCGACCCCGAGATCCGACGTCGCTGGGATCGCGATCGGGTGATCGACGCCATGCGCCAGCGACTTCAACGGGGGCTCCCGTTGTCGCGGGTCTGGCGCGAGGACAAACCTCTCTTTCGGGCTGCAGTGACCCATTTCGGCAACTGGCAAAACGCACTGCATGCGGCGGGTCTCGCGTTCAAGCCACGCCGGAAATGGTCGAAAGAGCAGATCCTGCAGGAATTACGCGGAAAGTACCTCGAGGGGGTAGGGAACGTTCGTCGCGTGGACCCCGCTCTGGCCGGCGCTGCGGTCTGCTACTTCGGGAGTTTAGAGGCGGCGTGGGAGGCAGCCGGGCTCGATCCGCCCGCGGGTCGATGGACCCGGCGACGCATTGTCGAGGCCATCCAAGACGGGTACGTCCGTGGACTGCCGCTCGCCTGCGCCGGCTTCAAGGATCGAAAGTTGGCGGCGGCCGCCAAGCGGCACTTCGGAAGCTGGCGCGAGGCGGTCGACGCAGCAGGCTTGCTTCCGCGCTTGCCGCCGCCGATCGTGCAACGTGTGTGGTCACCGCAGGCCGTCCTGGATGCGATCCGGGCACACAATCCGTGCGTCGGAGCAGTTTGGAAAGTGGACAGTGGCCTCTATTCCGCGGCCAAGAAGCACTTTGGCAGTTGGAGCGCGGCCATTCAGGCAGCCACTCGTGGCCAAAGTCTTCGGGTGTGAGCGACCTCGGCAAAACCCTGCTCGAAAGAACGGCAACGCGGCACCCTCCCGCGGCGTGGACGGTCCACGCCGCGAGGATTAGGATTGGGGAGACTTGACACCAACACTCATACACGGCGGCAGGAGGCGCACGGATGGCGGACGTGGTTCGGCACCATTCGGGAGTCGGCGAGCTTCGCTGGGTCAAGTCTCACGACTCATGGGAGGGGACCATCGAGTTCCTCCCCGGTTGCCCGATCTCATTCGACATCGTGGCAGAGGCCGACTGGGCCGACGCCGAGCCGAGCGTGCTCTTCGAGGCGGCGGCCTCGTTCCTGGCGTGGGCGCGGGAGAACGAGCCGCGGTGCCGGGAGCGGGTCGCGGACGACTTGCTCGACCTGTACAACGGGTCGTGGGCGGACGACGACCCCGAGGAGGGGCCACCGCCGCACACTCGCGCGGAGTTCCTGACCGCCATCCGCCCAGCCGGGATCAGCCTGTACCACACCGGCATGTCGTCGTGGAGCTACAACGCCGGCGACCGGTTCGCCGGGCACGGCATCTGGCTGGTGGTGGCCGAGGACAAGTCGTTCAAGGGTAAGGCGTCGTTAGTCGGGTAGTAAAGGCAGGCCGAACCGCTCTCATGGGCTCATGAGTTGAGAGAAATTCCCCCCGCGGACGGTTCTTCTCACAGAAAATCTTGACCACTTCCGCCCGCGGACACGTTCCTCGTATAGATGTTCGCTGAGTCGGGATGGTTCGGTTCTTGACCTTCGCCCGTGAACCGAGGCGGGCATGGCTTGCGGCGTGGACGGTCCGCGCCGTGAGGGTTATGCTTGAGGAGACTTGACACCAACACTCATAGACGGCGGCGGAGGCGAGGGCGGTCGATGAAGCGGACGTTCGCGGACCTCGGCATCCCGTTCCCGCTGTACGAGGCACCGGTCAGCCCCTCGGACGACTCCGACTACATCGGCAAGGGGACGTGCTCGATCTGCGGCACTGCGAACGCCCACTGCTTTCGCCTCGGTATCCCCGCCGACCTCGTCATCCCGTGCCCGTCGTGCGGCACGCCAAACGGTGTGGATGTCGTTGACGGGGCGGCGGTGGACTGCCGCGCGTGCGGGGCCGCGGTCCCATTCCCACCAAACGTCGCCGCGCACAAGGAGCCGAAGTGCTGTTTCGGCTGCCTCCGCGCAGGCAGAGCGGCCATCACGAAGGACACTGAGTTCGGCATGGTGTCGTGGAACGAGGTGGTGTCCGGCGTCACCAACGGCGTGCCGGGGTTGCGGCAGGACCAGTTCGAGCCAGTCGTGGTCGACCCGGCCGAGGACTGGGTCGGCGTCCGGCTCCCCGAGGCGATCCTGCTCGAACTGGTCCGCACCCCAACTTATGGGACATGGCAGGGCGAGTGCTGGCTCTTCTGCTGCCGTCACCCGATGACCTTCCTGGGGGAGTGGCACCAAGAGCAGTGCGAGCGGCGCGCCGGCGTTGGCAGCGGGGAGGGTTTGTACTACTCCGTAGTCGAGGATGTGCCCCCGGACACCTGGGACGCCTTGGGCCACGCCTTGAGCGTTTACATCTTCGAGTGCAAGCGGTGCGGAAAGCTTCGAGGCCACTTCGACTCCGACTGACGCCCTCAAAGCCACGCCGTTCCAGGAACAGGTCCGGGTGAAAATGCCAATGATGTGTAGTGGAAGCGGTTGAGAGTTAGGACCAGTGCGTGGCGGGTCGCAGGGGAATCGAGAACCTGGGTTGGGTCAAAACGCCGGATTTCGCGGCGAAAAAGTGTTCGTATCCGCGATCGTAACAGTAGCGTTAACCCGTTTCTCGGAGAGAGCGAGAGAGTCCGAGAGTTCAGGTCAAAATGTGTGAACCCGCGGGTGGACGTGTTCGAACCAGTAAAGTCTCTCTCCGAACAGAGAGTTTTCAGAACGTCGGAAACATCGCGAAACACTACGAAATAAGGCGAAAGCTGCGAGCGGTGAGAACGTCCGCGATGTGCCCGTTTGCGTCAACCCGTCTGGCGGATTTGCTCGAACCTGGAAAAGTTAGCTCCGCGAGTGTGACACGTCGCAAACCAATTTGCTCTCAACGCATTGAGAGTATTTTTGACCGACCTCACGAAACGCTGGAAATCCTGGGGTTTGGTGATTCGCTCTCGACCCGTTAAGCGGTTCGAGTCCAACTCGGTATCGAAATGACGGGTTCGAACTCGTCCGCCGACACCTCTCCAACTCTT
>CAZKIQ010000119.1:0-10620 GCA_964552815.1 uncultured Alcaligenaceae bacterium | reverse complement strand
CCCCCAGTTGTCCGCAAAACCCGCCGCCGATCAACGAGAATCCTGGAAACTACTGCTTATCGATGCCTACCGGAACGTTGCCACGTTGAAGCGGCGGCTCAGACTGGGAGAGAGAATCGCGAAGTTGCCAGAACAGGGGGCGGATGATCTGGTCCCAAAACCGATTCTGGTCATCGGTCACTGTTCGGGGCCCGATGTAGACGCAATTCTGAACGGCAAGGAAAGCTGGGGTCCATTGATGGAGGGGTTGCCGACAGTGGCGGCGGGATCGATCCTCTGCGGCGAGAATGGATGTCAACTTGATCTCGTGTCAGGCCGTCAGAGACGAAAGTTCGATCCAGCAGGTTAAGAATTGCCTTCATCGCGAGGGAGTTCGGTGAGGCACTCGGCCCGGATTTCCGCGTTGCGTTGACGGGCCACGACGGCGTCCGGCCAGGGCGGGTCCGGCGGGCTGCTCGTGCGGCGGCCCCAGACCAGTTCCTCGACGGGCCGTCCCTGCTCGTCCACGGCGGTTTCGAGGCGGGGCGGGTGTTCGCGTTCGTACGCCGTCAGCAGGTCCGTCACGTCGGGGTACTTCAGCCCCCGAGCCCGGAACTTTTGCAGGGCCGGTCCCCGTTCGAGACGAATGGATTCGTACAGGTACGCGGCGAGGAACTCGGTTTCTTCGGGCGTCAGGGGCATGGCAAAAACTCCGGCGATGGTGTCAACTCAGGTCGTGCGGCACGCCGTCCGTCAGTCGGGTGACGTTGGAAAAGTGGTCCTGGAACAGTTGCGGCTCGAAGGTGTGGATCGGGATTACCGTGCGGGCGTTGACGGCGGTCACGAACTTCAGGATGTCCTCCACGTAGGCGTGACCGCTGACGTGGGTGGGGATGAAGTCGCCGCCTGCCCGAGCGATCTGTTCCCGCAGTGTCACCCAGTCGGGTCGGGTCAGGTAGCCCTCCCAGTACCCGTAAAGGCATCGACACCGGGACGGCAATTTGTCGCCGAAGTCGAGCCGCGTCATCGACGGCCGGAAGGCCATCACGTACTGCGTGGGGTTGGCGAGGATTTCGGACAACGCGATCCGATCGGCCTCGAATTTCTGACGGATCTTGGTCAGGCCCCGCCGCTCGAAGGCCTGGTTGAAGTAGACCCGGATGCCCGCGGCCCGTTGCGGATTCGGCACCCGGACCCGCCGGCCGACGAGGTGGAGTACGAACGCGGCGTAGGCGTCGGCCACGAAGGTGCGACCCGCCGACCGCGTGGCCTTGTACACCGTGACCAGCCGGTCGAGGTCGAGCGGCGTGAACGACGCCAGCACCAAAGCGGGGGCGGTTCGGATCCGTTCGGTCATGTCGGCTTCGAGATCGTGCTCCGTCTGGCCGGCCTCCCAGCCGCTGCCGAAGTGGGTGCACTCGACGATCAGGGCGTCGAGGGTGTGTCCCTTCACCGCGGCGAGCAGGTCGAGGGTCATCCCAGTGCTGTGGCTATCTTTCATCGACTTAAATGGTGTCAGATTCCCGACTTGGCGCTTGACCTGTGGCGAATTCCCTGCTCCAATCGGGCTCCATGAGCTCCTCCCACTGGCAAGGTCGCCACCATGATTCTCCCACCTGACCGACGCGCCACGCCCACTCAGACCCCTCAGACTCCCGCCGAGTTCGCGCGACAAGTCTACGACCAACTCCCGCTCGCCAAGGCTTCGCTCGCTCTCTTCGCCCATGCCCTGCCCGATGCCTTCCTCACCCAACTCTTCCACAATCACCGCGGACGCTGCTACCAAGACACCGTCACCTTTCCCCAACTCGTCGGCTGGCTCTTCGACGCCCTCGTCACCCACCAAGGGTCCGGCCGCCAAGCCCACCTCCAACGTCAACGACACGACGGAGATGCCGGCAACGAGGCCTTCTAAGGCAAGCTTCGCCGGACCCCGCCCCGCCTGAGCGAAGCCTTCCTCCGGGAAGCCACCCATCGCCTCGCCGCCCTCTTCCCCCACGTGGTCGCCCACACCTTGGCCATCTGCTTTGACCGCCTGGAGGTCTTGGTGCTGGATGGCAAAGCAGTTGTTTCCACAACGGGACGAGTTGCGTCGCTTCGTTCATGACGACGGTTCCGGGCATCCTGATGGTGAGTCCGCGCCCACCCAGTTGGCCGCAAAACCCGCCACCGATCAACGAGAATCCTGGAAACTACTGTTTATCGGGTTCCTCTTCAAGAGCCTTGAAGTCAGAGCCTTCCACTGTCCGTTCTCCCGCGATAACGAAGGCAGCTTCGTCGGGATGAGCCGACCGTAAGAAGCATTCACCTCACTTTCGACAGAGGAAAATGCTCTCAACGCAGTTGTTGCGAGTCTTAAAATCGGAATAATGGACACATAATCACTTCTCGATTAATCTCGCTCGGATTCGCGATTGTGTCTCGGTATCGAATCACTGCATCTGGTTGAGATTTGCACTTCAATCCGCCACGAAAGAGACCTGGGATGCCTTCCTTTCCCACCTTCTGAAGCCAGTCTGGAGTGCAATTCACATCAACCTGCGGTGCATAGTATAACTCACTTGGCAAGAAGCCACGCGCATGAAGGTAGTAGCTTGCCGCTACAATCGTCTCAAACTCTCCCCAGTGATACGAGCGAAGCACTATGACACGTTGACCTGGCTCGCGGATCGATGCCAAAGATGCAACCCGATCGATGTTCAGCTTAAAATCTTTCGTCATTGCCGCGTATTGACGTGCGTATCGATGATTCACTCGCATAGCATTCACCATTGCGGTTGCAGGCACTAAGGCGACCATTACGACAATCAATGACCGCAGCCATTGGCTGGAGTCGCGAAGCGATTGTTCGATTGCATACGCTGCTACCCCAGCTAGTATGACTAGACCCAGATTATAAGGCTGAAAATAGCGTCCTACGAAACGAAAGAAGCCCGGATCTATCATCAGTTCCTTATACATCAGAATTTGCGGCATGCAAAACAACAGTACGGTCGCAAACGATAGGCACAAGTATCGCTTTGAATCGAGATGTTCTGGAGTTGCAAGTCCCAGGATCCGTCGGATGAACGCTAACTGAGAAATGGGAATGACTACTCCTGCTACGATGAGCGGGATGGCGATTTGCGTTGATAGCTGGGTCTCAATCCAAAAGCACTTCGCTGATGTAAAGAATGCTGAACTGGATTGATTTGCATAAGAATAAAAATGCCCATTCGACGAAACCTTGCTATAGACGTAGTAAGTATATCCACCCCATGCGAGTGCCCCGCCTACTGATACTGCCCAATCTTGTACAGTGAATCGTCGTGGAGAGAAATCTGAACGTGAGTATACCAACGGTAGAATTATATACAGAAAAAGAAATGTTGCTGGGAGTATGGTTAAGAACGTCTCCTTCACCAAGGGTGTGAGGAGCAGCAATAGGAGATACGGAAGAATTCGCGATGGACGGACCGGTTTTCCGTGCTTCAGTCGACGGAGGATGACATAGAATGCGAATACGATGATCGGCATCGCGTAGACCTCGGCGGCACCGAGTCGGACCCATGCCGTGGATGCGGTTGTGCAGAGATAACAGAGCGTGATGAGACCGGACGCGAATGGAGATATCCACAGTCGGGCACTCAAGAACACAATCGCGACGCAAAACGTGGATAGCAGAAGTTTATCAGCGTGCCACATAAATGCATTCTCGCCTACTAACCAAGTTTCGGCGATCAGGCTTAGTTTCCATGCCGGGTTGTATCGACCGCCATTCGGAGCCAGTTCCTCACGGACAACCTCGGAGAGTCGTAGACGAGAGAGACCGCCTTCTCCCCGTGTCCATTTTACGATGTGCCAATCATCCACGGGCCCAAGTGGCGCCGAAAGACTTGGCCCGAGCATCCAAACATTGGCGAAACAAACAAGTCCAAGTATTATGACATGGCTTTGAGAGTACAGACTCTTCGGAATGGGTGGAGTCGAGGCACCTTCACCTTCGACCATGAGTGAACTCGGCGCTCCTTCACCTTCGATCATCACACGCTCCTTGTCGGTTCGGGTATCAGATCAGAACTCATGCCGCTCGTCGATTAGATGGCATATTGCCTCCAGCTGGGTTCAATTCCTGCTCCACGATCGTCAGCGGACGGCGCTTCACTTGTTGGAAGATCCGTTTCGTGTACTCGCCCTGGATCCCGAAGAAGAGCGCATTCAACGCGGTCGACATGAGCAACAGCAAGACGATGGTCGTAAAGCCTGGTGGCCAGTCGTCGCCGAAGCTCGTTACACGAGCGGCGGCGTAGCCGACTGCGAGCAACGTCGCCAGAGCGGTTATACCCAAGCTAACGTAAGTCGCGAGTCGCAACGGAAAGGACGAGTGGTTAAGCAGCCCATCCGCGGCGATTCGCAGCAGGGCTCGGAGCGGGAACTTTGTCTCGCCAGCAGTTCGCGCGGCGCGGTCGTAGGCAAAACCCCTCTGGTCGAAGCCCATCGTCGCGATCAACCCACGTAGGTACGGATTCGCGTCCTCCACTTTCCGCAACTCTTCCACGATCCGTCGGTCGACAAGGCGAAAATCCCCGGCGTCAAGCGGCAGCGGTTCGTCACTCAGTCGGTCCATAACGCGATAAAACGCCTTCCGCACGAAAGTCATCGCAGTCCCTTCCTGGCGGGACCGGCGAACTCCGTACACGACTTTCCACCCCTCCTCCCAGTCGGCCAGCATTTGCGGAATAAGTTCTGGTGGGTCTTGCATGTCGCAGTCGAGTTGAACGACCGCGTCGCCAACTGCGTTCAGGTAACCTGTCAGAATTGACCGTTGATAGCCGAAGTTCTTGGCGAATCGGATGACCCGAACCCGCGCATCCGACCGAGCGATTGCGGCTAGGAGTTGGAACGATGAGTCCGAACTGTGGTTGTCGGTCACTACCAGTTCCCATCTATATGACTCGGCGAGTGCCCCCATCACGGTGCAGACTCGCTCGTAGAGCCGCGGGATATTCGCTTCCTCGTTCAGTACGGGAACGACGATTGAAACAAGCGGTTTTTCGGTTGCCATGAGCGAACTCCCGTTCCGTGAAGGTCATCCCGCCAGCCGGTCGACTGCAATCCCTGGCACCCGCACCCTCCGACGCGCGGCTGCGAGTGCGTCTTTCAGGGTGTCCGCGATGAATTCAAGCCGGTCACTGCCGAGTCCAGGGTAGACTCCGACCCAGAACGTGCGAGCGGTGATGCGGTCCGCGTTCGTCAAAGGTCCGCTGACGCGATGCGAGATGTCCCGGTACGCGGGCTGGCGCAAAAGGTTCCCTCCGAACAAAAGCCGTGTCCCGATCTTGCGGGATTCCAGAGTCGCGATGATCTCGTTGCGTTCCGCGGGTGAATTGTCCTGAATCGTGATCGGGAAGCCGAACCACGATGGCTCGCTGTGCGGCGTCGCTTGCGGCAGGATGAGGTCGTCCTGAGTGTCGCAGAAGAGTTCCGTAAGCCGAGCGAAGTTTGCCCGGCGAGAGGCGATGAATCCGGGCAGTTTCTTCAACTGACTCACGCCGACCGCGGCTTGCATGTCGGTCGCCTTCAGGTTGTACCCGATGTGGCTGTACGTGTACTTGTGGTCGTAACCGCAAGGAAGCTCGCCGAATTGCCAGCCAAAGCGTTTGCCGCACATGTTGTCGACGCCCGTCGGACACCAGCAATCGCGGCCCCAGTCGCGGTAGGATTCGAGCAATTTCTTGAGCACCGGCCGATCCGTCGCGACCGCGCCACCTTCGCCCATCGTTATGTGGTGCGCCGGGTAGAAACTGTATGTCGAGATGTCGCCAAAGGTCCCAACCATCTTGCCGCGGTAGGTCGCACCGAGGGCGTCGCACGTGTCTTCGATCACCCAGAGATTGTGCTTCTTCGCGACGTCCATGACGGCGTCGAGGTCGAAGGGGTTCCCCAGAGTGTGGGCGACCATGATCGCCTTCGTCCGCGGGCTGACGGCTTCTTCCAGACGGCTTGGTTCGATGTTGTACGTCGGGATATCGACATCCACGAAAACCGGCACGCACCCGTGCTGGAGCGCCGGATTCACCGTGGTCGGGAACCCGACGGCCGCCGTGATCACCTCGTCCCCCGGACGAATCTGCCGATCTCCGAGCTTAGGCGATGTCAGCGCAGCGAACGCGAGGAGGTTTGAACTCGAACCCGAGTTGGTGACGAGAGCATGTCGTACGCCGAGGAATTTGGCGAATTCCGACTCGAACCGATCGTGGTAGCGACCGGCCGTCAGCCAGAAGTCGAGCGATGAATCCACGAGGTGGGCAACATCGTCCGCGTCGAACACCTTGCCAGAGACGGGGACGGTCGACTCCCCAGCAGCGAAGGGTCGATTCGGCCAAGCATTAGCGTGGTACTCGCGAACGAGATCCAGGATGCGGGCACGCAGATCGGCAGTGATAGACACTCGCTGCTCCGGGTTCGGGGGCTGTTGACGCTGAGCGTAATACCCGATTCCAAAACGGGTGTCTAGGCGGCCCTGTTTCCCACTGCGGGCGCACTCGGTTCTCCGCCGGCGGTCAACCACAGACCTTCTTCCAACCCGAAACGCGCTACCCACCCCGTTGCGGAGCGGAATCGTGAGTTGTCGCCGACGATCCACATCGGTTCACGCGGACGGTACGGCAGCCGCCCCCAACCGAGTCGATCGGAAGATGTGCCGAGCACTTTTGCAATCGCGTCGCCGACTTGCCGGACTGTGATCGGGTTTGCGGTGCAGATGTTGTAGACTTCGCCCGGCACCGCTCCGCCGTCGGGATCGCCGCACATGAGCAACGCGTCGACCGCATCATCGAGGTAGAGCCAGTCGCGTACCTGACCGCCGGCTGTCAGCGCGACCGAGTCCCCGGAACGAAGAGCGCGAATCAGCGTCGGAACCAGGCGTTCCTCTGCCTCCCCCGGCCCGTACACTGCGAAGAGTCGGGCAACGATCGCGGAAATCCGGAGGTCGGCGGCGGCGTTCCGCACGATCTGCGTCGCGGCCAATTTCGCGGAACCGTACACGGAGAACGGCGTCGCCGGGTCGTCTTCTGTCAGCCGCCACCCAGGCCGACCGCCGCCGTATTCGAAGCAACTTCCCGCATGCACGAACCGACACTCCGGAATCGCGGCAGCTGCGAGCAGAAGTGCGACGGGGTAGTCGATATTGCTGCGAACCGTCGGCCACACTTCACGGGCGCCGGGTTTGACCCCGTACGCGGCGAGGTTGTAAACCACGGCCGGGCGGACGATCGAGAAGAGCGACGCGAGGTCGCGTTCGGAGCGGCCGTCCCACTCGACGATGTCAGCGCCCGCTGCGGCCGCCGCCGCCGCTTCCGCACGGCCCGGGCGAACCAGGGCGAGGACATCTTCTCCATCACGGATCAGGCGGCGTGCGAGTGCCCCGCCAACGAGCCCGGTGACGCCGGACACCACCACTGGGCCAGTTGCGGACATTGAACTATCCTCCGCTCGTACTCGCCGATCTGATCCTGCGTCACACGCCACACGGTGGTCGGGTCGGCCCGCCACGCCGAGAACCAGTCGAGAGTCCAGGCCAACCGGTCGTCGGTCGACAGGAGCGGCACCCATCCGAGTTCCGCCGCTGCCTTCGACGAATCCAGGCGTAGATAGTGGGCTTCATGCACCGCCGACGAAGCGCGGTCGATGATCACCTCCCCGCGACCGGCCATTTGCACGAGTCGCTCGGCGACTTCCCGCACCGTCAAAGGTCGCGGTTCTGATGGGCCGAAGTTCCATCCATCGGCGAATTGGCCACCGACTTGGCACAGACGCGCGGCCAGGGCGAGGTAGCCCGAGAGCGGTTCCAGAACATGCTGCCACGGGCGAATCGCTTCCGGTCGGCGAAGTCGAACCGGTTTGTCGGCGAGAACCGACCTTAGGATGTCCGGCACGAGGCGATCTTCCGCCCAGTCACCGCCGCCGATGACATTTCCCGCCCGACCCGTCGCGACACGCCCGGCACCGTCCGCGGTGTACGATCGGCGGTACGACGCCGCGACGAGTTCGGCGCAGCCCTTACTCGCGCTGTACGGGTCGAACCCGCCCATCGCGTCGGTTTCGCGATAGCCCCAGTGCCACTCGCGGTTCTCGTAGCACTTATCGCTCGTGACCACGACGACGCCGAGTACGGACGGCGCGGTTCGGGCCGCTTCCAGCACGTGGACGGTGCCCATTACGTTCACCGCGAACGTTTCGACCGGTTCGCGGTAGCCACGACGAACCAACGGCTGCGCGGCGAGGTGAAACACGACTTCCGGCCGCTCCGCTGCGAACACACGGTTCACCGCAGCCGCATCGCGGATGTCCACGGAGTGGAACGGAAGCTCCGCCGCGATCCCGGGCCACCCCGCCGCCATCGCGGATTCTGGCGGAAGCGCTAGACCAGAAACCTCTGCTCCGAGTCGTCGCAGCCAGTTACCCAGCCAGACGCCTTTGAACCCGGTGAGACCAGTGACCAGAACCCGTTTGCGTTGGAAGAAGGTTTGAACCGTCATCGCACAAGTTCCTCATGGCCCACGGGGCATTACCAGTTTCCCACAACTTTTCGAGTACTTGCTTGTCGCGGAGCGTATCCATCGGCTGCCAGAACCCTGTGTGTTGGAAGGCCATCAACTCGCCGTCTCGTGCGAGCCGTTCGAGTGGCTCTTTTTCCAGTACCGTGTCGTCGGCTCCGAGGTAGGCGAAAACGCCCGGCTCGAAGACGAAGAATCCGCCGTTGATCCATCCTTCACTCGTTTGCGGCTTTTCTGCGAACGACGCGACGCGATCCCCGTCGAGTTCGATGCACCCAAACCGAGCCGGCGGGTGCACCGCGGTGACCGTTGCCAGCCGACCGTGCGACCGGTGGAAGTCGATCAATGCAGTCAGATTGATGTCAGCCACGCCGTCGCCATAGGTGACCATGAACGTTTCTGGCCCCACGACCGTGCGGAGCCGACGGACGCGGCCGCCGGTCATCGTGTGGTAGCCGGTGTCGACCGCCCAGACGTCCCAGTCTGGTGCGGAAGTATTCAGAGGACTACACGCTCCTGCTCGCAGATTGATGCGCCAGTCTGAGTGCTTGAGCGAGTAATTCGCGAAGTATTCTTTGATGTAGTCCCCACGGTAGCCGCACGCGACGACGAATTCGCGGTAGCCGTGGGCGGCGTACAGGGACATGACGTGAACCAGGATGGGCACGCCGCCGACCTCGACCATCGGCTTCGGCTTGACGTTCGTTTCCTCGGCCAGCCGTGTTCCGAGTCCGCCCGCGAGCAGGATCGCTTTCATTCAAATTCCTCTTCCCTATGGCTGCTTACGCGCCTGTCTCCCAGGACGCCGTTGATACATAGGGAAGATTCGCAGGTCAAGCGAGCTTACAGGTGGGTCTGGCAAATCTTTCTGGTACCAGGGTGTCGTGGATGGCAGTAGGAGTACTCGGTGCAGACGGTCAACGGTCGGGTTCTGGTGAAGCGGATCCGCTGGAACGGTTCGGAGGGCAGCCACACGGTGATGGACTGGTCTCTCGACCGGGCCGAGGCGGACGATCAGCGTCGGGGTGCGGGAGTTGGCCTGCCGACTGAACGGTGGCGGTACGAACTTCGACCGGGCGGCGGGGCACTTGGCTCACGCGGCAACGGTAGTTACGAGCGGGGAAACGCTGCGGAAGTTGGTCGAAGACGAAGGCCGTCAGGTCTTGAAGGCGTTCCACGCGGGGACGTTGCCGGCGAGTCTGGGGACTCGTGCGGGCGCGGGTTTGGCGACGGAGTTGGACGAGGCGGACCGCGAGCGTTGGCGTGCGTTGCGGGAGTCGTTGGAGCGTCGCCGACGACGACGGGTGGAGCGACGCCAGTTCCGCCGCGACCCCGAGGGCTATCTGAAAGCCCTGGAAAACAAGCTCAACCAGCAAAGTTTGCCGGGCTAGTTTTTTTGGGCCATCACGGAGCAACGCATCCAGGGGGGTGCGTTCAAGAGCGTAAAAGCCCTGGAGCAAGCGATCGAGTCCTACCTGGCGGAGCACAACGCGGACCCCAAGCCATTCCGGTGGACGGCGAGTGCCGATTTGATCCTGCGGAAGGTCGAGGAGGTTTGCAAACGAACTTGCAACTCAGGACACTAGGCAGTCGTGTCGAGGATTTTTAGGGGGCGGATCGCCTTGTTTTCAAGCGTTTCGCGTCAACGAGTCTCATTCTCGCAGATCCCTCGATGGCAACCGCCTCGGCAGTTATCGGTCACGAATGCAAAATTCCAGGGCTTTTTGCGATTTGCGACTCCAGAAATCCTGGAAACTACTGCTTAAGTCGATGGAGGATAGCCACAGCACTGGTCGCACACCTCGCGGGCCTGAAGGGCGTCGGCGAGGGTGTCGCGAGGAGTCGGCGACCGCGGTCGAGGGCGAAGCCTTCGCAGGCGTCGAGAACGGTGCCGGGTGCGGCGTCGGCCCCGACGCGGTTCAGTTCCTGAACGTAAGCGATCGCCCGTTCGTACTGGAGTCGCTCGGCATCCGTGTCGTATTCGATGGTCAGGGTGGGCATCCGTACCTCCCGGAAAGTGGTGGGAGAGTACGATATGTGTAGCGTCACTTTTCCCTTGTCCGCGACAATTAGAATTCCCCGCTTTCGACAGTTCTGCCATCCT
>CAZKIQ010000118.1:0-10645 GCA_964552815.1 uncultured Alcaligenaceae bacterium | reverse complement strand
GGATACTGTGACAAGAGGTGCAGTGTGTTCGATGGATCCGGATCTGTGGGAGCCCTGGACAGGCAACTGCCGGGGCGACCCGGCCAACCTATTCTGCGTTTGGCACGCTATGAGCTCTCTGACTCACCTGACTCCCGAGGGTCCACTCATGGCACACGCCACGCTGCCGGACGGATTCTATGACACCATCGCCCACCACCTGCCGCCCGAACAACCGCCCGGACCCTACGGCGGACGCCGACGCGTCCCGCACGAGGTCGCCGTCCGGGTCATCTGGTTCGTCCTCACCACCGGCTGCCGCTGGGAGGACGTTCCACCCGAACTCGGCTGCTCCGGACGGACCGCCCGTCGCCGACTCCGGGCCTGGGAAGAGGCCGGCGTCTGGGACCGCGTCCACGCCGACCTCCTCCGGATGCTCCGCGAGGCCGGCAAGCTGGACCTCGACCTGGTGGTGATCGACGGCGTCCTGGTGCGGGCGTTCGGCGGCGGCGAGCAGACCGGCCCCAGCCCGGTGGACCGCGGAAAATTGGGCACGAAACACACGCTCATGGTCAGTGACACCGGGGTGCCACTGGCGATCCGGACGGCCCCGGCGTGCGCGACCGACCACACCCAGATCATCCCGCTGGTGCTGGCGTTCCCGAGGGTGGGCGGCAAGCCGGGTCGTCCGAAGGAACACCCGGATGAGTTGTATGCGGACCGGGGGTACGACAGCGATTCGACCCGGTGGCTGTTGCGGTGGATGGGGATTGAGCCGCGGATCGGGAAGCGTCGGACGCCGCACGGGAGTGGGCTCGGAAAGGTGCGTTGGGTGGTGGAACGAACGATCAGTTGGGTGAAGGGGTTTCGTCGGATGCGGGTCCGATACGACCGCCTGGGCGTCATCCGCGACGCGTGGGCGACCCTGGCCGCATGCGGCGTGTGCTTCCGGATCTTGATGAACGACAACATGTACTTCAGGGGTTTTGTCAGGGCCACTAACGTTCGCGACTCGAGAAATTGATCTCAGCACGTCGACCGGAGCGGATTCCGAGACAGCGTCACTACTGCACAAAACTTCTCCTCGGAACGGTCCAAGCAAGGTCAAGAACGTTTCGGAGGGGAATCGGAATTGCCAACTGATAGTGCGTCACTTTCCGTCAGCGTGATCGACCAGCGCCGCGATCAAGTCCTCTCGCCAACTGACGGCGTCCGGAGGGTTGTGCCGTATCGTGTCGCGAATGAATTCGGAGTCGTTTTCGGACGAGGTCGGCGATAAACCGAGTTTGCTGGCCAATGACCAAATCCAGGGTCGCGGACAGCGCCGGGTGACTGAGCCTGGGATGATGATCGACAACCCGCCCCGGACGACCTTCACGCGTCGTTCGCTTTCCACTACGAGTCGGTCGTGATGACGGCGTGGGGATCGGAACTGTGCCGGACGGCCCTGGCGAGTTATTCCGTTGCGGACGGCGTGCGTCAAGTTCCACGGGTGGAACCGCCGCTCGGGATCGACCTGCTTTCGGCATCAAGCGGGCTTGAAAAGAACGGTCGGCTCCCGCTACCGGGCCTGACCGTCGCCGGCCGCCGGGCCGAGCACACTGTCGAGGTCGTGGGGGTGGAACGGCTTGGTGAGGTGGGCGTCGAACCCGGCCGCGAACGCGGCGTCACGGTCGCCGGGCCTGCCGTACCCCGTCAACGCGACCAGCCGGAGCCGGTCGTTGGTCATCGCCCGAATTCGGCGGGCCAACTCGTACCCGCTCATGCCGGGGATGCCGATGTCGACCAGGGCGACGTCCGGCGTAGGGCCACGTTCGAGGGCGACAAGGGCGGCCTGACCGTCCCCGGCCGCCACAACCGCGTGCCCGTCCAGGGCTAGAATCGCGCGCAGGGACTCGCGAATGTCCGGGTCGTCCTCCACCACGAGAACCCGCCGCGGCGTCGCGGGGTCGGTCGCGCCCGGCCGCGGGGTCGGCGGAGCGGCCGTCCCGGCCAGCGGCAGCCGGACTACGAACTCGCTCCCGGTCCCCGGTCCGTCGCTGTGGGCCGTCACCCGGCCTCCGTGCAGTTCCACGATCGCCCGCACCAGAGTGAGCCCGACGCCCATGCCGCCGTCCGACCGGTCGAGGGTGTTGTCCGCTTGGACGAACAGGTCGAACGCCCGGGCTAGCAGGTCGGCGGACATGCCCACGCCAGTGTCCCGCACCCGCACGACGGCTTCCCCGGCCTCGGCCCCGAGCGAGTACAGCACCTCGCCGCCGTCCGGGGTGTACTTGGCCGCGTTCGTCAGCAGGTTCACTTGAATCTGCTGGAGGCGGGTTGGGTCGCCGTGAACCGGCAGTGGGCCGGTCGGGCGGGCGACGGTCAGCCGCAACCGCCTCTCAGCGAACGCCTGGCGGACCTCCTCCAACACGTCCCCGAGCGTCGCACCCAGGTCGAACACCTCTTTGCGGACTTCGATCTTGTTCTGCGCGATCCGGGCTACGTCGAGCAGGTCGTCTAGCAGTCGGGCCATGTGCAGGGTCCGCCGAGCGATGACCCCGAACCAGTCGGCGGCGTGCGGGGAGCCGGGGCCGAAGCGGGAGATGACGGCGGTCGCGTTGACGACTGCCGCCAGCGGGTTCCGTAGCTCGTGGGACAACACGGCCAGGAACCGGTCCCTCTGGGCGACCGCTTCCCGGGCGTCTTGTTCGGCCCGTTTCAATGCGGTCACGTCCGTCCGGATGCCGCCCAGCCCGGAGACGGCCCCGCCCTCGTCGCGGATCGGGAACATGATTGATAGATACGTGTGCGGCCCGTCCGGGTGGGGGATCACGACCTCGGTCTCGTCCGCGGCCTCGGTCTGCAGGACGCGGGCGTCCTGAGCGATCAGGGTGTCGGCGACGGCGCGGGGGAACAGGTCGTGGGCGGACTTCCCGACCGGGTCGCACCCGACCAGCCGCTTGAACGCCTCGTCGGCCAGCAGGTACTTGCCGTGCACGTCCTTCATGAACACCCAGTTCGGGGAGTTCCGGAGGATGCCGGCCAGTTGCTCGTCCTTCCGCCGGGCGTCGGCTTCGGCTTGCTTGATCCGGGCGATGTCGATCAGGGTCAGGACCACCCCGGCGACCGCCCCTGCGGCCCGGTAGGGGAGAACCCGGAGCAGGTACCAGTGGCCCCGCCGATCCCGCACCTGCCGTTCGACCGGTGCGGCCGTCGCCAGCACCCCTTGCAGGTCTTCGAGCAGATGGGGATGGTCGATCGTGTGTGTGAAGTGGTCGATCCGCCGGCCGACATCCTGAGGGAGCAGGTGGAAGGCGTCCGCCACCTTCGGGGTGAACTTCCGGACGCACAGGTCGCGGTCCAGGAAGACCGTGTGGACCTCGGTGCTGGCCAGCAGGTTCTCCACGTCGGCCGAAAGCTCGGTCAGTTCCTCGATCTTCTTTTGGTACTCCCCGTTGACCGTGTACAGTTCCTCGTTCACCGAGTGCAGTTCCTCGTTGGTGCTCTGTAACTCCTCGTTCGAGGCGGTGAGTTCCTCGTTCGTCGCCTGCAGTTCCTCGTTGCTTGTTTCCAGTTCCTCGATGGTCGCCTGGAGGCTCTCCTTCGCCGACCTGAGGTCCGCCTCCAGCGACAGGACCTGCTCGCGGGACGCTTCCCCGAGGTCCATCTCGCGAGCCGTCGCCGGAACTGTCGGGGCGCCCGTCTCGGTCAGGGTGATGAGGGCATACGTGTCGGCCGAGCGCCTAGCCTGGACCGGCTTGACTCGCACGTCGATCACCCGGTCCCCGTCCGGCAGTCGGACGGGAAGCCCCTTGAACGTGACCGGGATGTTTTCCCCGAGTGCCCGCGGCAGTGCACCGGCAAAGACCGGCCGCAACTCCGGTCGAACGGCGTCCAGGACATCGGCCGAGAACCACCCGTCCCGGAGGTCGAGGAACCGGCTGGCGCCCGCGAACGTCCGGACCACCTGCCGGCGGTCGTTGACAAGTATGGTCGGAGTCAGGCACTCGTCCAGGAGCATGTCGAGGACGGCAGTCAGCGGGGCGTCGGGCGGGGGTGCGGCGATTCCAGCCGGGCGCTCCCCGGTGCTTCCGAGGGTGTGGGGGGCGAGCGGGACCGGCAACCGGATGTTGGTGGGTAGCCGCACGTCCCGCCGCTTGCGGTACACCTTCCAGCGACTGTTCACCGTGTCGAATTCGTCGGCCAGGTCGCCCGGCCCCTCGCTCGGCCCGAGGAACAGCGCCCCGCCGGTCTTCAACCCGAAGTGGAACAGGGACAGCACCTTTTTCTGGGCAGGCGGAAGGAAGTAAATGAGGAGATTCCGGCACACGATCAGATCGAGCCGGGTAAACGGGGCGTCTTTGAGGACGTTGTGCTGGGCGAACACGACCGCCTTCCGGAGGTCCGGGGCGACCTGGAACCCGTCCCCCTTGGTGACGAAGAACCGCTCCCGCCGGGCCGGGGTCATGGCGGCGAGGCTGTCCGCCGGGTACACCCCGGCCCCCGCCACGTCGAGCGAGGCACGGTGCGCGTCGGTGGCGAAGATCTTGACCGGGGCCGACCGTGGGAGGGTGTCCAGGCATTCCTGGATGACGATCCCCATGGTGTACGCTTCTTCACCGGTAGCGCACGCGGCCACCCAGACCCGGAAGTCGTCGTCCCGGCCGAGCGAACTGAATAGACGGGGCAGCACTTCCCGGCCAAGCCGTTCGAACGCGTCTGGGTCCCGGAAGAACCGGGTGACGCCGATCAGCAAGTCTTTGTACAGCAGGTTCACCTCGGCCGGGTCGACGACAAGCCGGTCGGCATACTCCTCGACTGTCGGGACATCGAGCATGCCCATCCGCCTCTCGATCCGGCGGCCGATGGTCTCAGGCTTGTACGAGGTGAAATCGATACCGGAGGTGTCCCGGAGCAGCCCGAAGATGGCATCCATCCCGGCCGGTAGCGGGCCGCCGACCGGTTCGTCCGGGAGTTCTCGGTGGCCGGGGTGGCGGGCGTGCCGCAGGAGGGCGACGGGGATCTTCTCAGGCGGCAGGGAGTAGTCCACCGCCCCGGTCGCCACGGCACTTTTCGGCATCCCGTCGAACTTCGCCGACTCCGGGGCCTGCGCGATCACCAACCCGCCCGCCGCCTGCACGTCCCGAACGCCGCGGGACCCGTCGCTCCCGGTCCCCGACAGGATGACCGCCACCGCCCGGTCGCCGACGTCCTGGGCGATCGACCGGAGGAACCGGTCGATCGGCAGGGCGACTGTCGGTGCCGGCTCCTTGTCCGTCAGAAGCAACTTGCCGTCCGACAGAATCATGTCCTTCTTCGGCGGCAGCAGGTAGCACACGTTCGGTTCGACCGGCTTCCCGTTCTCGGCCTGGCGGATCGGGATGGCCGTCCGCCGGGCGAGCAGGGTGTCGGTCAGGCTCTTGAAGTCCGGGGACAGGTGTTGGATGACGACGAACACCATGCCGGTGTCGGCCGGCATCGCCTCGAACAGTTTCTCGAGTGCCTCTAGCCCGCCGGCCGACGCTCCGATCCCGACCACCAGAGGCGGCTGTTGGAGCGGAATCGGTTCGATTTCCGTGACATCGGCCATCTGGTCCATGTCCGCCTCCTATTCGACCCTGGCGGGATTCCCACCCTGCTGCCACGCGGGCATTAGTCGACCTCGAGCCCCTGCGGGCGGCGGCCAACAGGTCGCTGGAATTCATTCGTGCCCGATCCTTACTTGACACACTCCGCGAAAAGAGCCTCGAACTCTGGGCAGGAACGGGCGGCTTCGCCACGCAGTTCGCGGAGCAGTTTCCGCTCCCGCTCGCTCACCTTGTTGTCGGCCAGAATCATCCGCCGCAGCCATGCGACCTCCTCGGGCCCGATCGATCCATCGGCGAGGACGTGCCGCTTGACGGCGAGGTAGAAGAACCGCTCGAAGGCCGGCGTGACTCGCTCGACCCGGGCGTGCAGCTCGACCAGGAAGTCGGCCTCGGCCCGGCTGATCGCCCGGTTCGGCGGAAGGAGGTCGCCGAGGGCTTCAACTTCCTGGCCGTCGATCTTGCCGTCGGCCAGGTATTTCTCCATCAAGGCGCGTAACTGTGGCATGGCACACTCCGTCGGAAGGGGAAGGGGAGAGGGTTATGGTGCGTTAGTGTGCAGCAACCCGCGGTCTGACGAGCCCGGCGAACAACCGGACCCGTTCGAGTCGGCGGCGGACAGACTGCCCGATCCGGTCTGCGGCCCGGTCGATCAGGGTGTCGAGCCTAGCTGCCGCGTCTTCCACTACGACAGGCTCGCTACCGAGGACGTCGGCGATGATCCGGCAGTGCTTGTCTACCCCGCCCCTCGGGCCGTTCACGTCCGACAGGTGGACAGCGACCCGCCCGAGCCGGTCGTGGAATCGTCCGATGGCGAACGCCAGTCGCCGCTCGACCCGCTGCCGCACGACCGCGTCGACGACGACACCCCGGCCCACGATCTGAACCCACATGGCTCTTCCTCCGAAGGTTCTGTTTTCGGAAAAGTCGTTACCTCGCGTAAGACCATACCGATCCCGAAGGCTATGCTTTATTCGATAACTGGGTTGTTTTGTCTCGGAAAAACCGATGCGAAGAGGAATCCGATGGACTGGCTGAACTACCACCACTTGCACTATTTCTGGGTCGTCGCTCGGGAGGGGAGCGTGACCGCCGCATGCGACATCCTGCACCTTTCGCAGCCGACCATCAGCGGGCAGATTCGCGAACTGGAACGGGCGATGAAGACGCCGCTGTTCGAGAAGTGCGGCCGCGGGCTGGCTCTGACGGAGGCTGGTCGGGTTGTGTTCCGGTACGCGGAGGAAATCTTTGGACTCGGGCGGGAACTGATGGATGTGGTCAGCGGCCGGCCTGTCGGCCAGCCAGTCCGCCTCCGTGTCGGGGTGGTCGACGTCATGCCGAAGCTGATCGCGCACCTGCTCGTCGAACCGGCCCTGCGGCTCCCCGAACCCGTGCGGGTCGTCTGCACGGAAGGCAAGCTGGACCGGCTTGCCGCCGAACTGACCATTCACGAATTGGACGTGGTGCTTTCGGACTCGCCGCTGCCGCCGAGCGTCCGGGCGAAGGTGTACACGCACCAGCTCGGTGAATGCGGGGTCGTGATCGTGGGGACACCGAAGTTGGCCGAGACGTATAAGGCTGGCTTTCCCCGGTCGCTCGACGGGGCCCCATTCCTGCTGCCGACCGAGGGAAGCGTCCTCCGCCGGTCGCTCGACCAGTGGTTCGATTCCCAGGACATTCGGCCCGAAGTCCGTGGCGAGTTCGAGGACAGCGCGTTGCTGAAGACCTTTGGGCGATCCGGCGAAGGAGTGTACGCGATCCCATCCGTGGTCGAAAGGGACGTGCGCCGTCACTACGGCGCGCGACGGATCGGCCGGGCGAAAGGGCTGCGGGAGCGGTTCTATGCCGTCTCGGTGGAGCGCAAGTTGAAGCACCCCGCAGTGGTCGCAATTTCCGAGCAAGCTCGACTGCGGTTGACCGACCCGGAGCCCGGCCAACCAGAGGGTGGCGACCCCACATGAGTGGAATTTTCGATACGAATCCCGGCCTTGGCCGATGTAAGCCCCAGGGGGGTGCACACGAATAGGGATGTAACAGCTGCCGGACTCTGTCGACCTCTTCCGGGACGCTCCGATGACCCCGTCCGAGTCGTCACCCGACTCCACGACAGAATGGCCGCCCCGACGTCCACCCGATGTACCCCCGTCGGACAGCCCCACCGCCGTCCGGCTCGCGGTCGCGCTGCTAAGGGATCAGGCCGAGCGGTGGCGGGTCGGCCACCGTCGGCCGGTCGAGGGCTACCTGGACGCCTACCCCGAACTCGCCGCGTGCCCGTCCGTCGCAACCCTTCTCGCTGCCAACGAGTTTCTGATCCGGGCGGGCCGGGGCGAGTCCCCCACCCTGGACGAGTACCGGCGGCGGTTTCCCCGCTGGGCCGCTCGGCTCGAAATCGACATCGCATTCCTTCAACAACTCCAACCGACGGAGTCGGCCCACTCGGAACGGAGCGGTCAGTCACCCGGTGCCCTCCCACTGCTCCCAACCTTGACCCTGGCCGAACGGCTGGAGCGGCGGTCGTGGCCGCGAATCCCAAAGTACGAGATCACGGCGGAACTCGGTCGCGGCGGCATGGCGGTGGTGTACCTCGCCCGGCAAGTGGACCTTCAGCGGTCTGTCGCATTGAAGGTGATCCTCGCCGGCGCGCTGGCCGGCGCGGCCGAGCGGACACGGATGCGGCGGGAGGCCGAGGCGGTCGCCCGGGTCCGGCACCCGAATGTCGTGCAGATCTTTGACACCGGCGAACACGAAGGTTGTCTTTACCTCGCGCTGGAGTACGTGAGCGGAGGGTCACTCGACCGCCGCCTCGGCAGCCACCCCTTACCTTTCGGCGAGGCCGCCCGGATCCTCGAACAACTCGCCCTGGGGGTCCAGGCCGCCCACGACGCCGGCATCGTCCACCGCGACCTTAAGCCAGCCAACGTCCTCCTCGACCCGGACGGCACGCCCAAGGTGACGGACTTCGGGCTGGCCAAACTCCACGACGCCGCCGTCCGCCTGACCGTCACCGGCACAACGGCCGGCACCCCTTGCTACATGTCCCCGGAGCAGGTGAACTCCGACCCCAACCAGATCGGCCCGGCCACCGACATCTACGGCCTTGGTGGCATTCTCTACGAGTGCCTGACCGGCCGACCGCCGTTCGACGCGCCCACGACCCTGGAGACGATTCGGCAGGTCGCGGAAGAGGAAGTCGTGCCCGTGTGCCGACTCCAGGCCAGCGTCCCCCGCGACCTGGAGACGATCTGCCTGAAGTGCCTGCGGAAAGACCCCAGCAAGCGCTACCCGACCGCTCAGGCCCTCGCGGACGACCTAGCCCGGTTCCGCGCCGGCGAGCCGATCCTGGCCCGCCCGGTGGGGGTTGCGGAGCAGACGTGGCGGTGGGTCCGTCGGCACCCGGTTGTCCCGCTGATGGCCCTCACCCTGGGTCTGATGGTAGCGTCCGTCGTCGGGCTCATGGCCTGGACGACCTATCATGCCTACCAGGTCGCGGGGCAGCTTCGGGAACGAGAGCTCCACCTGCACGGACTTCGCGGGACCCTGCTCCGGTTGGACGAGACCCAGACGCGCTACGCCGAACTCGCCGCCGCGACCGGCGACCCGCTCTGGGCGGAACACCACAGCGAAGCCACCACGGCGGCTGAACACCACCGGCGTGAGGCGCGGCGGCTTGCGGCGGAATCGGTCGAGGCCGCCGGACTCGATTCTGCAGCAAGCGAAGTGCTCGCCCGGCAGCAACAAGCACTGGAACGGGTCCGCGGCGGCCAACTCTCGGAAGGGTGGAACTTGATGCGCGGAGATGAGCACCAGCGAGCCCGCGAGAGGTATTTGGCCGCCGTCACCCGGTTCGCCGATGAAATCGACATGGCCGCTGACGCTGAGCTTCAACAGGTCCGGACCGAGGGCTTCTGGTCACTCCTGTCCGCCGCAGCCGTCGCCGGTCTCATCAGTGTGACAGCTGTCATCCTCTGGTTGATTTACCTGGGGCCAAGCCGCCGAGGAGGCATGGCAACTGGTTCAGCAAATTCTCCCAAAGGTCAAGCCGACCAGACGCAATGTTTGCGATAAAACTCCAAAACGTTGAGTTGCGAGCGGGAAATGAAGAAACCCCGCCACGGAAAGGGAGACCGCGGCGGGGCGTGATCGAGAGGCGGTCAAGGCTTGCTGCCGGGCGGGTTGGATGGACCAGGCCGATTGCCCAGCGAACCACTGATAGGTGCTGGCTTGGGGGGTTGCAGACGCGTCGTAAGCGGCGATAGATCCACCTTCGTGAAAGGGTTTGGCATCAGACTGAGGATGCTACCATCGCGGGCATAACGGTTCAGACGGTGCATGATTTTAGACTCCGCACATGAGTGTATGAGTAAGGTGTGCGGGTGAATTCAGCAAGCACCCGCAATGCATACGGCTGATAAACGGAATATCTAGATCCTGGGCATACAGTCCGGAGCCGTCATTCCCGCCAGACACAGAGTCGAACATGAAGTGGGGTGGGGCTATTGATAAAACCGATTCCGCGAGGAGGTTGGGGTCGGACCAAGCCGAGTTCGATGGTGCCGACCGCACCCCCGGGTTCGGGAGGTCGCGGCGTCAAGCCGCGAGGGAGAACCGGGTCCAGAGCACCTGCAAAGGATTCGGCCGACTCATTGGAAGAAGCGACGGCTTCAACCGGCCCCAGGGGCAAACCAGAGGCAGACGAGCTTAGCAGGAGCAGGAGGACACAGAGGATTCGGCAAGACATCGGACAACCCTCCAGATTCAAGGGACACGATCCCTTCCCCGCCTCCGATGTAACCTTTTACCCGCTTTCCGCCGCGCGGTTACATCGGTTCTTTCGCCGAAATGCATCGATAACTTTAGGACCCGTCCACTGAATACGCCGTGTTTTTCCTGAGCTCATGGCATACTCTAACCGGGACTCTCCAGGAGGTCCCGGTATGGAACGCCCCGTTTACACATGTCCCTGTTCCGAATGCCGCGAGGGCGTCGGGCCGGTTGCCGATTGGTCGCGGTAGGGACCGGGATTGCTCCCTGCCCCCCGCGCAGATCCGGACTTGCGGATTTCCCGCATCCGGCTCGTCGAACCATGGATTCGCATGCGT
>CAZKIQ010000117.1:0-10755 GCA_964552815.1 uncultured Alcaligenaceae bacterium | reverse complement strand
AACCCGGGATCAGCGTAACATCGCACGCAAGATGCCCTTCACCGGTCGGGAAGCTCCGCAAACGACCGTCACCCGACCCGGGAAGCGAGTCGGGTGACGCATTTCCTCGTTCCTCGGCGAAATCACGCCAGGATTTCCTTCACGACATTCCCGTGCACGTCCGTCAGTCGGAAGTCTCGGCCCGCGTATTTGAACGTGAGTTTCTCATGGTCCAGCCCGAGTAGGTGCAGGATAGTCGCGTGGAAGTCGTGGGTGTGGACCTTCCCGTCGACCGCCTCGAAGCCGTAGTCGTCGGTTTGACCGTAGGCGAGTCCCCCCTTGACGCCGCCGCCCGCGAGCCACGTCGAGAACCCCTTGTTGTTGTGGTCCCGGCCGTCTTCCCCCTGCGAGTATGGCGTCCGCCCGAACTCACCGGACCACACCACCAGCGTGTCCTGCAGCATTCCCTTTCGCTTCAAGTCCGCCAGCAGGCCGGCGATCGGCTTGTCGATCGCCCCCGCATTCCGGGCCAGATCCGCCTTGAGATTCCGGTGATGATCCCAGTTCCCGTGCGTGACCTCGACGTAGCGGACGCCCGCTTCCACGAACCGCCGGGCGAGCAGACACTGCCGACCGAAGTTTGCCGTCTCCCGGTCGTCGATCCCATACAGCCGCTGGGTTTCCTTGGATTCGCTCGAAAGATCCATGAGTTTCGGCACGTCTTTTTGCATCCGGAAGGCGAGTTCGTACGACTCGATCACCCCCTCGACCTGCGGGTTCACCTTGTCCCGGGCGAGATCCTCGCGGTTGAGCGCCTGGATGAAATCGAGTTGGGCTCGCTGGGCATCGGTGCCGAGCTTCGGGTTGGCGATGTTCGGGACCTTCGCGGAGCTTTCCCCGCCGAACCGACCGCCGCCGAACCCGCGACCCTCGCCGATCTTCGTCCCCTGGAAAATTGCGGGAAGAAACGCGGAGCCGTAGTTCTGGGCTCCGCCGTTGTTCGTGGGCGGGTTGAGGCTGATGAACCCGGGGAGATTTTGGTTCTGCGTCCCGAGCCCGTACAGAACCCACGCCCCGAGCGATGGCCGAACGAACTGCGAAGTTCCCGTGTGCAATTGCAGGAACGCTTGCGGGTGGGCGGGGACGTTGGTGTGCATCCCGTTGAGGAGGCACAGCGAATCGGCCTGTTTCGCCAGTTCCGGGAACGCCTCCGAGATCATGAGCCCGGACTTCCCGGAGGGTTTGAATTTCCACGGCGAACCGAGGAGTTTCCCGGCGAGAAAGCCACGCCCCTTCCCGGCCGGCGGGGCCTTCCCATCATCGGCAGTGAGCTTCGGTTTGTGGTCGAAGGTGTCGACGTGGCTAGGCCCGCCGTTCATGCAGAGGAAGATAACCCGCTTCGCTTTCGCGGCGAAATGTGGCAGTTTCGGGGCGAGCGGGCTCTCCGCCGATTTCGCTTCCTTGGCAGCGGCCTCGGCAGCAAGCCCCGCAAACGCGAGGTACCCAAACCCGCAAGTCGACAGCTTCAACGCGGCCCGGCGAGAAACTTCTGGGGTGACGGCGTAGCGGATCATATTCGTTGTCCTCGATTCGATGTTGATGGATTGAAAGCGGACAATCACCGGTCTTGTTCGTGTAACTGTGACAGTGCTGTGTCAGTCCACATACCGGAACTCCGCGGCGGCGAAGAGGGCCTGCGCGAACGCGGCCCACGTCGCCTTTTGCACATCCTTCGACTTCAGACCAGCCTTGGTTTCCGCCTGGGAAAACCGGTTGATGAATCGGTCGGCGGCGTCCGCTTCCCGCTGGGTCGGCGGTCGGCCGTACGCCAGCCGGAAGCCTGCATCGATCCGCTCGGTGATCGAGGTGTAGTTCTTCTGCAGCCGTTCCCCGGTCGCCTCCGCAAGCTTCATCACCTGCGGATTGTTGAGCAGGAACAACGCCTGCGACGGCACCGATGTGTCGTCCCGCGACCCGCTGACCAGGCTCGGTTCCGCGAAGTCAAAGAGTTCGAGAACTTCCGGCACCTGGTCCCGGATGATCGGAATGTAGATGGACCGGTGGGCGGTGTCTGTGTAGTTGCCCATCCCCTGGCCGTACCGTTGCATTGCCTGGACGGGCCCCTCGAAGCGTTGCAGCGGCGAGCCGTTGGGCGCGGTCTTGTCGAGCGTCCCGGAGACGGCGAGCATCGCATCGCGAATCGCTTCCGCGTCGAGCCGACGTTTGCTCATCCGCCAGAGGTACTCGTTGTCCGGGTCAATGGCCGCGTTCGCTTCGGAATACTGGGAGCTCATGCGGTACGCCCGGGTCATCACCAGGCCCTTGATGAGCGACTTCGTGCTCCAGTTGGACTCGGTGAACCAGTTCGCGAGGTGGTCGAGAAGTTCGGGGTGGGTTGGTTTCCGGCCCGTGGTGCCGAAGTTGTCCGGGGTCGCGACCAACCCCTGGCCAAAGAGGTGGCCCCACACGCGGTTGACGTACACCCGGGCCGTCAACGGGTTTTCTTTGGCGGCGACCCAGTCCGCGAGTTGCTTCCGCCCGCTTCCCGAGCGGATTCTCGGTGACTCGGATGTGCTGATGACCTGCACGAACCCGCGGGGGACGGTGTCGCCAAGCTTGTCGCGTTCCCCTCGGATGTGGATTTTGCTATCGCGGGCAAAGGTGCGGTCGGCTGCACCCATCGCCATCTTTTTCGGGTTCCCGTTCTCGTCGTAGTACCCGAGTTGCCGCTCGATGATCGAAACCTGGGAACGGATAAAGAGGACGCGGATAAACCCGCCTGTGGGGTCTTTACGGGCCTCCTGCATCGCGGTTTCTTGCTGTTTCTTCAACCCATCGAGACGCTCCTTCAGGCTTGCTTGTTCCCGTTTGCTGAGCGTTGGCCCGACCGGGAGGTCCGCCTCTTTCGGGAGTTCGATCAGCGGCGAGGTCTGCCGGGCCTGGATGACCTGGGCTCCCCCGAAGCGGGTCTCGGTGCTGAGGAAGATGCCGGCCAGGGCGTAGTAGTCGGCCGTCGGGACGGGGTCGAACTTGTGATCGTGGCAGCGGGCACACGCGACGGTCAGGCCCAGCATTCCCTGGGAAAACGCGTCGATTTGCTCGTCTGCGACGTCGAGGGCGAACTGCTGGCGGTTGTTCTCGTTGAGCGATTTCGCACCGATCGCCAGGTACCCAGTAGCGACGAGTTGCTCCGCCTTCTGCGTGTCATTCCCGGCCGGGAGGAGGTCGCCGGCGAGTTGCTCGCGAAAAAACTGGTCGATGGGTTTGTCGTCGTTGAAGCTCTTGATGACGTAGTCGCGGTATCGCCAGGCGAAAGGGTAGAGCATGTTGACTTCTTTGCCCGTCGATTCGGCGTAGCGGGCGACGTCGAGCCAGTGCCGACCCCAGCGTTCCCCGAACGCCTTCGAGGCGAGCAGTTTGTCGACGACCTTCTCGAACGCATTCTCCGTCCGGTCGCGAAGGAATTCTTCCACTTCCTCCGGTGTGGGCGGGAGGCCGACCAGATCGAAGTAGACCCGGCGGAGGAGCGTCCGCTTGTCGGCGTCGGCGGCGGGCGTCAAACCCTTCGATTCCATTGTTGCGAGAAGAAACTTGTCCACCTTCGAGGATGGCCAGTCGGCCTGTTTCACCGCCGGCGGATCGACCTTCTTCACCGGCTGGAACGACCAGTGTTGTTTCCCTTTCTCGATGTCCCACTCCGGTTTCTTCACGACGGCCTTGCCGCCGCGGGGGTCGGGGGCCCCCATTTCGATCCACTTCTCGAAGTCGGCGATCACCTCGGCAGACAGCTTTTCCTTCGGCGGCATTTGCTTGGAGTTGCCGGCTCCCTTCATCGCCTGCACCAGGAGGCTTTTTCGCACGTTGCCGGGCACCACTGCCGGGCCGCTCTCACCGCCGGCCCGGGTCCCCTCGCGGGTGTCGAGGACAAGCCCACCCTTGGGGGTTTTCTTGCCGTCGTCCTGGTGGCAGGAGTAGCACTTGGAAACCAGGACAGGGCGGATCTTCTTCTCGAAGAAGGCGACCTGTTCCGCGGTCGGTTCCTTGCCGTCGGACGCGAGCTTGGTTTCTTTCGGGTCCTTCGGTTCCTCGGCTCTCTTCCGCTTGAAGAAGCCCGCGAACGGGTTGCGTTTCTTCGGAGTTTCGTCGGATTTCGGGGAATCGCCAGCCTTGGGGTCGACGAAGGGGTTCGATTTCGTCGGTTTCGGGTCGTCGGCAAACCCGGCGGTGGCGGCGGCCAGGAAGGCAAACGCGAGTGCGGAGCGGGTCACGTGGTTCCTCCGGACGAGGTCCGATCCAGTTGCCGTGGCATTCCGATAGTGGTCGATTCCGGAACGCCAGATGGGCCGGTCGAAACGGATACCTCAGGAACCCGGAAAGAGTTGCAGTGTTACAGGACCGCGGAAAATGAGTTCGCCGTGATTCCGGGCGGGAAGCCTGAAATCACGGCGAGGGGATGTCTCGAGATTGGCTGGTCAGTCGGTGACGAGACCGTTGGCAGCGGTGCCGGCAAATACGGGTTTACCTGGTGGCCGGGCCGCGAGAGCCGGGCCGGCGACTTTGCGGTAGTCGTCGAACTCGTGGCTGACTCCGATGAGCATTCCCTTCGCGGGAACGTCTTTGGGCGGGGTCACAACCCACATCAGTCGGCCGGTCGATTTGGAGGGGAACTGCTTCGCTGCCGTCGTTCCCACCCCGTGGAGGTAAAGCGTCGGAAGGGTCAACTCCTCGTCGTAAACCACCGCACCGGCGCGGTCGTCCTTGCCGGAGGTCACGGCGATGACCGTCCCCAGCCAGTCGACGGCGACGGTGTCGCCGAAGGTATCGGGAATCGAGTAGACGGACGTTTTTCCGCCGGCGGTGATCGGGACGATGATCAGGGCGGTGGAGGGATCCGAATCCGCGGACTTGATGACAACAGCCGCCTTCTGGCCAGAGGGGCTGATGCTGATGCCGAGCGGAACGGGGTTCAGGCCGGGATCCGCAGCCTGGGACTTCCCACCCGGTGTCAAAGAGGGCCCCTTGTAGATCGAGATGGTGGAGCCGTTGAAGACGAAGAGATCCGAGTCGGACATGCAGGTGACGATGGCTCCGTCCTTGCCGGCTCCCTTGACGACCGTGGAGCTTTTCTTCGCTTTGAGATCCCAGAGATCAATACCCCCGGTGGTATCGACGACTGCGAGTTTGTCCTCGGTGAGGAACTGCATCGAACCGATTTTGCGGCCGCCGGCTCCGAATGGTTCGACCTTGTCGAGGATCAGAGCTTTTTCTTCGAAGTCGTAGACGTTGATCTTTCCGGGTGGTCCCTCGACGGCGACGAGGTTGCCGGCCGGGCTGGCGACGAAGGGTCGGGGGCCGGCCTTCCAGTTGGCGGCGGGGACGTCGAATTTGCCCTGCTCATTGCTCGCCGCCAGGCTGTAACGGGTGACCGTGTCGCGGGCACCGGCACCGTCGAAGCCGGCGAAGGTGTTGGAAAGAACGATCGCGTACGGAGGTTGGCGACCGGCGGTGATGATCGATCGCACCGTTTCCGGCGCCGCCTCGATCTGGATCTCGACTTGCGGTCGAGCCACAATCTTCGCTGCCGTCTGCGACACGGCCGGGATGGGGTATCCGGAGCCGGAACGGGGCGGAGGGTTTGTGGGATTCGGATTGGGGTTGGGATTCGGATTGGGGTTCGGGTTGGGGCGAGGATTCCGGGTGATCGTCAGCGGTTTGCGATATTTCTTCATCGTCTGCGGCTTGCCGGTGGCATCGGAGATGACCAGCTCGTCTTCGGTCCACTTGGTGATGGTCCCAGGGTATTCCTTGCTGTCGAGCGGGTTGGTGACGTAAAGAATCGGCCCGTCCGCTCGGCTCTTCATGGTCATGAAGAGGGTTCCCTTGGTGCCGTCGACGGTGTAAATGTTGACGGTGCCGTTGAGATACTCGGTGACGGTCGGTGTCATTCCGGGTTCGAGGGAGGCGAGTTCCCATCGGCCGGTGAGTTTCTTCGCGTCGATTTTTTTGGTGAAGGTTCCGCCGCCACCGTCGTTTTTGCCCCCCTTGTCGGTACCGGCAGCAGATGCGGTGGGCTTGTCGTCTTTGAGGAGGAAGTAGGCGGCAGTCCCGCCGGCTCCGAGGATCAGAACGAGGACCATCGCGACGAGGGCGATGATAAGTCCTTTGTTGGAGGATTCGGTTGGTGCCGCTTTGCCGCCTGGCCCCGTCTTCATCATCATCGAAGAGCGTTTGGAACCCTTCTTGATCGCAGCCGTCGGCTGGATCATTCCGTCTCCCTCGTCGAAGGAGAAGGCGGCCTCCGGACCTGCGGGTGCGGCGGCGACCGCGGCGGCGGTCGCCCGCGCGGAAGCTGGTCCGCTTCGAACCAGATGCGCCGGCAGCGGGCTTGGCATGTCGATCACGCTCAGAGCCTGGTCGTCGGCCACACTGTCGCCAACAGGGTCGGCCCCGGGAACCCGGAACTTGTGCTCACACTTCTTGCAACGGACTTTCTTCCCGGCCGAATTGTCCGGTGCCCGGAGTGTGGACTGGCAGTTCGGACACGTCAGATTGACAGCCATGGCTCATCCCCGGGTGCGAGTCGGGAACATTTGAATGAGGGGTGTCTAGAGATTAGCGGAATGTGAAGAAAATGCAACCACCCGAACTCTGATCTTACGACTGCGAGATGAGTTGGGTCGGGTTGAGAGGATCGGAGGAATTGCGAGTCCCAAACCGCCGAGAAGCGAGGTTCTCTCGCTTCCCGGAACTTCTTCGGTTGCACATTCGCAGATCAGTACGCGATTCCGAGTCGGAAGAAGACGCCGTCGAAGCTCAGGTCGGAGCGTCGGCGGAGTACCTTCCCTTCCGCGAAATCGTCGGTGAGAACCGGCCGGGTAACAGCGTTGAAGTAGTGGGTGATTTCGTAGCCGGCCGCAAACGTGAGGGTCCGCCAGGTGTAGGAACCACCGAGGGCGAGGGACGCAAAGGGGGTCACGCCGGAATACTCGTCGGCGATGTCGGAGTTGACCGCCAGCCCGCCACCGTTGGTTTCCCGGGTGCTTCCGGCGAAGTCGCCGAAGAGGAGGCCACCCCGGGCATTTCCAAAGACGGCGATTGCCGGGGTCAGCGTCCACCGGGCTTCCAGCCCCGCCGTCGGGCCGACGCCATCGAAGGCCGAGCGATTATTCACCTGGGCCATGCTGGCGTGGATGCCGTCGTAGCTGGCTGTTTGATCGAGATCGATCGATGCGAAGCGGACGCCCCCGAAGGTGCGGAGGGTCATCTGGGAATCGACTTCCCAGGTCCGGCCGACGTCGAGGTCGAAGACGCTGTAGTCGAGTCCGCCGGTGATCGAGGCCGTGCTGACGCGGTCAATCAGCCCCGGACGGGTGAGGCTTGGGTAAAGCACGCCGCCCGCCGGTGCCGCGGAAGCCGCATCACCAGAACTGCGGAAGTAGGTGTAGGTGAGACCGATGTCCCAGCCCTTGCCGGGAAGTCGGAACCCCATCCCGACCCGCAACCCGCCGCGACTCTCGTACCGCATGCTTTGCAACCGCCCCTGCGGTGTCAGGTCGTTGGTCGGGTCGAGAAGGGCGTAGTCGAGCGAATCCAGCCGGGGCCGCCAGATCAGGAATTCCCCACTGGCGAAGAACTGGCCCGGGGCATCGGAAACTTTCGGATTCCCGAAGCAACAGCCGGTGAGCAGCTCCGTGCTGCCGTGCGAACCCTGTCCGTGGGAACCGTGCTCGTGCGACAGTTCCGGCGGCGTTACGTCGCGCATCCGCGGCGGGGCCGGCTCGCTTGCCGAGACCGGCTGCACCGACGGCATTTCGAGTCGGTCCTGACCCGGCGCCCCGACCGCGACGGCCAACAGCACGGCGAGAGCCGACATCCAGCGTCCGGAATCCATGCCCATCCCTCCGCCGACGACGACACGCGGACCAGAATGAGCGGGGCCATAGCGATCTTTCCCGGCGGAAACAACCCCGACTCAGGATGTCGGACTGGGAAGCAACGGAATCGGTGTGCGGTCCTTCCCGTCCGGGGGAACGCCGACGTACACCACCTCCGCCTGGGTCACATCGATGACGTCCGGCCCGCGTTCCGCGACGACATCAATCTTCATCGTGATCGAAGTCCGCCCGATCTTCACCACCGACGCGATGAACTTGACGACATCCCCGACGAGCACGGGCTTGTGGAACTCGACGCGGTTGACCGCCACCGTCACGAACGCAGCATGTCGCCCCCCTCGGAGTAAAATCTCCCGCCGGGCGGCGATCGACCCGGCGATGTCGATGTAACTGAGGATGACCCCGCCAAAAATGGTTCCATACGGGTTCGTATCCCGCGGCATCATCACGACCTGGATGGCAATGTACGGCTCGGACATGAACTCTCCCGGAAACGGGTGCAACCATCATTATTGTCGTAGAGGCCGCATTTTCTCACGACCCAGCCACTTCCCACCGGAAGCGGCTGCAGCCAACTTCTCTTGGGGAACGAAAGTTCAGTTTTTGTAGGGTGGGTCAAGCCGCTTCGGCGCAGACCCACCGAAGGGTGGCTTGGCTCCAGACCCAACGGAACTTCCACAATCCCCAGAAACTCCGAAGCTTCACAAGGGAAATCCTTGGGAAATCGGGAAGGTTCGTTGACCCGACTCGGTTTCTTGCGCCTTCGGTGGGTCTGCGTCGCCAAGCCTCCTTGACCCACCCTACAAGAACCGGGGATCCAGCGATTCGCTGGGAGACTTTGCGTCGCACCCAGAAAATCTGGTTGCACCACCGGAAGCGGCTGCTTCCGGGTGGGCTTCCCCGAAGGCGAATTGCTCGTTATCTTCCCCCATCTTCCCGACCGGTGGGGTCGGTGAGAACCTTCGTATCCCGGCACGCCGGAGACGGGGAATGGCGAAACGATTTGCGGTGGCGGTGATCCTGGCGATTGGCGCAAGTTCTGCGGCGAACGCCCAGATCGCGGTCATCCTCGGAAGCGGGCCCGCCGGTGGGGGACCGACCGCCACGAGCACGCCCTACGTCAACGCATCCTCGGATGTCAAAGCCGTCGCGGTGACGGAAATTGTGACGTTGAATCTCAACCCGCTCAACGCGGGCCTGGTGCAACTTCTCGCGGATGGTTTGGAATCGCCAGCCCCGATCGGATCGCTCTCCTCCCCCCTGGCACTTGGTCCGGGTGCCGCCCTCTTTGCGGGCAGCCCGCCGCCGGGTGCGCTCGGAAATCTCGGACTCGGAACCGCTCCTCCGGGTGGTGGCGGAGGCGGGGGAGGTTCCGGGGGCGGCGGAATTTCCAGCGGGTCGCCATTGCTCGGCGTCGGGGTCAAGGTGCCGGAAAACGGTAACCCCGGGGAAGTTTCCTTCACCGCCACCGACCCGGCCGGGAATGTCCTCGGAGGAGGGTGGGTCACCTACCCCGAGGGCGGCTGGTGGGTGATCGGCATCAGCGATGGGACCTCGGTCAGCAGCACCTCGACCACCTCGAACCGGCCGCTCGCCAGCGGAAGCGGCCCGACCCCAGGGCCTTCCCCGGGGTCGACCGCGGACACGCCAGAACCGGGAACCTTGGTCCTGGCGTGCGTCGGGTTGATCGCTATCACTTCGCGCCGGCGGCGGCTTTCTGGAAGTATTCCTTGGACTCTTTCACGCCCGGCTTGATCGTCAGCGAACCCGGCTTCCAGTCCGCCGGGCAAACCTCGCCGTTCTTCTCGAAGAATTGCAACGCGTCGAGTACCCGCAGGGCCTCGTCCACGCTGCGGCCCAGCGGCAGGTCGTTGACCGTGATGTGCCGGATGATCCCGGACTTGTCGATCAGGAACAGCCCACGGAGTGCGATCCCCGCGTCGAGCAGCACGTCGTAGTCCGCCGCAATCTTCTTCGACAGGTCCGCAACCAGCGGGTACTTAAGCCCGCCCAGGCCGCCCGCCGCACGCGGCGTCTGGATCCACGCCAGGTGGCTGTACTGGCTATCCACCGACACCCCGATCACCTCTGCGCCCCGCTTGTGGAACTCCTCGACACGGTCGGAGAAGGCGATGATTTCCGTCGGGCACACGAACGTGAAGTCGAGCGGGTAGAAGAACAGGACGACGTATTTCCCGCGGTAATCCGAAAGTTTGAAGTTGGATTGGAATTCCTCGTTGACCACAGCGGTGGCCGTGAAGTCCGGCGCTTCCTTCTGCACGCGAGCCGCCATCTGATGTCTCTCCGATGTTGGGTTTCGAGATTGGTCCGACGCATCTGTATCGTAGGAACCTCCCGGCCGGCGGTCGAATTGGTCTCACGAAGCGGACGGAGTCGGAACCCCTATGGTTGCCACCGCCCCGAAATTGGAATCACCAACCAGAAGGGTGACTTTCCGAGAGTTGCACAGAAATTTAGCGGCAAGAACGAAGCGTGGCCGGGGATGGGTTGAAAGTTACCCCATCACCCCTAGATTATTGCCGCTGGCCTGATATCCGCCGTGAGATTTTCTCGAACGAGGTCGCGTATGCCCGGTCGATCGATCCGTACGTACACCGTTTTGCCGCGTCTTCCGGAACGCCTCCAACCGCTCAACAAACTGGCGTACAACCTGTGGTGGTGCTGGAATCCGGAGGCAGTCGCGCTCTTCCGCCGGGTCGACCCGGACCTCTTCGCCGCACTCGACCACAGCCCGGTGAAACTCCTGACTGCCACGGAGCAATCCCGGTTCGAGGAACTCGCCCAGGATGACGGCTTCCTCGCTCACATGGACCGTGTCGCGGACCACCTCGATCGGTACATGTCGCGGAAAACCTGGTTC
>CAZKIQ010000116.1:0-10827 GCA_964552815.1 uncultured Alcaligenaceae bacterium | reverse complement strand
CACCACGGCCTGTTGGACGATCTTGTCCTCCAGTGCCGCGATGCCCAACGGACGCCTCTGACCGTCGGCTTTCGGGATGAAAGTCCGCCGGGAAGGCAACGCCCGATAGGTGCCGGTGTGGACCCGCCGATGCAGATCCACGACGCGATCTTCGAGTTCGGTTTCGTACTGGTCCCAGGTCACGCCATCGATTCCGGGAGCGGCTCCGCGTTTGAGAGCGAAGAAACTCTCGATGAGTCGAGGGACGGTGATGTGGTGCAGCAGAGCGGTGAACCGTACATGCTTGTCCTGTCGTGCTACTTCGTGCACACGCGCCAGATCGGTCGAAGCAAGGCCCCGGCTCTGTGTCCGGCTCGCCGCCTCCTTGGCCGTGTTCCCCGTTGTGAGTCGCCTTCCCTCCACCGCCTCCGCAGACCTCCAGTCATTGTTCGGCGGCTTCCCCGGTACTACGCAACTCTCCGACTTCCCCTCGGCGTGCATACCGGCATTACGGTCGCTGACCTTCTCCGGTCGATCCGCCGGCCCATCACCGACGGATATCGAGGGGATCTCCCGGTTCCCGTGCGAGAAGTTTCCACACATGCTCAGGGTCTTCGACTGCGCGGGGACAGACATGGACTCACCGTTGACGCCCATGTCTGCATGGCCTTCCGCCTCAATGAACGGCGTCGGCTCCCCGGACAAGCTGATTTCGCAGCTCAATGGCTGGCCTGTGTGTGCCCCTGTCAACGCTTCGCCGCCGGCCTTGCGACCGTCAGTGCATGACTCGGGGTCCAGGTGACTGGTTGGGTCTTCCTGGCGCGACTCTTTCATTCGCGACTTCCCGCCGATTTGACCGGCGCACTCATTGGGCGCTTGAAAACGGTTCTTCCGCGGATTTGGTGATGAGTGACATGCTGTCGCCGGTAGCCGTGTTGCGGTACGTTGCGTCGCATCGCCTGCCATGCGATCATCGCGTTCCTCCGGTTTGCGGATGATCATGAATGCAAGCTGTTTTGCAGACGGGATTCGAGGCTCCGATGCGATGGCGGAAGAATTTGCTTGCACACGGGTCGAGGAGGCCTTCGTTCCGGGAACGATTCCGCCCGGAGGTAACTTGTCACCGTGTCCCGATCCAGGTTCAAGATCGCCGCGATCTGACGGTTGGAGGTGCCGGACGCGTGAAGTTCGTGCACGTGGTTGTAGACATCAAGCCGTTGTTGCCGCTTGCCTTCGCGGGATTCTTCCCGTGCGGTCAGCGGAATCGGCTCCGGCTCGGGAAGTTGGAAATCGCCTGGAAATACAGGCAAATCCGGACTCGAAGTTGGCTGCGGGTGGTCTTTCAAGCACGCCCTCACCGCCTTGTGACGGCGGTTGAGCAAGCGTTCGATGGCTTCGCGAATGTTCTTCAAGAGATGCCAGCGGTCCGCGACCTGCATCGCCTCGGGTGCCCCGTTCGTCGCGGCGTTCGCATACTCCGCCGCCCGATCGCGCGTGATGACCTCCACGCCGGGATGCGTCTTGCCGTAGGCAGGAGAAGGTCGGTGTGCGACATGGCGGCAGTCCTGCCGGACGGGCGAAGGGTTCCCGATATTCTAACGCGAACTCATCACCAAATCCGCGGAAGAACCGGTTTTGAGCGCCCCTTGACAAGCTGGGTTTCGCCGCCGAACCGCCGCCCCGCCGGGTGCGGACAACGGACAGCAACCACCCCTTCCCGCGTCACCCCAATCTCGTGGCCGACCTGACCGTGACGCACCCGAACTAGGTCTGGGTCGCGGACATCACCTACGTCCGCGTGCGAACCGAGTTCGTGTACCTGGCGGTGCTGCTGGACGTGTTCACTCGCCGCGTGCGAGGGTGGCACCTGGATCGGTCGCTGGAAGGGTCGCTCACCCTGACGGCGCTGAACCGGGCGTTGCGACGGGGGCACCCCGGCCATCCACCACTCCGACCAGGGGGTGCAGTACGCGGCCACCCGGTACGTCGCACGGTTGGTCGGTCGCGGGGTGGCGGTGAGCATGGCGGCGGTCGGTAAGCCGGAGGAGAACGGGTTCGCCGAGCGGCTCATGCGAACGATCCGCGAGGAGGAGATCTCGCTCACCGAGTACGACGACTTCGCCGATGCCCGCCGCCAGTTGGGCCGGTTCCTGGACGCCGTGTACAACCGCAAGCGGATTCACTCGTCGCTCGGCTACCTCACCCCGGCGGAGTTCGAGCAGCAGTGGCGGGCGGAACGAGCCGCCGCGCCGACCGTACAATAAACCCGTCCCCGACTGGTCTCGCTCCAGGGGCGCACTTCAGAGACCCGGACTTCGGCTTGCAAACGATTTCATGCGAAGTTTACCGTCGATGTCCCGCAGGATGGCAGGGAGTTCGGCCAGCGTTTCGATCACATAATCGGCATCTCTCAACTCGGCTTTGGCGATGGCTCGGAGGCGGAGCTTTTCGGAATCTGGCAGTGCAGCAAAGTCGGACGCCGATCGACCGATGGCGTTCCCACTGTCGAGTACCGCCACGGCCCAGGCTCCGGCGTTGCGAGCCTCGGCGATGTCGACAGTGGTATCGCCGACTTTCACGACGGATCGCGGTGGGTAGACTCCGAGTTGTTCCATGACGCGGAACAACATCCAGGGGGCGGGCCGACCTGCGGGCACGTCGTCGGCACAGATGTTCGCATCCGGGGCATAGCCGTGACTGCGTGCAACGCGAGCCGTCACTTGGGCGGCCTCGCGAAAGTAGCCGGTTGTGCCCCCGATCTTCAGTCCCAATCGGCGAAGATCTTCCACGCACGCGGCTAACCCTGGGACCGGTTGTGCAAATCGGGCGGCGGCTTCCACCTGTCGGGGTGTCACGTCGCGGTACATTTCCTCCACGTCCGTTTCTGCCCAATCCCGGCCGTGAGCCGTCCGCCACCGTGCGGCAATACTGGGGACGGACAGCATCACACGGAGGTGGTCTTTCTTGTAAAGCCCCATCGGTCGGCGGGCCTCGGCTTCGGTGACGGGCACCCCAAACTGGGTGAAGGTATCGACAAATGCCCCCGTCGGGGCCAGGCAACCAAAGTCGACCGTGGTCCCGGCCCAGTCGAACACTACTGCGCGGATCAAAGACATCGCAGGTTCCTTTGTCAGGGGTTCAGTTAGCGAGCCGACCACCACTCGTCGGCCTGCCCGAACGACATCGTCATCCCGGCCCCACCCGGTGCCACCAGCACATGGACACCTGGGAGCGGTTCCCCCTCGAACAGGGGTTGCGTCGGGTGTTTGGCGTAGTACCCGGTCCACCGCTCGGCGATTGTTGGGTCTGGGAGTGTGCAGAACCCGGCAAAGTAGTCGAGAATCAGCCGGTCGATGGCAAGCTTGTCAAACGGGGAGATGTCGCTGTCGTACTCGTGCGAGTCGCCGATCGTGACCTCGCCGGCCCGCGTCTGCGAGCACATCACATGGACCCCGTACCGGACATAGTCGGGCATCGTTTCCGCGACCCGTTGCTTCAGCCGGCTCAGGCTCGGGCACTCGGCGAATGCCGTGTAGTGAGTGAGGGTCAATCCGCCAGCGAGGTGGGGCCCGACGCGATACCCGCCTGGTTGGGGAGCGGTTCGTGTCATGTGCAGTTTGCACTTGCGGATCCCGGATCGGGCGAGAACGTCCGGGAACAATGTCGAGAAATCCACGCCGCTGCAGACCAGGACCCGCCCCGCCTCCCAGGTTTTGCCGTCGGCCGTGCGAACGTGGCCGGGGTTCGCTGCGACGACTGTGGAGCCGAAGTGCAGTGCCACGTCGTACCGCTCGGCGAGCCACTTCGGGAGTCGGGCGATCGCTTCGCGGGGGTCAACACACAGTTCCGCAGGGGACCACAACGCAGCGAGTAAGCCGTCGCGGCGGACCGCGGGAGACTTGCGAACAGTTTCTTCCGGCGTGAGGAGTTCGACTCCAAGGCCCCCCCTGCGTTCGGCGGCCGCGAACTCCTCGAGGACCGCGAGTTCGTCAGCCTCACGGGCCAGGTGAAGGGACCCGCATCGCTCGGCGTGAATGCCCGCTTGTTCCGCTGCCTCCAGCCACAATTCCCGGCTGCGAATCGCCCGCTTCCGCAACGGTCCGGCTGGCTGACCGACGGGCCAAATCATGCCGAAGTTCCGGACCGACCCGCCGCGAGCCAGGGCGTCTCGCTCGAACAGTCGGACGCGCAAGCCGCGTCGAGCCGCAGCCCAGGCATGAGACAAACCAACAATCCCCCCGCCGATGATGGCGACATCGCAAGTTCGTGTCATGCTGTTGCTCCTTGCTCCAGGGTGCTCTCGCGGACAATCAATTTGCCGGGAACCACAGTTTTGACAGGCGGCTTATCCGGATTGGCGAGCCGGGCTTTCATCACTGCCACCGCCTGTACCGCCGAGTCGACAGACGGGAACGCGTAGGTTGTGACACCGATCGCGAATTGCTGGCCGATCGGCAAATCGTCAAAGCCCGCCACCGCCACTTTGCCAGGGACCGAAATGCCACGGCGGAGCAATTCGAGGATCAACCCGAACGCGGCATAGTCGATGAACGCGACAACTGCGTCCGCCCCGGCCGTGAGCACCTCGTCACAGAGGCGGGGATATGAGTCCCGCGGCGGCAGCGTGGGGTCCAGGCTGAAAACCAGTGGCGGGAGACCGGCCGTGTGAGTCGCATACAGGTAACCGGACAACCGGTCCACGTGGCTGCTCGTCGGTGAACCGGTCACGAATGCGATCCGCCGACGACCTTGACAAATCAAGTGGCGGGTCAGTTCGCGACCGCCTGCCGCGTCGTCGGATGCGACGAGGTCCGCGGCCAATGGACGCGTGTCGCCGTACAGGTTCCGCTCTAACAAGACGACGGCAAGTCCGACCTCGCGACAGGCAACGAGTACCGCTTCGTCTCCAGCCGCTGCACTCGCCGACATCCGAGCTGGAAGGAGGAAGACCCCCTTTACCCCGGCAGCGGCCGCCGCCTTGGCCTGAGTTCGGATGGCCGCCGGTGCCCCGTCCGGATCGATCAGACCTGTGTCGAACTCATGCGGAGTTGTTCGGGCCAACTCATCGAACCCAATCTGATTGGTCGCCCGTGCCGCCTGCTGGTACGGCCCAGGCGTGACGTGCAGACAGAGCCCCCACCGCTCGGACGCCGGGGCCAACCGCGGCACGACAAAACAGCCGGACCGCTCGACCGTCTGGATCAACCCCTTGTCCCGCAGAATTTGCAGGGCCCGAGTCACCGTCACAACGGACACGCCGTGCGATTCTGCAATCTCTCTCACGGGGGGCACTTTTCCCCCTTCAAAGCCCGAACGGTGAATCCGCTCTTCCAGCTCAGCAGCGAGAGTCGAGTATTTGGCGGCAGGCTCGGGCGACATCAGAAAACTCCACGGGAGAGATACTGTATCGTAACAGAAAAAGACACGCATTCAAGACAAGGGTGATGCTGTTTTGTGTCGAGAAATTGCGTTCGCAGAAGGAGGCACTTCAAATCTTCATCGTTTCTTCCCTTTCTCTCGCTTGCGTTTAGTGCGAGGAGTTGTACTCTAGTGTTCGGGTATTCTGAATTGTTCTGTTACGTAACAGATCCCGCCATCTGTTCTGGTTGTGCTTGGAGGTGCCATGCTGCCCAGTTCGCGAAAGTCATCTTGCTACTTCCGGTGTTTAACCTGCGTAGTCGGGCTTGCTTTCGCCTTCGGCTGTGGCGGGAGTGCATCCGCCGACAGAGGGACGCCGGTATGGGGGCGGGTGACGATCGGCGGCACGCCTCGGGCTGGGGTGGTGGTCGCTTTTCACCCGGATCGCACCGGTCCTGGAGGCGGGGTGATTGAAACCGGGCCAGATGGACGGTTCGCGATTGGGACGCATGGCGAACCTGGGGGGCTCCAACCAGGCCATTACAAGGTCACACTCTCCTGTCGAGTCGGACCAGATGGCAAACCAGTCGACGACGACAAGAAGGCTGGCGACGGGATCCGTCAGATCGTTCCCGCCGTTTACACCTCTCTCGAAACAACCCCCACGGCGGTCAACGTGTCCGCCGCGGCTGGCGAAATCAACCTGGACATCCCTGCTCGCTAACTCGGAGTTCCCATGTCTCGGCGCGTTTACTCTCATCGAGTTGTTGGTCGTGATCGCGATCATCGCGATCTTGGTTGGGCTGTTGCTGCCCGCCGTGCAAAAAGTCCGGGAAGCGGCGTCTCGGGCGAAGTGCCAAAACAACCTGAAACAGATTGGTCTGGGTCTGCACAATTTCCACGATGCCAACAATGGCTTTCCTGAGGGAGCCGTTTCCGGGCGAGGTGCTGGTTGGACCGCGTTCCTGCTCCAGTACATCGAACAAGGTGTGGTGTTCGACTACCTGGGCCTGGTGAACGAGGGAGACGATTTCGCTACGGTCAGCCCAGGATTTGCGGCCCCCTCCTTTGCTTCGACGAACGTCGACCAGCGAAACGTAGCGGCATGCGAGACGAACTTCGACGTGTTCCGCTGCCCATCGTTCGCCGGCCCGAAGAATGTGTACTCACTGGATGCCGACTGGATGGTGCAACGGCGAGCACCGTGCAACTACATCGGGAACGCGGGCACACCGACCACCGACCACACCACCTCGTCGGGCACGGAGCCAGTGATGAAGTCACTGGACGGCGTTTTCTACATCAGCAGCCGCGTGAAGATCGGCCAGATCACCGACGGCACCTCATCCACGATCCTGGTCGGCGAGGCCGTCCCGGAAGTGCCCGCAGTCACGAGTGCGAAGGAAACCCGCGCCCCGTCGGGTGGCCGGAAGGATCACTGGGCCATTGGCAGCGACGACATCGACACCGGCGACTACGACGCCTCCGAGTTCTTCGGGTCAACCGCAGCCCCACTGAACGTCCCGGTGGTGCCGACCTCCGACCCGGCATGGCCACTGTACGAACTCTCATTCGGAAGCATGCACACCGGCGGGGCCAACGTCGTCCTTGCGGACGGCTCGGTTCGGTTCGTGACCAATGGAATCACTGCGGGGAACTGGAAGTCGCTCGGGACACGGGCTGGGAACGATCTGGCGACCGACTGGTGATTCATCGGGTCGTCCTGCTTCATTGTGGAGTCGCACAAAATGGGGAACCCGCCGCCAACTCGAACATCCGTCGCCGCCTCGGCATGGGCGTTGACGGCGGCATTCGGCACCTATTTCTGCATGTACGGCTTCCGCAAGCCGTTCACCGCTGCGACCTTCGCTGACGAAGAATTCTGGGGCGTCGGATTCAAGACCATCCTGGTTTCTGCACAGGTACTGGGGTACACCGCGTCGAAATTCCTGGGCATCAAGGTTGTGTCGGAAGTGAGCCCATCGCGCCGGGTGGGCTTGTTGCTCGGACTGGTCGGTTTGGCGGAACTCGCATTGATTCTGTTCGCAGTCACACCAGCACCGACCAATGCCATCTGGCTATTCACCAATGGAGTCCCGCTGGGCATGGTGTTCGGGTTGGTGCTGAGCGTGCTGGAAGGACGACGGCACACCGAGGCGTTGGCCGCGGGCCTCTGTGCGAGTTTCGTTGTGGGAGACGGCGTCACCAAGTCAGTCGGGGCCTATTTGTTGGAGGCTGGCGTGTTGGAGGTCTGGATGCCGGCCGCTGCGGGACTCGCGTTCACCCCGCCGTTTCTCGTCTTCGCCTGGATGCTGTCGCGGGTTCCGCCCCCTTCGCCAGACGACATTGCCGTACGGAGCGAACGGAGTCCCATGACCACGGCCGACCGGCGGTGGTTCTTTCTGAAGTATGCAGGCGGGCTCATACCGCTTCTCCTTGCGTATCTGTTGATCACGATTCTCCGCAGTGTGCGAGCCGACTTCGCACCGGAAATCTGGTCCGGCCTCGGGGTGACAGCTCGTCCAGCGGTCTATGCCTGGTCCGAGACCGCGGTCGCAGTGTGTGTCTTGGTTCTCAGTGGTGCCGCCGTCTTCATCCGCGACAATCGGCGGGCGTTCTCTTTCGCACTCGCGCTGGCCGTCGCCGGGACCGGTCTGATCGCAGCCACCCTCCTTGGTCTCCGGAACGGACTGGTTGGCCCGTTTGCATTCATGGTGCTGCTTGGTGTCGGGTTGTACCTGCCCTACATCGCGATTCACACCACGGTGTTCGAGCGGTTGATCGCGATGACCCGCGACCGGGGAACAATCGGGTACTTGATGACCCTGGCCGACGCTGTGGGATACCTGGGCTACATTGGTGTGCTGGTCGCCCGCACGCTTGGCGGCCCGGAGGGTGACTTCTTGCCCTTCTTTCTTCCTGTTGCCTGGGTGATTGCGGGTGGGACTGCAACCATGTTGATTCCGAGTTGGTGGTACTTCCTCACCCGTTCTGCCACCCGGAGGGCGAACCCATGAGCCGACGCGCCGTGTTGTTTACGGGTCCGGACCAACCCTTGGAGTTCGTCACCGCACCGGATCGAAACCCCTGCGGAGCGGAGGTCCTTGTTCGAGTCACCTGTTGCACCCTGTGCCGTAGCGACCTCCACACCCATGCGGGTCGCCGAATTGAGCCGACTCCATGCGTACTCGGACACGAGGTCGTTGGACTGGTCGAAGCGTTTGGCCCGGATGCTCCCCAGACAGACTGGGCCAGCACACCCACAACAGTGGGGAGTCGGGTGACGTGGTCGGTCGTCATTGGGTGTGGCAGGTGTTACTTCTGCCGGGAAGACCTTCCCCAAAAATGCGAGCGGTTGTTCAAGTACGGCCACGTCGCGACCACGCGGGGGGATCCCGATTCTGGTGGGTTGGCCGAGTTCGTGACCCTGTGGCCAAACACCGCATGGTTTGTGGTGCCGGACTCGCTCCCGGATCAGGTGGCAGCACCGGCGAACTGTTCCACCGCAACGGTCGCGGCGGTGCTGAACGCGGCCGGGTCGGTGGGCAATCGTTCCGTGGTCGTCCTGGGTGCAGGGGTGCTTGGGCTCACGGCGTGCGCGATGGCCCAAGCGGGAGGGGCGAAAGTCGTACTGGCTGTGGACCCATCTCCGGCATCTCGCGACCGGGCCAAGCGGTTCGGAGCGACCCATGTTGGGGAACCAGGGGAAGCCGCTCGGTCTCAGGTTGCGGAACTCACGTCCGGCCGTGGGGCCGATGTCGTACTGGAACTGGCGGGAACCGGCCCATCCGTCCTGTCCGCGATCGACTTGATTCGCACGGGTGGAGTCGTGATCCTGGCCGGGACCGTGACACCAACCGCCGCCCTACCACTGGACCCCGAGCGCCTTGTCCGGCGGATGACAACCCTCCGCGGCGTTCACAATTACCACCCCCGCGATCTGGCCACAGCGCTAGAGTTCTTGGCGGGACCCGGACAGCAGTTTCCCTTCGTGGAACTGGTTGGTGCCGAGTTTCCCCTCGCTCAAGTCCGCGAAGCCTTCGCCGCCGCACACGCCAGTCCAGGCGTACGAATCGCAGTCGTCCCCTGACGCAACTTGAACCAACCTGTTGAACTCCCGCCGCCCCAACCCGGAGCCTCCCATGTTCCTCTCGCTTCGACGAATCGCCCTCGGATACCTCGCGGTTTTCTCTGTTCTCGTCCCCCCTGCCTTGGCTGCGGAACCGGATGTGAAGGTCGAGAATGTGATCGTTGTGACTCTCGATGGCTTCCGCTGGCAGGAGGTTTTCGAGGGGGCAGACGAATCCTTCATGGATGGCAAACTCGGCGGCGTCAAGAACATTCCTGACCTGAAAAAACGCTACCTTGCCGAGAAACCGACCGAACGCCGCGAGAAGCTGATGCCTTTCGTTTGGGGTACGATCGCGAAGAAAGGCCAGATTTTCGGCAACCCCGGGAAGAAGGCCGCGGCCACGATCACCAATGGTCTGAAGTTCTCCTACCCCGGTTATAGCGAGCTTTTCTGTGGCGTCGCCGACCCACGGGTCAACTCGAACGCCAAGAAAGATAACCCCAACCTCTCGGTGTTGGAGTATCTCAATGGCCAGCCTGGCTTCCAGAACAAAGTCGAAGCCGTTTGTACCTGGGACGTCTTCCCGTCGATCTTCCGCTCGAAGCAAAATGGATTGCGCGTGCATGCCGGATGGGAACCCATCACGGGCGACAAACTCACCGACCGGGAACAGACTCTGAACAAGAGCCTGGATCGCACTCCGCGGTACTGGCCAGACAACTGCTTCGACGTGTTCGCGATGGGCGCGGCACAGTCGGCACTGGAACGACGGAAGCCGCGGGTCCTGTACATCGGCCTTGGCGAGACCGACGAGTGGGGGCACGGTCGACGGTATGATCTCTACCTTGACGCCGCCAACAAGGCCGACCGATTCCTCGCGGAGACTTGGGACTGGCTCCAGAACGACCCGCAGTATCGTGGGAAAACCGCGATGCTCGTCACGACCGACCACGGTCGCGGCATCACAAGAGCGGACTGGACCGATCACGGCACGAACGTTGTCGGAGCCGAGTTTATATGGGTTGCCGTGATGTCGCCCCGCACACCCGCCCTTGGGGAACGCGAGAATACCGAGGTGACGCAGAGCCAGGTCGCATCAACGATCGCTGCAATGCTTGGAGAGAACTTCCAGTCCGTCAGCCCGAAAGCGGCGGACGCACTACCGGTCTTGCGGGCAAAATAACAATGAATTCACGTTGGATGGTTCGAATCGGACTGTGGCACGCGGAACTCGGGTCGGTGATTCTCCTGAAGGTTCGGGGGCCCGCGTCGTCCGAGGGGGATGGTGTATACCCGCAGTGATGGCTCGGGCGCGATGTCAGATGGTGGCCGTTTTTTTGATGCGAGCGGGTCAGGAAATGCTCGCCGTGCTTCGTTTCGCGATGAGCTCGCGCCACAACGTTTTCTGGATTTTCCAG
>CAZKIQ010000115.1:0-10833 GCA_964552815.1 uncultured Alcaligenaceae bacterium | reverse complement strand
GCGGCCCGGCTGCTGGCGGCGGCCAACCTCGGCGTGGTCGATCACCCCAAGGTCGAGGTCCACACCGACGACGCCCGCCACCACCTGCTCCGCACGAACCGGCGGTTCGACGTGATCGTCTCCGACCTGTTCGTGCCGTGGGAGAGCCGGACGGGCTACCTCTACACCGTCGAGTTCTACGAGACGGTGCGCCGCGGGCTGAAGCCCGGCGGGCTGTTCTGCCAGTGGATCGCCCTGTACCAACTCGGCCCCGAGCAGTTCGAGCTGATCGCGGACAGTTTTTCGTCCGTCTTCCCGCACACGACGGTCTGGTGGGGCCAGTTCGACGCCAAGTACCCCATCGTCGCGCTGGTCGGCAGCGGGGAACCGCTCGCCGTCGGTCACACACGCCTGGAGGACCGCATGGAGGTCTTGAACGCCATGCCCGGCGGGCCGGACCCCGACCTGCGAAACCCTTCCGACTTGCTGGCCCTGTACCTCGGGGACTGGCCCCGCAACCCGGCCCGGCGGCTGAACACCGACGAACACCCCCGGCTGGAGTTCGCGGCCCCGGTCAGCCACCGCGCGGGTCGGACCCTCTCGGGAACGGGACACCTGCAATATTTCGACCGGGTTTTGGTCCGCCTGCCGTCGGGCGGCGTCCGCTTCGGCGCTGATGCCGATGCGTCGGTGCGGGACGACCAGCGTCGGCGGGCCGTCCAACGGTTGAGCCTGTTTGGTGAGGTGATGCCGTGAGAATGCGACCACCCACTCGCCCCACACTTGGCGTCCCCGGTCACCACGCGCAAGTGTACGCCCGCTCCGCGTTCCAAAAAGGGGTGGGGCGTCCGACGGACGGGCAAACACCATCTTTCGGGTCACATCCGCCCCACCCCGGCTCCCCTTCGCCCACCTGGAGTTCACCATGCGTTACAGCGTCCTGGGGGCCGTGGCGGTTGTCGCCCTGGCCGCCTCCGCCGGTTCGGCTTCGGCCCAGCACGGGGGCCGGCACGGACACGGCTACCCCGCCTACTCCCCGAGTTTCTCCGGTCACGGCGACTCGGGTCACGGGTACGCCGGCCACTACGCCCCCGGTCACCACCAACCGGGCGGACACCTCGTTCACCCCGGCGGCGGCTACTACGCCGGCCCGAGTTACGGCGTCGGGATCGGCGTGGTCCCCGGCCCGGCTTACTACCCCGCCTACCCGGTCGGCCCTGGGGTCGGCTACGGCTTCGGTCGCGGTCACGGCCACCACTCCCACCACGGGCGGCACCACTGATCGACGTTCCCATCTTCGACGCACCGGGCCGGGGTTCGCCCCGGCCCTTTCGTTTTCCCCCCCGCCGCGAACGCGGCTACACCGACTTGGGGAACGAACCCTTCGGCTCGCAAAGGGGCACCACGAACATGCCGAGTAGCACGCCCCGCCGGCCGGCACGCCTTCGCGGCATCGGGTTCCGCACGTCGGTCGCGGTCAACACCGTCGTCCTGGTGGCCGTCGCCGGGTTCATCGCCCTCGACGCCGTCCGGGAGACGCGGGAACACGTCCGTGAGCGGACGGCGGCTTTGGACGAGGAGGCCATGACGATCCACCGGGCGGTGGTCCGGCCCGCGGCCGACCCGGGCGACGTGCAGCGGTTCATCGACGGCGTGTGCCTGCGGATGAGCGACACCACCTCGCCCGGCCACCACATCGTCGTGGCGGACGGCGGGCGGGTGTCCCAGTCCCGGCCGCACCGCCGGGAGTCGGACGAGATCGTGGAGGCGATCCGGGCGGCGGCCTCGGACCCGCAGCGGCAGGCGGCGTTCGGTGAGGTCGGGATCGTGACCGGCGTCCACGCGGAGGACGGCGTGACCGTCTACGTCGCCGAGCAACTGGACGACATCCGCCGCGAGGTTCGAGGACGGGTAGTTACCCGGTCGGTCGGTCTGCTGGCCTTCGGCATCCTGCTGGCCGTGGCGGTTCACTTGCTGGTTCACCGGCTGGTGTCCCGGCCGCTGCGGCGGCTAGTGCGGATCATCGAGGCGATCCGGGCGGGGAAGTTGGGGGTGCAGACGGGGCCGTTCAAGACCGACGAACTGGACCGGCTGGCTGCGGCGGTAAACGACATGAGCCGGGCTTTGGCCGACGACGCAGATCGGCGTCGGCTTGCCCTCGAACAGGCCCGCCGCGTGCAGGAGAACTTGTTGCCGCGGTCGGGTGATGTCGCCCCCGGCGTCCGGTTGGCGGCGACCCACCGGCCGGCCGAGGCCGTCGCCGGGGACTACTACGACGTGCTGGCCCTGCCGGACGGGACGGTGGTGTGCTGCGTGGCCGATGTCGTCGGGCACGGGGTTCCGGCCGCGATGGTCGCGGCGATCCTCAAGGTACTCATCCTGGACGCCGTCGAGGTGGACGCCGACCCGGGGGCCGTGGTCCGGCGGGTGAACGCCCGGTTCGCCGCCGTCGCCCCGCCCGAGTGCTTCGCCTCGCTCCTGGTGACCCGCTGGTGCCGGCAGCGACACACGCTGTGGCACGCCAGTGCCGGCCACGAGCCGGGGTTCTTGTTGACCGCCGCCCCGACCGCGCTATTGTTGCCGGCGACGGGGACGCTGCTCGGGGTGATGCCCGACGGCACCTGGGACACGGAGGCGGCACCCGCCCCGCCGGGGTCCGTACTGGTCGGCCTGTCGGACGGGGTGACGGAGGCGATGGACGCCGGCGGCAACCTGTTCGGCCGGGACCGGGTGGGCGAGGCGATACGCAGTGTCGGCCGGGCGTCCCCCGACGAGATCGTGGGTGCCGTCGATCAGGCCGTGCTGCGGCACCTGGGCGGCTGCCGACCCGCCGACGACTACACGCTGATGGCCGTCCGCTTCGGGTGCGGTCCGGCAGAACACGAAACTCAGGAGTAACACATGGACCAACTCTCCGTCACCGCCAAGAACCGCCGGTCCTTGTGGATCGTCTTCGGGCTGACGTTCACCTACTTCCTGGTCGAGGTGGTCGGCGGGCTCGTCACGAACAGCCTCGCCCTGCTCGCCGACGCGGCCCACATGCTGACCGACGTGGGCGGGCTGGGGTTGGCCCTGTTCGCCGCCTGGATGTCGCAGAAGCCCGCAACGCCGCAGCGGACCTACGGGTACTACCGGGTCGAAATCCTGGCGGCCCTGACGAACGCCGTCGTGCTGTTCCTCATGGCGTTCTTCATCCTCTTCGAGGCGTACCGCCGGTTCCGCGAGCCTCCCGAGGTCTCCAGCCTGCCCATGATGGCCGTCGCTGCGGTCGGGCTGGCGGTGAACCTGATCGGCATCCGGCTGCTGCGCCGCTCGTCCGGCGAGAGCCTGAACATGAAGGGCGCGTACCTCGAAGTGGTCAGCGACCTGCTCGGGTCGGTCGGGGTGCTGGCCGCCGGGACGGTCATGCTCACGACCGGCTGGTACTACGCCGACCCGCTGTTCGGTGTCGGGATCGGGCTGTTCATCCTGCCCCGCACCTGGGGGTTGATGAAGCAGGCGGTGAACGTGCTACTGGAGGCGACCCCGGCCCACGTCAACCTGGCCGAGGTGGAGGCGGCCCTCCTCGGGGTCGAGGGCGTTGCGTCGGTTCACGACCTACACGTCTGGACCATCACGTCGGGCATCGACGCCCTCAGCGTACACGTCGTCCTGTCCGAAGGGGTAACGCAGGCCGTAGCGGACGCGGTCGTTGAGCAGGCGGCCGGGGCCATCAAAGTGAAGTTCGGGATCGGCCACTCGACCGTTCAAGTCGAAAGCGTCAGCCGTCGGGCCGACGAAATGTCTTTGTAGCTGGCTCGGCGGGCGGGGAAACCGCTTGAGGAACTGCTCGGCATTGCTCCCGGTCGGCGGATTGGGTAGACTTAACAGACAGGTTCGTACCTTCGGGGGGTGTTCGCGCTGTCGATTTTGGCCCGAGTCCTGATGTGGATGGCTTGCCTGCCACTCCTCCAGCCCACCGGCCTTTGCATCTGCAAAGGCGGCGTGCCGACCCGTGCCCAATCCCACCGGCAAGCCGACGCCGACCACACGACTACTGCGGCCTGCTCCTGCCGAGGCTGCCGCAACGGACGCGACCCCGCCCCTCCCTCGCGTGGCCCGACACAGGACGACTCGCACATGCCGGGCTGTCCGGCCTCGCCCGGCGTGGACCGGTACAAGTGGGCTGACCCCACCCCCTCGTTGCACTCGCTGTTGCCTCCCGTCGCGTTCGTCACCGTCATTCCCGACCTGTCCGCAGCCAAGCCGATTACGGTCGCGGTTCGTGCCGTGACCTGGCCGTCCGACCCGCCGCTCTACCTGTCGCACTGCACACTCGTCATTTAGTCGGCCCCCGTCTCGTTAGCCCGCGGTCACGGCGTCGTCGCCGTTCAGCCCCGCACGGCTCTAAACGCTTAAACATTCTCGCGTTGACGGCCACCACCCGCACAAGGCGGGTGTGGCATCGCGTCGGCGGATTGCCTTCATCCATCCCCCGAAAGGAAACGGGCATGAACGAGCCTGTCAACGGCACCGTGGCCCTACTGGAGAGGCCCGCCGCCGAACCCCTCCCAAAAGCCCAGTCGCCTCGGCGGGGCGCGCTACGCACCGCCGGGAGTTTTGTCGCGGGTGCGGTCCCGACCGCGCTCGTCCTGGCCCTGGCCGCAGCGGTGGGTTGGTACGGCCACCACTCGAACTGGACGCTGCCGAAGTTTTCGGAACTGACCGGCCACGCTCCCCAGAAGGACGACTGGTGCGGCGAACACAGTGTCCCCGAGTCGGCCTGTGTCGAGTGCAGCCCGGACTTGATGCCCAGGGCCAAGGAGCGCGGCTGGTGCAAGCTCCACGGCGTCCCCGAATGCACGCTGTGCGACCCGGAACTGGCCCAACTGCCCGAAACGCCCCTCGTCACCGCGGCGGACCTCGACCGTGCCAAGCGGTCCCTCGACTTCGCGCCCAGGCCGGCGAACAACAAGGTCTGCCGGTCGCACCACCGCCGCATCCAATTCACCGACGCCGCGGCGGCGGACAAGGCGGGCGTGGTCGTGGAGCCGGTGTGGACGGCCCCCGCTTTGGAGTACGTCGCGGCCCCCGGCGAGGTGGGCTACGACCAGACGCGGGTGGCCCACCTGTCGAGCCGCGCGCCGGGCAGCGTCTGGAGGGTGTTCAAGCACCTGGGCGACCCGGTCAAAGCGGGGGACGTGCTGGCCCTCGTAGACGCGGCCGAGGTCGGCAAGGCGAAGGCCGAACTGCTCCAGGCACTCGCCCTGCTCCAGTTGAAGTCGCAAACGCTCGCCAGCATCCGCAGTTCCGCCGGGGCGGTCGCCGAGGCCCGCGTCCGCGAGGCCGAGGCGGCCGTGCGCGAGGTCGAGATTCGCGTCGGGGCGGGGTGCCAGTCGCTCACCAACCTGGGCCTGCCGCTCGAAGAAGCCGAGGTGCGGTCTCTGCCCCCGGAGCAACTGAAGGCCAAGCTGCACCTGCTCGGCATCCCCGCCCCCGTGGCCGGGGCGCTCGACGCCAAGCGAGTCACCTCGAACCTGCTGCCGCTGGTCGCCCCGATGGCCGGCGTCATCACCTCGCGCGAGGTCGTCGCCGGGGAGGTCGTGGACAACGGCCGCATCCTCTTCGAGCTGGTCGATCCGAGCCGGCTGTGGCTCACCCTCGACGCGAAGGGCGAAGACGCCCGCAAGCTCCGCGTCGGCCTGCCGGTGCGCTTCAGCCCCGACGCCGGCGGCGAGGAACTGACGGGCAAGCTGGCCTGGGTCAGCACGCAGGCCGACCCCCGGACGCGCACGGTGAAGGCCCGCGCCGACCTCGCCGACCCCGAGGGCAGGCACCGGGCCAACACGTTCGGCTCGGGCAAGGTGATCCTCCGCGAGGAGGCGAACGTCGTCTCGGTCCCGAACGAGGCCGTGCAGTGGGAGGGGTGCTGCCACGTCGTCTTCGTCCGCGACAAGGACTACCTCAAGGGCGGTTCGCCCAAGGTGTTCCACGTCCGCAAGGTCCGGCTCGGGGCGAGGGACGAAAAGCAAACCGAAGTCATCGCCGGCGTGCTGCCCGGCGAGTTGGTCGTGACCAAGGCCAGCGGCCTGCTGCTGACGGAGCTGCAGCGGGCCGACCTGGGCGAAGGCTGCGCCTGCTGCCACCCCAAGTAACGACACGGAGGTCGAGGATCGTGTTGAACCGTGTCATCGACTGGTCACTGAAGTACCGCTGGCTGGTCATCCTCGGGGCCGTCGCCCTGGCGGCGGCCGGCGCGGTGTCGCTGCGCTTCCTCGACATCGACGCCTTCCCCGACACGACCCCGGTGCAGGTGCAGATCAACACCGTCGCCCCGTCGCTCGGGCCGGCGGAGATCGAGCAGCAGATCACCTTCCCGGTCGAGCAGTCGCTCGCCGGGCTGCCGAAGATCGGGCAGATGCGGTCCATCTCGAAGTTCGGCCTGTCCCAGGTCGTCGTCATCTTCGACGAGGGTACCGACATCTACTTCGCCCGGCAACTCATCAACGAGCGGCTGGCCGCGGTGCAACTGCCGCAGGGGCTGGACCGCCCGAAGATGGGGCCGGTCAGCACCGGCCTGGGCGAGGTGTTCCACTACGTCGTCACCGGCAAGGGCGACGACGTGACGCGGCTGCGGACCATCCACGACTGGGTCGTCCGCCCGCAGATGCGGAAGGTCAAGGGCGTCGCGGAGGTCAACTCCTGGGGCGGGTTCGAGCGGCAGTACCAGGCCCGCATCGACCCGGCGAAGCTCGCCAAGTACGGGCTGACGTTCGACACCGTGACCGCAGCCATCCGGGAGAACAACCAGAACGTCGGCGGCGGCGTGATCGACCAGGGCAGCGGCACGCTACTCGTCCAGGGGCTGGGCCGTACCGTCACCATCGAGCAGATCAGGAACATCCAGATCGCGGCCAAGGACGGCGTGCCGGTGCTGCTCGGGGACGTGGCCGACGTGCGGGTCGGCCACGAGGTCCGCCGCGGGGCGGTGACGGCCGACGGCAAGGGGGAGGTCGTCCTGGGCCTGGGCTTCATGACGATGGGCGAGAACTCCCACGAGGTGACGTGGGGCTTGAAGGGCCGGCTGGACGAGGTGAAGGCGACCCTGCCGGGCGACGTGAAGGTGGTGCCGGTGTACGACCGCACCGAGTTGATCGCCTACGTCCTCGCCACGGCGCGGGCGAACCTGTTCGAGGGCGGGTTGCTCGTCGTCTGCGTGCTGTTCTTGTTCCTGGGCAACCTGCGGGCGGCGTTCATCGTCGCCCTGGCCATCCCCCTGTCGATGCTGTTCGCGTTCAGCGGGATGCTCCGCTTCGGCATCGCGGCCAGCCTGCTGTCGCTCGGGGCCATCGACTTCGGCATGGTGGTGGACTCGTCGGTGGTGATGGTCGAGAACTGCGTCCGCCACCTCGCCCACAACACCGGCGGCAGGAGCCGCCGCGAGGTGATCCGGGACGCCGCCGTCGAGGTCCGCACGCCGACGCTCTTCGGCGAACTCATCATCCTCATCGTCTACCTGCCGATCCTGACGCTCGAAGGGATCGAGGGCAAGCTGTTCCGCCCGATGGCGCTGACCGTCGTCTTCGCCCTGGCCGGGTCCATGATCCTGTCGATGACCCTGATGCCGGCCCTCGCCAGCCTGCTGCTGCCCAAGCGCATCTCCGAACGCGAGCCGCTGCTGTTGCGGCTGGTCAAGGCGGTGTACGTCCCGGTCCTGAAAGCGACGATGCGGCACAAGTTCGCGGTCATCGTCTTCGCCGGCACCGTGCTGTTCGTGGCGTTCGGGATGGTCGCCCCGCGACTGGGGTCGGAGTTCGTCCCCCGCCTGTCCGAAGGGGCGATCACGCTCGGAACCGTGCGACTGGCCGGGACGAGCTTGGAGGAGTCCGTTGCGACCAACACGCGGATCGAGAAGGCGCTGCTCGCCGCGTTCCCGGACGAGATCAACCACGTCTGGAGCCGGGCCGGCACCGCCGAGGTGGCGACCGACCCGATGGGCGTCGAGCTGACCGACATCTTCATCAGCCTCAAGCCCCGCGCCAAGTGGACGAAAGCCGCGACGCAGGCGGACCTCACACTTCTGGTGGAGAAGGAGCTTCGGCAGATGCCGGGGCTGAAGTTCGCGTTCGCCCAGCCCATCGAAATGCGGATCAACGAGATGCTCGCCGGCACCCGCTCGGACCTGTCCGTCAAGCTGTTCGGCGACGACCTCGACGTGCTCAAGGCCAAGGCCGAGGAGATCCGCCGGGCCATGAAGGACATCCCCGGCGCGGCCGACCTCGCCGTCGAACAGGTGACCGGCCAGCCGGTGTTGCAGGTGAAGGTGAAGCAGGACCAGATCGCCCGCTACGGCGTCCCGGTTCGAGCCGTCCTCGACCTGATCGAGAGCATCGGGTCGAAGCCGATGGGCGAGGTCGTGGACGGGCAGTTCCGCTTCCCGCTGGTGGTCCGGCTGCCCGACGAGTGGCGGAAAAGCCCGGAGGCGGTCGGGGCGATCCAACTGCCGACGGCGACCGGCGAGCGGATTCCCCTGTCGCGGGTCGCGGACATCAAAGTGGTCGAAGGCCCGTCCACGATCACCCGCGAGTGGGGCCAGCGGCGGATCGTCGTCACCTGCAACGTCCGGGGCCGCGACCTGGGGAGCTTCGTGGCCGAGGTGCAGCGGAAGGTGAAGGCCGAGGTGGCCATGCCGCCGGGCCGCTACCACGTCGCCTACGGGGGGCAGTTCGAGCAACTCGAACGCGCCCGGACCCGGCTCATGATCGTCGTTCCGGTGGCCCTGCTGATGATCTTCCTGCTGCTCTACGCCACCTACGGCAACGTGGTGGACACGCTCCGGGTGTTCACCGGGGTGCCGTTCGCGTGGGTGGGCGGCGTCTTCGCGCTGTGGCTGCGGGACATGCCGTTCTCGATCTCGGCGGGCATCGGGTTCATCGCCCTGTCCGGCGTGGCCGTCCTCGACGACATGATTCTCGTTTCCTACGTCCGGCAGCTCCAGAGGCGCGGCCGGACGCTGGAGCAGGCCGTCGAGGAAGCCGCGATTACCCGGCTGCGGCCCGTGCTGATGACGACGCTGGTGGCGTGCCTCGGGTTCGTCCCGATGGCGTTCTCGACCGGCATGGGGGCCGAGGTGCAGCGGCCCCTGGCGACGGTGGTGATCGGCGGCGTGATTTCCGCGATGGTCATGTCACTGCTGGTGTTGCGGGTGCTGTTCGTCGTCTTCCAGACATCGAGGCAGCGCAGGCTCGCGGGCGGTGAGGGCCAACCGCGTCAAGTGGCCCCGGCGACGGTTCCCGCCCGGTGACGGGCGTTTCTTTCCCAGGAGGTTGACGATGAAGAAGGTGTGGATGAACGCGGCCCTGCTCGCGGGGCTGTTCGCGGTCGTCGGCTGCGGCCAAAAAACCGCTGAGAACACGGGCGGCAATGCGGGCGGCGACCCGAAGGGCAAGGAGGTCGCCAAAGGAGGCGACAAGAAGGCGGCCCCGGCCGACCCGTCCGACGAAGACGGCGGCGAGTGGTGCAACCCGCACGGGGTTGCCGAGGAGGCGTGCAGCATGTGCAGCAGCAAGGCGGCAAAGGAGTTCAAGGCGAAGGGCGACTGGTGCGACAAGCACGAGCGGGCCAAGAGCCAGTGCTACGTCTGCGACCCGTCGCTGCTGGAGAAGGCCAAGCTGACCTACAAGGCGAAGTACGGCAAGGAGATGCCCACCCCGAAGAAGAACATGCCCGAGAAACAGTGACGCGCCCGGCGACGGGCCGATGAGAGCAACCGGCCGCGGGCGGGTCACGACGACCGGCCCGCGGCCGGCTGGGGGACGCCCTCCCGCTGTGGGCGGGTGTCGAACGAGGTTCGTGAAAGGAGTCCGACGATGATGTTGAAGAGCGTGTGCGGCCTGCTTGCCGTGGCGGCGGGCATGGCCCTGGCGGGCGGGGCCGGCGGGCAGCCGCCGGCGAAGGAGGCGTGGACGGCGATCACGATCCCCGAGATGCACTGCGCGAACTGCGCCAAGAAGGTCTGCACGGAGGTCGAGAAGCAGACCGGCGTGGCCAAGACCCAGACCGACATGAAGACGAAGACGGTCTACGTCCTGGCGAAGGACGGGGCGGTGCCGTCGCCGAAGTCGCTGTGGGAGGCGGTGGAGAAGGCCGACGAGACGCCGACCAAGCTGGTCGGGCCGAGCGGGACGTTCACCGCGAAACCGAAGTCGTAACCAACGGTCGGGGTGGCGGGCGGCGGGGCGATCTTTGCCCTCGCCGCCTTCGACACCGCCACCATCGACAGCTCCGACCGCACCCACGCCCGCTTAGGACACACAATGCCGCTGCCATCTGCGACCCAACAATTCAAGATTCGGGGGCTTGACTGTGCCGAGGAAGTGGCCGTCCTCAAGCGGGAGGTCGGACCGCTCGTCGGCGAGGCCCGCCTCGCGTTCGACATCCTGAACGCCCGCATGATCGTGACCGCCGGCCCCGACGAAGTCGCAGGCGAAACAATCATCGATGCCGTCGCCAGGACGGGGATGCGGGCCGAGCCGTGGCGCGAGGACCAGGTCGGCGACAAGGGACTCGACTGGTGGACGCGGCGGGGACGCACGCTTCTAACCGCCGCGAGCGGGGCAGCGGCCCTGATCGGTGTCGCTTTTCACGTCGCCGCCGGGTGGGGCGATGATCCGGGCGTTGCCGCCCAGGCCGGCTACGGCGCGGCCATCCTCGCCGGGCTGTGGCTGGTGCTGCCGAAGGCGTGGGTCGCCTTGAAGGGGCTGCGGCCCGACATGAACCTGCTGATGGTCGTGGCCGTCGCCGGGGCCGTGGTCATCGGTGAGTGGGCCGAGGCCGCGACGGTCGCGTTCCTGTTCGCCCTGTCGCTGGAGTTGG
>CAZKIQ010000114.1:0-11324 GCA_964552815.1 uncultured Alcaligenaceae bacterium | reverse complement strand
GTTGTCTTTGGGAGGGCGAGGCTCCCGCCGAGCCGTGTTGCCTTTGGGAGGGCGAGGCTCCCGCCGAGCCGGGATTTCCTGGATTGTGCGGGTGATTCCGACGCTGGTGTACGGCTCGGCAGGAGCCTCGCCCTCCCGAAACCTCAGAAAATCGCGGCTCGGCAGAGCCTCGCCCTCCCGAAATCCCAGAAAACTACGGCTCGGCAGGAGCCTCGCCCTCCCGTAATCCAGAAAACCGTGGCTTGGCGGGAACCTAGCCCTCCTTGCCCTTGCGTAGAACACTCAGGATCGCGTTCCATGAGCATGCAGGTGCGGGCGAGCGGGCTGGCGGCCCTGGTTCCGGGGACGAAACTCCGACGGAGCGTCGCTCTCGCGGTGCGGAGTTTGTGGCTCCGGAAACTTCGCGCCGCCCTGTCCGTGCTCGGCATCGTCATCGGCACCTCCGCCGTCATCGCCCTCATGGCCTTCGGGAAGGGGAGCATGCAAGATGCCCTCAACGACATCAAGAAACAGGGAACCAACATCATCGTCCGAAGCGTGAAGCCGTCCGACGACAGTGCCACCTCTTCGCGGTCGTTCGTGGTCACCTACGGTTTGAAGCAGTCGGATCTGGAGCGATTTTCGACCTTCGGGAACGCCGTCACTCGGATGGTGCCGATGCGGGTGTTTCCGTCGGAAGTGCGGTATCTCGAACGCATCAGCATCGGTCGATTGGTGGCGACCACCTCGGCGTACGCGGACGTCAACCAAATCACCATGGCCCGCGGGCGGTTCATCACCGAGGAAGACGACCACAACCTCACCAACGTCTGCGTCCTCGGGTCGGCGGCGGCGGACAAACTCTTCCCGTTCGAGGATGCACTCGGGAAATCCGTGCAACTTCGCGGGCACCGGTACCTCGTGGTGGGGGTGGTCGCGGATCGGATGCCGACGGGCGGGACGGGAGGAAGTGCCGCCGCGGAAGACTTCAACGCGGACGTTTACATCCCCTTCAACACCGGCCGGGCCCGCATCGGCGAGACGGTCCTCATCCGCACGGCCGGCTCCCGCAGCGGGGAACGTGTCCAGATTTCCCAGGTTGTCCTCACCATCGACGCCGACTTCGAAACCAGCGAGGGCCGGCAGAAGGTCAAGGCCGTCGGCGAGGCGGTCAAGCAGATGCTCCGCGAAGATCATGCCCGCGAGGACTGGGCTGTCACCGTCCCGCTCGATCGCCTCGAAGAAGCGGAGCGGCAGCAGGATCGCTTCACGAGTCTGCTGGTCCTCATCGCTTCCATTTCCCTCGTGGTCGGCGGGATCGGGATCATGAACATCATGCTCGCCACGGTGACGGAACGCACCCGGGAGGTTGGCATCCGCCGGGCACTCGGGGCGAAGCGGAAGGACATCGTGATGCAATTCCTCGTCGAGGCGGTGGTGCAGACGACGATCGGCGGGATGGTCGGGGTCGTGATTGGACTGGCAGTGGTGTTTGGGGTTCCGCCGGCGTGGAAGTTTCTGGGTCCGTACCTGACCGGCGGGAGCGTCAACGAGCTGCCGGCGGTGCTGAGTTACTGGTCGATTCTGCTTTCCGTCGGCGTGTCGCTTCTGGTCGGCGTCTTGTTTGGGCTCTACCCGGCATGGCGGGCGGCCCGTCTCGACCCCATCGAGGCGTTGCGGCACACGTGATCGCCGACGATCCGCTTTCCTTTCCGCCGTTGGAACCGGCCCAGACCTGGCTGACGTGACGATTCCCGGGTCCGGGTGTATACCGGGAAGTGTCGGTTCGCTTCGACTCGCATTTTGTTTCGAGATCAGGGGGTCGGCCATGCCTCTCCATCGCGGGGCCGCAGGTGGGATTGGATTTGCCTTCTTGTTGCTCGCCGGGTGCGGGTCGGGGCGATTTGCTCCGGTTCACGGCCAGGTTGTGTACGCGGACGGCACACCAGCGACCGATCTGAAGCACGCTCAGGTCGTCTTCGAGGGAGTCGGAGCGGATGGGCGTGGGTACAGTGCCGCCGGGACGATCGACGAGAACGGGAAGTTCGTGCTGACAACGGAGAGGACAGGCGACGGTGCGGTGCCGGGGAAAAACAAGGTCCTGATCGCACCCTACATTCCCGATCCGGAACGGCCGCCGGCGAAAATCATCGACGAGAAATTCGAGAAGTTCGAGACGTCCGGCCTGGAAGCGGAGATCGTGCCGGGCGGATCAAACGAGTTCACGTTCAAGGTGGAACGGGCCAAGAACGGGAAGAAACCGGATCCGAAGGAGAAGCCGCCGGAGTTGCGGAAGTAACCGACTGTTCTCTCGAATCCCCCTGGAGAGCCACTCGTGACGCTGGTTCTGACGCTGATTCTGCTCTCGGTCGCGGTGGCGGCGATGATGTGGGCGATGGCGTTGTTTGTGCAGCCGTACCTGCACGGGGAACCCGCCGACCGTCTGCCGATCCGCGTTCTCGTGGCCGGGCTGACCGTTGGCTGTTTCGTCACCTTCTGGGTCTACGTCAACACCCGGGCCGATCGGCCGGACAAGTACGGCACCTTCTTCGAGTTCAACCCCACCGGGACCAAGACCTTCGACCAGTTCGAGGCGGTCGAGCGGCTGGCGACCAAGGGGGCGGACGGGAAGTACCCGGAGAAGACGGTCGCGTTCAAGCGGACGGCGGGAAAACAGGGGGAATTCGTGGCGGCAGGGAACCCGTCGCAGAAGTTCCGACTCAACACGACGTCGATGATGACGGTCGCGATTATCGTCGACGACAACGGCCAGAAAGCCCGGTTCGACGCGGAACTCAGTGATTCGGGCACCACCTACAAGACGCCGGCCAAGGTTTTCCGCGAGTCGGGGTCGGCCCGCTTCCTGGAGGGTGAGAACATCGGCACCTACTTCGCCCCCAGCACCGGCAGCGTGGTGGCGGCGGTGACATTGAACCTGATGCTCTTCGTGGTGTGGTTTCTGGTCTTCTTCCCCATCCTGCGTTACAGTTCCGGTCTTTCGCTGGGGTTGGCCGTGGGGTTTGGGTTGGCAACGATGCTGATCGCGTTGCCGTTGCTGTTCGAGATGAACCGGAAGACGGTTGTCTGATGTTCTGTGGGGTGATCGGCTATCCAACGGGTGGCAAACTTTTTGGCGCCGTTTCGCGGTCGCCGTGCTAGGTTTGTCCACAACCCCTATCCGCCCTCGTTGGGTTCGCGCCGATGCCGAGCGTTGCGCAGTCGTCATTTCGTTTGTTTCTCGAAGCTCTCGAAACGCGGGAAACGCCGGCGATCACGGTGCGGTTCGACTATTCCCTGGATTCCTCGGGTTTCTTCGCGGACCCCGCCCGGCGGGCGGTTCTGGAGCAGGCGGCAGCGACGATCGCACCCCGGCTCAACGACAACCTCACGGCGATCGTGCCGGGCGGCGGGAACTCGTGGGTCGCCTCCTTCAACAACCCCGCCAACGGGATGCAGGTCGACCTTCCGGACCTGACCATTGGCGCCAACGAGTTGCTGGTCTTCGCGAACGCGGGACCCATCGGCGGCGGCGGAGACCTGGGAATCGCCAGTACCGGCTTCGGCGTGTCCGGCGACCCCGACTGGGTCGACACCGTCTCCGCACGTGGCCAAACCGGGGGGTTGAGCAACCCGGCAACCGATTACGGACCCTGGGGCGGGCTTTTGACGTTTTCCTCCGACACCGACTGGTACTTTGGAACCAGCGCCGTGCCGGACAACCAGTTCGACTTCTTCAGCGTCGCGACCCACGAGTTGCTGCACATTTTCGGGTTTGGCGCATCGGATTCGTTCGACCGCAACATTTCCGGGTTCTCGTTCGTCGGCTCGAACGCGACTGCGCTCTTCGGTGGGGCGGTGCCGTTGAACGCGGGGCGGGATCACTTCGCGGCGGGGACAACTTTCAACGGGCAGATCGACACGATGGTTCCATCCATTGGGCAGGGGGATCGCCGGCCGGTGTCGTCGCTCGATTTCGCCGTGCTGCGGGACATTGGCTGGGAAGTCGCTGCGGAACCATCCTTCCAGTCGGACGGCGGGTTCCACACTCCGCCGGCGGGCGGGACGGCACCGGGAACGATTCCAGGCACCGGATTCGGGCGATTCACGATCGGAAGCGGGGCGGGGATTCTGGCGAGGACGGCCACCATCGTTCCCAGCGGAGTCGTCGCCGCACCCGGCGTTCCGTTCGGGAATTTCTCGGGCGGGGTCCGGGTCGCGACCGCAGATATCACCGGTGACGGCGTCTCCGATGTCATCTACGGAACCGGGCCGGGGGTTTCGACACAGGTCGTCATTTTCAACGGGGCGACCGGGGCCCAGATCGCCCAGCAATTCCCATTCGAGCCGAGCTTCACCGGTGGGGTTTACGTCGCGGCCGGGGACCTCAACGGGGACGGGAAAGCGGATCTGGTGGTGACCCCGGACGAGGGGGGCGGCCCGCGAGTTCTCATCTACGACGGCGCGACGGGTTCGATCATCGCGGACTTTTTCGGAATCGACGATCCCAACTTCCGCGGCGGGGCCCGGGCGGCACTCGGCGACATCAACGGGGACAGGCGGGTTGACCTGATCATTGCGGCCGGGTTTGGCGGTGGGCCACGGATTGCGATCTTCAACGGGATGACCGTGCCCGGCGCGTTCTCGTCCAACCCGCCGACCCGGTTGGTGCAGGATTTCTTCGCCTTCGAGGAAAGCCTCCGCAACGGAACGTTCGTAGCGGCGGCGGACCTCGACGGTGACGGCTTCGGGGATCTCATCGCAGGGGGCGGCCCAGGCGGCGGACCGCGGGTCACCGTCTTCGGCGGGTCTCAACTCCTCGGCAATTCCCTCGTCCCGATCATCAATTTCTTCGCTGGCGATGATCGCAACCGCGGCGGCGTCCGCGTGGCCGCCATCGACGTCGAGGGGGATGGCTGGCCCGACCTCATCACCGGCGACGGACCCGTCACAACATCCGGCGTCCCTGGTGGCGTCGTCCGGGTTTATGCGTCCGGTGACCTTCTTCGAAACACGTTCGCCCCGTGGTTGACCTACACCGACCCGGACCTGCTCGTACCGGGGGTGTTCGTCGGTTAGCCTTTCTCTCACGGAGCATTCCGATGCGTCGATCTGGCCTGTTTCTGTCGTGTGATCGGCTGGAAGATCGGATCGCCCTGGCGACGGACATCACGCCGTTGGAGCAGTACGCGATCGAGTTATTGAACCGGGACCGGGCGGATCCCGCGGCGGCGGCGTCACGCTATGGCGTTGCCCTGAACGAGGGGCTGGCGGCGGGCACGATCTCGACCTCGGCGAAACAACCGCTTGCTCCGAATCAATCGCTTCAGAATGCGATCCAGGGTCACCTCGACTGGCTGGCGGCGAACAACCTGTTTCAGCACGAGGGCTCGGGGGGAAGTTCCTCCGGCCAACGAGCCACCGCCGCCGGCTTCTCGGGAAGCGTCGGGGAGAACCTCTTCGTTCAATGGCCTTCGAGCCCCACCACGGAAGCGTACGTCAACCTGGCGATTTCCTCGCTTTTCGTCGACAGCGGCGTCGCGGGACGGGGGCACCGCACGAACATGATGAATGCGAACTGGCAACTCGTCGGAAACGGGTTCTCGGCCAACGGTGCTCCGAACAACAAGGCCTACTTCGGCCAGAATTTCGGAAACCCCAGCGGGTCCCCGGTTTTCCTCACCGGGGTGATCTACAACGACCTCAACGGGAACCAGTTCTACAACGTCGCCGAGGCGCTGACCGGAATCACGATCCGGGCCATCAACACCGCCACCAACGCCGTCATCGAGGACACCGTCTCGCCGGCGGGAAGCTACTCGCTCACCCTGCCCGCCGGGACATACCGCATCGAGGTCACCGGCGGTTCCATCGCGGGCGGCACCCGCAGCATGGTCGGCACCGTCACCGTCGGAACCGAGAACGTGAAGGTGGACTTCCTCACGAATCAGAATCAGTTCAAGGTCGGTTCGCAGTTTCTCGATTCCACCGTTCCTTCGACTGGCGGCAGCGGGGGAACCGGCGGGACGGGCGGCACCGGGGGAACCGGCGGAACCGGGGGCACAGGCGGCGGGACGGGGACGGGCGGGGCGGGCGGATCGCCGGCGATCTTCGCCGCCGGGGCTGGTACCGGCGGAGGTGTGCGGACCTTCAACGGCGACGGTTCCAGCCGCTCGGATACCACACCGTTCCCCGGCTTTACCGGCAGCGTTCGCGTGGCGTCGGCGGATTTCAACCGTGATGGCGTGGCAGATCTGGTCGTCGGAACTGGCCCGGGAATCGCCACCCGGGTTCGCGTTCTCGACGGGCAGTCCGGGGGGAGTTGTTTGCGATCGACCCTTTCGAAGCGTCCTTCACGGGCGGGGTGTACGTCGCAGCCGGGGATCTGTCCGGGGATGGCGTTCCGGATCTCGTCATCACGCCGGACGAGGGGGGCGGGCCACGGGTGCTGGTTTTCTCCGGTGCGGGTTTCGCGCCGATCGCCGATTTCATGGGGATCGACGACCCCAACTTCCGAGGTGGTGCCCGGCCGGCGGTGGGAGACGTCAACTCGGACGGGGTCGCGGAGTTGATCATCGGCGCCGGGTTCGGCGGCGGTCCGCGGGTCGCGATCTACGATGGCCGATCCGTGCCGGGGACGTTCGGCACCACCCTTCCCACTCGGCTTCGGCCGGACTTTTTCCTCTTCGAGGAAACCTTGCGAAACGGGGCGTTTGTCGCCGTCGGCGACATCGACGGCGACGGCTTCGCGGACATTGTCGGTGGCGGCGGACCGGGCGGGGCACCGCGGGTCTACATCCTTTCCGGAGACGATCTGCTCGCGGGGCGTGAGGTTCCGCTTGCCGACTTCTACGCCGGCGACGATTCCACTCGGGGCGGGGTACGTGTCACCGTCGCCAACCTGGACGGCGACACGCGAGCGGATGTGGTCGTCGGTTCCGGGGCGGGCGCGGGCGGGCAGGTCATCGGCTATCTCGGCTCGCAGCTGGCCCCGGGTGGAAAGCCGCCGGAACGCTTCACCATCGCCGCGTTCGCAGACCTAGCTGGCGTGTACGTGGGATGACCTCGATCCGCCGCCGGACATGCAGGGCGGTTCGCGGTCGGGGGAAACTGTAGAATCCCCCCATGTCACTGATCAAACTCGCGGGTGGGACGGTCCACGACCCATCCAACGGCGTCGATGGGAAGGTTTGCGATCTCTGGATCCGCGAAGGCAAAATCATCGCCGACCCCGGCGTTCCCGCGGACCGCACCCACGACCTCACCGGCCTGATCGTAATGCCCGGCGGGGTCGACATGCATGCCCACATCGCGGGGCCGAAGGTCAACCTCGCCCGGAAACTCCGCCCGGAAGATCGCCGGGATTCGCCGCCATTTCCGCGAACCGATCTGCTCCGCTCCGGCACGCTCGGGAGCACCCCGACGACGTTTGCGACCGGCTACCTTTACGCCGGGATGGGGTACACGACGGTCTTCGACGCCGCCATCCCGCCACTCGGGGCACGTCACACCCACGAGGAATTCCACGACACCCCGGTGATCGACAAGGGATTCCTGGTCCTGGCGGGGAACAACCACTTCGTGATGGACCACCTCGGTGCCGGGGATTCCGAGGCGGTTCGCAACTTCTGTGGGTGGATTCTCGAAACCACCCGCGGGTACGGGTTGAAGATCGTCAACCCGGGCGGCGTGGAGGCGTGGAAGGGGGGCCGCACCGGCGACACGGGGCTCGACCAGGAGATTCCCGGATTCGCGGTCACGCCCCGGGGCATCGTGTCGGGCCTCGCCACTGCCGCCGACGAGCTTCGGCTGCCGCACCCGGTCCACATCCACTGCAACCGCCTCGGATTGCCCGGGAACTGGAGCACCACCCTCGACACGATGCGGGCCGTCGACGGTCGGCGGGCCCACTTCACCCACATCCAGTTCCACAGCTACGGCGGCGGACCCGAGGATCAGGGAACCTTCTGCTCCAAGACCCCCGACCTGGCGGAGTACATCAATTCCCACCCGAACCTGCACGTCGACGTGGGGCAGGTTCTGTTCGGCGATACCACTTCCATGACCGGGGACGGACCGGTCGGCTACTTCCTCCACAAGGTCACCGGGCGGAAATGGTTCAACGGCGACACCGAGTGCGAGGCCGGTTGCGGCGTCGTCCCGATCACCTACTCCGACAAGTCGCTGGTCCACGCGCTGCAGTGGGCGATCGGGCTGGAGTGGTATCTCCTCGTGAAGAACCCCTGGCAGGTGGCGATGTCCACCGACCACCCCAACGGCGGGGCGTTCCTGGCGTACCCGGAGATCGTCGCGCTCCTGATGAGCCGGGACTACCGACGCGAAGTGTTGAAGCGGTTGCCGGAACGGATGGTCGGCCGCTGCGTGCTCCCGGACCTGGACCGGGAATACACCCTGAACGAGATCGCGATCATCACCCGGGCCGGGCCGGCGAAGATGCTCGGCCTCGCCACCAAGGGACACCTTGGCCCCGGGGCCGACGCCGACGTCACCGTCTACACCCCCGGTTCCGATCTGCGGGAAATGTTCGCTCTGCCCCGGTACGTCTTCAAGTCCGGGGAACTCGTGGTGGAGCACGGGGAGATTCGCCGGGTCAGCTTCGGCCCCGCCCTGGTGACGGAACCTGACTTCGACCCCGCAATCGTCCCGCGAATCCGCGACTGGTTCGAGGCCAACTACAGCCTGCAGTTCGCGAACTACCCCGTCAGCGACGAGTATCTGACTCACGGGAAACGCGTCTCGGGGTGCTGATCGAGGGACAACTCTGAAGAATTTCTGAGCGACACCCAACACCCGCGGACATTGTTTTGACCTCGCTGCCTCGCCGGCTATCCTGGAAGGAATCCTCATCGGAGCTTCCCATGCCGATCAGCGTCGTCTGCCCGCACTGCACGGCGAAGTTAAACGCCCCGGACACGGCGGCCGGCAAACGGGTCAAGTGCCCGAAATGCCAGAAACCGATCCCCGTCCCGGAAGAGTACGTCGTCGAGGAGGAGCAGGACTACGTCGTCGAGGAGGAAGCCCCGCTTCCTGTCGCGAAAGCGGCCAAGTCGGCCCGGATGCCCATTCCCAAGTCCAAACGCAGCCTGGTCGAGGACGAGGATGATGAGGACGACGATGACCGGCCCCGAAAGAAGAAAAAGAAGGGGGTTTCCCCGATCCAGTTGATCAGCACCGGCGTCGCGTTGCTGGTCGGGCTCGGTGCGGTGATCTACTTCGCGACACGGGAAAAATCCGAGTCAACGGATTCCCCCACCGACCTGGCGGCGAACACCTCTCGCCCCGGTAAAACGACACCTCCGACGACCGATCCGGGACCAAAACCGCCGGCAACGGGACCGGGTCAGCCCCCACCGCCGACCACTCCCAAAAAAGATCCGGAGCCAAAGAAACCTCCGCTGACCGACCCGAGCACACTCACGCCGACCGCCGCGTTCACCCGGAAATGGCAGAAGCCGAGCACCATCGGCGACATCTTGCAGGTGACGTTCCCCTCCGGGCCGTACTCGAAGGATAAGCTTCCGGGACTCAAACTCGACGGGGATCTTGCACTTTCCCCGGGTGGGCTCGAGACGGAATCCGAGAAGTTCGAGATGTACATGGCGGGGTTCGTCAACTACCCGAAGAATCTGAATCCGAAACAGAAAGCGACCCACCTCGAAGAGTTTATCTCATCGGTAGGAATGAATGCGGAGGGCAAGGCCAAGAAAACGGTCAAGCCGGTCACCCACAAGGGAAAGGTGTGGCAAGAGCACGACCTGGTTTGGGATTCCCAGCCGGTGAAGTCGCACTCGGTCGCTCGCACTTTTGATCAGGGTGACAAGTTTCTCTTCGTGCTCTGTAGTCGCTACGGCGGACCGCCGCCCGCGGATGTGCAGAAGATCTTTTTCGATTCGCTCACTTTGCTCAAATGAGCGACGGGATGCCGACCTTCGATTGGGACGCGATCATCGTCGGGGCCGGGGCGGCGGGGTTGATGGCGGCCATCCACGCCGCCGAACGGGGGCGACGAGTTCTGCTCCTCGAAAAGGGCAAGAAGCCCGGCGTGAAAATCCTCATGTCCGGCGGCACGCGGTGCAACATCACCCACGATTGCGACCACCGCGGGATCATTGCCGCGTTCGGGGCCAACGGCAAATTTCTCCACTCCGCCCTCGCCGCACTCGGCGTCGCCGACACCATCGCATTCTTCAACGCCGAGGGGGTTGCCACCAAGGTCGAGGAGACGGGCAAAATCTTCCCGGTGAGCGACCGGGCCGTCGATGTCCTGGATGCGTTGCTGCGTCGACTCCATCGCAGCGGGGCCACCCTCGCGACCCTCGAACCGGTGCGGGAAATCGGGGCGGTTCCCGAGGGGGGATTCCGCATCGCGACCGATCGGCGATCGCTCTCCGCGGAAAAAATCCTCATCACGACCGGGGGGAAATCGTACCCCGGGTGCGGCACCACCGGCGACGGTTACAGCTTCGCCACCCGTTTCGGCCACTCCATCGTCCCGACTCGACCGGCCCTGGTCCCGCTGACCCTGACTGCACCGTGGGTCGGCGAACTGCGGGGAATCACGCTGCCGGACGTCGGGTTAAAGGTGTGCGAACCGGCGGGGAAACCGCTGACTGCGCGGCGGGGGTCGATGCTCTTCGCCCACTTCGGGCTGACGGGACCTGCTCCGCTGGATGTGAGTCGGGCGGTCAGCGGCCACCCGGAACCGGGTCGGCTGATTCTGGAAATGGACCTCCTTCCCGCGGTTCCCGAACCGGAATTCGACGAGTTTCTGCGGGTCGAAACAGCCGCGTCCGGGAAGAAACAACTGGCCGTCGTCCTTGCGGAGAAGTTACCCCGGCGGGTGTGTGACATCCTGCTGTCACTGGCGGAACTGCCGGTCGATCGGAAGGCGGCGGCGCTGAGCAAGCCGGATCGGCAGAAACTTGTGGCCGCCGCGAAGCGGTTGCGAGTCCCCCTCCGCGGCACGCTCGGATTCGAAAAAGCAGAGGTGACGGCCGGCGGCGTCTCCCTCGACGAGGTCGATTCCCGCACCATGCAGAGCAAGCTCCACCCCGGCCTCTACTTCGCCGGCGAAGTCCTCGACCTCGACGGCTGGATCGGCGGGTACAACTTCCAGTCCGCGTGGAGCACCGGCTGGCTCGCCGGGCGCGAACTGTAAGTGCGGGCCGGTTCTTCGGACTGAAGAACCGGCCCGCGGGGCGGTCACTTCCGGCTCAGTCGGGTGGCGGCGGGGTTGCTCAGCGGCGCCGCGTCCGGCGGAGCCTTCAGCGTCCCGAGGAACGCCAGAACCGCCGCCTGATCGTCGGTGTTCAGGGCTTTGAACTTCT
>CAZKIQ010000113.1:0-12124 GCA_964552815.1 uncultured Alcaligenaceae bacterium | reverse complement strand
ATTCCGGCAGTTGAACCGGCCGGCACGTCGCCGACCGGGACCGTTCCTTGACAACTCGCCCGCCACCTTACCGCCACCTTACAGGGCGGAAATCGTCGGACGCCTGTGGACGGAAGGCGCGCGGAAACGCTTGAATTTCCAGCATCTGCGGACGGATACGGAAACGGGTGGACAGTATCGAATCGCTTTCCTAAAGCCAAGGTCGCAGGTTCAAATCCCGCCGGGGGCACTCATCAACTACGACGACTCGGCGTTTCTGGGAAGATTGCTACCGAGGCGAGGTCACGTTCTCGGAGGCGGGCGGCGGGGGCGCTTCACCTTGCGACTCGCTTCGGGCCAGGGCAACCGCTGCAAAAACTAGCACGATCGCGAGTCCGCTTCGCCAGCCGGGAGTTTCACCGAAGTAGAGCCACGCGAAAATCAGGAACACGCCGAGGGAAATCGCCTCTTGCAGGATCTTCAACTGCGTTGCGGTGAGCGTCCCGTACCCAATCCGGTTCGCGGGGACCTGCAGGGCGTATTCTGGCATCGCGATCAGCCAGCTGGCGAAGATCGCGAGCAACAGTGATTTCTCGCGGAACTTCAGGTGCCCGTACCACGCGATCGTCATGAAGGTGTTCGAGCCAATCAGCAGAAGAACGGTCTGCCACATCGGTGGTTCCACCTGAGATGAGAACACCCGCGGAGAACCCGCGGGTGGATCGGAAGTTGGCGATTGTCCAGGCCCGGTTACTTCGAAGCGGGCATCGGCGTGATTTCGATCTTCGCTTTCGGCTTCATCTGGGCCATCACCGCCTCGCGGAGTCGGCCGGCGTAGACCGCACGGACGTCTTCTTTGACTTCCTCAAATTTCCGGGCTTTGCCGGGGTTCTTGGCGGTGCACAGGATCAGGTGGTAGCCGAACTCCGTCTTGACGACGTCGCTCATGCCGTAGACGTCGAGCTTGAAGGCGGCGTCGGCGAAGGGCTCGACCATGGCCCCGACGCGGGGGAAGAACTGCAGGTCGCCGCCGTCTTTTTTCGAGGGGCAGGTCGAGTGTTGCTTCGCGTACTCGGAGAAGAGTTCGTCGGTGCGCTTGCCCTTCGCCTTGGCCTTTTCGAGGGCATCACCGGTAGCGGCGGCCTCGGCTTTCGCGGCTTCGGCAATGACGGTTTGCTTGATCGCAAGCAGGGTTTTCTCGGCTTCCGCTTGCTTGGCGGGGTCGTTGCCCGGGGTGAGCAGGATGTGTCGAGCGCGGACGAGGGTGCCGTCGAAGATGTCCGGGCGTTGGTCGTAGAACCCCTTCAAGGCCATGTCGGTGCCTTGCTGTTTCAGAAACTTGTCCCACTTCATCTGGGCGGCGACCTCGGCGCGGAATTCCGCCTCGGTCAGCATCATGGATTCCAGTTCCTTCGCGTAATCCTTCATCCCCTTCTTGAGTTCGTCCTTGAGTTCGCCGATGAGCTTGGCGACTTCCGCGGGTTCGACCGTCACCTTGAGGGCGTTGAGGTACTGGTCGATGAGGATGTTCTCGACGAGGTGGTTGACGATTTCCTTGCGGGCGATCGCGTGCTCTTCTTTCGGGAACTGTCGGAGTGCTCGCCAGACGGCGACTTCGGGGATTTCCTGGCCGTTGACCTTGGCGGCGATGCCGGTGGGCCGGGGGGCGGGCTGGGCGGGAACCGTCGGGGGCGGGGTTGGGACGGGTGCGGAAGCGGGGACGACCGGTTGCGGCGTGGGTTGCGGTGCCTGGGCAACCGCGACGGACGAGACCACCGATCCGACGACGATTGCCGCCGCGCTTCGGGTGAGCAAGCTCATGGATTTTCTCCGGAATGTCGGTGCCGGGCGAATCCTGACCCGTCCCGGCCCTGCGGGCGGCGGACCATACCATCGCCGCGCCCCGGAAAATAGAGCAGTTTGGGTGGTGGGGTGGTGAGGTGGTGAGGTGGTGGGGTGGTGGGGTGGTGAGGTGGTGAGGTGGTGGGGTGGTGGGGTGGTGGGGTGGTGGTGGGGTCAGGTGGGGTTGCCGGTGGTGCGGTCCTCGTCTTCTTTCTTCCATTCCTGGAGTTTGCGGTAGAGGGTTCGCTCGCCGATGCCGAGCATGCGGGCGGCTTCTTCGCGGTTGCCGCCGGTGAGGGCGAGGGCTCGCTCGGAGTAGAACCGCTCGACGAGTGCGAGGGGCTTGCCGACGAGTGCATCGCCGCCGGCGAGGCCGACACCGGAGCCGCCGGGGCCGCTGGCGAGAATCCCCGCGGGACCGGCATCTTCCGGCAGGTCGTCGGGGCCGAGCACGTCATCGAGGTCCAGCACGATCATACTTTCGAGGACGTTGCGAAGTTCCCGCACGTTTCCGGGCCAGGGGTAGCTCGCGAACGCCCGGCGGACGGGGTCGGCCACCGCGGTCGGGTGCTTCTGGTAGCGGTCGCCAAGGTCCTTGAGGAAGTGATTCATGAGCAGCGGAAGATCTTCCCGGCGTTCCCGAAGGGCGGGCAGGCGGACGACGCCCACCTTGAGGCGGTGGTAGAGATCCCGCCGGAACTTCCCTTCCTCCACCATCGATTCGAGGTTCTGGTTCGTTGCTGCGATGACCCGCACATCGACCTTGATCGGGTCGTTGGCCCCGATTCGCACCACCTCGCCGTTTTCGAGGGCGCGGAGCAACTTCGCCTGCAGTGACAGTGGCATGTCACCGATTTCGTCGAGGAAGAGCGTCCCGCCGTGGGCGTGCTCGAATCGGCCTTTGCGCTGACCTTTCGCGCCGGTAAACGCACCGTCTTCGTGGCCGAACATCTCGTCGTCGAGGAGATTCTCGTTGAGGGCGGCGCAGTTCATGGTCACGAACGGCTTGTTTTTTCGGGGTCCGTTCGTGTGCAGAGCCTTGGCGGCGAGTTCCTTTCCGGTCCCGTTTTCCCCGAAGATCAGGACGGGTGCGGAAGTCGGGGCGTAGGCCTTGAGCATCCGCAGAACCTGTTGCATTTTCGGGCCGCTGCCGACGACTCCTTCGTATCCGAATTTTTCGTCGAGTTGCCGGCGGAGTTCGCGGTTGGAGCGTGCGAGCTTGACGTGCTCGGCAGATTTTTCGACGATCGCCCGCAGTTCCGTCATGTCGATGGGTTTGAGGAGGTAGTGGGCCGCCCCGAGCCGCATCGCCTCGACAGCGGTCTTGACATCCCCGTAGCCGGTGATGACGTAGACCTCTGCGTCCGGGAGATGTTCGCGAACTTTGCGAACGATGGTGAGCCCGTCGAGGTCGGCCATTTTCAGGTCGGTGAGAACGACGTCATACTCCTCGGCCGCGATTTTGCTGGCTCCGCTCTTTCCCGAGGTGGCGACGGAAACGGCGTGCCCCTTCCGCTCCAGGCTCTCGGCAATCGCCTCGGCAAGGTGCTTGTCGTCGTCGATCACCAGGACACGCAGCGGGTCTGGCGAATTTTGCAGTGTCATGCGTCACCGAGAAGCCAGTCTTTTCTGTCGATCCAGCATCTGGAGCATTTTACGGGATGGAGCGGGGTTCCGACTCAGGAACTGCGTGGTGGCGGACCTTCGAGAAACCCGGCGCGGGTGTAACCCCGTTCCCTGGAGGTCGGTTATCAGCTAACGACTAAGCACGAATCGCTGGAATAGAATCACTCACAAAATCGGTTCATTCCAGCGGTTCGCTTTTGGCTCTTGGCCATTAGCCGGAACTGCCCCTTCGACTCATCCCCGTGGGGTGCAGCGAGATTCTCCTGGGGAACGAAAGCGCAGTTCTTGGAGGGACGGCAGTGGCTTCGACGGAAACTTCCGCGTCCGCAAAGGGAACCGCGGAGTTCGGGGTTTCCCGAGCGGTCTTCACATTTCCTTCTCGGTTTCTTCACATTGCAGATCTACAACACGAATACCTACCGGTGTCTCTGGGAGCCGCCCCGTGTCCCGAATGTTCTCCGATATTTTCACCTCCCGCGCCTCTGCAGGGCAGGCCACCGCAGATGCCTCCACGGCCACGCCGAAGTTCCAGGCGAAAAACGTGAACTTCTGGTACCCCGGGAAACAGGCCCTCTTCGACATCACCCTGACGATTCCCGAAAAGTCCGTCGCCGCCTTCATCGGCCCCAGCGGGTGCGGCAAATCCACATTCCTCCGGCTCCTCAACCGGATGAACGACCTCATCGACGGGACCAAACTCAACGGCGAAATCCTCCTCAACGGCGAGAACGTCTACAGCTCTGCGGTGAACCTCGTTGACCTTCGCCGGCGGGTCGGAATGGTGTTCCAAAAGTCGAACCCGTTCCCGAAGTCGATTTACGAGAACGTCGTTTTCGGCCCCCGCGTCTCGGGCCAGCGTGACCGGGCCCGGCTCGATTACCTCGTCGAGCGGTGCCTGAAACAGGCCGCACTCTGGGACGAGGTGAAGGATCGGCTGCACAACTCCGCCCTCGGTCTTTCCGGCGGCCAGCAACAGCGTCTGTGCATCGCCCGCGCCCTCGCCACCGACCCGGACGTCCTGCTGATGGACGAGCCGGCCAGCGCCCTCGACCCGAAATCGACGCAAAAGGTCGAGGATCTGGTGCTGGAACTGAAGAAGCAGTACACGATCGTGATCGTGACGCACAACATGCAGCAGGCGGCCCGGGTTTCGGACACGACCTCGTTCTTCTTCGAGGGAAAGCTGATCGAATCCGGCCCGACGGACCAGATTTTCCAGGGTCCGAAGCAGAAGCAGACGGAAGACTACATCACGGGCCGGTTCGGGTGAACCGGGTCCGATCGCCAGGGATTCGGCGGAATTCGCCTCCATCACCGGGGTTTCGATGAGCCAGCCGAAGATCCTCATCATCGAAGACGAGCGTGGGCTCGTGCAATCGCTGACGTGGTACTTCAACCGGGAAGGCTACGAGACGATCGTGTCCCACGATGGGCAGGAAGGTCTTCGCAAGGCCCAGACGCTTCTGCCGGACCTGCTGTTGCTCGACATCATGCTTCCGGGAATCGACGGTTTGCAAATCTGCCGGGAACTGCGGGCCGGCGACCGCACCCGCGACATGCCGATCATCATGATCACCGCCCGATCCGAGGAAACGGACCAGGTCATCGGCTACCATATGGGGGCCGACGATTACGTCACGAAGCCGTTCAACAACAAGGTCCTGCTCGCGAAGGTGAAGGCACTGCTTCGCCGGGTGGAAGGGCAGGGGGAACCGGGCGACGTGGCCGAGCACATGGGGGTGAAGATCGACCGAGTTCGGCACCGGGTGACGATCAACGGCAAGAAAATCGAACTCACGCCCACCGAGTTCCGTCTGCTGGAGTGCATGGTCCGCCAGCCGGGCCGGGCGTTTTCCCGCCACCAGCTCATGGACGCCGCCATCGGCGAGGGTCAGATCGTCCTCGAACGCACCATCGATGTGCACATCAAGACGCTTCGCAAGAAGTGCATTGTCGCCGGCGGGGCCCCGGACCTCATCGAAACGGTTCGCGGCATCGGTTATCGCTTCCGTGAAGTCAAAGCGGAGGCGGGGTAGTAGCCCGGAAACCCCTTCCCGCAAGGGCGATTCCCGGCGATAGTGTTGCGGACTCGAGTAGGAGCAGTCAATCGTGAGCAACCCCGCTTTCGGGAATCCGAACTTTTGGAGGCTGTTTTTCAAACTCGAAGACTCGACGATCAGCAATGACGAGATCGAGGAGCAACTTTCGCTCCTCAGGCAGGATTTTCAAATCCTTGAGGAACCTATTCCTTCCGGTTCTGGTTTGCACGATTCCGAAGAAAACGAAGATGATTTCATCCGTGGGTCCGTTCAGTTTCATTTCCCCTGCGGTGATCAGTTCTCTCTTTTGCTTGATTACGCGATGACCACGGAAGGTTGCGACAAGCATCTTTCCCTTTTGAATCATTCCTCGGGCGAAAAATCCGTGATGGGCTGGTGGGACCTCGCTCGTTGGCATCCGTACTGCCTTCGTGTCGAGGAGTTGGACCGACTTCTGGGGTATTGGGCGAATCACACCTCGCGATGGTCTGAGACTCACCTGCCCTTGCTGCTCCTATGCCAGTTTGTGGGGCTGGAGAGTTCAGAGGCCCAAGACGCGTTAACTCAGCGGGCCAAGAACGCGATCCGCTCAATCGGCGTCCAAAAGCGAGATGGGAAACTCCCAAAACCGACTCTACGAGTTCCGGAGGACGAGTACCGATGGGAGCTGGATGAGCAACTTGGCTGGGTGTTCACGAGCGATGAGTATTGCTGTTACTCGCTCCGCAACCGCCCTCACGCCGAAAACTCCGATGAAGAGGGGCGATTTCCGTTTGAAGCATTCCGTCAGATGCTAGATTCCATTCCTGAAATACCAAACCATTAGCCCCGCTCAACGCGGGTGTGCATCTAATTCGAGGCTGCCATGCCCGCCGATGTCGACGACACCTATGCCGAGGCGTTTCGCAGCATCTTTTCCGAGGTTCTGATCACCGCCCGTGATGCGACCTGGCTTGGGCACGCCATCAACGCGGCGACCGGGAACGCCAGCTCTTCCATCCTCTGCGATTGCGAAGCGGGGCTGAGCCGACACGTGCCCGCGGAGCAGACGCCCGACGGCCGGCCGGGGGCGGTGGTGCAGTTCCACGTCCCGCGCTTCTGGAAGGACCGCGAGGCCCGGCTCGAACGCTCCCTGCTGGTGCGGGTCTCGCAGAATGTGCTCCCCTGCCCGACGACGGCCTGCTTCAACGTTCTTCCGGCGGAGGAAAAGTGGTTCCCGCTCGGCCGGAAGGTGTCGTACTTCGGCGACGGCCACCAGTTCAAGGCCGACCGGTTCGGCCGACGCTGCCGGGTGATTCCGATTCTGTCCGGCGAATTCGTGATCGAGCGGCGGTTCGGCTGGGCGGACGGCCTGATGGGCGGGAACCTGTGGTTCTTCGGGGCGACCGCGGACGGTGCTCTTGCCGCCGCGGAGAAAGCCGCCGCCGCTGCCGCCACCGTTCCCGGCGTCAGCCTTCCCTTCCCCGGCGGCGTCGCTTCCAGCGGCTCCAAGGCGGGAAGCAAGTACAAGTTCGCGATCGCCAGCACCTACGCCGAGTACTGCCCCACGCTGCGGGGGAAACCGGGTGTCGAGTCCCGGCTTCCGGAAGGAGTCGTGAGCGTCCAGGAAATCATCATCAACGGCCCGGACCTGAAGACGATCGCGGCGGCCACCCAGGCGGCGATCGCGGCGGCGCGCGACACGCCGGACCTGCTCCGAATCAGCGCGGGAAACTACGGGGGCCGGCTCGGCAAAAGTTTCGTCTACCTCCACCCGGAGAAGCAGCCCGCCTGAGCGGAAACGGTGCCTCTCGACTCACTCCGCGTGCGGTTTCGGCGGGCCGTACCGCAATTCCGCGATCCACTGGATCACCACGAAAAAGACGGGCACGAAGAAGACCGCGAGGATCGTGGAGCTGAGCATCCCCCCGAAGACGGCGGTCCCCAGCGACTGCCGGCTCGCCGCCCCCGCCCCTTCCGCGAACACCAGCGGCACCACACCAAGGATGAACGCGAACGAGGTCATGATGATCGGCCGGAACCGCATCCGGGCCGCCTTGATCGCCGACTCACGAATCGACAGCCCCGAAATCCGCAATTCCCGGGCGAATTCCACGATCAGGATCGCGTTCTTCGACGCCAACGCGATGATCAGCACCACCCCGATCTGGGTGTAGACGTTGTTATCCAGCCCCCGCAGCGTCACCGCGGCGACGACGCCGAGCAACCCGAGGGGCACGACCAAAATCACCGCGAGCGGCAGCACCCAGCTCTCGTACTGAGCCGCGAGCACGAGGTAGACGAGGAACACTGCCAGGGCGATGACGCTGATCTCCTCCCCGCGGATCCGCTTCTCCTGGAACGCGATGCCGGTCCATTCGATGCCCATGGAACTCGGCAATTCCTGGGCGGCGATCTCCTCCATCAACTGGAGCGCTTCCCCGGAACTGACCCCCGGCGCGGCCGAGCCGTTGATCGCGGCCGCCGGGTAAAGGTTGTATCGGCTGATCGACTGCGGCCCGATCCGGTCCTCGACCGTCATGAGAGTTCCGAGCGGGACCATCCCCCCCTGCCGGTTGCGAACCTCGAGCTTGAGGATGTCCTTCGCCCGGTTGCGGAACTCGGTGTCGGACTGGATCCGGACCTGGTACGTCCGGCCGAACTTGTTGAAGTCGTTGACGTAGAACGAGCCCAGATTCGCTTGCAAGGTCTGGAAAATCGCGTTGGACGGGACCCCCATCTTCTCCGCCTTGACGCGGTCGATGTTGAGGTAAAGCTGCGGCACGCCGGCCCGGAACTGCGTCGCCGCGAATCCGATCTCCGGCTGCTCCCGGGTCGCCCCGATGATCTGCTGCGTCCGTTGCTGAAGCTCTTCGAGCCCCACGCCCTCGCGGTCCTCGACCTGCATCTGGAACCCGCCGGCGACCCCGAGTCCCTGGATTGACGGCGGCACGATGACGAGGATAAACGCCTCCTGAATCGCCCCGAACTTTCCGCGAATCACGTTGACCAGCGACTCCTGCGACAGGGCCGGGTCCTGCCGCTTTTCCCAGTCATCCCAGGCGATGAAGACGGTGGCCGCGTTCGGGGCGTTGGTCCCTTCCAGCAGCGAGAACCCGCCGAGGGCGAACCACTTGTCGACCCCCTTGGTCTCCGACAGGATGTTGCTCATCCGCTCGACGACGGCCCCGGTCCGCTCCAGGGATGCGCCGTCCGGCAGTTGCACCGCGACGATGATGTACCCCTGATCTTCCGTGGGCAGGAACCCCGTCGGCAGAGAACGGTACTGGTGGATCGTTCCGAGAAGTACCGCCACGAACACGATCAGCCCCAGCCACCACACCCGCAGGATCTGGCGGATCATCCAGGCGTACAGCCCCTCGACCTTGCCGTAGCCCCAGTTGAAGGCCCGGACCAGGAAAAACCGTCGTTCCGGGGGTTTCCGCAGCCAGGCGGCACACTGGGCGGGCTTCAGCGTCAACGCGTTGATCGCACTGATGAACGCCGTCGCCGCGATCGTTAATGCGAACTGGCGGTACAACTCGCCGCTGATGCCGGTCATGAACGCCGTCGGCACGAAGACCGCCATCAACACCAGCGTGATCGCGATCACCGGGCCCGTCACCTCGTTCATGGCCTTGATCGTCGCTTCCCGCGGCGGCAGACCCTCCTCGATGTGGTGAGCCGCGTTCTCGACGATCACGATCGCATCGTCGACGACGATCCCGATTGCGAGGATCAATCCGAAAAGCGTCAGCAGGTTCACGGAGAACCCGAGAACGGGCATGAATGCGAACGCTCCGATGATCGTGATCGGCACCGTCGTCGCCGGGACGAGCAGGGCTCGCCAGTCCTGGAGGAAGACGAGAATCACGATCAGAACGAGAATCCCCGCCTCGATCAGGGTGCGGTACACCTCGTGGATCGCGGAATTGACGAACTTCGTGGTGTCGAACGGAATCTCGTACTCCATCCCGGGCGGGAAGGAGGTTTTGATTTTCTCCATCGCCTTGCGGACGGAGTCGGCGACCTCGATGGCGTTGGATCCGGGAAGCTGGTAGACGAGGAGGTTCGCCGCCTCCATGCCGTTGCGGGAGGAGAAGGAGTCGTAGGACTGGGCTCCGAGTTCGACGCGGGCGACATCGCGGAGGTAGATGAGCCGGCCATCGGAGCCGGTTTTGAGCACGATTCCCTCGAATTGTTCCTCATCGGAGAGCCGGCCCATGGTGGTGACGGTGTACTGGAGTTGCTGGCCGGTCGGTGCGGGTGGCTGGCCGATCTGCCCCGCCGCCACCTGGACGTTCTGCCGTTGCAACGCCGCGATCACGTCCTCGGTGGTGAGCTGCCGCGATTTAAGGCGATCGGGATCGAGCCAGATCCGCATCGCGTACGCCCCCTTCCCGCGGATCATCACATCGCCGACACCCTGGACCCGGCTCAACTCATCGCGGAGGCGAAGGGTGGCGTAGTTCGAGAGGAACAACCCATCGTAGGTCTTGGATTTCGAGGTCAGCGACACGGCGAGGATGATGTTCGACGACTGCTTCTTGACGGTGACCCCCTGCCGTCGCACTTCCTCCGGGAGGGTCGGTTCCGCAACGGCGAGGCGGTTCTGCACCTGCACCTGAGCCTGATCCAGGTCCGTGCCGATTTCGAAGGTGATCGTCAGCGAGTAGCCGCCATCCGCGGAGCACGTCGACGACATGTACATCGAGTTTTCGACACCGTTGACCTGCTGCTCGATCGGGGACGCAACGGTGTCGGCCACAACCTGGGCGTTGGCACCCGGGTACGTGGTGGTGACAACCACCGTGGGCGGAACGATCGACGGGTACCGCTCCACCGGCAGCCGGGAGAGCGCGACGAGCCCGAAGAGGAGCGTGATGATCGCAATCACGTTCGCGAAGACAGGGCGGTCGATGAAGAAACGGGAGATCATGCGAGATCCACGAATCCTGGGAAGGTGCAGCCGGGGAAAGTCCGGTTGCGATCGCTTACTTTTTCTCGTCTTTTTTCGGGGCGGGCTGCTGCTGGGGGTCGACCTTGGCCCCCGGTCGGGCGCGCTGGACGCCGTTGACGATGACCCAGTCTTCCTGGGCGATCCCCTCCTCGATCGCGACCCGGCCGTCGAGCCGCTGGCCGAGCTTGATGGCACGGTACTCCACGGAATTGTCCGGCTTCACGACCCAGACATACCGTCCCCGCTGGTCCGAGAGGATGGCGGCTTCGGGCAGGGTCAGGCGGCTCTGCGGGGAGTCCTGAGGCACCCGGACGTGGGCGAAGAGGCCGGACGAGAGCATCCGTTCCGTGTTGGGAATCCGGCCGCGAACCCGGACGGTGCCGGTGCCGATGTCGATGCGGTTCTCGCGGAAGTCGATGACCCCGTGGTGGGGGTAGCCTTCTTCCGTCGTCACACCGACTTCCACCGGGATCTTGCCGTCGCTGGGCCGGGGGAGCCCCTTTTTCCGCGCCAGGCGGTCGTACTCGACGACGTTGCGTTCCGGGACATCGAAGATGACGTAGATCGGGTCGACGGAGACGATGGTGGTCAGGAGTGTGGGCTCGTTGTAGCCGACGAGGTTACCCGGTGTGACGAGCGTGCGACTGATCCGGCCGGAAATCGGGGCTTTGATCGTGGTGAAACTCAGGTCGAGTTTCGCCCGTTCGAGAGCAGCGTCGGCCTGCTCGACCGCCGCCTTGGCCATCTCGCGGGAAACCTGCCGGGATATGTACTCTTCCTCGGAAATCGCGCTGGTTTTCCGGAGCCGGTAGGCACGCTCCTCCTCGGAGGTTGCCTTGCGGAGGTCGGACTTGGCCCGGTCGAGTTCCGCCTCTGCCCGGTCGACGGCCGCCTTGTATTCCCGGGGGTCGATCTCGTACAGCGGGGCTCCTTGCTCGACCTCGGTCCCTTCCTGGAACAGGACTTTTTCCAGAAACCCGCGAACCCGTGCGACGATCTCGACTCGCTGCACGGATTCGAGATACCCCGTGTATTCGCCGTACTTCTGGACATCCATGCGAATCGGTTGCGCGACCGTCACCTTGGGGGGCGGCGGCGTCTTGAGCGGGGGTTTCGAGCCCTGGCAACCCACTGCCAGGCCGACCGCCACGACCGCGAACAGGCTCGAAAGGCCTAACCGACGCGAGAGGAATCTCAAGGTCACGACTCCGGAAGGCACGGGACGCACCAAAAATACCTGACGGACGCGTCCGTCTAACATCATAGTTTGGAATCCCCGTACACGGAATGCCGACTCCGCGAACCCCGGAAAGGTTCGGAGAAAATCACAGGCCTGAGCCGCCGACAAATTTCTAAACCAAATTTACTAAATCTCCTTTCCGAAACATCGGCATCCGGCTACGCTCCTACTATGGCCGAGATTCGAACCTACCGGGCAGGCGAGATCGCCAAGCTCAACGAACGTTCTGTTCTGCGGGTGATTCAGGCCGAGGGCCTGCTTTCCCGGGCGGATCTGGTTCGGCGGACCGGCCTGAGCGCACCGACCGTGTCGAAGGCCGTGGCATCGCTGCTGGCGGCGGGGTTGCTCGAATCTTCAGACGCAGAGGAGACGGCACGCGGGCGACCCGCACCCCGGTTGCGGCTGGCTTCCGCCAAGGCCCAGGTTCTCGGCGTCGTCATCGATGCGGACCGCTGCGAG
>CAZKIQ010000112.1:0-12191 GCA_964552815.1 uncultured Alcaligenaceae bacterium | reverse complement strand
TCGGGACCGTTCGACCACTTCCCGGTCGCAAGGTCAAGAACATCGACTTTGCGCACCGCCTTGGCTTCGGCGGTGAGCCCACCGAAGACGTAGACTTTGCTGCCGAGCACAGCAGCAGTCAGGGCACGGCGCTGGAAAGGTTGCGGGATCGATTCCCATTTTGCGTCGGGTCTGGCAAGGTCCAGTGTCAACGCGGTGTCATGCCATTTTGGTTTGCCGTCTTTGCCGTTCATCTGCCAACCGCCGACCACGACCAGTTTGTCGCCGGCCACCACGAGATCGTGCGAAGAGCGGCCGGCGGGGAGGTCCGGAAGGGGTTGCCATTTCCCGATTTTCGGATCGAATTTTTCCGCTGTCAGCAACGAGACATTGTCAGCTTTTTCTCCGGGTGGGTTCCGTGGCGACATCCCGCCGACCCGCACGATCGTTCCGTTGTGGGCGGCCAGGTTCATCCCCTGCAAAATCGGTCCGCCTGGAAGCTCTTCCCATTTTGAGCTTGGATCGAGTTTGAGGCGATGGAAAGTTCCAAGCACGGACTTGGTGTCGTAGGAGTGAGTTTTCCCGGCGTGGCCGCCATAAATGTAGATTGCATTCTCGCTTCGGATGACACCAGCACTGGATACCGCCACAGGAAGTGGTGGGAAAGTCTTCGTGTTGTCTTGGCCCATACCAGGGGCCACTGCAACAGCCAGGATGAGAAGTGTATGACGCATTCGTTTGCCTCAGAAGTTGAGAATGGGGTTCTTCATAGTCCAGTTGCGGGCCCGCCGAGTATCGTCCGAGATCTCATCGGGTCGTTAGGCGTTCTTCAATGAAGGTTCAGCGTTCTCGGACGACCGCGATCTTTTCCTTTTTCCGGGCAGGTAGCAAGACTTCGCGCTGGAACTTGTCCCATCCGCGGTCATCTTGCAGTTTTGGCTCGCCCAGTTTGAGTCGTTCGAAAGTTGCTCCCTGGTACTTCGCCTCGGTAGGCATGTTTTTCCATTCCTCAACGGTCAAGGGTTGCTGTTCGTCTGGTGTTGGGGTGGTTGAAGCATTACACCCGAGGGGAGCCACGATCAGGGATCCAACGGCGAGAATCCGCACACTGATTCGCATGAATCGACCTCAATCGAGAGTGTAGGTTTCGCCCCCGGCACGGGTGCCGTAGGCTTGATAGGTTTCGTTAGTAATCCCCTCGCGCACGAATCGGACCGATCCATCAGCCAGAAGGAAGTTCGCACCGCCTGTGTGTTCGCTGCGGTAAGCTCCGTAGGGTGTCTCGGAAGTGGACCAGTCATGCTTGTTGAATGGGTGGAACGTCGAACCCCATGAGTAGCCGATATAGCCATATGCCCAAACGCCTCCCATTGAAGTGGATGGTACGCCTCGCGGCTTGAAATCGGTCTCACCGGCCAGGAAGGTGTTCGATGTCCCATCAACAATCGAAGCGACACGAGTAGGTTGTTTGTTTGGGCTCGTGGGCACGGTGTCAGGGCTGTTCAAGGGGATGGCAATGCCGTCGTAGGCCGGCATGATCGGCATTCCGAGCGAACTCCAGTAGTGGTAGATCGTCACATCGATCGATCCGGATGCGAGCAAGTAGCTGCAGTAAGCCCGGTTCTCGGCCCCACCGAGGCTGCCTGTCGGTTTCGACATCGAAGGGCAGGTATAAGTCGGGATCAACATCCTCTGCAGACTGCTGTTGGAATAGCCGAGGGTCGCCTCGGTGCTCGAATCGTTTCGGGGAAGGGCGGGATTCCACCGCTGAGCGACGGCATCTTGTTCGAGATAGGGCAGAATCAGAATGAATCCCGTGACATAAGTGCTCGTGGATTCGTTGGGCTGGCGGTCGAGCGTTCCGTAGGGGAATTTTTCGTTCGCGCCATGGTAGTTGTGAACCGCCAGTCCGATCTGCTTCAAGTTGTTCTGACACTTCGTTCGCGCCGCCGCCTCGCGGACTTTCTGAACCGCAGGCAGCAGCATCCCAACCAGAACGGCGATGATCGCAATCACGACGAGCAATTCGATCAACGTAAACGCAGGGCGCGAGAAGGCGCGCATGGGGAACCCTCCGGTGTATCGGGTGACACGCGAAGAGCTGCATTGCGCACGGAAGGTGAGCGGCGGAATGCCACGTCCCGAACGGAAGCGGAGCAGGCTCGAAGGATGCCTTGATGAGATTGATTCTCATCAAGCAACTGTAGCCTAGTCACACGTAAGCCTGCGTCAAGCGGCAAAGTTCTCGAATTCTGCGCGAAGATCCGATGCGAGTTCGGTTGCTCTGTGCACTTTCGTGGGGACTGTTCTTCTTCACTGGCACCTGACCCGGACACCGGTACTGATTTCCAGGAGCGAACAGTGGTGGGCGAAGCCAAATCCGGAGGATAGGGGGAGACCTCGTCGGCGGATTGACCTTGCTGGCTCGGTTTCGACTGGCGTATCCTCTGTCCCTCTCCGGAGCGATCGGTCGGCGGAATCGGAGGTGTATCATGCCGCACGGACGCGGACGGGTGTGGATCGGGCGGATCGGTGGGGGCTTCCTGCTGGCCGTTCTGGTGGTCGGCGGTTACGGATTCCTGCACTGGAACGAGCTTTCAGCGCGGTATGCGGCCCACCGCTTGCGAACGGCCGGGACGGACGACGAGCGATCGGTGTGGGCGGCGAAACTGGTCGCGATGGGCGAAGCGGGGATGCCGGAGGTGGTCGCGGTCCTCAAGGGGGAGCACCCGGAGTGGTGTCTGCCGACGACGGTGGCGATTCGCAATCACCTTGACGGGCTGACTCCGGCCGACCCGCGATTTTCCGTGTGTTGCCGACCGCTGGTGGAGTCGATTCCCAATTTTTCGCCGGCGGGTTCGGAGGCGGCTCTCGATCTGGTTCCGGATTTCTTGAAGTGTGCGGATGCCGGGGCGGTTCCTCGGTGTCGGGAACTGGTTCAGGCTGGGCTGGGTGGAAAGTCGCCGGAAACGCGGGTGCGGGCCGTCCGACTCGCACTTCGGCCCGAGGTGCGGATGCTCACGGAAGTCGTCCCGCTTCTCGATGATCCCACTCCGGAGGTGCGGCGAGCGGCGATGCTGGCGGTCGGTCCGCCGATCGAGGATGGCCAGCCGGTGATCGAGGACGAGGCACTTTTCCGGTGGTTGCACGATTCCGACCCGGACGTTCGCGAACTTTGCGAGACGTCGCTTCGAGCTCGCGGTCTTTCCGAGGAACATCTCGATCTGGCGCGGAAGCTCTCGAATCCGAGCCCGTCGGAGCGGTTGCGGCTTCTGTTGGATCTTCGCTGGCCGGGTGAGGCGGTGCGGGATCCGGGTCCGTGGCTGGAGCGGCTGGGGCGGGATTCCGACCCGGCGGTTCGCGCGGGTGCCCTGCGGGTCGCGTACGAGTGCCGGGTGAGCTTCGGGGCGTGGGCCTCTCGGATCGCGAGCACGGATCCCGACCCGACCGTCCGCCGGCTGGCCGAGTACTACCGCGGGCAAGCTCAGGAACTCATCCGCACCGGCCACACTGGGGATTGAGATGTCCGCTTCTGTGGAGAATCAGGGGTCTCCGGGATCTTCGGAGGAGGCGACGGCGATTCGCAAAGGGTTGGCGGCCCGGCGGTTTTTCCGGCCGCTGCCGGCCGTCGCGTTTCCCTACCCGAGCGAGGAATGCATTCCCGGGCTGACTTTCTACCGTCGCCCGGTCGACCACCCGAGCCCCCCGTCTCGGTTCTGGGGCGGATGGCTGCTGCGACTCGTCCGTGGGACAGCGAAGAAGCTCGTCGCGCCGTGGCTGGAGCATCAGACGGAATTCAACGAGGCGGTTCTGGCTCAGGTTCGGCTGTCGAACCAGTATCTGCGAGCAGTCGCGGATCGGTTGGTGGCTGTGCAGCGGGAGGTGATGCCGGCGGCGCTGGTATCCAATGCCCGGATTTCCGAGTGTTTCTTCGAGCTGCACCGACTTGCCGAGGAAGTTCGCGGCGAGAAGTCGGAGATCGTCGGGTTCGGGGAAGGGCCGCCGGAGGATCCCCCGCATGTCGCGGAGGGGCTGTACGCCCTGACGCGGATCGGCCGACCGCCGGGGCGGGTGCTGGTGCTGGGGCCAGGCGGGTTCCACGCCCTCGACCTCGCGGGGCTCGGGTTCCAGGTCGTGCTGCACACTGCTTCACTAGCGGTGCCGTCACATCCGGGCATGGAGATCGTGCGGGCCGGGCGGGAGGAAACCTTGCCGTTCCCGGACTCGAGCTTCGATTTCGTGGTGGCGATGGCACGGGAAGGCGACGTTTGGGCGGAACCGACGTCCGGCGTGTGGGACGAGGTTGCCCGGGTGTTGGCTCCGGATGGCCGGGCGATCGGCTCCTGGATGGGAACGACGCATTCCCCGGAGTCGATGCGTTCCCTCCGCTCGATCGAGTGCGGCTACGCTCGGCGAGCGGGGCATGGATGGGCTTTCGAGGAGCGGGTAGGCACAGAGTCGGAACTGACGCTGTGGGTGGCCGGGAAACGCTGATTCCGGGGTGCTCGACACGATGACCGTTTCCGCGACCGATTCCACATCGCGAAATTCCACCAGGGATCGGGGATCTTTCCGGAAGCCGAGGATTGCGTGGGTCAGCCCTGCACCCCCGGTCGAGACGGGAATTGCCGACTACGCCCTCGAAGTGGCCGACGTCCTCAAGGACCGGTTCGAAATCGAGTGGGTCATCGACTCGCGATCCCCAACCCCGACGGCCGCGCTCGCTGGTCGGTACCGCTACCTCACCGCAGACGAGTTTGAGCATCGCCATTCGCGGGAGCCATACGACCTGCCGGTCTACCACATCGGGAACAACCACTTCCATATCTACGCCCTGGATCTGATGCATCGTCATCCGGGGTTGCTGGTCGTGCACGATGCGCACCTCGGCGGGTTGTTTCGCAGTGCAGCAGATGCGGGCGTGTGGCCGACGACATTCGAGGAAGAACTGGAATACAACGGGGAACCGCTGCTGGCGGACTGGGTCGACCGGGGGTTGGTCCATCCGCACACGGTGCCGACGCTGAGCCCGCTCAACCGCCGGGTTTTCGAGATGGCGGCCGGGGTTCTGGTTCACTCGGCATGGGCCTGGCAGCTTGTCCGCCGAGTCACTGATGTACCGGTTTCGATCGTTCCCCACCTCGCCCACGTCCCGGTAAAGCCGCTCGATCGGCTCGCGGAACGTCGGCGATTGCGGTTGCCCGCTGACGAGTTTGTGGTCTGCTCACTCGGGATTGTGAGCATCCCCAAGCGGCACGACGTGCTGATCCGCGCGGTCGGAGGGCTTCCGGAGCCCGTGCGATCCCGGACCCGACTGGTCTGCGTCGGCCCGTGCCATCCGGAGACGCGGGAGAAAATGATGTCACTCGCGAAGGCGACGGGCATCGCGGACCGGGTGGAGTTCCGGGGAAAAGCCCCGCTGGAAGACTTTGCAGCATACGCGGCGGCAGCGGATGCTTGTGTCCAACTTCGATTCCCATCCAACGGGGAAACGTCCGGCGCCGTGGCCCGAGTCCTGGCCGCGGGTGGAGCCTGCATCGTCTCTGACGTCGGTTCGATGGCGGAGTTGCCGAACTCGGTGGTGTGGAAGGTGCGGTCACCGGTCCGGGATTGCGAGGATCTGGTCGACGCCCTGACCCACCTGGAGAGAGAGCCGCAACTTCGGGAGAGACTATCCGCCTCCGCCCGTGAGTTCGTCGCGAGAACATGCACCTGCAATGTTGTAGTTGCGAGGTACGCTGCCGCGATTTCGAATGCAATGAGTCCGTCGACTGTGGCGAGACTGTCGTGTTCCGATGTCGGCCGGTCAGCGGCGTAGTTCGCCCGTGTACCTAACCGGCCACCGGCAGTGGCGTACCAGGTGTGACGGTGCTTGTCACCGGTTTGACGAGTCGATTCTGGAGTGCACGAAGCTCTTCAACTACCTGTTGACCAAATTGACGCGGGTGAGTTCGGCCCGTGTAAAGGAAGGTTTCCGGGTCGAACGATTGGATGATTCGCTCGTAGATCTCGACGAGTTTCCGTCCCACGTCTTCAAGCCCCGAGAACTCGGGCGGGATCTTACCCCCGGCCGACTTGCGGAACTCCGTGCTAAATCGACCAGCGGGAACGAGGATTTCCACCCCCAGCCACTGTCCCAACCGTCCCACCATGGCTTCATCGAGATTCGCGAAATCCACCAGCAAGGCGTTGGGGAACGTTAGCAGGATTTCCACAGACGCCTGAGTGGCAGCGATCCACGTTGCAAGCATCCGTTCCGGAGTGTAATCGGGCCACATCCTCACCATGGATCGTGTGACTTCGTTCGGATGGCGAATGATGACGATGTACTTTGAGTGGTAAAAGTGCTTCGCCTGGAATTCGAAGAATTGTGCGTGATCCTCGATGCCATAGTCGAAAATCCAGGGCCCCACCGCAACTTTCTCACCGACGTATCGATACCGGCCGCCCAGTTCTTGTACCAATTCCAGTGCGGTTCCGCTTCCAGTATCCCAGGCGGGCAGGTACAGACCTTTCGAGCGGACGCTGCGATAGTTTTCGTGCTTCCTCCAATGGGCAGCACGGAAGTCCTTCCGATTCGACTCCAGAAAAAAGCATGCCTCACCGAGAAGGAACACGTCCTGGGACAGATTCAGAGTCTCGTACAGGATGGTCGTCCCGGACCGAGCACACCCGTAGACGAAAAGGCCCTTGTCGTCAATCGCCCGCCGTTGTTCGTTCGTGAACTCGGGAGCCGGCGGGGGCGGAGGCGGCGACAGAAGCTCGAGTATCGCTGGGATTGAGCCACGAACCATCTCGAGCAGTTCGGCCAACTGTCTGGAGGTGGCGGATTGTTCGGATCGTGCTGCGGCGACGGCACGCTGGATATCGCCAATCCCCTGATGGGTGTTCATGGTGGTGTCACCGAGAACCCGGGAAAGACACTCAAGAGCGGTCGCGACCTCGTGGTGTTTGTTCGAGAAGCCGGTAAGGAGAGTGCGAGTGTGCGAGAGCATTTTCGCCATGACAGACCTCCTTCCGGACGGGTTCACTCCGGATGTATCGGTTCTAACGCCTTCCGGTATTGAGTCGCAGTTTGGTGTGGATCGAAAATCTCGATTCGGCCCGAGATGTCTCGGCGGCTTGTCGTGTGGTCGGTGCCCGCGTCTAGAATAGGATAGCCGCACACGACCCACGAACCCGCCGGCCGACCTAACGATGAGCACTGCGATCAACCCCAAAGGCGCACCCGTCACCACCCGCGGAGGGGACTTTGGGACCTGGGTGGAAACTTATCTCACCTCCTCTGTTGGCTCGAAAATCCTCGTTGCACTCACGGGGCTGGGGCTTTCCACCTTTGTTGTCTTCCACATGATCGGGAACCTGAAGATTTTCGGGGGACCCGACGCGATCAACGCCTACGCCTACTTCCTCAAGCACGAGCTGGGCGTGCTTTTGTGGCTCGCCCGGGCAGGGTTGCTGGGGATCTTCCTGATCCACCTGTACCTGGCCGTGCGATTGCAGACTAACGCGAGCTCGGCCCGGCCGGTCCCGTACATGTTTCAGAAGCCGGCGCAGGCCTCGCTTTCCTCGCAGACGATGCTTCTGACGGGCGTGGTGATCGGAATGTTCACGCTCTTCCACCTGGCCCACTACACCTTCGCCTGGGTGCACGCTGCGGACCTCGGGAACGGCAGGCACATCCCGTACCTCGACCTCATGCAGGAACTGCCGGACGGGACGAAACGGCACGATGTCTACTCCATGATGGTGGCCGGTTTCCGCACCCCGTGGATTGCCATCCTCTACATCGTCTCCCAGTTCTTCCTCGCCGTGCACCTCAGCCACGGGGTGCAAAGCTCCCTGCGAACCCTCGGCCTGGTCGGGAAACGATTTCTCCCCGTTGCCCAGGGGCTTGGATATACGGTCGCAGCCGTGGTGCTCGTCGGGAACCTGGCGATCGTCGTCGCGGTCTGGAGCGGATACGTCGCCCCGATCCACCCGATGGCGAGATGAGGCCTGTGACCCCGCGTGGATGTTGTGACGGGACGACGGAACGGAACCAATTTCTCGAACACGAATCGGCGGTGAGGATCCTCCTTGCCACCAACCCCAATCCCCTGTCGAGGTGCGGGGCGGCCGACCTGAAGGTGGGGCATCTGCCATGAAACTCGACTCCCGGATTCCGTCTGGCCCACTCGCCGAGAAGTGGACCAATTTCAAGAAATCGCAGAAGCTCGTGAACCCGGCGAACAAGCGGAAATACCGCGTGATCGTCGTTGGTTCCGGGCTCGCTGGTGGTGCCGCCGCCGCCACCCTCGCGGAACTCGGGTACGAGGTCCTCTGCTTCTGCTTCCAGGATTCCCCCCGGCGAGCCCACAGCATCGCGGCCCAGGGGGGAATCAACGCCGCCAAGAACTACCAGAACGACGGCGACTCGGTCTTCCGGCTCTTCTACGACACCCTCAAAGGCGGCGACTTCCGCGCCCGCGAGGCGAACGTCCACCGGCTGGCGGAGGAATCGGTCAACATCATCGACCAGTGCGTGGCCCAGGGTGTGCCATTCGCCCGGGAATACGGCGGGCTTCTCGAGAACCGCAGTTTCGGCGGGGCCCAGGTTTCCCGGACCTTCTACTGCCGCGGGCAGACCGGCCAGCAACTCCTCCTCGGCGCGTACCAGGCCCTGTGCCGCCAGATCGCCGCCGGCAAGGTCAAGATGTTCCCCCGCACGGAGATGCTCGACCTCGTCGTGATCGACAACCGGGCACGCGGGATCGTCACGCGCAATCTCGAATCCGGAGCCATCGAATCCTTCTCCGGCGACGCCGTCGTCCTTGCCACCGGCGGGTACTCGAACGTCTTCTACCTCAGCACCAACGCCCAGGGTTGCAACGTCACCGCCACCTACCGGGCCTACAAACGCGGGGCCACCTTCGCAAACCCCTGCTACACCCAGATCCACCCGACCTGCATTCCCGTTTCCGGCGACCACCAGTCGAAGCTGACCCTGATGAGCGAATCGCTGCGGAACGACGGTCGGGTGTGGGTCCCCAAGAACCCCGGGGATGTCAACAAGCACCCGACGGCGATCTCCGAATCCGACCGTGATTACATCCTGGAGCGGCTCTACCCGAGCTTCGGGAACCTCGCCCCGCGTGACGTTTCCAGTCGGGCCGCGAAACGAGCCTGCGATGAGGGCAAGGGGGTCGGCCCCGGGGGTCGCGGCGTGTACCTCGACTTCGCCGATGCCATCGCCCGCCAGGGTCGACCCCGCATCGAAGAAAAGTACGGCAACCTCTTCGACATGTACCAGCGGATCACCGGCGAGAACGGCTACGAGCGGCCAATGCGGATCTACCCCGCCCTGCACTACACCATGGGCGGGCTCTGGGTCGATTACACGCTCATGTCCAACATCGACGGGCTCTTCGTCGCCGGCGAAGCGAACTTCTCCGACCACGGTGCGAACCGCCTTGGTGCCTCCGCCCTGATGCAAGGTCTCGCGGACGGCTACTTCGTGCTGCCGTACACGCTCACCAACTACTTCGCCAGCACGACCCAGGATCGCCAGTCGACCGACCACCCCGAGTTCAAGCGCTGCGAGGAAGATATTCGCGGGCAAATCAAGAAACTGCTGGCGATCAAGGGAAAGAAAACCGCCACCGAGTTCCACCGCGAATCCGGGAAGCTACTCTGGGACAACTGCGGCATGAGCCGGACCCGTCAGAGCCTGGAGCACACGATCAAGCGCTACCAGGAACTGCGTGCCGAGTTCTGGTCCAACGTCAACGTCCCGGGCAGCGCGGCGAACCTCAACGTCGCCCTGGAACGGGCCGGCCGGGTCGCCGATTTCCTCGAGTTCGGCGAACTCCTGGCCCGCGACGCCCTCACCCGCGAGGAATCGTGCGGCGGCCACTTCCGGGAAGAGCACCAGTACCCCGACGGCGAAGCCAAACGCGACGACGAGCACTACGCCCACGCCGCCGCCTGGGAATACGCCGGCCCCGACAAGGACCCCATCCGCAACACCGAACCGCTCACCTTCGACGTCGTGAAACCCTCGGTGCGGAGTTATAAGTAAGGAGTGGGTTCAAAGGTCGAAGTGGGGAACACTTATGAACGTGATTCAAACAACCGGAACGACGGGCAGTGACGGTACGCTGACACTGACGCTTCCGCTCGGTAAACCGATGACCCGGTACGAAATCGCGATCGTCGTGAGTCCAGAGGGCACTAACGGGACGACCGTCTCACAACCTGCTGACCCTTGGGCTGAGATCACCGCCTTCCGTGAACGACTCGCTACATCTGGTCGGGATTTTGGCGACAGCGTCGAAGACATTCGAGAGGATCGCGACCGATGAAGCCCGACGTGGTCGATTCAAGCGTGGTCGTGAAGTGGTTCGTTCCTGAGGTTTTGACTGCAGAAGCAGCGAGACTTCGATCCTGCGGTGTTCCATTGCACTCACCGGATTTTCTGGATGTCGAAGTTGCCGCGATTGGGTGGAAAAAACGGCACCGGGGAGTGATGACGCGATCCGAGGCTGATTACCTCCTTTTGGGACTTGCCTCGATCCCGGTCACGCGCCACCCGACCACCCCGCTCGTTGCTCCCGCGTTCGACGTCGCCGATCGCACCGGCCGCACCGTCTACGACTTCCTCTACCTCGCTCTCGCAAAACAACTCGGCGGTGTGATGGTGACCGCAGACGAGAAACTCGCGAACTCCCTGACCAGCACACCGTGGGCAAGCTCCGTCCTCAAACTTCAAGACCTATCATAGCCGACACCCGAGAATCCCATGAAATTCACACTCCACGTCTGGCGGCAACCCAATCGCATGGCTTCGGGTCGGCCCGAGACCTACACCATTGACGGCATCACCGGGGATATGTCGTTCCTCGAAATGCTCGACATTCTCAACGAGCAGATCACCAGGGCCGGCGGCGAACCGGTTGCCTTCGACCACGATTGCCGGGAAGGGATCTGCGGGTCCTGTTCCATGATGATCAATGGGCAGGCCCACGGGCCCGAACGCGGGGCGACGACCTGCCAGCTGCACATGCGCAGCTTCAGCGACGGCGACGAAATCACTCTCGAACCCTGGCGGGCCGGGGCCTTCCCCGTCATTCGCGACCTCATCGTTGACCGGACGGCGTTCGACCGCATCATCCAGAGCGGCGGCTTCGTGGGGGTCAACACTGGCGGCACCCCGGACGGCAACACCCTTCCCGTGCCGAAAGTGGACGCCGAGCGGGCGATGGATGCCAGCGCCTGCATCGGGTGCGGTGCGTGTGCCGCCGCCTGCCCGAACGCGTCGGCGATGCTCTTCGTCGCCGCAAAGGTGGGACACCTCGGCAGCCTGCCGCAGGGTCAACCGGAGCGGAAAGCCCGGGTCGCCCGGATGATCACCCAGCACGACCGCGAAGGGTTCGGGCACTGCACCTTCATCGGGGAATGCGAAGCCGCCTGCCCGAAGGAAATCAGCACCGAGTTCATCGTGCAACTCAACCGCGACTACATCAGTTCCGCCACGAGTGCGGTCGTGAAAGGCTGAAACTTCGACAAACGCATCCTCGGCTTGCGAAGCCCGACCCGCACCTTGCCGGTTGTCGGGCTCCCAGACGTGAAGTTTGTCCCAAAGTTTCCGGGAAACATCCAAGTTGGCTTGTTCGCGCGTGCCAGACGTGCGGCGGCAGGCTAGAATAATGCCGGCCCTCTCCTGGCTATGCACGATGGAAAAAACCGAGAAACCTGAGGCTCTCGCAGGACTGACGGTTCCGACGACCCCGGCGCAGGGGGGCGGGAGCCCACTGCCGCCGTCGGATCCGTTGCCGATTTCGGAACTGGAATCCGTCGGGGGGTACCAGCTCGTCCGACTGCTGGGTCGCGGGGGGATGGGGGCCGTCTACGAAGCGGTCGATCCCGATCTCGGACGGGCTGTCGCCGTCAAAGTGATGCTGCCCTCGCTCGCCGCCAATGCGGATGCCCGTCGGCAGTTCCTCCAGGAAGCCCGCACCCTCGCCGCGATCAACCACGACCACGTCGTCACCATCTTCCGCGTCGGCGAAGAACGCGGAATCCCGTTTCTTGCGATGGAATTGCTTGTCGGAGAATCGCTGGCGGATCGCTGCCGTCGGTCCGAGGTGTCGATCGGTGAAGCAGTGCGGATCACGCGGGAAGTGGCCGCCGGCCTGTCCGCTATCCACATGGCGGGCGTCATCCACCGCGAC
>CAZKIQ010000111.1:0-12408 GCA_964552815.1 uncultured Alcaligenaceae bacterium | reverse complement strand
ACCAGAAACTACACGAGGAAACGACCCCACTGCCGCTTCGGCCTTCGTTCAACGGCCGTCTGAGCGAACCCACAACCATGAGGACGAACGTGAGCAAGGAACTGGGTCGGAAACTCGCCGCCCTCGAACAAATGACGGTACCGCAACTCGTGCGAAAGTACGCTGAGGTGTTTGGGGAAACGACCAACGGACGCAACAAGGTCTGGCTCGTCCGCCGCATCGCCTGGCGGATGCAGGCCAATCTCCACGGCGGGCTGAGCGAATCGGCCCGGACCAAGGCCGCGGAACTGGCTGGCGATGCCCCGCTTCGCACCACCATCCCGAAGGAATCCCACACAGCGAAGCCGATCGAGGATGAGGTTCCTCCGCCGAAGGTCGTCAAGTTCGTGGCCGATTCGCGAGTGCCGCCGCCGGGGACGGTGCTGACCCGGCGCTACAAGGGGACCGAGGTCCGCGTCACGGTGCGGGCCGAGGGATTCGAGCATGAGGGCAAAATGTACCCCTCGCTGTCGGCGGTCGCCAAGGTGGTGACCGGATCGCACTGCAACGGCTTCGCCTTCTTCAAACTCACCTCGAAGGGAGTCGCCTGATGAAAACCATGAAGCGTGACAACCCGGTGTCACTGAAGATTGTGCGATGTGCAGTCTACACGCGGAAGTCCACGGAGGAAGGGCTTGAGCAGGAGTTCAATTCCCTCGATGCCCAGCGGGAAGCGGGCGAGGCCTATGTCCGATCCCAGGCGGGCGAGGGTTGGACCCTGGTCCCGGACCGCTACGACGATGGCGGATTCACCGGTTCGGTTCCGAGCCACTGGTCTGCAAACCCTGGCCCGCGAACGGGCCGACCAACCTGAGGAGATGCTGGCATGAGCGGCCCGACAGTGACCGTCCCGATCTTCGCGAAACGGCAGGGCAAACGCGGGGCGAAGGACGTCCTCGTGGGGGTGGCCCCAACCCCGATCCCCCAGGGCCGCGTTCCGAGGGTGGCCCGACTGATGGCCCTCGCCATCCTGTGCGAGGAGCGTCTTGCGGCGGGCGATCTCTCCTCCCGAAAGGAACTGGCCCGGGTGGGTCAGGTGACGGTTGCAAGGGTGTCGCAGATCCTGAACCTGCTCAACCTCGCCCCCGACTTGCAGGAGACGCTCCTGAACCTGCCGCGAGTGGAAAGCGGCCGGGATCCCATCAAACTCGCAGACTTGCAACCGATCGCATCGACCCTCGATTGGCAGGACCAGCGGCGGATGTGGCAGGCAAAGATTGCTCCTCGGGAGGAACGGGCAGCGATGGCAAATCTTAAAAAAATGTACCCTACTGACATCGCTACCGTTGAAGGCGGGGGATAGCCTCACATTCCTTCCTTCCCCTACCCTCACCCCACTCACGATGGGACATTCTCGACTTGGAACCCTCCCCGACACCCGCCCATGGCGGAAGGTCGTCGGGACAATTGCCGACGGTGCTGCTGCTGCCGCCGTCGCCCAAGCTACCTCTCAAGCCGCCGAAAACGGACTGCTCGCGGCTCAGAAGGACCCTGGATTTGCCCAGGTCGTGTTCCTGTTGGCCCGTGTCGTGCTCGCGGCCCGCGATGAAGAATTTTCTGAGTCACTCTCCCGCTTGGGAGTGGAAGTCCCAACCGAGCCGACCGTTTACGATTTGTCTGCTGGATTTTCCGCCGCATTGCGGGCGTGGCATCACGACACTCAGACCCATCGGTCCGACTTCGCGGCGATGGCGGGGTTAGCGGCGACCGAGTCTTTGACGTCGTGCGCGCGGAACCGTGCGGGCTCCTTGTTTCCAACAGAAAGTGATGACCGTTGCGCCGTCCGCACACTCTCGACGCCAGGCGGGTTCTCCATCCTCGCCCACGAGTTCTTCTCGCGGTTCACCCGCCGGTATTTGACGTACCACCTTGACAGGGAGTTGCCCCTCCACACTGGGGGATGCGGACGGTTTTCCGACCATGCTGCCCGTCGAGAATTTGACGCCGACCTCGAAGTTCACTGTCGTGAAGCGGCATTGATCACGAAGACGTATGCCGGTGAGTGGTATTCGAAGGCGAAGTTTGAGTCAGGCGTCTCGTTGTCCGACGCGAAACGGTTCAGCACGAAATGCTTGAAGAAGATCGGGGCCGAATTGGCCGTCCGGGGAGGCCTTGGTGGCTAACCTGGAACTTCCTCCCCCTCGCCTCATTCTGTGCGATAACGCGACGGCCCCCCTGGAGAGTGGACACGCGGGGTCAAGAACCCGATACGTCTGGTTCGTGGGAACGGAGACCGCGAGGTCCACCTTCGTATTGGCGGGGTGACACGATCGCTTCAGACGAACCTGTCGCCGACCGCTCACGATCTCCTCGAGATCGCGACTTTCATCTACGTCGCCGACCAAACCGTCTCTCGTGGAGGACCGAAAGAGTTCGAGTATGGGACAAAATGGCGGCGGCGGTTGCGTCTGTCTATCCCGGTTCGCGTCCCGGAACTCTGGAGTCAAGCGAACGTCCAGAGGGCGTTGACCGATGCACTTTCCTTCATAACCGACGACGACAGATATGAGTTCCACTTCACCACCGCCCGCCCAATCGCTTCGGAGCGACGACTATTCGACGAAGTCTCGGACGACGGGGCAATCGAAGAGGTATGTCTGTTCTCTGGTGGACTCGATTCACTCTGCGGGGCGGTCAACGAGATCCTGGGCCGTCGGCGGGTCGCACTCGTAGGGCATCGCTCCTGCGGCCAAACTGCTGCCCGACAGGCCGCACTGGTTTCACAACTTACTGCCAGAACTCGCTCTCTGCGACCAGGACTCGCTCCTCTTTACGTCGCGCTGACAGCCAACAAAGGGAAGCGGCTGACCCGCGAAGTGAGTCAGCGGTCCCGGTCGTTCCTATTCGCTTCGGCAGCGGCCGCCGTCGCTGTGGCGGCGGGACTTCATCGGGTGCGATTCTTCGAGAACGGAGTCACCGGGCTGAATCTGCCCGTGAGCCCGCAACTTGTTGGAGCCCGTGCTTCGCGCACCACTCACCCGCAGACACTGGCGAAATTTCAGATCCTTTTCCGCTTGTTGTTCGGTTCGACATTCCAGGTCGACAATCCGTTCGTCGACCGAACCAAAGCGGAACTGCTGGCGGGTCTTAGAGCGGCCGGGTACGCCGATCTGGCGGCGACGACGAGCAGTTGCGTTCACACGATCACGACGCAAGCCGGGACGACGCACTGCGGGAAGTGCTCGCAATGCATAGATCGCCGGGTCAGCGTCATCGCTGCCGGACTAACGGACTCAGATGACCCTCCGAAGAGTTACGCGATCGATCCCTTCATCGGACCTCGGGATGGGGCGGACCAACTCTTCGCCGAGCGGTATGCCGCGGTCGCGAACGAAATGGCCGCAATTCAGGACTGTGACGCGTTTGCTGAGCGTTTTCCCGAGGTCCACGACGCAACACCCTATCTGGGCGGCGGGCGAGCAGCATTGGGATTACAAGCGGCATTCCAGCTGATGACTCGCCACAATTCCGGCGTCCGCAACGCGCTACAGATCGCATTGTCACGGCACAGCGAAGATCTGATCGACCAAAGGGTTCCCGCTTCATCCCTGCTCGGAGCCGTGGTGGGGCGGCAAGCGTCGGCGGATGTTCGTCTCTTTGGCCCGGCCTCCGGGAACCCCGAACGTGGACTTGTGATCGACTCGGGCCGGTACGAAGTCCGCGTCGACGGCGTTCCATGTCAGCTGGGCAACACGCACGAATTTCAACTTTTCGTCCGCCTGCATCGCGCTCGCGGCAATCATGTCCCGTATGCGTCGTTGGGAGCCGATGTGTGGGACGATCGGGAAACGCCGAAGACCTCGATTCAGCGAGTCGTCTCCAATCTTCGGCGAAAGTTTCTCGACAGCGGCATCCATCGGATTGTCATCGAGCGACAAAAAGGGAGTTATGCATTGACACTCCTCGAAAATGACTCGAAATCCGCCTGACCTCAGCGATTTGTCAACGAGACCTCAGCGAAACCTCAGCGGACCGTGTCAGGGTGGTGGTGCCGGCCGAACTGTGGCCGGCGTCACCCCGATAGGGACCGCCATGAGTACTCTTCCGCCAACCCGTTCGTCCATCTCCCCCGCCCGCCGCCGGCTCCTTCGACTGATGCAGACGCTGAACTTCGGGCGGATCGAGCGCCTCCCGGTTCGGGGTGGCGACCCGGTCCTCGACCCCGCGCCGGTCACCGTCGTGGAGATCAAGTTCGCGGCCGAGAATGGCCCCCGTCCCGAGACCCGTTTGTCGGACTTCATGCTGAAGCGTCAGGTCGCGGACCTCTTCGCCCTCCTCGACGCGATCGGGGACGGGGAACTGCTCATCCTGAGCTTTCGGCACGGCCTTCCGTTCACCGCCGAACGCGCGCTCTGAATCATCAACTTCCCTCGTATTTCCTGTCCCCCGACCTGTAGCCGGCCGCAACGCGGAGGCGCTGGTGGGCGATGCCGATTCGGCGTCCTCACTGCGACTTCGCGCCGCCTCCGGTGTTGTCCACCGCCCTCCCGCCAGGGAGAGTTTCGTGGAGTTTTCTTACCTTTTCGAACCATCTGGTTATGCCCGAATCTGTGCCCGATGCCGGGTCCGACGTCTTCTTGGCCAGGCCGGGTGGACCACATCCGATGCCGCTGACCTCGAGGCGGAAATCCTGCTCCGAGTCGTGAAGGGTCTTCGTCGATACGATCCCACCCGCGGCCGGCCGGAACAGCTTGTGGCCCAGATCGTCGAATCCGCGGCCCGGGATCTCCTGCGGCGACGCCTATCCGCGAAGGGAATTTGGGAGCGAGCCCAAGCACCATTGGAGGAGTTTGAGGATTCACGGTCCACGAATGAGGATCTGAGACTGGACCTCGGCATCGTGTTGGCCGCACTGCCAGCAAGATTACAACAAGATGCCCAGGAGTTATTGAAGGGTATCAGCAAATCAGAACTCGCATTGAACGTGGATCTATCGCGGTCGAGCGTCCATCGCGACATCGAACATCTCCGAATTTGGCTTTCGCGGGCGGGAATCGATCAATACCGCCCACCCACAAAAAAACGAAACGGTGACACACCTGGATCCTCGACTGCGAAGGAGTCTGGGTAGGGGAGCAGTGTTCGGGTTGGCAGCGAGAAATCGGTGCAGGATCCATTGGCTCAATGGGGGGAAGTGTGATGCGAGCTTGTTTCATCTACAGGTTCGGGCCAGAGATTCCGGCCCATGAGATCCAGGCCGTACTCCTACTCGCGGCTCTCGGAGTTACGGGACTGCATGGAGAAGCTGCGGTGCGAGTCGAGACGCGAGCCGTTCTGGATCCGGCCGCCCACTGTGTGATCCTCAACGGCGCTACCCCGGCAGGCAGGGACCTCAACCGCCTCTTCGGGGCTCTTTCGTTGCGAGGGTTCGGGCCGACCGGGTTTGAGGTGCTGCGGGTCGGGGAAGCGAATCGAGCCGAACTGGTCGAAGCGAAGTGACAGAAAAACCCCGCTCGCGGAAGCAACGCGAGCGGGGCTGCGAACATCACCCAGGGACAACATCCATGGTAAGCACCGTCGACATAAACGACAACATCTGTTGGCCCAATTTCCCGACTGATTGTTTGGGCTGTCATCAGTCCGAGCCTGAACTCGATGACTATGACCGCGATCGAGCCGAGGCGGATGCGATCCCAGCGTCCGTTTGGGCGGCGGTCGGCACTCGCAAAGGGGGTGCCGCATGACGTCCACCGCTCGCACCGGGGCCGTGTGGCTCCTCGACCGAGGGTTTGTCCCGGTCCCTGTGCATCCCCGCACGAAACGGCCGATCGGCGACCGCTGGCAGACCCTCACCCTCGACGAGGTCCGCCAACATCTCGACCAGCTGTTTCCCCCGGACCAGTCGGATCTCAATGTCGGGATCTTGAACGGTGCCCCGTCCGGTGGACTGGTCGACATCGACCTGGACACGCTCTCGGCCAGGCGAGCCGCCAGGATCCTGCTCCCGAGGACCAATATGCGCTGGGGCCGCCAGTCTGCCCCCGATTCCCACTATGCGTACCTTGTCGACGAACCCCCGGACAAGGCGAAGGAAGATTTCGACAGCACCGATGGTGTCCATCACCTCGAGATTCGCAGCACCGGCGGGCACACCCTGTTCCCCCCGTCCATGGCCCCCGGCATGGAGGAGCGTGGCACCACTGAGGAACGGGTCGTCTGGGGCGATGGTGTCGGAACTGCCGAACCCACGAAACTGACCATGGCGGAATTGCGAGTTGCAGTGGGCCGGGTGGCGGCGGCGTCCCGACTGGCCGGGATCTGGTCCAATGGTCGACGGCACGAGGGGGTACTTCCCCTCGCTGGCGGGTTGCTGCGTGCCGGCTGGTCCGTGCTCGAAGTCGTGACCTTCGTGCGGGCCATCTGTGCGACCACCCAGGATCCGGAAGTCGAGGATCGCGTTCGTGCGGTCGAGAGCACGGCCGAGGCACTCTCGAAGGGCAAGAACGTCTCGGGGTGGCCGACGTTCGTGAAGTTGTTTGGCGAACCGGTCACCCGACAGATCCACGAGTGGCTGGGGATCAAGAATCCCGCATCCTTCACCGGTGGCGGAGCAGGTCAGCCTCGGCAAGCCCGATATATTCCGATCCCGCCGTGGCAGCCGTTTCCGGTGGAACATCTCCCCGATCCATGGAAGGGATTTGTCTCGGCTGCGTCGAAAGCCATCGGTGCCGACCCCGCGTTTTTCGCGTTGCCGGTCCTGTCGGTGATCGGCGGAGCCATCGGGAACACTCGCCGCGTCGCCCTCAAGAAAGACTGGACCGAGCCGCCGGTGATCTGGTCGTGCATCGTGGGCGAATCGTCGTCTCTGAAGTCGCCCGCCCTGGCCGCCATCACCGATCCTGTCCGGGATGTCCAGGAACGACACATCGAAGAGTACCGATCCGAACTCGCCGGGTTCGATGAGCGTTTGCAGTGCTGGACGGAACGGAAGCGAGAGTGCGACCGGTGGCGGAAGGCCCAGAATTCGAACTTGAAGAACCCAAAGCGGGAGAATGCCGACGATGACGGGCTGCCCCCCGAAGATCCCGGAGAGCGTCCCGAACCGCCCACGTTGAAGCGGGTCTATTGCTCCGACACCACCATCGAAAGACTCGCCGACCTGCTGCACGAGAACCCTCGCGGCCTGCTGGTCGTCCGCGATGAGTTGTCGGGGTGGCTCGGGAGCTTCACCAAGTACAAGGGCCGGAGCGGAGCGACCGATCTGCCGAACTGGCTGGAGATGCACCGGGCCGGGGCCGTCACCGTCGATCGCAAGACCGGGGACCGGAAGTTCACGTACGTTCCCCGGGCGGCGGCGAGCGTCACCGGCGGGATCCAGCCCGGCATCCTGAGCCGGCAACTCACACCCGAGTTCATGGCGAGCGGGTTGACCGCTCGCCTGCTGCTGGCGATGCCCCCGACCCGGGTGAAGGTGTGGTCGGAGTCAGAAATCCCCGAGGATACGGTCGCATCGGTCCGACGGAACCTCGAAGCTCTGTACGCACTGGACTTCCTGACCAACTCGGAGGACAAGCCGCGACCCTACCTCAACAAGCTCTCCCCCGAGGCGAAGAACCTCTGGGTCGATTTCTACAACACCTGGGCGAGCCGCCAGGCCGGGGCCGAGGGGGAACTCGCTGCGGCCTTTGGGAAACTCGAAGCGTACGCCGCCCGGTTCGCTCTGCTCCACCATGTGGTGACCACCGCGGAAAGTTCGGCAGGCACCGGGGCGATCTCCTCGGCGTCGATGGAGCACGGCATCGCCCTCGCCATGTGGTTCGCTCACGAGACCGAACGGATCTATGCGATGCTCGGGGAGACCGAAGAGGAAACCGAACTTCGCCGACTCGTCGAGACCGTCGAGCGACTCGCCGCCCGGAACGGTGGCCGGGTCACGGCCAAGATCCTCCAACAGTCCAACGGTCGACGATATAGGAGCAGTGCGGACGCCGAAGGGGCGTTGGAATCCCTCGCGACCGCAGGGCTCGGCCGGTGGGAGGAAGCTCCCCCCAAACCGAAGGGTGGCCGGCCATCATCTCAAGGCTTTGTTTTGTGTCCGACGTTCGACGATTCATACCAAACCCCCGACGGCCAGGACGACGGGGACGATGACATCCCGCCGGGGGCGTCCGACGAAACCCCAGACGGCCAAAATGGCCCCCCACCGGATGGACCTCAGAATCCCGACGGAAGTCCCTACCAGAACGGTGGAAACGGCGAGTCGAAGGGGGAAGTCTCCGAGGTTTGGTATGTTTCGTCGAACGTCGGACACGATAACTCATCACCGTTTTCGTCCTCAGGCGGGGGTTCGGAGGGGGTGGGGCCGCCAAAGGGTTTAGTCGGACGCCCCGGGGTTTCGTCGGACACCCCCTTCACCCGCATCACCACCGCCGAGGGGGTGAACCTGCTCGCCGGTGGGGTCGAGGATTGGGGCGGAGCGGTCGCCCTCGACACGGAAACGACCGGGCTGGATCCGACCGCGGATCGTGTCCGCCTGATCCAGGTCGCCTTCGGCGGCACCGTCGCGATCGTCGATCTTTTCGCCCTGCCCGACCCCGCCGCCGCCCTGGCCCCGCTCTTCGAGGCTCTCGCGACCGTCGAGGTCGTCGGGCACAACCTGCAGTTCGACCTGCGGTTCCTCGCCCGGCTCGGGTTCGTGCCCGGGCCGGTCTTCTGCACCATGCTCGCCAGCCAGGTGCTCCACGCCGGGGAACGGGACGAGGGGACCAATGGTCGACTCCGTCATTCGCTGGCGGAAGTCGCCGAACGGGAATTCGGGATCACCCTCGCCAAGGAAGAGCAGGATTCCGACTGGTCGAGAGCGGTGCTGACCCCCGACCAACTCCGATACGCCGCCGACGATGTCCGGCACCTGGTTCCGCTCGCTGACAAGTTGAAGGAGGATCTCGTAGCGGTGAACCTGTTCGAGACCGCCACCCTGGAGATGCGGGCCCTCAAGGGGATCGCCTGGGCCAAGCCTGTGGCGATCGACCGGGGTGCCTGGTCCGACCTGGCCCGGGATGCCGCCACCCAGCGCGACAAACTGGCAGAGGAAATGGACATCCTGGCCCCGAACCGGAACTGCCTGCCCGGGACGGAATCGCGGAACTGGAACTCCCCGGACGAGGTCAAGGCCGCGTTTGGCGACCTGGGTATCGCACTGGGCGGGACGGACGACGACACCCTCGCCGGGATCGACCACCCCTTGGCGGCGAAACTTCGCGACTACAGGGGTGCAGCCAAACGGGTGGGGACCTATGGCACCAGGTGGTTGGACGACCATGCACCCCGGGGGGAGGTGCTCCCGTCGTGGAACCAGCTGGGTGCCCAGGCCCGGATGTCCTGTTCCTCCCCGAACCTGCAACAGATTCCACGAGGAACCGCATACCGAAAATGCTTCATCGCCCGGCCCGGGAACCTGTTTGTCAAGGCGGACTATTCCCAAATCGAACTCCGGGTCGCAGCCGTGATCGCCGGGGAATCCCGGATGATTCAGGCCTATGCGAAAGGCGAGGACCTGCACACGCTCACCGCCGCCGCCCTCACCGGGAAGACCGTCACCGAGGTGGCCAAGGCGGACCGGCAACTGGCCAAGGCGGTGAACTTCGGCCTTCTCTACGGGATGGGCTGGAAGTCCCTGGGTCGATATGCCGCCGCCAACTATGGCGTCACCTTGTCGGACGGCGACGCGAAAAAGCACCATGCCGCCTTCTTCCGCACCTACCCGTTGATCCGAGCCTGGCACGCTCGGGTCGAGCAGAAGCTCCAGGAAACCATCCGCCAGAACCCGGACGCGATCCTCCCATCGTTGACCCGCGGCAACCGCCGTCGGCTCATCCCCGCCGCCAAGCGGAACGCCGAGGGACGAGCGTACCCGAACAAGACCGAGCACCTCAATTTCCCCGTCCAGGGCACCGCCGCCGACGGCATGAAGGCCGCGATCGCCCTGTTGTGGGAACGCCGCGACCAGTGCCCCGGTGCGGTGCCGGTCCTGTTCGTGCACGACGAAATCGTCATTGAGGTTCCCGAATCTGCGGCGGACACGGCGAAGAACTGGCTCGTTGCGGCGATGGTCGACGGCATGCAACCACTCCTCCCCGGCGTGCCGGTGGCGGTCGAGGCGACGATCGCGAAGTCGTGGGGAGGGTGAGAATTCCGTACGCCAATCCTTCCCTCGCCAGGTTTCATCATGAACTGGAAAGCTGCACTCCGCCGACTTTCGAACCAGGTCTCGGCTCACGAGCCCCCGCTCGCGGACCGGGTTCGCCGAAAGGAACTCGCCCGCGGACGGGTGCTCCAGGCATTCCTCCATGCGCTGGACGTGCTCACCGTTCCGGACGCACTCGATCGGGAAGCGGGCTCGGTTTTGGCCGCTTACTGTGATCCTCTTCTTGTCGAGGGGCGTATCCCTCCGGTCGGCTCCCATCCTGTTGCTCAATTCGCAGCTTGGCTGCTTCGACCGGGAGCTGTGTTGCCGATGCCGTTCCCCGTGCCGCTGTTGGAAGCGTTGTGCGATCCGCGGACAGTCCGAGTCGGTGAGATGGGGTGCCGTCGCTGTCTGGTGTCCTTGCCCGAATCGACTGGTCGCCGTCGCCTCATCTGGACGACACCCTGTCCCGTTTGCGGCTCAGAGAATCTGGGTCCACTCCAATTGCAGGAGCCTCGATTTCGGCTCTTTGACCGGGATCGACTTCGCCACCGACACGTTGAAATCGATCTGGAATCGCCGATCCGTCTCGCCTTCGCCGCCGAGCCAGAGGGGCCTGTGAGGTGAAATAGTCGGATCATGGCGGGCTCAGGAACCACTTCACGAAATCGCATAGACCGCCGGACCCGAGAAGAATCGCAACCACGACCGCTCGACCCGCCGACATATCACCTGGCCTGGATGGTGTTGGTGGAACGTCATACCAGGAACCCATCCATCGACGAGCACCCCAGGAAACACCCCAAGCTGCCGGGAGGAGGACCAGGCAGGCCACCAGGTTGGCTTGCCGCCACTGGGCATATTCCGCCGTCGTCTGCGGGTGCAACAGATCTGAAGGGGCTTCCCCCGATCGGAACATTGGCGGGGCTGCGTTCAGAAATTTCCAATTCGTGGGCAGGAATCCATCGGCCACCATCGTGATCAGCCCAAGTCCGAATAGTCCGGCGAGAAACGCGACAGGGAGGGCCACCGTTCTCGCCCATTTCAACGGCAACACGGTCGGCAACGAGAGCCAGGCGGCCAGGAAAACCAGAAGTTTGCCGAACCCTTCGAGAACTTTGAGCAGGAATTTGGCGTCTGCATCCACGACTTTCTCCGGTCGGGTAAGTGTGTTCGTCGACGTTTTACAGCTCCCGAAACAGGGTTCGATGGAGCGTCAGGCAACCCGGGGAATCAAACTTGGTGGAGTCCCTGTGGGCCAACGATGTCGCTCCGCACCCGAATCCTCCGAGTTCGAACCCGTCTCGCCTCAATTGCACCGGACAATCGCGTCTGGTCCATCACGCTGATCCCAGTTGGCGAAGATCCTGAAGGCCGTGTGCCGGGTTTCTACTATTCCAGCCTGCATCTCGACATCGTCTATGAGGGTCTAGAATCGCCACAGGTGCCGCGGGAACGCATGGCGTCGCACTGTCTGGTCATCGAGTGCGGCCCGCGACACGTCCCGCCCCCGGAGGTTGAAGCCGGAGAGGCGGAAATCGCCAGAAAATCTGACACACTTCTCCCGGTGATCGCGAAGGGATCTTTGTAGAGGGACAAATTCCCACTACCGAGGTCCGCGATGCTCGTCGAACTCCGTCCGATCGAATCGATCCGCCCGTACCCGGGCAACCCTCGCCGCAATGATGCAGCGGTTGACGCGGTCGCGGCCTCTCTGCAAGCATTTGGCTGGCGGCAGCCGTTGGTCGTGGACGAGGACTCGGTCATCATCGTCGGCCACACCCGGTACAAGGCCGCGGTGAAGTTGGGGTACACCCAGGTGCCCGTGCACGTCGCAGTGGGGCTGACGCCGGAACAGGCCAGGGCCTACCGCATCGCCGACAACCAGACGGCCACCATTGCCGAGTGGGACGACACGGCCCTGGTGAACGAACTGGTCGAACTCCAGGAGGCCGGCTTCGACCTGTCCCTGACTGGGTTCGGTTCGGATGACTTGACGGAACTGCTGGCTCCCGCCCCCTCGGAACCGCTGGCCGACCCCGACGAGGTCCCGGCACCACCGGCGGAACCTGTGACCCAGCTGGGTGATACCTGGGTGTTGGGTCGGCACAGGCTCGTGTGTGGCGATGCGACCGACCCAGCCGTGATCGCCCAGGTCCTGGGTGGCTCGAAGACCGACCTGCTCCTGACCGATCCCCCGTACAACGTGCGCCAGATGTATTCCTTAACCTACTAACGGATAG
>CAZKIQ010000110.1:0-12766 GCA_964552815.1 uncultured Alcaligenaceae bacterium | reverse complement strand
CAGGAACGCGCGGCAGGCGCTCCAGTTCGGCCGGCGGTGGGTTCGCGGGCCACCCGAGCCCGCACTCCCGCCTTGGCTCGCCGTCGTTTGCGCGGGTACGCTGCCGGCTGAAGGGAAACGCGACCGATGGCGAAACGGAAACAGAAGGCCAACGAACTCGTCCCGGTCGGGGGGGCCGACTACGAGGGCCTTCTCTCCAGGTTGTCGGCGCTACTCGACCAGTCTCGGCGGTCGGCCGCCCGGGCAGTGAACGCGGTGCTGGCGGCGACGTATTGGGAGGTGGGCCGCCGCGTCGTCGAGTTCGAGCAGGGCGGCCGAGAGAAGGCGGGATACGGCGAAGCCGTTATCGACCGCTTGGCCGCCGACCTGACGAAGACCTACGGCCGCGGGTTCTCCCGGTCGAACCTGTTCCAGATCCGCTCCTTTTACCTGGGCTGGGAGATTGTCCAGACGGCGTCTGGACTTTTCCAACTGCGGGCAAAAGCCCACGCGGACGGAGGGTCGCAAACAACGGCGGTCGGGGCCCTGCTCTCGGCCGAGGCCTTCCCCCTCCCGTGGTCCCACTACACCCGGCTCATGACAGTGCCGAACCTCACGGCCCGCCGGTTCTACGAGGAGGAGGCGATCAAGGGCGGGTGGTCGGTCCGCCAGCTCGACCGGCAGATCGGGACGCAGTTCTTCGAGCGGCTCCGGGGGTCTGATCGGAAGGACGCGCTCCTCGTCAAGGCCCACACCCCGGTGCCGGGGGACCAGGTGACGGCTGACGAGCTGGTTCGCGACCCGTACGTCCTTGAGTTCCTGAACCTCAAGAACGAGTACGGAGAGAGCGAGCTCGAGGAGGCCATCGTCCGGCACCTCGAGGCCTTCCTACTTGAGCTCGGCCGCGGCTTCACCTTCGTCTCAAGGCAGCAGAAGATCCGCATCGACGCCGAGTGGTACAAGATCGACCTGCTCCTGTTCCACCGCCGCCTCCGGTGCCTGGTAGTGATCGACCTCAAGATCGGCAAGTTCACCCACGCCGACGCCGGGCAGATGAACCTGTACCTGAACTACGCCCGGGAGCACCTCACCGAGCCGGGCGAGAACCCGCCGGTCGGCCTCATCCTGTGCAGCCAGAAGAGCGACACGGTGGTCCGGTACGCGATGGGCGGGATCAACGCCCAGGTGTTCGCGTCGAAGTACTTGACGGACCTGCCCGCGGAGGAGGAGCTCCGGGCCGAGGTCGAGCGGACGAAGCGGGCGCTCGCGGGCCGTGCGGGCGATTCGCCGGGCTGAAGGCGGTCGGCCGGCGACGCCGACCGCGTCGTGCTCAGCGTCAAGGCACCACCAAGTGTGAGCCTTCGGTGCGAGTCCACTATCGCGGTCCTGGGCCGCCCGTGCGGCGCTCGAAGCGTGTGGGTTCGGGGATAACCATTGCGCGGCGGTTGACGGGGTCGTCGTTGCGGAGGACTAAGTTAGGCGGCGAGGACGGGGATTTCGTATCGCCCGATTTCGGCGTCGCGGGTGACGAGTGTTAGCCCTTCGACCACGGCCTGGGCGACGAGCAGGCGGTCGAACGGGTCGGCGTGGACGGTGGGCAGTTCCCGCACTGCCTGGACGTGCGGCAGGCCGATGGGGAGTACCGTAAAGCGGTTGTCGCGGGCCGCGGCCGCGAAGTCCGACGGGGCGTCGAGCCTGCCGCGGGCCTGCTTGAGCACGATCTCCCAGCAGACCACGGCGCTCAAGAAGACGACGGCCCGCGCCGCCCCGATCTCGACCCGCGCGCGGTCGCTCAGCCGGGCCTTGTCAGCCATCCACCAGAGGAAGGCGTGGGTGTCGAGGAGGAGCCTCACGACGGCTTCTCAGGAAACAGCGGTCCCTCGTAGAACAGCCGCTCGAGTTCGGGATCTGGGGCGTCGAAGTCGGCGGCGATCCGGACCTTCCCCCTCCACTGCCCGCCCTCCCGAGGAGCGAGGTCCGGCTGGTATATCGTCAGGCGGATGAGGGGCTCGCCGGCCCGGGCGATGACCACCTCCTCGCCGGCTAGGACCCGCTTCATGAGCTGGGTCAGTTGAGCTTTGGCCTGGCTGACGTTGACGACGTGCATACGGGTCAGTGCCGACAGATAGTCTGTTCAGACCAAGAATGAACCTGATCGGTACTGCTGTCAACCACGCCGGTCTTTCGCACAGATGACGCCGCACCGCCAGTTCTCATCCACCCGGACCGCCGGCCGGCATGACAGGGCGGACGGCAGGTTGGTAGAATCGGGGTGCCGACCAGTACGGTGTGCGTCGTGGTCGGAACTCGTTCACACGGCTGGTGTCACGGCATTCCGGCGAGCGGGGGGCAGGCTTGTGGCTAATCGGGCGGCGAACGCGAAGGCCAAGGTTGCGCACCCGGACGGCCGACGGACGGGACTGGCCGTCCTGTTCCTCTACCTACCCGCCGAGCAAGCGTGGTGCCCCGTTCCGTCGTCCGACGCCCCCGACCCGGCCGAGGCCGAGCTCGCCCTGGCGCTCGACGCGGCCTTGGTGGCCGCCCTATGGTCCGACGCCGGGCCAGGCCGGCGAACAACCAAGAAGAAGCTGTTCCCCCACCTGGCCCGCAAGGGGCGCCCGACGGGCCTGCCGGCGGACGCGGTCGCCCTGCGGTTCGCGGGCGACGGGGCCAGGGGTCGGGAGTTCGAGGCCGCCCTGCGGTCACTCGTCCTTTCCGCCAGCGAGCGGGGGTGGCGGCCCGACGACCCGGTCCTTCCGCCGCTCGAAGCCGGCACCCCGCGGGAGGCGGCGGCGGTCCTCCGGGCTGACGACACGCTGTTCTTCCAGCCCGCGGACGATCGCGGGATCGCGGTGGGCTGGGTCTCGGTTTCACCGGCCGCCCGGCGGCGGGCGGGGGAGTACCAGCGGCGGCTCGTCTACGCGGGCGACTGGGAGGAACTGCAAGACTTCCTGGGCCGCGAGCCGCTGCCGCTTCCAGATTCCGGGCCGGGGGTGGTAGGGTCGGGGGAGGTGGCCGACCGATCCGACCCGTCCGCACGTCAGGGTTCCGAATTCCAGCAGCTCCTCCGGGCGGTCGGCACGGGTGCGCCCGCCGACCGGGAGCGGGCGGCCGAGCGGCTGGCGAAGGTGAGCGTGCAGGCCGAAGATGTCCCGTCCTTTGTTGAAGCGGCGTCAGCCGCCGATCAGCCCGACCGGGTCCGCGTGCTGCTGCTCCGGGCAGCCGGGGCGGCCCTCGACGATGCGCTCGGCGGCCCCGAAACGGTCCGCCAGACGGTCGCCACGAAGGGCTTGGTGATCCTCTACCAGTCGGACGGAGAGGTCCGCCGCGAAGCAGCTCGCCTCCTGTTGGGTCTGTCCAAGTGCGATCCTCAACTCCGGGCAGCGATCGGCGAACTGACCCTGGCGGTGCCGGACCCGGCCGGCGGCCTAGACCAGTTGACGGTGGCCGCCACCCGGTCGAGGGAGGCGCGGGCCGCGCTGCGTGAACGAGCGGCGGACGGCATAGACCTGTCTAAACACACGCTGGTGGGCCAACTCAGGGAACTGGCCGACCCGTCCGGTTCCGGGACACGGAACGAGATGCAAGAAGTGTTCGCCCGCCTGGAAGGGCTGTCGTTCGGCTCGATCGGGGCCAACCGCGAGGTCGCGGCGCTCATCCGCGCATCACTCGACCGCTTCGGGCTGCGGCTAAAATGCGGCTCGTGTGGGCGGCCCGCACGCATCATTGTGATGGCAAGCAAAACGTCTGTAGAAGGGCTGTTTCGCTTCGACCACGGCCGTGCGGAGGGAATTCGATTTCACGGCGGTGGGCCACGGGTGCCTAAGCTCGAAGCAATTCTCCCGTCACCTTCCTAGCCACGAACCGCACCGGTGTGCCACCACCGCATAGGGAGGGCTATTGACTTCTGTTGTGTACAACTATAAAGTACACATAGCTGGTAGCTCTCTGACAACCCGGCCCCGGATTCGGTAGTACCGACTGCCGACCCGGGGCCGGGCAATTTTCACGTCCGGGCCCGGCCCGAAGCCGGCCCGACCTCACCGAGGGGGAATGCCATGAAAGGACCGATGCCCGGCTCCCGCACGATCGAGTTCCTGCGGGAGCCGCACCTGCGCCGCCACACGCTGCGGCTCGCGACCGAGCTCCGGCTGAAAGCCGCCACGATCGTCAAGATCGAAAAGGCGGTGGAGAACCGTGACCGCCGAGCCGCCCGCGAGGTGCTGCTCGCCGCCGTGCCCGCTGCCGAGCTCTACCTCGATGCGCTCTTCGGAGAGCCGGTCGGCGGACGGGACGGCGCCGGGAACCCGAGCAAGGCCGACCGGGTGAGGCGAAGCGTTCAGTTCGTGCGGGAACCGCACCGCCGCGGCCGGGCCCTGCGGCTGACGGTCGAAATCGACCTGTCTTCCGCCGTGTACACCAGGATCGTCAAGTTCATGGCGGCCGGCGACCACCGGGCCGCTCTGAATATCCTGGCCCGCTTCTATCCCAGCGCGAAACCGGACCTCGACGCCTTCTTCGCCGAGTGGATCCACTTTCAGACCCTCGACGAGAACCCGCCCCCGCACGACCCGGCGTTTCAAGCACGGGTCGAGGGGCTGCTGGCGGGGATGGGAGTTCCGACCGACGCTGTCTGCTGACGGCTCACCGGCTGGACCGCTCCTTCCATAACGCAGCAGCCGACCGCACCAACGACCCCAATCCCGACGCGCCCCGGACCCCCGGTCCGGGCGCCCGTCCCCCTCTTGCCCCGTGAAAGCGAGGTGACCCGTGAACCCGTTCCGATGGCTGGGCGAGCGGCTCGGCCTGATCCAGTCCGCCGAAGACGTCCTCCTGGCCTCCGCCGTGGCGAAGGTGCAGATCTTGAGCGCCGTCGCCCGCGGCCACACCCGGCACCAACTCGACACGTACCTCGGCGAACTCGACGCCACCGGACAGGGGGCGCTCGCCGCCGCCGTCCGGGGCGAGCTCGCCGCGAGCGGGGTGCTCCTTGGCCCGCCCGCGGCGGCTCCCGTCGAAGGGCCGCCTGCGGCCCTCCCGGCCGCGCCGCCGCCGGCCCTTCCGCCGGCCGCTACCCCGACAACCCCCGAGAAGCGAAAGCCCGGCCGCCCGCGGAAGGCCCTGCCTCCCGCGCCGGCCGAGTCGTTTCCCGCCGACCCTCACTGACCTCCTCCACACCGTTACAGGAGACCGCGCGATGGCGACCAGGTACACGAAGCTGATCCCGGCCCGGGCGGCCGACGCCGACCCGGGGCCGCCCGACACCGGACTCGCCTCCGAGCCCATCCCGCCCGGACTACCGGGGGGTGACGCCGACGACCCGTTCGACGGGGACGAGGTGGCAACGCCCGACCCGACCCTGCCGGCCGGCCTGGCCGTCATGGTGGTCCTGCTGGTCGACGTGTCGAGTTCGCTCGGCGCGTACGCGACGAAGATCCAAGAGGCATTCGCCAGCCTCTTCGCGAGCCTGCGGAAGAACGGCACCACCCGGGTGTGCGTGGACGTGCTGGTCGTGACCTTCGCCGACCGGGTCAAGACCTTCGGGTTCGCCCCGGCCGCGACGTTCGCCGCCCCCGACCTCGTGTTCGGCGGGATGACCAACACGGCCGAGGCCCTCGACGCGGCCCGGGAGAAGATCGAGGCCCGGTGGCGGGAGTACGCCACGCGCGGGGTGTCGCTCAACAAGACGCTGGTGTTCGTCGTCACCGACGGGCAGCCGACCTCCCCCCCGGAGGCGTACCGGCAGGCGGTCGCCCGGCTCCGGGGGTTCGAGGCCAAGAACCGCCGGGTCGAGGTGTTCCCCATCGCGGCCGGGTCCCCCGCCATGCCGGCGCTGGCCGAGCTCTCGGGGGGCCGGGAGCCGCTCCTCCTGGACCAGGCCCACTGGGACGAACTCTTCGCCTGGATTTACCAGAGCACGCTCGTCGTGTCCGGCTCGATTCCCGGCGGCCGCGTGGACCTCCCGGACACACGCGGCTGGGCCAAGACCCGGAGCGTCTGACCACGTCCGGCCGCAGCCTCCACATGGGGCTGCGGCCCTTACCCCGGATCCCATGCCATGACGGTGTACCTCGACCACCTGGGGCGGACGGCCGACCTCACGACCCTCCTGGGCGAGGGGAAGGAGGGGAAGGTGTCCCTCTGCGCCGCCCCGGGCGTGGCCGTGAAGGTGCTCGCGCCGGGCAGCGTCGTGGCCGAGAAGTGGGACCAGCTCGAGCAGATGGTTACCGCCCCGATGCCGCCCGGCCGGTTCGCCTGGCCGCTCGGGCTCGTCCGGGCCGCCGCGGGCGGGCCGCCGGTCGGCTTCGCCATGCCGTTCGTCCGCGGGGCGTCCGTCTACGAGGTCGTCTTCGGCAACACGGTCCCGGGGATTTGCGGCCTCGGCCGGATCGAGGCGGCGGCCGACCTCGCGGACCTCTTCGACGTCGCCCACGCCCGGGGCGTCGTCATCGGGGACGTGAGCGACCGGAACTTCGTGGTTCCCGTCGACGCGTCCGGGGCGGTCGAGCGGCCCGCCCGGGTGGTCGGCATCGACTGCGACGGGTACGACGTGCCGGGCCGCGACCCGACGACCGGGCGGCCCCGCCGTTACGGCGAGCCGCTCGGCACCCCACCGCACGTCCCGCCCGAGCTCCTGGCGCTACCGACCCTGCGGGGCGTCCCCCGCACCCAGGCCCACGACCGCTACGGGCTGGCCTCGCTCCTCTTCCCGGTGCTTGTCGGGACCTACGCGCACGAGGTGAGTGACCCGAACGGGCGGACGCTACCGGACATCGTCGCCCTCGTCCGTGCCGGGCAGTTCCCCCACGCCCCGGCGACTCCGCTCCCGCCGGGGCTCGAGCCCAAGGACCAGACCGGCCGGTGGAAGTACTTCCCGGGCGAGGTGCGGCAGCTCTTCGTCCGGGCGTTTAGGGACGGCCATCGGGACCCCGCCCTTCGGCCGACCGCGGCCGAGTGGCGGGCGGCGCTCCGCCGGTGGCTCGCGGCCAAGGTGGCGCGGGTGCCGGCGGTCGGACCGGCCCTCGTCGGGTTCCTCCGCGGCCGGCTCACCCGGCAACGGCTCGTCCAGGCCCTGGACCTCGCCGCCGCCCGGCTCGACCTCGCCCCGGCCTGGGCGTGGCTCAAGGCCGGGAACCGCCTCCGGTGGGGGGCGGCGGGCGTCGCCGCGGCGGTGCTCGTCGGGGCGTCGCTACTCCGCGGCCCCGCGCCGACCGGCCCGGTGGCCGACGACCCGGCTCGGGGCCGGGCCGAGGCGTCAACGGTCGGTGACCCTGTCCGCCCGGCCGGGCCGCCCCGGAGCGAGGCCGAGCGGCGGGCGGCGGAGGCCCGCTGGGAGGGGGCCCCGCCGGTGTTCCGTGAGGCACTCCGGGAGCGATTGGAGGGACGGCCGTGAAGGCGTTCTCGCTGAAACTCGACGACGGAGACCTGGCGCTTCTCGCCGCCCGGGCCGCGGCCGCGGGGGAGAAGCCCGCGACCCACGCCCGGCGGCTGCTACTCGCCGCGCTCAAGTCCGGGGCAACGCCCGCGGCCCCGACACCACCGGCGGGCGGGCCGGCCGCGCCCGCACCGGCGGACGGGCTCCGGCGTGCCGTCTGGTGCCTGCTCGTGGCGTTGAGCCCCGACCTGGACGAGGACCGGGCCCGGGCGTTCGTCGAGGCGTATTTCGACGCCCCGGCCGCCCCCGGCTACGCGCACCCCGGGAGGACCAAGCCGTGATCAAGATCGGCGTCCTGGCCGGGAACGGCCGCTACTACGAGCGGGACACGAGCCCCGGCGCGTACTACGGCGCGTCGGCCGTCGGGGTCGTGGCCGGCGGGGCCGCCGCCGCGGCCGGGCTGACCGAGACCGTGACCGCGGTCGAGCTCGACAACTTACTCGCCGGCCGGTCGGCGGACGGCACCCGGGAACTCCTCCGCCCGCACCCGGACCGAAAGCCGGGGTGCGAGCTCCACGCCGCCCCGGACAAGTCGGTGTCGGCGCTCTTCGCCGCCTCCCCGCCGGAGGTCGCCCGGGCCGTGGCCGTCGCCTCCGAGGCGGCGCTCCGGCTCGCCCTCCGGCAGGCCGAGGCCGAGTGCGGGGTGACCCGCCGGGGGAAGGCCGGGCGGACCCACGAGCGGGGGAAGCTCGCCTTCGCCATCTACACCCACACCACGTCGCGGGCCGGGGACCCGCACCTCCACCACCACGCGGTCGTCCCGAACCTGGTGCTCCGGCCGGACGGCACCTGGGGGGCGCACCACAACCGGTCGCTGTACAAGGCCCAGAAGCGGCTGACGGCTACCTACAACCGGGCCCTCCGGGACAACCTCGTCGCCCTCGGCGTTGACGCCCGGCTCGAGAACGGGCGGTGCGTGGTGGCCGGCGTGCCCCTGGGGCTGTGCGCGGCGTTCTCGACTCGCCGCAAGGAGGTGGTGGCGGCCAAGGGGGACTACCACGCGAAGGACTCGGAGGCCGCGCAGAAGGCGGCCTGGGCCACCCGCGGCCGGAAGGCCCGCACCCCAGAGGCCGAGCTCCGGGCGCGGTGGCGGGCCGTCGCCAACGTCCACGGGTACGACCCGGCCGCGTCGGTCCTCCGGACGCCGACCGCGGACCAGGTCGAGGCCGTCCGCCGGGCGGCCGAGGCCGCGTACCCCGGGCCCGGCCAGGGGTCGCCGGGAACGACACAGGCGCCGGCCGTGAAGGTGCCGGCCGCGGCCGCCCGTCCGGCGAGCCCCGAGGCGACGCGGATCCGAACCGCAGCCGAGTCGCAACCGGCAGCCGGTATCACACGACACCCCCGGCCCGCCCCGCAGGCCCGCGCCCCGAAGGAGAGGCAGTCGGTGGCGGTCGCCCCCGGACCGTCGCCCCCGGCTCGGCAGCCGGGGCGAAAGACTCCGCCGCCCGCCGCCGTTCCCGCCGACCCGAAGCCGGAGGGCGGCCGCCAGCCGGCGACGGCGACCCTGGCGCCGCCGGCCCTCGCGAGGCCGCCGGCTCCCACCGCCGCCAACGCTTCCCGCGGCGACCGGGACGCGGGGCCGACCGCCCTCGCCCGGGCGGCCCAGGCCGCCGACCGGGCCGACCTCCCCCTCCGCTGCTCGCCCGAGCGGCTGGCCCGGCGGGCGGTGAAGCGGGCCGTGGCCGGCCTGGCGGATCGAATTGCCCACTTCGGCCCGGACCAGATCGAGGCGGGAGCGATGGTCGTACTCAAGGCCTGGGAACGGCTCGGGGTGGGGGCAGAGCGGGAGACCGCCCCGGCCCTGGCCGCCGCCGTCCAGGACCTCCGCGACCGCCCGCAGGGGTACGGCCTCCTCCGGCTGCCGGACGACGCCGGGTACGCCACCGCCCGCCAGTGGAAGCTCGAGCAGGCGGCGGCCCGCGACCTCACGCGGCTCGCCCACGGGAGGGCCCGGAAGGCCCCCCCGCCGTCGGCCGTCCTCCGGGGGCTCGCCCGGGCCGACCTCACGCCCGAACAGAAGGGGGCGGTGACCGGGGCCGTCTGCGCCCCGTCCCGCCTCGCGCTCGTGGACGGGGTCGGCCGGGCCGGGAAGACGGCCGTCGCCCGGGAGGTGTGCGGGGCGTACGCCCGGGCCGGCCGGGCGGTGTACGCCGTGGCCGGCACCGCCCTCGGGGCGGACGTCCTGGTCGCGGGCACCGCCACCCGCCCGCTGTCAGTCACCCACTTCAACCTCCTCACCCGCCGGCCGGGGGTGGTCGAGACCTGGAAGCACGTCTTCCGGGCAGTCCGGGGGAAGCAGTTCCGAAGCCCCGCCCACCTCGCGCGGTACGCGGAAGCCGTCCACCGGCGGCTCAAGGCCCCGCCCGTCACGCTCGGCCGGAACGCGGTGGTGGTGGTGGACGACGCCCACCGGGTGGCGACCGCCGACCTCGCCCCGCTCCTCCGCCGGGCCCGGAAGGCCGGGGCCAAGGTGGTCCTGGTCGGGGACTCGAAAGGCCTCCTCCCGGCCCGCCCGGCCGGGGCCTTCGCCCACGCCGTCCGGGCCCGTCCGGCGGCGGCCCTCAACCCGCCTCGCCCGGCCGCCGACCCGGCCGTCCGGGAGGCGGCCCGGCACCTCGCGGGCGGCCGCGGGGGCGAGGCGGCGCGGGCGCTCGCGGACGGGCGGGCCCTGACCCCGGCCGACCGGCCCCGGACGCGCCTCCTCGCCGAGTACCGCCGGGGCGGGTACCTGGCGAGGCCGGACGGGGCGGCAGTCCTCGCCGCCACCGAGGCCGCGGCCCACTCGGTGAACCGGGCCGTGCAGCGGCTCCGCCGGGCGGCGGGGCACCTCGGCCGCCCGGCGGCCGGCGACCGGTGCCGGGTGTACGTCGGCGACCGGGTGGAGGTCACCCGGTCTTACCGCAAGGCCGGGGTTGCGGCCCACGCCCTCGGCACCCTCGTCGCGGTCGGGCCGAACCGCCACCGGGTGCGGCTCGACGGCGGGCGGACGGTCACCGTGCCGGCGAAGGACGCCCCGCTCCGGCCGGCCTACGCCCTCGGCCCCACGGCCGCCGCCGGCCACGCCTTCGAGCGGGCGTTCGTGCTCCTCGCCCCGCACCGGCCGGGGCCGGGGCGACCGGCCCGTCTGCCGAACCGGGACCAGACGCTCGCCGTGCTCGCCCGGGTGGCGGGGCGGGCGGTCGTGTTCGCCCGGGCCCGGGACGTGGCCGACGGCTCCCTCGCCAAGGCGTTCGGCCGCCGGCCGCCGCCGGCGATGGCGATCGACGCGGCGGAGGTGTCCCGGCACCGGGTCCGGCCGCCCGTCCCGCGGCCGGGACAGACCCAACAGCCCGGTTACTGAAAGGAGGTGTCTCGTGCGAAACGCACTGGCCTACGGCCTCGTGTTCGGGGTCGCCCCGGTCCACGTCGGGTACGCGGCCGTCATGGCCGTCCCGGCGGTGGAAGCGGGCGGCTTCTGGTGGGTGTTCCACGTCGCGGCCGGGGTCTACCTCTGGCTCTTGGTCCTCGACTGCCTCGCCGCCCCGGCCGGCGACCCGGCGGCCCGGCGGCGGGCGCTCGTCCTCCGCTGGTACCTGCTCCCCGTCGCGGGGTTCGCCCTGCTCCACGCCGCGGCGGTGCTCGTGACCGCGTGCGGCCCGGAGTGGGAGTCGCTCGCACGGGCGGCCGCCCCGCCCGCGGCCCCGGCCGAGGTGCGGCCGGGCGAGGTCCCACCGCCCCCGGGCGGCCCGCCCCGGTCGATCGGCCCGTTCCTCGGGGCGGGGCTCGACCTCGTCGGCCGGACGGCGCGGGCGGCGTTCGTGTTCCTGTACCGGCTGTGGCTCGGGACGCCGGTGTGGCTCTTCCTCCTCGCGGCCGCGGTCGCGTGGAGCCTTACTCCAGCGAAGAAAGTGAGGTGACTCGTGGACAACGTGATCCCGGCCTACGCGGGCTTGATGCTCTTCCTCATGGCGTTCCTGCTGCTCCGGGCCGGGCTCGACCGGCTCGAGCGGCTCTTCGGGAAAAGGCCCGTGACCGAGGTGTCGGTCACGCCCCTCCGCGGGGAGGGGCTCGTCCCGCCGGCCGATGCGGCGGCGCGGGCGGACGCGGCCCGGGCCAAGGACCCCCGCCACCCGGCGGACTTCCCGGGCATCCCGTTCGGGTCGGCCCACCTGCCGCTCTCGGCCCTGTACACCCACTTCCTCATCCAGGGCACGACCGGGAGCGGGAAGACGGTCACGCTCGAGCGGATCCTGGCGTCGGTCCTGCGGGGGCCGATGGCGTCCGGCCCGGGGCGGGTGCGGGCGGTGGTGTTCGACCCGAAGGGGGAGTGGCCGTCGAAGGCGTTCGCCTGGGCCCCGCCGCACGCGGACCTCGTGCTCCTCCACCCGTTCGACCGGCGGGGGAGCCGGTGGGAGCTGCACGAGGACTTCCGCACCCGGGCGGAACTCCTTCAGCTCGCCGAGATGCTGGTGCCGGACGACAAGAAGGACGCGAACCCGTACTTCCGGGACGCCGCCCGGGCGGTCACCTCCGCCGTGCTGACGGCGCTCTCCGCCCACCGCGGGGCGTGGGGGCTGGGCGACGTCCTCTACTTCGCCCGCACCCGCGACCGTCTCCGGGCCGTCCTCGGCGTCCTGCCCGAGACCCGGGACGTGGCCGGGCAGTTCCTGAACGCCCGCTCGGCGAAGGACGTGGTGGCCACCCTGGGCTCGTGCCTCGGTAAGTTCTCGCCGGTCGCGGCCTGCTGGGACCGGGCCGACACGGGGGTGTCCCTCGCCGGGTTCATGGGCCGCTCGGGGGTGCTCGTCCTCGGCCACGACCCGACCGTGACCGCCGCGCTCCGGGGCGTCAACCGGCTGGTGGTGAAGCGGCTGACCGAGCTCGCCCTCTCCCGCCAGGGGCAGGACGACCTGACCCTCTTCGCGTTCGACGAGTTCCGCCAGTTCGGCCGGTCCGAGGGCCTCCTCGACGTGGCCATCCAGGGCCGCTCGAGCGGGGCGAGCCTCGTCGTCGCCTTCCAGGATGTGAACGGCCTCGACGCCACCCACGACGGGAAGACCGCGCGGGAGCTCCTGTCGCTCCTCCAGAACCGGCTCTTCCTGACCGCGGGTTCGACGGAGGCGGCGGCCTACGCGGCCGGGGCCTTCGGCAAGCAGGAGGTGAAGGAGGTGTCCCCCGGCACCTCGGCCCAGACGAACGCCGGGGCCGGCGTCCCGGCCAGCACCACCGCGTCCCAGAGCACGCGGGTCACCCTCCGCGAGGTGGTGCTCCCGGCCGAGGTCCTGGGGCCCCCGCCGGCCGCCCCGCCGGCCGACAGGTTGTCGGCCGTCTACCAGTCGCCGGTCACCGGCGGGTTCCGCCACGAGGGGCCGT
>CAZKIQ010000109.1:0-13294 GCA_964552815.1 uncultured Alcaligenaceae bacterium | reverse complement strand
CCGGTGTTTTCCTTTCGCGTGCTAATCGTGTTTTCCTTTCGCGTGCTAATCACCAAGCACCCGCATATTGGCCGCCCCGGTCACTATGATGGACCAGGCCAGAACCAGGGTGACGATTGCGGATCGCTAGACGCGGCACATCGAGCACCAACGACTCGGTCATCGTCGATGCAATAGACCAGCCCACGATGTCACGCGAGAACAGATCCATGAGCCCCGCCAGGTAACAGAACCCGCCGCCCCGCAGCGGCAAATAGGTGATATCACCCACCCACAGTTCATTGATGCGAACCGGATCATCGCGATCTAACAATAGATTCTCACTATAGCCCAGGGCGTGCCGACCCTGTGTGGTCCGCGGCACGAACGACCGCGGCTGGATCGCGTGAAGGCCCTGTTTTCTGAGCACTTTGGCCACTCGACGGGGACTGCACACCATACCGCGATCTTGCAACTCGTGGGCGATCCGCCTCGCTCCGTAGCGTCTGCGATGTTGAAGAAAGATCGCCACGATGGTCGGTGTCAGTTCGTCGAGTTCGCGTTCTCGCAGGCTGGGTTCGGCCGACTGCCAGGCGTAAAAGGCGGACCGGCAGATGCCGAGCACATCGCAAACCGCAGCCAGTGACACCGCATTGACAGCGATGATCGACTCGATGGCGGCATAGACGTCTGTCACTCGTGTCGGCCGAAAATGGTCAACGCTTTTTTTAAGATGTCACGCTCGCGGGTGACGCGGAGGAGTTCCGCTTCGAGTTGACGGACGCGGTCATCCAGAGCCGTTGCAATAGGTCCCGATTGGCGAAGATGGATGGCCTTCCACCGATAGAGCAGACCGGGCCCTGAGAGCCCGAGCCGGTGTGCGACATCGACGGCAGAGTGTCCATCGAGGAGCATCTGGACGGCCTCGCGGCGAAACTCCTCCGAAAACCGCCGGCGAGAGTGATGGGATTTGGCAGTCGCTGGTGTTGCTTTCTTGGCCATGACCGACTCCGTTGCTTTCGGCCATATTAAGCATTCGGCTTGTCCGTCAAACCGTCAGCACCCCACTGGAAACGTGCCGTCGTCAGTCGCGATCGGCGTTGCACCACCTCAGCCAAACGCTGCGAGCGTTCGGCAACCCCCTGCTGCCGCGGCCTCAGCTACTGCTGGGTCGCTAAACAAGTACATTCTGACACTCAGTCCCAATCCACCTGTCGGCAACATTGTAACGGCGGCTCCCGCCAACGTGCCGACGATCCGCCCGCCGCGGTAGAAACCACTGGAGTAATCGACCGCGTCCGCCCCGAGGTTCGACCGGATCGACTGGGTCAGGCCGCCGGTGATGCCGTCCATCGCCCCGGCAGTGGCATTTCGCTGGGCGATTCTTGCGACGTCCTGAGCTGTTGCCTCGCGTGAGAAGCCCGAATTTCGACGGGTGGCAGCTCCCTCGACATCGGCATCCCACTCGGCCATCGTCTGATCGATGGCGGCGGATAGCCCGAGTGAGTCGTCCAGGACGGTGCTTCCCGACCGGTGAAGGGCATCTTGTGTGCGATGTTACGCTGATCCCGGGTTCCATTTCCCCGGGAGATCAACATCATGGAGAACGGCGAACCAGTCGGCAAAGTGCCGAGCATCAATGATACAGGAGTGGCGAGAACTCATTGAGAAATGACGAGCCAGCGGACAATCGGTTCGCAGGTTCTGTGCTGAGCACCACATCGCGGAACCGTCTTTTCAGGTCTCCACCGCCGTACGATTCCTGAACTAGGATTTCTCGTCCTAACGGGTCCATTGTCGATTCCGTTACCCCGCCGCTTTCGCGGGTGGAGATAGTAAGTCCCAGTTCGCCTCGAACCATCTCACCGTGTGACCGAGGCCTTCCGTTAATGGTGTTCGCGAGCGATTTGGCATAATCCGATCCAGCTTGTCGACTGCGAGAACCTTCGACTTCGCCCCAACATACCGGGTCGTGTCAAAGCGAATCTTCTCGAAGTCGTAGCCGACCAGGTCGCAGATCGCGGAGGCGAATTCGCGGATCGTATACTCTTTTCCCGCTCCAATATTCACCAGGTCATTGTCGACCGCATCCGACAGACGGACAGTGGCGTCCACAAAATCGTCGAGGAAAACGAGTTCCCGTTTCTGGTAGCCATCGCCCCACAGAACGGGCACTGGTCCGCCCAGCTTGGCGCTTAGGATCTTTCGGATCAGGTCGAAAATAAAGTGCATCTGCCGACCGTCGGTATGATATCCGGGGCCATAAAGCGTGGACGGGACAAGACAGAGGTAGCGTAGCCCAAACTGCTTCGCCAGCGAGCGAAGCCCGACATACATCATCCGCTTCGTCATGGCATACGAGTAGAGACTGTCGATCGGTTCGCCTTCGAGGTAGTTCTCCTCGATCAGTTCGCGGTCTGGGGCGTAGGCGCAACTGGTCCCCATGGCGACCAATTTTGCGTGAGCTTGGTGCCGCTGCCACCATGCCAGCACAGTCGTATTGATCTGCTGGTTCTTGACCCACTGCTCTCCGGGGTGACGAAGGCAAAAATCGCCTGCTTGTGTCCAGGCAGCCAGATGGAAGATGCGGTCGAACCGGACCCGGCTTAGACGGTTCAGGCTATGAGGGTCTGTCAAGTCCCCGTCGCGGGAACCCAGGGCGTGGACCGTATGGCCGTCTGCCCGCAAACGAGCAGCCAGGGCCGATCCAAGGAAGCCGGTTCCACCGGTGATAAGAACGTGCATCACGCGGCCTCCGCATCGACCGGGAAGTAGAACTCCACACCGCGTTCGAGCAATGGCTTGTTGTTTGCCAGGATTTCCTTCCGGAAGTTCCAGGCGAGGACATAGTAAACGTCCGGAGGTGATTCCAGTTCGTCTTCCATCAGTACCGGCAAGTGGGTCCCAGGTGCATACAGGCCCTTACGCAGCTTGTTTTTCTCGACGAGGCAAGAGAGATAGTTCTTACCGACGCCGAAGTAGTTCAAGAGAGTGTTCCCTTTTACCGGGGCACCCATGCCATACACGCGCTTGCCGGCTTGCTTCTTGGCGGCGAGATAGGCCAGGTCCCGGGCCTTCATCTCTTCGACTCGGCGGGCGAACTCGCGGTACGTTTTGATTTCGTTGCTGTGAGCTTCATCCTCGGCCTTGCGGAAGGCGTTTAGCCGTTCGGTTGATACTTTCGCCCCTTGATGACCGACGAAGCCAATGATGGATCCACCGTGGATTGGAGCGAGTCGGCAGTCATACATTGCAAGACCGTGCCGGTTTAGGAGAGTCTCGATATTCTTCAGGTTATAGTAAAGCAAATGTTCATGATAGATCTGGTCGAAGGCCAGGTTCTCAACGATCTTCTTCATGTACAGGAACTGGACGCAGAACACGCCATCCGGTTCCAGCGCCTCGCGGATCCCTTCAGTGACCGAATGCAGTTCTTCCAGGTGGAAGAACACCCCGGCGGCATTGATCACATCAAATTTGCGGCCGACTTCGCGGACGGTTTCGAGGTTGAAAAACTTGTTCACCGTTGGAACGCCGTCCTTCACGGCGATTTCCGCAGTGGTTTTCGACGATTCCACGCCCAGCACATCAAAGCCAAGAGCCTGAAAGTGTTTCAACTGTGTGCCGTCATTTGAGCCGATGTCTAGGACAGTTTTCTTCCGCCCGCGAGTCGAGATAATTGCGTCGACTTCTTCTGCTACCGCGCGGAAGTGCGTGCTCAGCGACTTGGTCACACCGGAAAGGTAGGTGTGATCGCCGAACATGACCTCTTTCTTGACGGTGTAATCCAGTTGCGTCGTGGTGCATCCGTGGCAATATACCAGTCGCAACGGGTAAACCGGTTCCTGACCGATCTCGTCCAGTTTCAGGAAGTGGTTGCACCACGGCTGGTTACCAAGGTCGAGTACCGGTTCCAGGTTCGTCGAATCACAAACGCGGCAGATCATCGAGTATCCCTTCAACTGAGATTTTATTCAGTCTCGTATAACCCGCTGAGATACCATTCCCCGCAAAGGGATTCCATCTGTTCGATTTCAGCCGTTAGGCGAGCAGAGGAGAACATGACCGGCCTTTTCAAAGACATAACCAAGCCGCTCCAAGATACATTTGACACCGAATTCGGTTGTGCCATTCGCAAAGGGGTCGCGATGAATATCGATCGCCAGGAAGGGTTTTACAGCGGCGAGGAATTCCGTTGACCCTCGAACGACGTGCATCTCGAACCCCTCCACATCGATTTTCACGGATTTCACCGCGACTCTATCATGTCGGCCCGAGAAGAACTCATCGAGCGTGGTAACGGGTACATCGTATGTCTCAGCGACATTGTCCGGATCGATTGACGCGGTGGTTATCGCCGAAGCCTCGGGTAGAAACGGAGCAGCGCCGTCTTTGGCTTGCTTGAGTTCAGAGAATTGCACCGTGCCGGGTTGGTCCGAAACGGCTATCCCGTGGACTTCAACCCCAATGATTGAGTTGGCCTTGATTGTTTCGATGAGGAGTCGCCGTGCGGTGCGGGCGGGTTCGAAGGCGATGATTTGCACGCCAGGAACGCCAAGTGCGATAGGCACCGTCATCGCACCTGTAGCGGCGCCGACATCCAGAAACGTGTCGCCTGAGCGAAGGTGGCTTCGCAACCAGTTCATATGCTCCGTTTCCACCGCGACCGAAAACCCACCTTGGTGATGAACGTGAATACAATGCGTCATCGTCATGAGCGTCGCTTGCGGAATCTTTGCCCGAACGCCGTTGAAGTTGCATTCGAACATCGTGTGTTGATCTGCCCGCCGAATACTGTCGAGAGTCGTCAATTTCAAGTCGTCTGCTTTTGCCGGGGGCGGGAACTCGGCTTTTTTCCTTTCAACTTCGCTGCGAACGATGGCGACTTCTTCACGCAACACAGCTATGTGCTGCCGACTATCGATGAGGGTAGCTTCGAGTTGGTCGATCCGTGCGAGTACCCGCTCAACGGCTTCGCGAGTCAGCAGTGCCTGCGCGTCGATCTGCTTGGGCAGTGTTGGATCGCGAAAGACTCTTCGCGCTTTGCCTAATAGTGATCGCAATCCAATAGGGGCCAGTTTGGAAGGCATTAGAACTCTCCAATTTGGATCGAGTTAGAGTCACGCCCCAGGAGTACAGAGAAGAACGTGGTTGGGTTTTTCGAACTTGTATCCAAGCGGGGCTAATATCGCCCGAACACCGGCCTCGGTTGTATCCCGCGAGAATGGATCGGGATGGATGTCGATCGCGATGTGCGGTTTCATTGCGCCCAAGAATGCCTTTGCCCCGCGAATCACGTGGGTCTCGAACCCCTCCACGTCGATCTTCACCGATCTCACAGTTGCGCCATCCGAACGGCCCACGAAAAACGCATCGAGAGAGGTTACAGGTACCTCGTATGTCTCTGCTATGGTCGTGGGATCAATGGTGTCGGTTGAAATCGCGGATTTTTCTGGGAGAAACGGAGTAGTTCCGCTGTCATCGTTCTTGAGCTCCGAAAACTGCACCGTTCCCGGTTGATCCGAGATCGCGATCGCGTGCACCTCGACGCCAGCAATTTGATTCGCTTGCAAGGTCTCGAGAAGTAGCCGTCGCGCCGTCCGTGCGGGCTCGAAGGCAATGATTCTCACACCAGGGCTTCCCAGGGCAATGGGTACTGCCATCGCACCCGTGGCCGCTCCGATATCCAGGAACGTGTCTCCTGGCCGAAGGTGGCTTCGCAGCCAATCGGTGTGGAGCGTTTCGACCGCAACAGAGAACCCACCCTCAAGATTCGCATGGATGCAGTGAGTCATAGTCCGCAGGGTTGCTTGCGGAATCTTGGCGCGAACACCGTTGAAGATGCAATCGAAGAATGCGTTCGGTCCAGCAGAGAGAATTGTGTCGAGCGTCGCTTTCCGAATCGCTTGAACCAGCAACTCGTGTTGGAGGCGGTGCATGCCGGATTCCACCGAACCGACTCGATTCCAGATTGAATCGAATCGCTCCCCCGAGTCCGCCCGAATCACAGCCACTGTTTCCCGAAGGGCAGCCAGTTCCCTTCGATCGGCGACCACATGCGACCGAGTATCCACGAGCGTGGCTTCGAGTTGAGTCAAGCGCTGAGATAGTGCTGCAACAGCTTCGCGAATGAGCACCGCCTGAGTGTCGATCTGTTGAGGCAGGTTCGAATCGCGAAAGAAGCCTTTTGCCTTCCCGAGGATTAAACGCAATCCATGTTTGGTCCAGATTATCGGCACGGGGAATCTCCAGATTGAACTGCGCTCGAAAGAGTGCCATCGCCTGCGGGGTTCGGACAACCCAGACCCGAGAGATCAAGACGGTACTCACCAGAAGGAGTGATGTTGTTCGTGCCGGTTGTCGTGGAATGGATCGTAGTTTGCTTCGGGGATCAGGCCGCTCTCACGGTGGATCGCTTCGACATCTCGCAGTGTTTTCCTTACTGAGGCGACGGCACGGGCATAGACCGTGGGTTTCACACCAGGAAGATGGTCTAGCGCCCGGACGGCGCCGAGCGCGCGTTCGATGCCCGGTAACAGAGCCAGTCGCGGCGAGGCGGGATTCCGGTCCCGGAGCAGCCGGCCGATCACCTCTGCCAGTTCAAAGTCTGTGCTGTAATGACGGAGGTAAGACTTCCGATAGCGAAGCGCGAGGGGTAGGAACGATTCCAAATCCGCGTCCGAGCGGGTCTCGAAGGCATACCGCATTCCCGCGGGTGTGCGGTGAAGATACCACGCCCGGAAGTCTTCCAGTTCGGCACGCGGCGAGGCGGTGGTCCGTTCTTCGGGGTAGTTCATGTACAGACCCAGAATCTTCGAGACTGTCTTGACCCTGATGCGGGGCAAGACTCGGTTCTTGAATTCCGTATCGCCCGCAGCACGGTAGGAGCCATCAAAGTACCCGACACGGTCGTGCATGGACTTGCGGTGAACCGCGCCCACTGGACCGAGGTAACAGGTTTCGAGGTAGACGAGTTCCGGTCGGAATCCGGTTTTGTCGTAGGTCATCACGTCGTTGACCTGCGACCCATATGCATCCACCTCGGTGAGGAGGATGTTCCCCTGGACCCAGTCGAGAGTTGGGTCGGCGTCGAGGTGGTCAGCGAGCAGCGTGAAGGTTTCTGGCACGACGGTTTCGTCCACACCCAGGAGGCTCAGATAGGGAGCACGGGTGAGTGCGATGCCACGGTTCCACGCGGTTTGGATTGTCTCGCGGGTCTTCGTCCGGACGAAAAGGGTCGGAATCGGGTAGCGGAGCACACACTCGCGGAGGGCGGCATACTCGTTCATTGGGGAATTGCTATCCACAATGACGAGTTCGAGCCCTCTTGCCCGGTTCAAGGTTTGAAGTTGTAGCGCTTCCAGGAACGGCCGAAGTTTGTTCGCGCCGTTATACAGGGTCATGACGACAGCGACCCGAGCGGTGCTATTCCCGCGGCGGTCGTCGACAATGTCATAATCGTCCGGAAGCGGAGCCGGTCGGCGATTAGTGGCTTCGGCGGAGCGAATCAATCGGTCGCAGTTCGCATCGCGCCCGCCGTGTGAGGAATACATCGCGGAGATGGCGTCGGCTTCGGGTTTATACCCTGCTGACTCAAGCAACGGACGAACCCACATCAAGTCGTCGTACTCATCCCGACCGAGAAGACGCATGGCTCGGGCCGCGTAAAGGCACGCCTTGACCGGGTCCTCGGCGGCAAGTTCGAGGCGGGCGATTTCTCGCAACAGGCGGACACGGTCAATCCGGGTACGTCCGGCGATCTCGCGGTACGCAGCCGTCTTGGCAGCGATTTGCCGGGGGGTGTCCTCCGGCATTCGGAACGCATCCTTGTACCACCGGAAAGTTTCGATTGCGGCCGCGTCTGGGAGAATAATCGATAGTTCCGGCGAGACTGGTGCGGAAGTGGTCTCGATTTGAACTGGAACCGGTGGAGTGCCATACCGTTGCTTCAACGCGGCTCGAAGTCGCGTCCGCCCCTCGTGTTGAAGGACTCGCGGGGCGAACCCTTTCGCGACGAGCCGCAGTCCCGTGTGCAGAACCGGAGGGAGGAAGTAGTACCCTGCTTTTTTCGCGACCCAAATGGCTTGGTGGGCGATCCGGAAGCCCGTCCGCAGGACGGATTTCAACCGCCCGCGCACCATCTGTGACATTGTGCGTCCGGAGTTCGATAATAGGCTGATTCCGACCATTCGAACCGCTCCCGACGGGGTCTTAAACTTTGGTCAAGCGGCCCGGGCTCCGAGGAATTTCCGGTCCCAGGCCTCGCAACGTGCCCTGGCGGCTCGGTCTGCCGTCGGGCGAGCGGTGTAGATGTCGCCAATCCCTGGACCGATCGGGGTCGGATCAACAGCGCGGACGGCTCGGTCCAGTTCCTCACGGTGAGACGTATACCCTGAAAGCAGGTCTTCCACCAAGGGCAAGTTCGAATAGAACCGACGCACGTCGAATTCCAGAAATGGAATCGAAGGGAACCGCTGGCGCAGATATTCGCACACCCCCGCACCGTTCCCGATCACCGTCGGGCAACCCGCGAACAACGATTCGAGCGCAACTAGGTTCAGCGTATCGTACTGTGATGGAGCAAAAATCACGGCTTTGGACGCAAATACACGGGAGAGTTCCGCAGCATTCATCGATCGGGATACCCGAGCCAGGTCCTCAAGTTGGCGAGACCGAAGCATTTCGCGCAGAGCCTGAGATGACGGATTACCGTGGTGATCGAAACTATCGGGGCCGACGATCGCGGCGTCCCGGTAACTTCCCGGAGGCAGCCACCACAACAGTTGTGCAAAGTAGTGAGGTCCCTTCCGACGCTCGGTTCGTCCTACGAAGTAGAGACTTGGAGGGTGCAGATCGTCGGAGAAGCGTAGGCGTGGCGAAGGAGTGAACGCCCACATCGGATCGAGCAGGTGTGACGGCCGGTCCGAGATTACCCGCCATTCGTCCTGGTAGGTGGGGCTAATGAAGTACCGGATGTCCGCGGTGGCATACTGCAATCGTTCCAGATCCGCAAGTCCGCGTGGGAGGTTGCCATCTCCGCCCCAGTTCAGTGCCTGCGTTGTGGAGATCACCCCGTGCATCGACAAAACAAGCCGGTCGTGCGAGACCCCGTGTCGGTGCAGGGCGGCGGGCAAGAATGCCCCTGCTCGGTAGTAATCGGGAGTATCAACCGCATCGAATGACAGGCCAGCCGCAGCCGCAGCGACATTCTCGGCGAGGAGAAAATCAGCGATCGCGTATGCGGGAGCCCCGGGCTCGGCATGTTCGACAAAGTCGCAGCCGGTGTAAACTTCCCGATATGGCAACGGACGCACATTCGGCGGTCGTGGGGCGTCGGCCGCTTCTTTGTCCTGGAGATAGAAGAACTGGATATCCGGGTTCCGGGCGATGATGCCGCGATAATAGGTCTGGCCTCCTCCTACGGACGCAAAAAGATCGAACCCTACAATGAGTACACGCATCGTCCGCCCCCCGCTGATAGGCCGCGATAATCTCTATCGGTTCTGCGGCGCTCGATCATGAATCTTCGCGCGGATTTCTGGCGATTTCCTCAAGCTCTCTCAAAGCGAGTGTTTGACATGCGTCTCGGTGAAGGTGGCTTGTAGCAGTTTTCACGCGGAGCCGTCTGAGGGCACTTTTCAGGAGTCGCGTGTGCGGCCGTTCCAGTTCAAACCGCGACATCCCGTGGTGAAGCTGGGATTTACGCCGGACGGACGACATTTCGTGACCTGCCAACCGCACACCGCAATTTGTCTCCGCGACATTCTTACCGGCGACCCGGTGATGACGATTCCCACGCCGAGCACACAGCTCTTCCACGAACTTGTGTTTGACCCGAATTCGACGAGGTTCCTGGTCATCACGAATCGGGGCGGTTGGTGGGGAAACCTGGATCCGTTGGAGTTTTCGATCTTGCCCACCGCAGGGTGCCACCTGGGAAGCGTGACTTCTTCGGGGCATTTGCGACTGGCGGATCTTCGAACGGTGACGGATCTGGCGTTCCGACCCAGGGCGGATCCTGGATCCCGACCCTTGGCCGAATTGGGGCTGGTTCGCAACGTGCAGTTCCAGTCGACCGCCCGCTGGGCCGGATTTACCGCAGACGGCTCGCACCTTGTTGGGATCCGCGAGAAACATCGGCCAGTGCTGATCGATGTGGAATCCGCAACCGTCCGCGTCGAGATCAACTCCGCGGTGCGAACAGGGCAGCCATTCGCGGTTTGGGCTGGAGATACACGCATCGCGATGGCCGATGGCCGCTCCGTGGCTGTCTTCGATCTCGTCAACGTTGCGGAAATTCCGCCGGGGAAGCGGTCGAAACCGATCTTGTCTCCGGTTCTGGAACTCCAGGCGCCTACGGAGACGGAGAACTGGTTCCCCCCGCTGGCGTTTGCCCCCAACGGGCAGGGAATGCTCATCGGCGGCGAGCGCGAACGAGTGCAGTTTTGGGACACGGTCCACGGCGAGAAACGGTTCGAGTGGAACTGGCGCCTCGAGAAATTGATGAGCCTCGCATTCTCTCCGGACGGTCTCACAGCTGCGGCCGGTGGACGACTCGGCCGGGTCGTCATGTGGGATCTGGAGTGAGTTCCACCCAGGACCGATCTCGCTACAAAAGCCCCATCTGCTCCCTTCCGGAGAATCGCGTGGCGCTTCCGACCGACATCGAAATCCGCAATTCCAATCTTCGCCGGGGGCCATTCCGGGCAGCTGTGTTTGACTTCGACGGCACGGTTTCGCTCATCCGCGAAGGGTGGGCGGGAATCATGGCCGAGATGGGGGTCGAACGGCTTCGCGACCAGAACCTGCTGACGGTACCGGAGGCGGAAGCACGACACATCTTCGAAGACGCGGTGCTTCGCCTCAGTGGAAAACCGTCGATTTTCCAGATGCGTCGCCTGGCCGACGACATCCTGGCTCGTGGTGGGGTCTCCCCCTCGCCGGAAGATCTGCTGCAAGAATTTCAGACGCGATTGCTCAAGACTTCCGGGAAGCGGTGCGACGAACTTTCCAGCGGTGCTGCCTCGCCGGAAGATTGGGCCGTCGCGGGGACGCACGAGTTGTTGCGGAACCTGCAATCCCTCGGAGTATCCCTGTTCCTGGCGAGTGGCACGGATCTCGTGTACGTCCGCACGGAAGCAGACCTGCTTCGGCTGACCGACTTCTTCCACCCGCACATTTACGCCCCCGCCGACAACACTCCGAACTTCACAAAAGGAGACGTTTTCGACCGCATCATCGCGGAGTTTGGCGTGCCCGGTCCGGAAATTCTCAGCTTCGGGGACGGCTACGCCGAGACGGTGGAAGCCCGCCGAGTCGGTGCAGTGGCGGTCGGCGTCGCATCCCGGGAACGCGGCGAGGGTGGGGTCAACCCGTTGAAACGGACGATGCTCGTGGAACTCGGTGCGGATCTGATCGCCCCGGATTACCGCGGTCAGGCGGCACTCGTGGGTTGGCTCTTTGGGGATGGGTGAGCATCCGCTCGCCAGGATGCAGCCAAATTCGCTTGAGGAACGATGGGGTGCTGACGGTTTGACGGACAAGCCGAATGCTTAATATGGCCGAAAGCAACGGAGTCGGTTATTGCATCGACGATAACCGAGTCATTGGTGCTCGATGTGCTGCGTCGAGCGATCCGCAATCGTCACCCTGGTTCTGGCCTGGTCCATCATAGTGACCGGGGCGGCCAATATGCGGGTGCACTATATCGATCTGTATTGAAGCGGGCCGGGATGTTGCAAAGTATGAGCCGGGCGGACAACTGCTATGACAACGCATTCATGGAATCGTGTTGGGGAACCCTTAAGCGGGAACTGGCAATAGCCGACTATGAGGGTGTGGAGTCGGCCCGTGCGATCGTCGGCGAGTATGTGCGGTACTACCGCTTCGAGCGGAAGCACTCATCGCTCGGCTACCTGACCCCGCACCAGTTCGAAACCCAGGTCGCGGCCACAAAATAAGCACTTCGACTGTCCGTGAAATCGTCAGCATCTCACGTTGCTTCGCGGACGAGAAGGGCGAGTTGGGCCTGGATCATTTCGAGGGCCGAAAGTATCAGAGTATGAAACGGCATATGATCCTGACGACGGTGAGTCATCTATTCCTGGCGCAGATGCACCAGGAGCTTCGGGGGGAAAAACCCGGAGTTGACGGTGTGCCAGGTGCGAACGGCAATGTCGTCGTTGGTGAGGAGTTGGTGGCTTTCAGAGTGTTGTGGTGCACGTCTGCTTGAGAGGACGTCGAAGGAGTTGAAGCACCATCAGACACGACGTTCCCAGTCGCGAGCGAGCCATACGAAGACGACGCGAAGGAAACTCCACGCCGCGGGAGTCCGACTGGCGGACCTACCGAAATGCCAGTGGGAACCGGACCGTGCGCTGTAGTGCTAACACAGCGAGTGTAGCGGAACGGAGCGTGGCGACGATGCCTTCCGCCTTCCCTTCCGCCTCGATCTTCGCCCGAATCGCTTCCTTCAACTCGTCCAGAACGGGGGATTCAATCATGGCTCCAGATCCTCCGAGAAGGGCCAGCACGTTCAATCCGGGATACGCCAGCCCGGACAATATCGCCGTCACGGCCATCAAACCCGCCCGGTCCCGTGGGTCAGCTACCGTGCTCAACCGGTCGCGGCACTCGGTCAGAAGTTCCGCGGGCGGGCGGTCTGTCTTCGCCAGCGGCACCCACGGGATCAGGCCCGGATCGCCGATCGCCAGCAAGTCCGCCGCTTCGAGTTCCCACACCCGGACCACCGGCCACGACGCAGTAAGCCTCGTCGTCCCTCGCCGGCTGGTCCGGTCGACCGCTCCGCTCACCGTCTGCTGGCCCTTCGGGTGAAGCACGATCGACACGACATCGGGAAGCTGATTCCGGTCGACCGCGATCAGGAGCAGGTCGTCGAGCACCTGCGGATCGACGTCCTTGCCCGGATACGACTCGATTTCGACCAGAACCAGGTGCTGCTCGGGTCGACCGGTGACGGTCACCTCCAGCAACCCATCGGGCAGCCGACGCGGGGCGACGAGTTCCGCAGCGACGGCCCGACAACTGGTGAAGTCGGTGAACCCGGCAAGGCGCAGGACGGCATCGCCGTGGTGGGCCAGCAACCACTTGGCGGTCCGATCCTTGTCCTGCCGCATCGCGGTCCCTCGCTCGGGTGCCCGCTTTGAGAGTAGCCGCGGGGCGGGCTGATGGGAAGGGTGTGAAGCGGTATCCCAGTTTTTTCTCACGCTGGTTAATGCTTCTGATGCGATTCCGACCTGGATTCGCAACGACCTTCCCATGCCTATCACCATCACCCGACTCGGCCGCGACGGCC
>CAZKIQ010000108.1:0-13313 GCA_964552815.1 uncultured Alcaligenaceae bacterium | reverse complement strand
CCCCCCCGGGAATCCGCTCCCTCTGTCAGGAGTGTGGTTCACCGGTCGGGAAGACTTTCCCCGGGTTCCCGGCCGGGAAGCGATTCGCGAGTGAGGCAGAAACCCCGCCCGACAGGCCTCGTACACGGTGGACTTACTGATCGGGTACAGCTTTGCGACATCGGCTGGCGTCAAGAACACCGGGCGGAGGCCGCCCTCCCCCGTCACAGAAACAGAAGTCGCTTCCACGGATGCTCTCCCCTGGGGATCGCGGCCCGCCCGGTATTCCCGGCTCGGCCGCACGCAGGATGGCGGGCCATCCGCGGATTCGACCCACCCTGTGGTCGCGATGGTCACAAACTCACGTGTGAGGAGAGGTTGTGTCGTGACGTTGTCTATCGTTCCTTCCGGAATCTGCGGGATATGCTGGATGGGCTCTCGGGATACCCGCGTGGTCACCGCACCGACGATCCGAATCGGATTGAGCAGTCCGGCGTCTCGTCGAGGCCAAACCCGTGCCGGAATTCGTTTCAATGCACGATCGGCGTGATGGGATTGTGTGACAGCCGGCTATTCAGGAGAATGAAGCGTTTTTGAGTGAGAGTTGCTCCCAAGAAAACGTCTGCGAGCACCCTGTTCGAGTGCAAAACCGTGCCCGGAATTTCGGCCGAGTTCCCCAATACCTTGTCCCAAAAGCGAAGCGAGAAGCTCCGGTTGCATTCTGAGAGCCGTTGGTCGACCGCTCCAGCCACTCACCGCACCGGGATGTTCAGGGCCTTGTCGTCCCCCACCAGCGTGACCCGGATGCCGCCCTTGCTGCGGTAGACGACCACGACCGACTTGGCGTGCCCGAACGCCGGGTCGGGGAGTCCCGCCGCGAGATCGCCGGCCTTCGCGACCTTCAGTTCCCCGTTCTTGACCTGCTTCCTCGCCTGCGCCGTGACGTCCCGCCAAGAAGCGTAGGCCCCGTGCCACGCGGAGATCACCTGGAAGCCGCCGGTACCGGCGTCGTCGGTGAGGTCCTTCTGCTCGGCCACGATCCGCTGGGCCTCGTCGAGGTCGTTCCTGGCGAGTGCTTCCTTGCGGGCCGCGTCCAGGCTCGTGCGGTACTCGTCCCGCAGGGCGGCGGCCTTCTTCTGGTAGTCCTCGTCGAGTTTCTTCAGGGCGGTCTCGAACTCGGACTTCGCGTTCTTCGCGGCAATCGACTGCGGCGGCTCGGCAGACCCGGCGGCGTTCGCCAGCAAGATCGTGAGCCCGAGAACGGGGATGGTTCGCGTCATGGAACGCCTCGCGGGGACGGGGGAAGAGCACTTCGATGTCGTGCGGTCGGTTCGGTGTTGGGCGTGTCACGACGAACGGCCGTTCGCGTAGCCGCAAAGGGTCTCACTCAGGAGCCGTCGAACCTCGTCGGCGAGCTCCTTCGGCTTCGTGACGACGGCCCGCGGGCCCCAGCCGAGGACCCAGAACTTCACCTCGTCGAGCCCGCTGACCGTGGCCCGGAATCGAAGTCGGCCGTCGGGAAGGCGTTCAAGTTCCTGGGTCGGGTGCCAGCGGCACTCCTCGACGAGCGGGACGGCGTCGGCCGTGAAGACCACCTCCACCGCGTAGTCCCTTCCCCCGCGGTGGACGGCCCAGGCGTTGCCGAGGTAGTCCCGCAGGCTGAACTTCTCGGCGACAGTGAGCGGCTTGTTCGTCGTCCGGAGTTCGTCGAACCGGCTGAGCCGGTACAGCTTCGTCGTGCCGTCGGCGTTGTCGTGGGCGGCCAGGTACCACGTCCCGGCGTGCAGGAACGCCCGTCGCGGCTGGAGCCGGACCGCCTTCGCCGCGGTGCCGGCCGGGGATCGGTAGGTGCCGGACAGTTGCCTCTTGCCGAGCAGAGCCTTTTGCACCGCGATCAGGATGGCCCGACAGCGGGTGCCGTCGGGGACGCCGTGGGCGAGGACGTCGAACAGGGCCGTCGCCTCGCCGATGAGGTCCTGCTGTTCCGCGGGCAGCGTGTCGAAGAGCTTGTCCCGGACCTGGCAGGCGTCGCCGACCAGCGGCACGCCCTGCGTCTCGGCCAGCTTGGCGAGGACGGCCATGTCGAGGCACTCCTGGTTGGTCAGGGCGACGGCCGGGAAGAAGAACCCCTCGCGGACGCGGTAGCTGCCCCCCTCGCCGCGGTCGGGGTCGTACCAGTACGGCACGCCGGCGAGTTCGAGGACGGCGAGGTCGCGGTAGACGTTGCGGCGGGACGTCCGCAGGTGCTCGGCGAGGGTGCGGGCGTTCCAGTTCCCGGCCCCCTTCAGCAGGGCGAGGATCTGCAACAGTCTGTGGAGGCGACGACCCCGCATCGACCGCAGTACCCGTGGGACTGCGGCCATCGTGGTCGGGCGACCCTGACGCTAAAGTGGTCAGGGGGTCGCGGAATTCGCGAAGTTTTTGGTCCGCGGCGTCACTGGCCGCGGGTCAGGGAGGGCAAGAATCCGCACCGATCCCAGGGGGTCACGAGACGGCGAAGGCCGGCCGCAGCCGGGTGGTCTTCGTGCGGAGGTAGCGGTCGAGTCGGGCGGCGAAGGTGTTTTGCAGGTCTTGTATCGTCAGGCGGTGCAGGTCTTCCCAGGCGATGTGGACGAACCGGTTCGTTGAGCCGGGGTTCAGCAGGCGGCGGAACTCGGCACAGCTGACGATCTCCTCGCCGGTCCGGGTGAGGTTGGCGTGGAAGGCCTGCGTCCGGCGGTCATCGAGCCTGGCCATCCACTCGGCGAAGACGGTGTTCCGCCACAGCTGGTAGTGGACCCGGTAGGCTTCGACCGCCCGCGGTTGGTCGAGGATGGCGAGCCCCGGGTCGTGGTAGATGCGGAGGAGTTCGTCCTTGGTGAGGGACCGGGCGTCCTTCCTCGGACCGGCGGCGTAGCTGGGGTTCGGGCTGGTGAACTTCGCCTCGATCAGGACGAGGTATTTTCCCGGCAGGTGGAGGGCGATGTCGGGCTCGGTGAGCGGCCGGTCGACGGGGAGGTTCGACTCGAACCGCTCGCGGGCGGCGACGAGCAGGTCCCACGGGGTGACCGCGTCGTCGGTCAGTTTGAGTCCCCACAGGTAGAGGTCGGGCTCGGCGTCGGTGCGGATGCCGGTGACGAGTTCGCCGACTTGCTTGAGCAGATTGGCCCGCTGGAGGGAGCGGAAGACGTTCCAGGTGAGGGCGTCCTCCGAGTTTTCCAGGCCGAGCCGGTGCGACTCGAACTTGAACGGGTGGCCGACGACGCGGGTGGCGAGGAGGTCCGGGTCGACGATGACGTTGCGGCGGACGTCGCGGTAGGAGTAGGTGGGCGTGTGGGTCTTCGCCCCGTGGCAGCGGATGCCGTGGATGGGACACACGTCGCCGGCAAAGGTCCGGGTCGGGGGGCGGAGTTGCTGGCGACAGCCGCGGACGTAGCAGGTGACCCGCTCGTTCGCCCACTTCACATGCGGGTCGAGGTCGGGGGTGCCGTAGGGCAATGGCGGTTCGAGATCGGGCATCGGGGGACTCCGGTGGTGTCCCGTCGATACCCCGCGAAGGGGTGGCCTTCGTGCCGGTCGCCGTCAGGCTCGCGAATCGAGGATTTCGCGAAGTTGCGGGTCCGACCACCGGGCGACGACCGCCGTCGCGATCCCGTCTTTCTTCGTCTGCAAGTCGTGAAACTGCTCCTTCACCAGCACGATTTCGTTCTGAACCTCCGCGATGGATGTCTTCCATCTTGCCGGATCGATTTTCCACCAGAGTCCCAACCCGGCCAGACCCGCGATCGCGAGCAGCCCGGCCGACGCGAAGAAGATGCCGGCGGCCGGCTTGTCACCGGGCTTCTGAGACCACCGGGCATCCATGCTCATCGTGTCGAGTGTCAAGAACAGGAAGACCGCCGCGGACGCGACGAGGATGGCGCTCGTGATGGGCAGCACTCGAGTGACGCTGGTAACCCACCCTTGAAGTCTATTCTTCTCGGTTCGGAGATCCCGGAGTTCGGCTTCGGCACGTGCCATCTCAAGACTTACCTCCGCTTCCGCGGCGGCGATCTCGTTCGGGATGGTGGTGAAGGCGGCCACGTCCGAGAACCGAAGCGATTCGGCGATCGTTCGCAGCGCTGGAGCGATCGACGGGGAACTGCGGTCCCTGTGCGGCCACAGCGTTCGCGTGTAGGGGATCAGATGGGCTCGTAACTGTGTGTAAGCGACGGTCGTGGCGCTGGGCGACACCTGATGCAGGAATTGCCACTCGCCCAGATCGAGCGTGCGGAGCCGGTGGGCGATGCGGGCCGCAAGGACCGTGTGGGCGGCCGCCGACGAGCCGGCCGCCTGGATTTCGGCCCCGACCGTGCCGGCGAATTCGCAGAGTTCGTCGACCTTTCGGGCCGCCCCCACTTCGATTTCGCGTTGACGGTCCGCGAGCCGGTCGCGTTCCCGGCGGCGCTCGAACGCGATCTGTTCGGCCGCGGCCTCGGCCTGAAGGCGGTGTGACTCCGCGAGCCCGCTCCGGAGCTCGTTGTCCTTCTCCAGACAGAGTATGCAGAGACTCGGTCGGTTCGTGATGCGTCCGCAACGAGGACAGTGGAAGTCATTCACCGGACGATCTCCCGTGTGGAAGTTCTACCCCGGACACGATCATCCCCGGTGCCGCTGACGGTAAAGTGGTCAGTGGCAGCACGAAATTGGGTGTCGAAAGACGGGATTGCTCGAACGCGAGATCATTCGGGCTGCGAAGGGGACCGTGGGACGGTGGCCCGCTTGTGGTCGAGGTAGAGGGCGAGGTCGTCGATCAACTGTCGCTCCGCTCGGGTCAAGTGCCGGCGGCGTTGCCGGAAGACGTCGATCAAGTCCGAGTAGCCCAGTTCGCCCACGAACGGGCCGCGGGGCAGGCCGAGGAGCCGGTCCGCGTGAGGGATCGCGGCCCGCAGGGCACCTTCGTCGCGGTACCGGGCGACGAGCGTGTGGCCGGCCGTGGGCGAAAGGACGATCACTGCCAGGTCACGGGGCGGGGTGTCGAACAGGTCGGCGGACCGGTAGTAGCCGCACTCGTTCAACCCGACGCGGATCGTTCGGATCAGCTGGTCGGACGGGAACTCGTGACCCTTCCCGTTGGCGGTGGTGGGAGCGAGCTCGGACCCGAACTTCATTTCGAGCAGGATCGTGGTCGGCGGGTTCTCCCACGTCAGCGTCACGTCGACCTGGGTTCCGCCCTCGGCCCACGGGAGCAGTTCCCTCGGGAAATGGGGTCGCGTCTTCCACGGCTCGACGCGGAACCGACGGAAGACCTGCCGGCGGAACCGCCGGGATCCCACCGCCCGGTTGAGCAAGTCGGGCACCCAGTGCATCGGGTTGAGGACGCGGAACGCCCCGACGAGGTGACCGGTGATTACGTCCTCGCTCGTCGGGCGGACGATCAGCGGGCAGCGGGTCCGACCCTCGCGGGCGGCCTCGCAGAGTCGTCCGCCCTTTCCCGCCAGTTCCGTCCACATCGCATTGGATTCCGAAGTTAGGTCAGACCTGAATACCCCTCTTTGCTCGCAGATCATGTGGATGTGATCGGCCCGCACTGAGACACTTGGTGGAACGGCAGCTAAACCGCTTGCTCGCAAGGGGTTTCAGCGTTTCGGCCCTTTGGCTGGAACGGGCCTGACTGACTCCTTTTGGTACCGTTTCCACCAAACTCGGCACTTACTCGGCACCCACAATTACGGCGCGAAACGCAGTGATTTGAAGAGTATCGCCTTCGCGAGGTAGCGCGCCTCCCTCAGATCTTTAGCCCAATGACCGCCGAAAAAGCTTGCCGGCATGTAGCTTGGGCTGACGCACGCGACTTTTCGTCCGAAAATCGAACAAAATCGACCTACGCCGTTTGATTTTCGGACGCGCCCCGGGTACGATTGGGTGAGGAAGGGGGATTCCTCGGGGGTCGGACAGGAGGGAGGGGTGCGATGGTCGCAAAAGCCGTTGCCGTGGCGAACCCGTCCACGACGGACGCCAAATACAGCGAGGCCCGGAATCGCCTGACGAAGGAGCTTCAGAAGATCGCGGACGACGTCACGTTTCTGAACCCGGATCGGCCCGCGTGGAAGCCGTTGCTGGACTCGCGCCGAATCATCGGCACGGTGCTGGTATTGGAGGAGATCTTCAAGGCGAAGCTGCCGCCCGACAAGTTGGTTCAGAAGGGCGGGTACAACGACGTGAAAGAAGCGGTTGATGACATCATCCGCCGCCACAAAGACCAGATCGCCGAAAAGAACAAGCCGAAGAAGGTGCGGTCATGAACAAAGAACGCGAGAAGCAGCCCGACCCCGGCGACGAGGATCGGAAGGCGCTCGGCGAGCGTCTCCGTCAAGCAAGGGAGTACCTGGAATTCTCGCAGGACCAGGTCGCCAACATCTTGGGCGTTTCGCGGTCGGCGTTGTCTTTGATGGAAACCGGTCAGCGGAAGGTCGAGGCGCTGGAGTTGAAGAAGCTGGCGGCTCTGTACAAACGGCCGGTTGGCTACTTCACCGGCGAGGAGGAAGAGTCGTTCGGTGCCGACGTCAATCACTTGGCCCGCAAGGTTGCTGAACTCTCGGAGGACGACCGACAGCAGGTGGATCGGTTCGCTGACTTCCTGCGCGACAGGAAGAAAAGTAAGGAGGGGTGAGCCGTGGCCCGACGCGAAGAGATCCTGAACGCGATCCTCGAGGCGGACCGGCTCCACGCCCAGTACGACACGAAGGGCCGAGCCGATCTGGGCGAAGGGCGTGTGGACGTATTCCGCATGCTGTTCGACCGGAACGTCTACGTGATGTTCAAGCCGCTCCGGAACCTGCTCGGGGCGTACTTCAGTGATCCGGACACGGGTGTGCTGGTCACGACGAAACGCCCGCTCCCGGTCCAACGGTTCACCGCGGCACACGAACTCGGCCACGCAGCCCTCGGCCACGATGCCAGTCTCGATGACCTGGAGATTCTCGAACGGCCGATCTTCTCCACGGACACGACCGGCGACCCGCGCGAGGACCAAGCCAATGCGTTCGCGGCTCAACTGCTGACGCCTCAGTGGCTGATAGTCTACCACATGAAGCAGCAAGGGTGGCGGCCGCAGAACTTACGCGAGCCGGTGACCGTCTACCAGCTCGCGCTCCGGATGGGGTCGAGCTACTCGGCGACGTGCTACGCCCTGGCCGAGTGCAGCGCGATCGACAGGAACGTTCGCGACAGGCTGCTGCAGGTGAAGCCGAAGGCGATCAAGCAGTCCCTGGTGAAGTCTTACGAACCCGAGCATTGGCGCGGCGACGTTTGGCTCGTGACCGAACGCGACAACGGAATGGTACTGGAGGGCAGCCGGACCGATCTGGTCGTGCTCAAGTTTCTGGAGCACTCAGGTTCCGGGTACGTCTGGCAATTCGGCGACCTGGCCGACGCGGGTATGGGCATTGTCGAGGACGGCCGCGCGTCGGAAGGCAGCGACCAGCACATCGGCGGTGCGGTTTTCCGGACTGTCGTCGCCGAAGCCCAAGGCGACGAGAACGTGCATGGCCACGTCAAGTTCCGCGAGGTTCGCCCGTGGCAGCCGAAGGGGACGCCGCTGAACTCCCTCGACCTCGACCTCGACCTGTCCGGCCCCCTGCCGGACGGACCGCACCCGCTCCAGCGTGAGGCAGACCTACTGGAATTCGCATGAGCACCGTAACCGTCCGCAACGATCTGCGCGGCCGGTTCGGACCGGCTCGTGACCAGGGAGGGCGCGAGACCTGTTTGGCCTTCGCCCTGAGCGACGCGCACGCCGCCGCCATCGGCGGGGAATGGTCGCCGCTGTCCTGCGAATACCTGTTCTTCCAGGCGAAACAGCGGGATAAGACCGATACGCACACCGGGACCACGATTCCCGCGATCCGGGCCGCACTCGAGCAGGACGGTCAGCCCGGCGAGACCGGGTGGCCGTACCTCGACGTTCTGCCAACCGACTTGAAACAATGGAAACCGCCGGCCGAGGTCGGGCAGTTGTTCCGGCGCGGGTCCGCGCCGCACGGCAAGGCGTTCGACGACATCTGGAACGCGGTCGAGGGTGACCGGCCCGTTCTACTCGGCATGACGATCTCGGATGCGTTCTACACGCCGGAGTCGAATGGCGTGATCGACTCCGACGAGCCTGCCGACCCGACGAGGCGGCACGCCGTCGTGGTCTTGGCAACGGGCAGCCTAGGCAAAAAGCGCCTCCTGCTCGTGAGGAACAGTTGGGGCGACTCCTGGGGGCTGGCAGGGTACGCCTGGCTGATGGAGCGGTACGTCAGCCCCCGGGTCAGAGTTGCGATCACAGTCAACTGAAGGAGAACCACATGTTCCGCAGCATCGAAGCGAAGAGCTGCGCCCGCGCGTGGGTCGCCGCTTGCAAGTCGATCATGGGGACGAAGAACGAGGGGTACAACGTCGTGATCGACGTGGCCGACCCCGTCCGGCACGACCCGCAGGATAACGCGGCCATCACGCTCGTGGACCGGTTCCTGAAGGACCACGGGGAAAGTCCCATCGTGACTGTGGCGAACACGATTTTCCCCCAGGATCTCTACGAGGCATACGGCTCGCCTGAATTCTACAAGATTTACCACAACGACTTCGACAGGTTCTCGCGCGACGCGCGGGGGTGGGGGCAGTATTTCGACCGCATGACTCGCTGGAAGGTGGCAGGTGGGGAGACGATTTACCCCCTCCAAGACCTCATCGTCAAGATGAAGGCGAACGAGGACAAGAAGAAGAAGGTGAAGGCCGTGTACGAGATGGCCATGAGCGGCCCGTCCCTCGAAGGCCCGCCCGTCCTGGAAGAGGACGAAGACGAAGACGCGGACCTCGGCATCACGATTTACGCGCCTGGCCGCGACCGGCGGCGTCCGTTGAGCGGGCCGTGCCTGAGCTACCTCAGCTTCAAGCGCCACTCGAACGGCGACCTGATGCTGCTGGCCGTCTACCGCAACCACTATTACATGACCAAGCTGCTGGGCAATCTCATTGGTCTCGGGCAACTCCAGGCCTTCGTGGCGAAGGAAGCCGGACTGAAAAGAGTAGGCTCTCTCACAGTCATCTCGACACATGCCGAGATCGACATGGACGGGGGCTGGAAGAGTGGCGACGTGAAGGGTCTGGTCGATCAGGCTGAGAAGGCGTTGCAGGCCTGACGGCAAAAGGGCGACGTGCGGGAAACGAAGAAGTGAATGCCTGGAGGGCGGAGTGGAATCAAGGAATTCGAGCGAAGCACGCAAGGGCAAGCCCGGCGTAACGGACGTGCCGCTGCCCGACCTGGGCCAGCTCAAGCCGACTACGGTTTACAACTCGTACTGGAGGTTCGCGGCCGAGCGGCAGAGCGTGTTTTTTCGCCGACTTGAACGGCAGCCGCCACCATGGACGGAAGACACGGTGCTGAGGGCGCACAAGTTTACGAACGCGTACCGGGCATCGGATCGGGTCAGCCAGTACCTGATTCGACGGGTGATCTACAGGGATGACCTTCCGGCGGATAGTGTCGAGGTCGTCTTCCGGATCATGTTGTTCAAGTTGTTCAACAAGATCGAGACGTGGGAGCTGTTAGAGAAGGAGGTCGGCCCCCTGACCTATGAGGGGTATTCCTTTAAGCGGTACGACAAGGTGCTCGGGAACGCAATGGAGCGTGGCCAGCGGATTTACTCGGCCGCGTACATCATGCCGTCGGCCGGGGTGCTGGGTCACGAGAAGAAGCACCGGAACCACCTTGCCCTCATCGAGCGGATGCTCGAAGGCGACCTCCCGGCAAAGCTGGCCGACGCCGGATCGATGAGCCGCGCATTCGACTTGATCCTCAGCTACCCGTCGATCGGCGAGTTTTTGGCGTACCAATTCGTTACCGATGTCAATTACAGCACGGTCACGGACTTCACCGAAACGGAGTTCGTCGTACCGGGGCCGGGGGCGATAGATGGCATTCGGAAGTGCTTCTCGGCCACAGGCCGCTTGAGCGACGCCGACGTGATCCGGGTCATGGCCGACCGGCAAGAAATCGAGTTCGAGCGGCTTGGGCTGCAGTTCCGCACACTGTGGGGCCGCCGGTTACAACTCATTGACTGTCAGAACTTGTTCTGCGAGACCGACAAGTACGCCCGTGTCGTCCACCCCGAAGCGAGCGGAGAGTCGGGCAGAACACGCATCAAGCAAAAGTTCCGGGCGCACCCGGAGCCGATCGAATACTGGTATCCGCCGAAGTGGGGGATCAACGACGCCGTGGCGCGTCACCCCATCCAAGCGAACAGCCCGACCACGCTCTTTTAGGCTGACCGGGGGGGACCGATGGACCTACGCACCTACCAGGAGCGGACGAAGAAAACGGACCGCAATCCAGGCACGGACGAGCAGGCGCGGATGATCCCGCTTGCCGGGTTGGCGAGCGAGACGGGCGAGCTTCTCGGGGAGTACAAGAAGTACCTCCGGGACGGCGAATCCCACAAGCTGTTCAAGGAGCGGTTGGCCGAGGAAGTCGGCGACCTACTGTGGTACGTCGCCAACGTGGCCACCAAGTTCGGGCTCGACCTCTCAGAGGTTGCCGAGCAGAACCTGGCTAAGTGCGAAGGTCGGTGGGGTGAATTGCCGTACCGCGAGCCGTTCGACGGGAAGTTCCCGGACAACGAGCGGTTCCCCCGCCAGTTCTCGATCGACTTCTTGACCTACCACGATGAGGACGACTCGCCGAAAGTCCGGGTGATGTACAAGGGCAAGCAGTTCGGCGACGACCTGTCCGACAACGCGCACGTAAAGGACGGGTACGGGTACCACGACGTGATCCACCTGGCGTTCTCGGCCGTTCTCGGCTGGTCGCCGCTCGTCCGCAAGATGCTCAACGTGAAGCGGAAGAGTGACCCGAAGGTGGATTTGGTCGAGGACGGCGGCCGCGCGATCGCGACGGAGGAAGGCCTCTCGGCGATGATTTTCGCCTACGCCAGGGATTACAACTTCTTTGAGGGCAAGTCCTCGGTGAGCACCGGGCTGCTGCGGATGATTAAGAACATGGTGCAGCACCTGGAAGTCGCGGAGTGCTCGCCGGGCGAGTGGGAGCGGGCCATCGTAGAAGGGTTCCGGGTGTGGCGGGAGGTCAAGAAGCGGCGGGGCGGGACCGTGCACGTGGACCTCGACAAGCGGTGCATCCGCCTGCGGGATAGCTGAACGGGGGCAGCCATGCGGATCATCGGCCACGGCATCGACGCGGTGAAGATCGCCGAAATAAAGGAAGAGGTGGATTCGCCGAACAAGAAGTGGACGATGCAGTTCTGCACGGCCGCCGAACGAAGGTGCGCGGGGAAGACGCCGAAACGGTACCGCTACTACGCGAGCTGCTTCGCCGCGAAGGAAGCGGTGGTGAAGGCGCTCGGAACAGGTTTTCGCGGTGATATAAGGTGGGAAGGAATCGAGATACTTCGTAGGGAGAGCGGTGCGCCATACATCCGACTGCGCGGCGCAGTCGAGCGGTACGCCGCGGACCTTGGCATCACTGACTGGCACATCAGTATCAGCTACCTCGACGAGGTGGCATTCGCGAGCGTCATCGCTGAAGGAGAGAACGAATGCCCTTCTGGAGCAGCGAAACCCTCAAAGACCGCATCCCGGAAGAGAAGCTGATCGAACCATACGACCCCGGGCGAGTGATGCGAGGGGCCTACGAGCTGAGCGTCGGGGCGGAAGCGTACATCACCAGCAGCGACGGCGAGAGGACACAGCTTTCTCCAGGCGAGCGGATCATCATCCCGCCGGGCCAGTTCGGCCTGCTCGTGTCCAAGGAGGTTGTCGCCGTTCCCGCCGATTCGATGGCGTTTATCTCGATCAAGTCCACAACGAAGCTACAAGGGCTCGTGAACGTATCCGGCTTCCACGTCGATTCGGGGTACAAGAACACGCTGAAGTTCGCCGTCTACAACGCCGGACCGCAAAAGATTTACTTGGATCAAGACCAGCCGATGTTCCTGATCTGGTATGCCAAGCTCGACGTGGTCACCAAGGATCTTTACCAGCCGCGCCCTGGCATGAGCAGCCACATCACGGCCGAAGACGTCAAGCGGATCGCGGGCGACGTGGCTTCGCCGGCACAACTGAAAGATCAGTTCGAGCGGCTGAATACGGATATCGAGAAGCGGCCCACGCACTGGAAGTTGCCGCCGACAAGAAGATGCACGAAGTCGAAACGAATACGGACAAGCGCGTCGACAAGGTGGAGAATCGGCTGAGTCTGGTGCAGGGCGTCCTAGTGGCCCTTGTGCTTGCCATCGGAACTGGTCTGGTAAAGAACTGGATCGAGCGAAGCCCTGAAAAGACGCCGGCTCACTCCCAGCAGCAGCTTCAGCCGCCAGCACCTGCTCCGATGCCCAAGGCTCAGGATTGACACCCATCTGCTTTATGCCGAACCTCATCCTGCCTTGTCATCCCTTCGCCGTCGGTCGTCGTATGGGGGTTCGGAGCCGCACACTCGCGACAGCGCGTAAAATGCGGCGGAGACCCCCATACGGCGGCCAGAGGCGGCGGTGACTTCGCAGTCGGGGTTTTACCCGGTCATCCTTGAGCCGGAGGGAGTCGGCGGGGGTTCTGCTATCTGGTGACGTTCAGGATCGACGGGCAGGTCTTGTTGGCGTTCCCGTTCCAGCACAGGCTTTCGATTGTCGTGCATCCGGGCAGCCCGAGGATCAACAGGGCAATTGTCGCTGCGACGATGATCCACAGCATTCGGTGGGGCTGTTTCTTGCGGCGCGGGTTGCGGATGATCTCGATCATCGGCCCTGGCGTTCCGTTCGGATGAACTCCTGACAGGCCATCAGTTGGCTGGCTTGTCGTTCGGCTGCGACTCCAAGCCCAAGAACGTCGAGAGCGCCGTCAGGAAGTCGATGACGGCTGGCGGCTGCATCACGTCCGCCGGTGGTTCGGGTAGGTTGCAGTTCGTGCTTGAGCAGGCGGCTACTAACGTAGTCAGCGTGGCGAGCGTCAGTGTCTTTGAGGCGTTTCTGAAGGGCATTGCTTACCTCCTGGGCTTTCTTCTGGTTGTCTTGGCAGGTCTGCCCTTCGGCTGCGATCAGGCTGGCTGGCCGGTGGCCTTCGCCCCGCCCGCGAACACGGCCTCGGCCCCGGCGAGGAGTTGTTTCTTCCAGGCGTGGATGAGGGTCGGGTGAACGCTGAGCTGGGCGGCCAGTTCGTTGATGGTCTTGTCGCCCCGAACCGACGCCAGGGCGACCTGGACCTTGAATGCCGCCTTGTGGGACTTTCGCTTCGCCATCGGGACCACCTCCAAGAGACGCCAGATAGTAGCTTAACACTACAGCGCACCCTGTGACCTTGACGAAACGGGGAGACTTGGGCAATAA
>CAZKIQ010000107.1:0-13363 GCA_964552815.1 uncultured Alcaligenaceae bacterium | reverse complement strand
CGGGGACGGGGTGAACGACGCCCCGGCCCTCGCCCGCGCAACCCTGGGTCTTGCGATGGGCGCTGCGGGGAGTGACGCTGCGATCGAGACTGCGGACGTGGCCCTCATGTCGGACGACCTGGCGAAGCTCCCGTGGCTCATCCGCCACTCCCGCCGAACGCTCTCCGTCATCCGGCAGAACATCGCCTTCTCGCTCGGGGTGAAGGCGGTATTCGTGGTCCTCACGTTCGCCGGATACTCGTCGATGTGGGGGGCCATTGCGGCCGACATGGGGGCGTCCCTGCTCGTGGTTTTCAACGGGCTACGGCTCATCGGGGCCGGACGCCCGGCCGTCGCCGAATCGCCCGCCAAATAGCCCCGCCGATGCCCCCGCTTGGCACCCCGTGACTGCGGTCGCCGGCCGGGCGGGAAGGCGGTTGTGGGGTCAAGTTCGTCGGGGTATGTTCCGATAGTGCCTCAGATAGGTACCAACGATCCTGATGGCTCACTACCTCCGCACCTTGCTCAGCACGCTAGTCGCCGTGGCTCTCGCCACCGCCGGCACCGTCCGGGGCGAAGTCGTCTGCATCAGCCGGGACGGCCACATCGCGGTCGAGGCCGTCGGCGGGTGCGAGGACTGCGCAGACCCCACGCGTGACGGTGGGTCGGTCGCCGCCCCGTCGTGCATCGCCATCCCGCTCGCCAGCCTACTCGCCGGTCGCGCTAAACTCGTTTCGCCCGAGGGCCTCCCCCCGCGCGCACTGACCGAGGTGGTTGCCTTCGTCTCGCCCGTCGTACCGCTCTTCGTCCGGCGCGCCGGTCTTCACCCCGGTCCGCTGCCACGGTCGGCCCCCCCGGCCCGTACCGTCGTTCTCCTCATCTGACCCGATCACACCTGCTTGTCCCGTGAACGAGGGAGGCCACGTCAGTGGCGGCTCCCGGCGCAGCCTCTGCGCCCGACTAGCAACCGTGTTGATCGGCCTTATGAACCGCTACCTTCTCGCACTCGGCCTCGGGCTCGCCGGCCGTCTCGCCCCGCCTGCCGTCGTCCGCGCCGACGACGGCCACACCACCAAAGGCCTCGCCCTCGAGCAGGTCGTCGCCGACGTACTCGAGCGCAACCCGGAGCTCGCGTTCTACCAGGCCGAGGCGCGGGCGGCCCGGGGCGGCGCGGAGACCGCCGGGGTCCTGGCGAACCCCGAGCTGAGTGTCAACATGGGCCGGAAGCGAGAGCGAGAGCGGGACGACGGGTTGGCCGGGGAGGGCCGGGCGTGGTCGGTGTCGGTGAGCCAGACGTTCGAGTTCCCGGGCCGGATCGCGCTTCGGAAGGCGATAGCGGGGAAGAAGGTGAAGATCGCCGAGGCGGGCCTCGCCCAGTTCCAGGTGGCGCTCGCCGCGCGGGCCCGCACGCTCGGGTACCGGCTGCTCATCGCCCAGGAGCGGGCGGCCGCGGCGAAGGAGGTCGCCGGCCGCGGGCGGGAGCTCGTGGGCGTCCTGGTCCAGCGGGACCCGGGCGGGGTGGCCCCGCTGCTCGAGACGAAGATCATCGAGGCCAGCGTCGTCAAGCTCACCCGCGCGGCGACCCAAACCGCGTCCGACGCCCAGGCCGCCCTCTTCGAGCTGAACCAACTGCGGGGCGAACCGCTCGCCGCCGGGCTTGTCGTCGCCAGCACCGAGGTCGCGCTCCCCGCCATCCCGTCGGCCGATGAGCTCGTGGCGGCCGCGTGCGAGGGCAACCTCGAACTCCGCATGCAGCGGGAGGAGCTCGAGAGCCAGGGCTTCCAGCTGGCCCTGAGCAAGAACGAGCGGTGGCCGTCCGTGTCGGTCGCGCCCTTCTACTCGGAGGAGACAGCCCGGAGCGACGAGCGGACGTTCGGGCTCGGGGTGTCGGTCCCGCTCCCGCTCTGGAACCGGAACTCGGGTGCCATCGACACGGCGACCGCCCGCCAGGAGCAGGCCGCGGCGGCGCTCCGCCTGACCCAGCGACGGGTCGAGAAGGAGCTGCGGGAGAAGGCATACGCCTACACGCTCCAGGTCCGAGACATCGCCGCCCTCCGGCCCGACACCGCGAACCAGTTCCGCGACGCCGCCGAGCTCGCTGACCGCCACTACCGCCTCGGTGCCATCCCGGTCTCGACCTACATCGCGCTCCAGGAACAGTACCTCGACGCGCTGGGGGCGATTCTCGAGACCCGGGCTGCGGCGCTCGAGAACGTCCACGCCATTGAAGTGCTGACCGGGTTGCGCTTGGTCACCCGGCCCCCGCGGTCGGAGGGCAAGGCTCCCGCAGCGAAAAAGGACGGGCAGAAATGAAGACGTTGAGGCTCATGCTGTTGGTAGCCTCCGTGCTGGCCGCGTGCGGGCAGGGCCCCCGCGAGTCCGAGCCGGTGCGCGGGGCGGCCCCGGCCCGCAGCGAGGCCGACGAGGAAGGCGGTGTCACATACCGCGAGGGCAAGGGGCTCGAAGTCTCCGACGCCACGCGCGAGATCCTGGGCATTTCGCTCGCGCAGGTGACCGAAGGAAGGCCCCCGGCGTCCGTAACCCGGACCGGTCACGTGTACCGGCACGCCGCCGGTCAGGCCCCTCCGCTCGGCCGGGCGAGCCTCGCCGTGGACGGGGCGGAGGCCGCAGCGATTCTCGTCGGAGCCCCCGTCACGGTCGGCCGGGAGCAGCGCCCCGGGACCGTGATCGCGGTGAGGCCGGTGAGCGCGGGCCTCGCGGCGGACGCGGAAGTCCTCGTCGAGTTCGCGGACCCCGATCACCGGTACGGGGTGGGGAGCCCGGTGTCGCTCACGATCGCGGAGAAGTCTGAGGAGGCGTCCACCCTGATACCCCGGACGGCGCTGCTCGAAACCGTGAGCGGCACCTACGTGTACGTTCCGAACGGCCGGTACTTCTTCCGCACCCCGGTGATGGTCGGGCGCAGGACGGACGAGGCGGTGGTGGTGTTGGACGGCCTCTACTCGGGCGACGAGGTCGTCAAGGAACCCGTCACCGCACTCTGGCTCGCCGAGCTCCAGGCCCTGCGGGGCGGGGTGGCGTGCGCCGACGGACACTGACGGGGGCTCAAGGCATGGTAACCGGACTCTTACACCTCGCGCTTCGGCACCGGAGCTACGCCGTCCTCGCCACCGTCGCCTTGGCCCTCCTCGGCGTGTGGGCCGCGGTCCGGCTCCCGATCGACGCCGTGCCCGACATCACCAACGTGCAGGTGCAGATCAACACGGCCGTCCCGGCCCTCGCCCCGGAGGAGATCGAGAAACTCGTCACCTTCCCGATCGAGAGCGAGCTCGCCGGGCTGCCCGCCATGCTCGAGCTCCGTTCACTGTCGAAGTTCGGGCTGTCTCAGGTGACGATGACCTTCGAGGACGGCACCGACATCTACCGCACCCGCCAGCTCGTCACGGAGCGGCTGCAAGGGGTGCTCGACGACCTTCCGAAGGGGGTCGAGCCGCGCCTTGCGCCGATCAGCACGGGGCTCGGGGAGATCTACTACTACACGCTCCGCTACAAGAAGGATGCGCCGAACGCCCCGGCCACATCGTTCGAGCGGCTACTCAACCTGAAGCTGGTCCAGGAGTACACGGTCAAGCCGCTCCTGAGGGGCACGAGGGGGCTCGCCGAGGTCAACACCTCCGGCGGGTACGAGAAGCAGATCGTGGTGATGCCCGACGCCCGGCGGCTCACCGGGCTCGGGATGACCTTCGAGGAGCTCGGGGGCAAGCTCGCGGAGAACGTCGAGAACGCGGGCGGGGGCCTGGTGGACATCGGGTCCGAGCAGATCGTCGTCCGCGGGGCGACGCGGGTTCAGACGCTAGACGAGATCGCGAACCTCCCGCTCAAGTTCGCCGCCGGGGTGACCCCGGTGCTGGTTAAGGACGTCGCCGAGGTGGGCGTCGGCTCAAGCATCCGGACCGGGGCCTCGACGGAGGACGGCGAGGAGGCGCTCGTCGGCGGGGCCATCATGCTCATGGGAGAGAACAGCCGGCTCGTGGCGCGGGCCGTCCGGGAGAAGCTCGCCGACATCCAGGGCAAGCTCCCCGAGGGGGTCGAGATCGTCACTGGTTACGACCGGTCGGACCTGGTCAGCGCCACCATCCGTACCGTGCAGAAGAATCTCTTCGAGGGGGCGGTGCTGGTGGTGGTTATCCTATTCGCGATGCTCGGGAACTGGCGGGCGGCGGTCATCGTCGCCCTCACCATCCCGCTCTCCATGCTGTTCGCGATCACCGGGATGGTCGAAGCCCGCATCTCGGGCAACCTCATGAGCCTCGGGGCCATCGACTTCGGCATGATCATCGACGGCTCGGTCGTCATGGTCGAGAACATCCTCCGCCACCTGGCCGAGAAACAGCACGCCCTCGGCCGGCGGCTCACGGCGGAGGAGCGACTCCGGGAGGTGCTCGCGTCGGGGCGCGAGGTGGCGAACCCCATGTTCTTCGGGGTCCTCATCATCACCATCGTGTACGTGCCGATCCTGGCCCTCACCGGGATCGAAGGGAAGATGTTCCGCCCGATGGCCGCGACCGTCATCTTCGCCCTGGTCGGGGCGCTGCTCGTGGCGCTTACGGTTATGCCCGTCCTGTGCGCCTTGTTGTTGGGCGGGGACATCCGGGAGACTGATAACGCCGTGGTCGTCTGGTTCAAGCGGGCATACCAGCCCATCCTCATGTTCGCGCTTCGCCGCCGGCTGATAATCGTCGGCACAGCGGTGGTGGTCTTCGCCTCGTCGCTCGTTGCATTCTCCCGGCTCGGGGCCGAGTTCATGCCGCAGCTCGACGAAGGCTCGCTCCTCGTCCAGATGATCCGGAGCACGAGCATCAGTCTCGATGCTTCCCTGGGTCTACAGATGCGAAGCGAGAAAGTGCTGCTTGAGCACTTTCCCGAGGTGGTTCACACGTTCTCGAAGCTCGGCACGGCCGAGATCGCAACCGACCCGATGGGGCCGAACGTGTCGGATACCTTCGTGCTCTGCCGCCCGGAAGCCGAGTGGCGGCGGGAGGGCGGCCGTCCCATCTCGAAGGAGGAGTTGATCGAGCGCATGCGGCGCGAGCTCACCAAACACGTTCCGGGCCAGACGTACCTCTTCACCCAGCCCATCCAGATGCGGTTCAACGAGATCATGGCCGGGGCCCGCGCCGACATCGCCGTCAAGATTTACGGGGACGAGTTCGAGGAGCTGGAGCGCCTGGCCGGGGAAGTCCGTGACGCTCTCCGAACCGTTCCGGGCGGCGGCGACGTCGAGTTTGAGGCGATCGGGCGCACGCCGATGCTCGAGATCGTCCCCGACCGCGAGGCGATGCGTCGGCTCAACGTGCACGCGGAAGACTTAAACGCCACCATCCGCGGGGCGCTCGGCGGCCTCGACGTCGGCACGCTCGTCGAGGGCAACCGGCGCTACCCCGTGCTCGTCCGGTTGGCCGAGGATCGGCGGCGGGATCTGGAAGCCATCAAGCGGCTTCCCGTGCGGAGCGACGAAGGCGGAATCGTTCCACTCGGGGTGGTCGCCACCCTCCAGGTGAACGAGCGAGTCGGCAGCATCGCCCGCGAGGCCAACCAGCGGCGCGTCGCCATTCTGATCAACCTCCGCGGGCGAGACGTCGAGGGTTTCGTAACGGACGCCGTCGCCAAAATTAAGGAGAAGGTGAAGTTCCCCGAGGGGTACTACTTCGAGTTCGGCGGGCAGTTCGAGAACCTCCAGGAGGCGCGTAGGCGGCTGTCGATCGTCGTGCCGCTTACCCTCCTGCTCATCTTCGGCCTCATCTTTCTCGCCTTCGACAGCGTCCGGCAGGCGCTGCTCATCTTCCTATGCGTGCCGCTCGCGATGACTGGCGGTGTCCTCGCCCTTGTGGTTCGCGGCATGCCGTTCAGCATCTCGGCCGCGGTCGGGTTCATCGCCTTGAGCGGCATCGCCGTCCTGAACGGGCTCATGCTGATCAGCTTCATCAACCAGCTCCGCGAACAGGGGCGGGAGCTGAGGCAGGCAGTGGTGGAGGGGGCCTTGACGCGACTTCGGCCCAAGCTCATGACCGCGTTCGTGGCAAGCCTCGGATTCGTCCCGATGGCGATCGCGACGGGCTCCGGTGCTGAGGTGCAGCGGCCGCTCGCCACGGTCGTCATCGGCGGGGTCTTGAGCTCGACGTTCCTGACGCTCGTGCTCCTCCCCACGCTCTACGAGTGGATCGAGCGACGGGCACTCGAGCGGCAGCCCGCGACAGATTGCAGCCAGGAGTAGGGGCGCGAGCGAGGTTCGTTCGCGCCGAACGAGTAACGCAAACCCAGGAGGAACAATGAGGAACATGGCACTCGCGCTCGCGGTCGCCCTGATCGCAGGCACCACAAACGTCTGGGCCGACAAGATCGTTGGCGGCCCCAAAGGGGGCCGGCTGCTCGAAGCGGAGGGGTTCAAGGCCGAGTTCTTCGTCGAGAAGGACAATACCGCGAACGTCACCTTCTACGACGAGGGCCTGAAGAAAGTCCCTGTCACTACGCAGAGCGCAACGGCCATCGCGGACGCACCAACGGGCAAGACGACGATCGAGTTCGAGAAGAAGAACGACGAGCTGGTTTCGACCCAGACGTTGCCGGAAGGGGACGGGTACACCGTGGTCGTGAGGATCAAGCCGACCGCCAGCAGCACCCCGAAGAACTTCCGCATCCCCCTCGAAACCCACACGTGCAGCGAGTGCGGGCGGGCTGAGTACGCCTGTACCTGTGACGAGCATTGATGCGGGTAGCCCGTTCTGGAGAGGTAAGCGAACGGGCGTCGGCGGGTGACGGCAGCATACGGAGCCTGGACCCAACTACCTGCGGGCGCGGGGCGAGACTTCGAGGCAGTCGGATAGGCTGTAATTCTCTGGCCGTCAGCACGCGGCCGGACCACCGTGCTCGGAGTGTGCCCTGATCGGCGGGCGAATACACTCTCTCGTGCGTGGCGTGCGTGGTCAGCCGTCTCTGGAGCAGCCGCATGAAACCGTTCGGCTTCCACGAGGGCGACCGCTCGGAGTTCCTCGCCCAGTTCGCCTTCAGCACCGTCGGCTACTGCGTCCCGGTCCCCCGGCAGTTCGACAGGTTCGGGGTGGACGTCATCGTCCACCTGTTCGAGCGGGTGGGCGCGAACGTCGCCGCCACCGGCCGAGCGGTCGCCCTCCAGGTGAAGTCGGACGCGGGCGAGATCCTGGTCGACACGAAGGAGATGCGGCACTGCCTGTACGCCACCTCGCTCCCGTTCTTCCTCGCCGTCGTCGACAAGGCCGAGTGGCGGCTCGATGTCTACACGACCTTCCTCCGGCTGCTCGCCTACTGGTCGAACCCCGACGCTGCGGTCCGGCTGGTGCCCGGCGACAAGGACGGCCGGGTGTTCCCGGAGGACGGTTCGACGATCGTGTTCCTCGGGAAGCCGATCGCCTCGGTCCGCCTCGCCGACCTGGAGGCGGAGGCGACCAAGGTCGAAACCCGCGACCGGCTCGCGCGGGTCGTCAACCACTGGGCCCGCTGGGAGCAACGGCACCTCGACTGGCGGGACGACGGGGTGCCGTTTGTCGCGTGCCCGGGCCAGTACGAGACCGGGGTGCCGTTTAGCACGGCCTACGGGGACATCGACTTCCTCACCGTCCCGGACCTCGGCCGGCTCCAGACCGCGAACAACAACTTCGCCCGGGTCCTGACCGCAATGCACGGCTACTACGAGCAGCTGCTTGAGCACGCCCACGGGCTGGGCGACGACGCCCGGGCCCGTCTGACAGAGCGCAACCACATCATCGAGGCCCTCCTCGGCCACTTCCTCGCCCACGGGACCGGGTGAGTCGGGGCGGCAATGGTCGAGCCCTCGATCGCGCGCAGGCTGGAAGGTGGTCTCGCGGCAGGCGCCCTTGATCGCGGAATACGCCTCCAGCCTGAACAGCCTGGCGGGCAGGGCCGGTCACGGATTGCTACCGTCCACCAACCTGACGCCCCTGGTCGCCGCAGCGGCGGCGAGTTTCTGGTCGAAGGTGGCGAGCGAGGCACCGGCGCGCAAGGCGAGCTCAAGGTACGCGGCGTCGTAAGTGGTGAGCCCGTGATCGCGGGCGAGGTGAGCGACGCTGCCGAACGCCAGGGCGAAGGTCTCAGGGTCGGCGGAAATCGGCAGTCGGGTTAACAGGCCTAGAAAGTGCAACATCTTGGTGTTGGACAGCCGACCCCGACGTTCTGCTGTCAGCAGAGCGTTGGTGACCTCCAACGACCAGTGCGCGGGCACGATCGCCTCGACACCACCGGCGAGTGACTCTAGGACCGCGGTCGAGGCTTCGCTCGACTCGTCTTCAAAGCACCAGGAAACGGTCACCGAACAGTCGAGGACGAGGCGGGCTACCACCGACGCCCCGCGTCGATCAGGTCACGAATCGTGAGCGTGTCCTCGCCGCCGGGCCTGTTCAGACGGACGCCCGCCGAGAACTCCCGCACCTCTTGAACCGTCTGAGCGATGTCATCCCGGCTCCGCCGCCCGACCGGGACCAGCCGCGCCACAGGAGTGCCCCGCTTGGTGATGACGATCTGTTCGCCGCGCTCAACCCGCTCCAGAAGTTGAGAAAACTGTGTCTTTGCCTCAAAAGCCCCGATTGAATCCATACTCCGGCCCAACAGACTGGTCTGTGAGTAGTCTGTCACGGCTCCGGCCGGTCCGCAACCGCCTCAATGCCTGCACTCGCCGCGGATATGCGAGCTGGTGTCAGCGCTCGAACTAGGGAGCTTGGTCGAAAAGCTCCATCGCCTTCTTCCAGGGTGCGAAACTCAGACTCTAATGCACCTAGGTGATTCTTATTTTCACGCCTGTCCGCTATCCCGGTAATTCCGTGGTGCGTGATGGAGCGCATGCTTCCGGCACGTCCCGGAAAAGTTTCTAAGCCGTTCGTTTGACTGCCTCTGGGCGGACGGTATCATCGCTTGTTACATGGGCCCATGCCCAGTTGGCACGCACATCGGCTCGAGAACCGGCGCTGTTACCCATACGCTCATTCATCTCACCAGTGAGTAGAGACTTTTAGTGAAAGCCTCGTAGGGAAGGTGCGCCTTCGCTCCGAGGCTTTGCTACTGCAATTCGGATTTATTGCCGGGTGACTCTCGATCTTCATGCTCGAGAGTCACCCGACGAAACTGTTTTCGAACTAAACAACAGACATTCGTCTCGTGACAGTCAGATGGCACCGCTCGTCGCGGTACCAAATAGAGTTCCCCAGACCGGAGGACTACATGCTTCTGCCGTGGAAACCCAGTGAGAAGAAGGGCGGCACCAAGCGCCGCAAGGGCGGGGGTCGCAACTTCCAGCCCCTCGACCAGCGCATCGCCGGACCCGTTCGTCTGCTGAGCGCCGGGATCGGTGGCGCGGTGATCGTGAACGACGCACCCGCTCCCGTGCCGGTGCAAGCCAACGTGCAGACCGCGTCCGTGGAACACCACGACGCGCCCGCGGAGTTCGACAACGGCCACGTGGACGCACCGCACAACGACGCGGGGCACGTGGAGGCTGGCCACAACGACGCGGGCAACATGGACGCGGCGCATGACACCCACACCGAGGAGCTGGACGCGCATCCGGACCAGTTCGACGATCCGGGCCACATCGACAACGTCGCTGGCCCGGACACGGCGGATCACGGCCCGGAGATCGGCGATCACGACGCGATGGGTGGGACGATCACCGACGTGTTCAGCCCGACCGGGGACGCGGAAGCGTTCCCGTACAACGCGGAGCACGACGGGGACAGCTACGCCGGCGTACACGTGGGCGACCACGACTTCACGTACGCGGAGTTCCTGAACGATTCCCACACCTCCGTCGAGGACCACTCGTACCCCGGTGACTTCGAGCACGCGGTCTTCAAGGACGCGACGATCTCGAAGGACGGGGACGCGTACACGCTCACGGCCACCATCAAGGACCCGAACGGCGGCGACGACCACCAGATCGTCGCGCACCACGACCTGAGCGAAGGCCAGGTCGGGGACCACGACACCAACTTGGGGGAGGCGACGAACGATGTCGTCCACCAGGACACCGGTGACCACGTGGGCCTCGATCAGGCCGATGCGACGGAGCACGTGGACGGGACGGACCATGAGGTCCAGGCCGACGACACCGAGCAAGATGGCCCCGCGGACCACGCCGACGAGGTGGTGGCCACGACGGCGGACGCGACCGATGCCGACGGCGACACGGACGATGTGGACCACGACGGCGAGGTGAACATCACGCAGACCGTCGAGGGCGACACGGTCGAGACGCAATCGGACTCCGATGTGCAGATCGACCACGTCGAGACGACGGTCTCGACCGATGGCGACCAGGACGGCGTGATCGTGAACGTGGGCGAGACCGACATCACGGTCACGCAGAATGCCAGCGGCAACGTGATCGTGGCCCCGGTCGTGGACGTGGACGTCAACGTGACCGGCAACGGAAACGGGGACGACTTCGACCACGACGGACAGACCGGCGGAGGCGTGGACGACTGCGGCACGTGTCCGACCGACCCGGTCGCGGACTTCCCGACGGGTGAGTTCGCGGCGATCGACCCGGCGAACCTGACGGACAGCCAGGAGAACTTCCTGGACGCGGCGATCGACGGCGACTTCTCGCTGCAGGAAGCGCGAGCGCTGGGCGAGTACGCGGTGGTGGAGGTCATCCACTCGGATACCGGCCTGCACAGCGTGTTCCTCGTCGGTCCGAACGGCGCGACCAACCTCGCGCAGAACGGCCTGACGCTGGACGGCCAGCCGATCCCGAACGGGACGGTCGTGGACGTGAAGCTCGACGACAACCAACCGGCGCAGTTCGCGCTGGACAACGGCAACGTGGTCTTCCAGGGCTTCCTGGAGGTGGGTGTCCAACAGCCGGACGGCTCGGTCGTGACGGATGACGGCGAGTGCAACGTGACCGTGGTCGAGGGCAGCGGGGAACCGCAACCCAACCCGGACGGCGGCGATACGACCGTCAACGTGGATGTGGACGTGAACGTTGAGGTAGATGTCACCATCATCAACAACAACACGACCATCATCAACGAAGGCGACACCATCATCACGGTGAACGACAACGATGTCACCAACATCGACAACTCGGTGACGAACGTCGATCAGTCTGTGACGAACGTCGATAACAGCGTTACCAATGTGGACAACAGTGTCCACACCACCAACATCGACAACTCCGTGCGCATCGACAACAGCGTCACGGACAACTCGGTGACCATCAACAAGACCTACACCGACGACCACTCCATCAAGAACTCCTTCAACAAGGATGTCACCACCACCAACAACAACGGTGGCGGCGGCTTCGGTGGGGGCGGCGGTGGCGGCGGTGGCGGCGGCTCCTCCGGGGGTGGCGGTGGTGGCGGCGGCTCCTCCGGGGGTGGCGGTGGTGGCGGTGGTGGCGGCGGCGGTGGCGGCTCCACTGGCGGTGGCGGCGGCGGCTCCGGCAGCGGTGGCGGCGGTGGTGGCTTCGGCTATCTCCCGCTCGGCACCGAAGGTGCGGAATGCCTCACGGCCTGCTGCGTCACGAGCGATGCCCAGATCGCGGAGCACGGCGCTGTCGTCTCCGAGGTCATGGGCGACCAGCTCGACGTGGAGCGTGCGGGTACGGAAGGCGAGCTCGAGTACGGCGACACGCCCGTCGAGCCGCTCAACCCCGAAGACCTCTGGGATTCCATCGACGAGGCGAAGGACGGCGTGGACTGTGGCCCGGCGATCGACAAGGAGCCCTGCAAGGACTCCGCGCCGTGCGCTCCCTTCCCGGCCGTCCCCTGCATCCCGGTGATCCCCCAGGTCATCGTGCCCCAGGACGGCTGCTGCCCGACATCGCTGCTGGAGGACGAGGAGCTGATCGAGAACCTCTGGGCGAGTGACGGTGTGCCGGCATGGGATCCTTTCGCTAACGCGGAGGATGACTAGGCCGTCACGGTGTAACCCCTCGGAGTGTCCGATAAACTGTCCAGGATGTAGACAGCGCGCGTGAAACGGCTCGAACTTCACGATGGAGTTCGAGCCGGTTTTTTCCCAAAGGCTTTGCTGCAGTAGCACAAGCCGACCCATTTCAGGGCGGCCGGACGAAACGCACCCAACACGCCGGTTGCGTGCGAGAAATTCGTACGGCCCACTTCGCGGAGGAGTGAGCAAGTACTCAACACCGCACGTATTTTTGACTAGTTGGTCCAGCCTCGGCAACGATCCCATTGGCGGGTTACCCTCTCTAACCGGGCATGAGCAGACCCCTCGGAACCGCTGACTAACTGGAACGCCGCCGGGAGCGGGCGGTGCGAGCCGTCGCCGCGGGCGACTCCCGCACGACCGTCGCCCGCGTCCTCGGCGTCCACTACAAGGTGCGCGAGCAGGAAAAGGCGGGCCTGTCGATCGTCGCTGAGATGGATAGGACGATCGAGCAGCCCTACGAGCCCGAGAAGCTCGTGGGCAAGCACCCGGAACCGTGAGAGTCCATCATCGCCGTCGCGTACCTCAATGGCCCCTGGGAGGTGGAGTTTTGGCTGGACCCGTTTTGTCCGCGGTGCACGGCTTCTACGACCAGCTGCTCGAGCACGCCCACGGGCTGGGCAACGACACCCGGGCTCGCCTAACCGAGCGGAACCACATCATCGAGGCCCTCCTCGGCCATTTCCTGGCCCACGGGACTGGGTGAGTCGGAGCGGCGAAGGTTGAACCCCCGAGCGCGAGCGGTGCAAAACATGGTTCGAGAGGCGAGCAGCGGACCCGCGACTTCTCTCGGCTTTTCTCGCCGGAGTAAAGCCTCGGAGTCTCGTGGCAGAGCCCCTTCCTTCCGATAAGCATCCATTATCGGAGGTTAGACTTTGGCCTACATCTTGTGACTGTTCGGGGCGTTACGTTCCACACCGTCACGCGCTCGTGCAGGGAGGTCGGGGGCCTTGTCAATTGACAGGCTGCGGCAGCCGTGCCACGCTCGGGAGATGGGTCACCCGTCGCCATCGAATACATATCGGCTCCGCGTGTCCGCCAACGGGCGGCTCGTCCTGCCGGCCCCCGTCCGGCAGCAGCTGGGCATCAAGCCCGGCGACGAACTCCTCGTCACCCAGGACGAGACCGGCATCCGGATCGCCACGGTGACCCAGCGGGTTCGTGAGGTGCAGGCGTTTTTCGCCGACCTCGGGCGGCCTGGTCACAGCATCGTCGATGAGCTCATCCGAGAACGCCGCGAAGAGGCCGCCCGCGAAGAGGACCATGACCCCCGCTGAGCCCGACGCCCCGCAGACCAGTGACGTAGTTCTCGATGCTTCCGCACTGGGGGCGCTCGTGTTCGACGAACCGGGCGGCGAGCAGGTGTTGGCCCGTCTCACGTCGGCGGCCTTCTCGGCGGTGAACCTCTCCGAGATCGTCG
>CAZKIQ010000106.1:0-13663 GCA_964552815.1 uncultured Alcaligenaceae bacterium | reverse complement strand
CCCCAGTTGTCCGCAAAACCCGCCGCCGATCAACGAGAATCCTGGAAACTACTGTCTATTCCATCTCCGCGAACGCCCGGGCCAGATCGCGGTGCTGCTCCAGATTCAACGCCTCCGCCCGGAGGGTGCCGTCGATCCCGAGTTCCGCAAGTTTGGCGTCGACTGCGGGCTTCTCTTTCCGCCCGCCCGGCCAACCGGACAGTGCTTGCCGGAGATTCTTCCGCCGGTGGACATAGAGATCGCGGAGGAAGTTGCGGAAGGCCCGCACATCGCCGACTTGGGCTCGCTTCGCCGGGTTGGGGCGGATCATCACGATCGCCGAGTCGACCTTCGGGCGGGGGTAGAAGTTCGCCGGCAAGACCTTCCGCACCGTTTCCACATCTGCCACGCTCTGCACGAGCACACTCAGGGCGTTGTAGTCCTTCGTCCCCACGCTCGCCCGCAGACGCTCCGCGATCTCCCACTGCACCATCACGACCATCCGCTCGATCGGGATTTCCGAGATCAGCAGGTTCGAAATCAGCGGTGTCGCGATGACGTAGGGCAGGTTGGCGACGAGCTTCCGCGTCGGGCATTTCTGGGCTGCCGTCTCCCACGCGGCAAGCATGTCCGGGTTGAGTTCGTTCTTGCTTTCCAGGCAGTCGCCGAGGAGGAAGCGGACGTTGTGCCTTGCGCCGACGACTTCCTTCGCGACGGGGTGGAACGTTTTGTCGATCTCGATGGTGACGACGGAGCCCGCTTTCTCGGCGAGTTTCGCGGTGAGGGAGCCGGTGCCGGTGCCGACTTCGAGGACGGCGTCGGTCGGGCCGAGTTCCGCGGTGCGGACGATGAGGTCGATGAGGTTGAGGTCGACGAGGTAGTTCTGCCCGAGCTTGGACTTGAGTTCCAGCCCGTGTGCCTCGAAGAGTCGGCTCAGAAAGGTGAGCGTCTGCCGGGGCGGTGGTGCGCCGGTGGGAAGCGGAGCCTCCACGGGCTTGGCTTTACGCGGGGGCGGCGGTGCCGGCTCAGGCGGGGCGTTCTCCGCCGGCAGAATCGGGATTTCTTCGTTTGGCGGCATTCTGGCAGGCGTTCCCGTGTTTCGTGACTGCGATCCGCGGAAATGTCTGTCGAGTCACGACGCCATGCATCCTACGGTGCGGGCCGACTTTCCAGAAGACCCTGCTGGAATTCGAACCCCCCTCGGGTGATCCAGATTTGCTGGGTGGAGGCGCAGTGTCTCACAGCGCTTCGCCGGAATCACCGGTGAAGCGTCCGACTCTCCAGATGTTTTCAAGCCCCCGGAAAGATTCTCTTCGCGGTCGAGGGCGCCTGATCCGCGGCGCGCCGTGTGCAGACCTATCCCCCGTTGGACCCGGTTCGCGAGGGACAGTATGACCGACCAGAACACACCGCCTGGCTGGACCTACAACCCCGCTGCCTGGTCACAGAGGCTGCCGATCGTCGCTGCGGCGGCGGTGGGATTTGTCATCGCCATGTACCTGGCTCTGTATCAGTGGCGCGTGTTCGACACAGTGTTCGAGCCGTTCTTCGAGGACGGGAGTCGTACTGTTCTGCGCAAGTCGGAGGTGTCGCAGTTCTCGCACGACACGTTTGGCGTGCCCGATGCCTTTCTCGGGGCTTTGGGCTATCTCGCCGACGCGGTCGCCGGGGTGATCGGCGGAGTGCGGCGGTGGAAGACGATGCCGTGGGTCGTGCTCCTCTTCGGCCTCTTCGTCGGGCCGCTCGGGGCGATCAGCGTGGGTCTGGTCATCCTCCAACCGTTCAGCGGAGGCTGGTGTACCCTGTGCCTTCTGACGGCCCTGATTTCGGTGGTGATGATTGGACCGGCGATGGACGAGGTACTGGCCAGCTTGCAGCACCTGCGGGCCCAGCAACGGGCGGGTCGTTCGGTGTGGCAGGCATTCTGGGGAACCGGAGACGAGCACCCGGTCCTGCACCATCAACCTGCCGGAGGGTAACCTCGTGTGGCCGCAAATTGCCGCGTTCGTCTGCGGAGTCTGGCTGACAGCCTCGCCGGACATTCTGCGTTTCGAAGATCCAGCCCGGATGATTGCGCACGTGGTGGGTCCACTGGTCGCGACCGTCGCTCTGATCGCGGTGTTCGAGGTGACCCGTTCGTTCCGATGGCTGAACGTCCCTCTGGGTGCATTCCTGACGGCCGCACCCTGGGTTCTGGGTTATCCCCCGGCGGAGGCGGTCAACACAGCGACGATCGGGGTTGGCCTGGTGGTGCTGGCGTGTGTCCGAGGGCGGCTGACCGAGACGTTTGGCGGCGGTTGGCGTGCCCTGGTGAAGCCACCTGCACACTCGATGGGTGCGAGCGAGTGATTACCCACGTCGTGACGGGAAATTGCCGAGCCAACAATCGCGGGAAAAGGTCGGTTTCTTCCCGCGATTTCCGGAAATCGAAACTTCTTCTCACTCCGAACACGGTGGGGGAGCCAGTAACGGGGTCAGGAACTTAAAAATCAGTTTCGGATATCCCTTCACGCTCATCCCGAACTGCATCCGGTATTCCTCGCCGGTCTTGATCTGGAAGTGGTAAAACGAGATCAATTCGTCTTCGGTTCCCATGAATGACGCGAACTGATCGGCGGCTTCGTTGTCGAACTTGGCGACGAATTTGTGCAGCCGTTTCGGGTTGAAGACAAGGTCGAACGGCCGGGCGTCGATCGGTTTGGTGGCGGCGATCGCGGCCTTGATCGCGCTGACACCGTCAGGTCCGAAGCTGATGTAGATTGCCTTCGGAGCGAACGCGACCGAAACATTCCCCGCGGGAAGTTGCTTCCCTTCCCCCATGGCTGGCAGAAGGTCCCGGCTCACCTCGTGAACTGACACGTCCCCGACCTTGCCGACGTCGAGCTTGATGTGTTTCGTGATCGCCTCCGGGGCCTTCTTGTGCAGATCGCGGACGGCTTTCTCAAGCTTGGCGGTGTCCTCGAAGGAGATGGCCGCGGTCAGGGTGAAGTGTCCGTCCTTGTCCGGCCCGTTGACCGCCACGCCCGCATCCACGGCTCCCGATCGGACCGTCCGCTTTGCCCCGGCCACCAGTTCCTTGATCACCGGGTGAAACATGTCGGGAAGTTGCTCGAGGGTGTTCTTCACCTCGTTCTCGGCAAAGAGCACCAGAAGGTCACCGAACTCGGGGTAGAACGTCGGAAGCGAAACGATCCCCCCGGCTGCGGTTTCCTTCGACAGCAGGCCGGCAAACTGGTTCTGGTGCGGCTTCTTCGCCGCGATCTCGGTTGCCAGTTTCGACCCCTTCTTCGGGGTCAGCACCGCCTCCGTGTACACTTCCATTGTCTGCGGGTCGAAGCGGTACCCGCCCGCGAACGTTTCCCCCTCGCTCGCCAGCCGATTCGCCAGGTTCTTGATCGAGACGCCGAGTTCCTTGAAGAGTTTGACTTTCGCCTTCTCCAGGTCCTCGTGGACCGGGATTTCCTTCCCCATGATGTCGGCGAATTCCTCGATCGCCTTGGTCGCGATCTTCTTCAACTTCTCCGGGATGCGATCGAGGTGGAGCCGATAGACGAAGAAGGACTGATCCTGACCGACCAAGAGATCGCCCGGTTTGATCAAAGATTCGGAAGTGAAATCGGCGACGGGGATGTTCAGGCCGAAGTAGCAGTATCCATTCGCGAAACGGGCGTGGATCGGGAAGTCCCCCTCGCCATTGCGGGACTCGACCTTGAAGAGCCCCTTTTTCCCGTCGACCGGGACGAGTTTGAGCGGATCCCGGCCACCCCCGATGCGGGTGAGAAGGTCCTTGAAGGCGGCTTCCTCCGTGATGGGAAGCATGAGCACGCCGGAGAAATTCTCGGGTTTCTCGGAGAGGTTCATGTACCCGAGGAAGTGTCGACTCAGATCGAGGCCGGCGAATCCTTTCTCGCCGAGGAATTCCTTGAGGCCGTTGTCGATGACCTTGGTGGCACCGTCGCCGGCGACGGTTCTCGCCACGAGTTTCAGATCGGCGAGGATCTTCCCGACGGGTTGCGTCTGGGCGGTGACCATCGGCTTGCTGGGCTCGGCCGCGATGGCGGGATTGAGTCCCACAGCGAGCGCCACCAGGGGCGCGAGAAAGCGGACGATCATCGGTTTCTCTCCGGTCAGGGGATCGAACCTGCGGGCCAGGATCAGAATAGCCCGCGATCCGGTGGAGTCGACTTTCCCGCCGAGATTCCACGGTCAGGGCGGGTGCGGGGGTGGTAAGATGGCCCCGCCGTTCCCTTCCTCTGCCGGAGTCTCTCCATGCCTCGCGTCCTTCCGTACGCTGCCGTGACCGCAATTCTCACCCCTCTGACGAATCTGTGCCTCAGCATCGTCGTCCCCGCTTCGGCGGACGATTCCGACAAACCGATCCGGGCCCTCCTGGTGATCGGCGGCTGCTGCCACGATTACGCGAAGCAGAAAGACCTGCTCACGAAGGGAATCTCTGCTCGGGCAAACGTTTCCTGGAAGATCGCGTACGAGAAGGACACGACGACGAAGAAGCTCAACCCGGTGTACGAGAATTCGGACTGGGCTAAGGGGTTCGATGTGGTCGTCCACGACGAGTGCAGCGCGGACGTGAAGGACAAGGCGATCATCGACCGGATTCTGCAACCGCACCGCGACGGGTTGCCGGGCGTCGTGCTGCACTGCGGGATGCACTCGTACCGCGGCGAGGGTTACCCGAAGGAGACCGAGTGGTTCCGCTTCACTGGCCTGCAAACCAACGGCCACGGCCCGCAACAACCGATCTCGGTCACGTTCCTCGACAAGGAAAGCGAAATCACGAAGGGACTGTCGGACTGGAAGACGATCAACGAGGAACTCTACAACAACCTGACCGGAAAGCTGATGCCGACGGCAACGCCGCTCGCCCGCGGGAAGCAGGTGTACAAGGACAAGTCGGGGAAGGAAAACTCTCCGGAGTGTATTGTCGCGTGGACCAACACCTATGCCGAGAAAAGCAAGGTCTTCGCGACGACGCTGGGGCACAACAACGCGACCGTCGAGGACCCGAAGTACCTCGATCTCGTCACCCGGGGCCTGCTGTGGTCGGTCGGCAAACTCGACGAGAAGCACCTGAAGCCGGCGAAAAACGTACTTCTGGACGAGTCGAAGTGAGTTTCGTTCCTGTCATGCCGATCGAGGAACGACCTCGATCGGCACGAGGGGTCAGAATTACCCGAGCTTCCACGGTGCTCGGTATTCCCTCGAGACGAACTTCGCGGCATCGGAATCGCCGACGATTTCTTCCTTCGCCGGGTCCCAGGTGAACTTCTTGCCGGTGCGGACGGCGATGTTGCCGAGGTGGCAGACGGTGGCGGAGCGGTGGCCGATCGCGACGTCGCAGATGGGAAGTTGGCGGGTCTTGATGCACTCGAGCCAGTTGCCGTGGTGGCTCTTGCTGACGTACAACTTCACGTCACCGCCCGCGAATTTGAGGATCTCCGGGTCGGACGCTTCGATCTTGCCGCGGGTGACGTAGATCTTCCCCTTCTCGCCGACGAAGGTGCAACCCTGCGGCGGTGCCCCTTTTCCAAGGCCGCAGTTGACGACGACGCCGTTGGCGTAGGTGTATTTGATCTTGGCCACTTCCGGGGTTTCGAACCATTTCTTGTCGTTGAAGACGACGCCGGTCGCCTCGATGGAGGTGGGGCCGGACTCGTCCATGCCGAGGGCCCACTGGGCGATGTCGAGGTGGTGGGCACCGAAGTTGGTCTGCTGCCCGCCGGAGTAGTCCCAGAAGAAGCGGAAGAGGTAGTGGACGTGTTTTTCGTTATACTTCCGATCCGGGGCGGGCCCGAGCCAGAGGTCGTAGTCGAGGACGGCGGGTGGGTCGGAGTCAGGGACGGCGGGGCCCTTGAAGTTCGGGCCGGGTAGGCCGACCTGGACCTCGGTCAGCTTTCCGATCGCCCCGTTGCGGACGAGTTCGCAGGCCTGGCGGAACTTGGCGTCGGAGCGTTGCTGGCTGCCGGTCTGGACGATCCGCTTGTTCTCGCGGGCGGCCGCCACCATCGCCTTCCCCTCCGCGATGGTCAGGGAGAGCGGTTTCTCGCAGTAGACGTCCTTCTTCGCCTTGCACGCATCGATCGTTTGCAATGCGTGCCAGTGGTCGGGGGTGGTGATCACGACCGCGTCGAGGTCGGACATTTCGAGCATTTTCCGGTAGTCGCCGAACGTTTTGACGGAACCGTTGGCTTCCTCGGCGACTTTTGCGGCAGCCGCGAGGCGATCCTTGTCCACCTCGCAGACGGCGACGACGTTCTTGAGGAACGCCTTCATGTTCCCCTTCCCCTGATTCCCGACGCCGATGCACCCGATGCGAAGCTTGTTTGAGGGGGCTTCGTCGGCGGCGAACGCAGCACGGTAGGTCGCAGCGGGAAGGGTCAGGAGGGCAGCACCAGCGGCGGACGTTTGCAAAAACCCTCGGCGAGAGGTGGTCGACATGCCAGAAACTCCGGGAAAGGTCGGCGAGTCAGCGGAACGCGGGCGATTTCGCCATCGTATCTCGAACCCCAGTCCCTCGCCAAGGTTTCGGCAGATCCTGCCGGGTTCTCGGGGTTGGTGCCCTCTTCCGAGGGAATCGCGCGGTTGACTTGAAACCGGTCGGCGGATTCGCAGGATGGAAGAATTCTTCTCCCAATCCTTCGCGATACCCGCCCGATGCCGCGTCGCCGACCGTTCCAGCCCAAGCCGCTGCCCGAAGAAATCGTTGCCGACCCGGCCCAGCTCGCGGACTGCCTCGACTACCTCGAGACGGTTTCCGTCCTTGGTTTCGACACGGAATTCATCGGCGAGGACAGCTATCGCCCGGAACTGTGCCTGGTTCAGGTGGCGACGGCAGAGCGGCTGTTCCTGCTCGATCCGTTTGGGTGCGGGCCGCTGGACGAGTTCTGGGATCTTCTCCTCGATCCCGACCGGACGGCGATTGTCCACGCGGGGCGGGAAGAAGTGCGGATGTGCTGGTTCGGGAGCGGTCGGCCGCCGGCGAAACTCTTCGATGTCCAGATTGCCGCCGGGCTTGTCGGGAAGTCGTATCCGATGGGGTACGCGGGTCTGGTGCAAGAAATCCTCGGAGCCCGGACGGGGAAAGGGGAGACGCTGACCGACTGGCGGCGTCGGCCGCTTTCCAAGGCCCAGATTCGCTACGCTTTCGACGATGTCCGATACCTGCTGCCGATCTGGGAACGGTTGCGAGCCCGGCTGGAGGATCTCGATCGGCTTTCGTGGGCGGATGAGGAATTCGCGGCGTTTGTGCGGCGGTCAGTCGCCGACGACCCGGCCATCGAGCGTTGGCGGAAAATCAAGGGGGCCGGCGGTCTGGCCCGGCGGGAACTGGCCGTCGTCCGGGCCGTCTTCGGTTGGCGGGAGGAGTTCGCCGCCCGCCTGAACCGACCCGCCCGGGTCCTCCTCCGCGACGATTTGATCGTCGAGATTGCCCGGCGGATCCCGATGACAGCTGAAGAAGTGGCACCGATGCGGGGAGTTCCCCGGGGCGAGGCGGAGGCGATCGCAACCGCCGTACGAGCTGCGGTCGGGTTACCGGAAGATGCCTGGCCGGAAGTCATGGAACGCGATCATGACCCGCCCCACGTCGGCACGCTCTCCACTTTTCTCGGGGTTCTGCTTGCGGATCTGTGCGGTCGCCGACACCTTGCCCCGAATTTGGTTGCGAATTCCTCGGATTTGAAGGCACTGGTGCGGTCCCGGCAGGGGGGGAGTCGGACGGTTCCGGAGACGGGGCTTGCGGCAGGTTGGCGGGCGGTGGCGATTCGGCCGTACCTCGAAGCGGTCCTTGATGGTCGCGTGGCAGTCCATGTGGCCGATCCGCGGGCAGCCGCTCCCCTGGCGGTTCGGCCGATCCGTTCCGCGGAACCGCAAAACTCCGGGAGTTGACCCATCGCGTTGGACGGGAGTTTCGCGTTATAATCCAGGGACCAGTTTGCCCTTTCCCGACGGAACCTGCCATGTCTGCCGCACTGAAGTGCCCGAACCCGAGCTGTCCGTTTCTGTTCGATCCCACGCAGGTTCCTCCGGGCGCGATGCTGACGTGCCCCCGTTGTGGAATGCGTTTCACGCTGGGCCCGACACCAGGCGGCCCGCCTCCGGGTGCGTATCAGCAACCACCGCCGGGGTATGGTGCCCCTCCGGGTTACCCGGGTCACCCCGCGGCAGGCGGCCATCCCCAGACGCCGGGCTATCCTCCGCAACCGGGTTACCCGCAACAGGGGTATGCGGGGGCTCCTCCGGGTTATCCGGGTTTCCCGCAGCCTCCTGCACCCGGAGGGATGCCGCCGGGATATGGGCCTCCGCAACAACCCCCACCCGGATACGGAGCCCCGCCGCCGCAGCAGCCGAGTTACGGTCAACCCGGTGGATACGGTGCCCCGGCCGGCAACTTCCCCGGCGGGCCGGCCGGCAACTTCGCCGGCGGACCGCCCGGATACGGGCCCGGTTCCCCCGCAGCCGGTGGTGCTCCGAAATCCGAGGACCAGCTCGCTTTCTCCGACACGGCCACGGCCACGGCGGAACCATCCCCTCGCGGCAATCGCAAGGCCGATCCCTACTCCGAAGAACGTCAAGAAGCCATCCGCGAGCGGGCCAGCAAACAGGGAAGTGGGATCCTCACCGTGCTCATCGCGGTCGGCGGGGTGCTGGTCATCGGCGGGGTTCTCGCTGCCGTCATGATCTCCAAGCGGGGTCTGGTCCAGAAAGCGACTCCGACCCGCGAAATTCGCAACGTCGACTACAACTTCGCCCTCTCTCCGCCCCCCAGCGGCTGGGAACTCGACGAGGAAACCAAGCGGATCATGGACCTCAACGTGGTCGCGTACCACCGCAGCGGCCCGGAAGGCTGGGTCGCCTTCGCCGCCCGAGACTACAAGGACCGCTCCCCCCGCCCGGCGGAACTTCGCGATCGCATGATGGAGATCCTCTACAAGGGCTTCGACAACCTCCCGGAAAGCGGCATCGATGCGAAGCCGAACAAGGTCAACGGATACAACGGCCTGCAAGGCGAATTTCGCGGCACCAGCAAAACCACCGGCGAAGAAGTGGTCGGCGAGGTGAGCATCATCGAAAACAAGGGGATCGCCTACTGGATCTTCGGATGGTCCACGGCCCGCGACGCCTCCAGCGCGGCCAAGGAAATTAGCGACATCCGCTCCGGCCTCAAACTCCTCGACCACCGCGACAAGTGGGCCCCCAAACGCTCCGCCGAGCGAATCTTCCGAAACAAGAACCAAAATTACGGCATCACCGACTGGGAAGGGATCTGGGACTATCCCAAGTCGCCGCGGGGCGTTCCCATCGACCCGCTCGCCGACCCCGATTACTCCAAACAGGAAGACGGGAAGTGCGAACTTCTTCTCTTCGGTGTCCTCAAAACCAGCAGCAACCGTGGGCAGAAGCAACAGGCCACCGCGGCGGTCATGCTCGTCGAGGGATCCGGCGAGCCCAAGGACGTCGCCGCCGACTACATCAAGGCGCGGTACAAGAAGCTCTTCCAAGACGCCGAGGTCAACCTGATCGAACGGAACTCGGAGCCCGAGGGGGACCCCGCCCCGGACCCCGCCGACTCGGGCACGAAGGTTTACCGGGCCCAGCTCAGCGTGACCTCGGGCGGGGGAAAGATCCAGAAACTCATCGCCTACTCGGCCATCCCCGTCGATGGAAAGGTCGCGTTCGTGGAAGTGAGTTGTCCCTGGAAGGACCGTGAAGCCTGGGAATTCCGGATGATCCAGATTGCGAGCACGCTGAAGTAATCCGGTTCCAACGACGAAGCAGGTCAGCGGTTGTAAGATTGGTAGGGCATCTGGGAGCCCGGGAAGCCCGGGAGAGGCACTGCAGTCGAACCCATGTCCGGGACCGGCGGCGGTGCCGGCCTCGGGGGCCCCGGTCGGACCGGAGCAGGCTGGGCATCCGGAACCGTTGGTGGAGGCAGACTCCTCCCCCGGTCCCGCAGGAAATCGGCCTGGTTGAGAAGCTCGTCCGTGCGGACGGCCTGGGCCGGCTGAAGTTCCAACCGAACCCGGCGGACATCCTCGATCCGGCTCGGCCAGAGGACTTCCGCGAACAGGTCGAGCGGCGGGTAGTCGTACCACTTGGCCCGGAATCGCACTTTCTGGGTCAGCGGCTCGTAGCCGGGTGCGACGGCCTTGAACTCGTAACAACCGGCGTAAGTGTACCGCCCGTCGGCAGGGCTTGGACCGATGAGCTTCCCATCGACGGAGACAAGAGCACCCGGGACGTTGGTTTCGACAACGAACCGTCGATCCACGCACCCGGTGGCGAGTCCGATGATGCCGGCCGCGACGATCAAGCCGAACCGTCCGGTGCGCATTTCGCCTCCCGTTCCGCCCGCGGGCCGGGTTGGTGCTATGGTTAGGAATCAGGCCCTGCGTAAGGGGAGAGGACGGATACCCGGACTCGTGGAGCCGGTCAAGCCGTCTTCTCGTGCTGAACGAATCGAAACTCGCCCCCATGACCCGTTCGAGCCCTAGAATGTCAGGAACAACCCGCCCAACCTCCTCCCCCCGGAGGTAACCCGGATGCCTCAGCCGCACGCCGTCCGCTACTATGCCCTGACCGATGTCGGCGTGAAGCGGAGCCACAACCAGGACGCGTACGCCGCCCACCCGGCCACGGAAGAACCCGTCTGGCAGGAGCACGGCCACGTCTACGTCGTCGCCGACGGGATGGGGGGGCACGCCGTCGGCGAAAAAGCCTCCGCCAAGGCCGTCCGCGACATTCCGCTCGTCTTCCTCAAACACGTCACCAAAGAAGGTCCGCCGGCCGCCATCCGCCGCGCGTTCCGCGAAACCAACGGAGCCATCTTCACCATCGGGGCCAACAACCCCGAATTCAAAGGGCTCGGAACCACCGGAACCGCCCTCTTCATCCGACCCGAAGGAGCCTGGCTCGGCCACGTCGGCGACAGCCGGGCCTACCGCGTCCGCGGAAATCGCATCCACCAACTCACCTTCGACCACTCCTGGGTCTGGGAAGTCGCGAAACGCCAGGGAATCGATCCGGACGAGCTCGGCGATTTCAAAAAGAACGTGATCATCCGGTCCCTCGGCCCCGATTCTGACGTCGAAGCCGACATCGAGGGACCGCACCCCGTCGAGACCGGCGATCAGTTCCTGATGTGTTCCGACGGGCTTTGCAACCTCGTCACGAACCAGGAAATCGGTGCCGTGCTCTCCACGTTCCAACCGGAAGACGCTGCCAAGTTCCTCCTTGAACTCGCTAACCTCCGCGGCGGGCACGACAACATCACCATCGTCATCGTCCTCGCCACCGAGGACGACGCCTCCGACCGACCCGAGAACCGACCCAGGGTTCCGAGCATTCCCGCCCGCCTCTGGAAGTGGTGGAACAAGCAAGTTCCCTGGCCGCTCTCCGTGCTCGGGGCGGGCGTGCTCGTCGCGATCCTGTCGATCGTCCTGAAACTCGCGGAAGTTGGCGGTTTCCAGTCGATGTTTATCCTCGCCGCCCTCCTGATTCTGGGCGGACTGGCCGGCCTTGTCGTCTACGCCCGCAACGCCGCCGACGAGGATGAGCAGACCGAGGATTTCACCGGCCCCACGGAATTGCACATCCACCGCGATCAGGAATTCGTGATCGACGCCTCACTCGTGGAACGGCTGACATCCCTGGAGAACGAACTCAAAGAGGTGACCAAGGACAAGGAAATCGGGATCGACTGGGGCTCCTACGAGCTTCACAACAAGCGGGCCACGGAGTTGACTGCACGGGGTTCCTGGAAGGAAGCCTTCAAGGCTCGATGCCAGGCGCTGCAGGTCCTCGCGGGGCCATACAACAAACTCCGCCACAAGCCCGAAGCGTTCCAGCCCAACTGGACCAAGCAGCCGACCTGATCGCCGCTCAAATCCGTCGGCCGACGATCACAATCGGCTGACCCTGCGAGCGGGTCAGCAGCAACTCCCGGTGCGAATCCCCGCGAAGCTTCAACTTCGCGGTCAACTCCTCGGCATCCACCGGCGACCCACGCTTGACAATCGTCACGCGCCCGACCCGTCGCTCGCGCAGATACTCCGCCAACCGCCTCGCGTGGAACGGAAGCACATCCTCGACGCGATACGCAGAGGCGAACGGAGTCGGAATCGGATCCACGGTTTCCGATGTGAGGAACGCCACTTCCGCCTCGAATTGCCAGGATTCGAGGGATTCCGCCAGTACCCCCACCAGCCCCGCCCGGGTGACCGCAGGCGACGGATCGTAGACGACCGACCCCACCGGCCCGATCTCCGCTCCGCCCGGCACACCCGTCAGCGTGTGGTTACCCGGCAAAACTGTCGCCCGTACTGCCGCAGACCGAAGCGGTCCGAACCAGAGGACACACTCCTTCAATTCCCCCGCGAGTGCGACGAATTCCGCCTCCGCATCGAACCGCCGCAGATCCTCACGCGGCACCCCGGGTGCCACCTTGACCCCGAGCGGGAAATCCGCACCCAACCGGGCCACGATTGCCGGCACCGGTGGCTCGGAATCATCCAGTGCGATTGTCCGCTTCCCACTCGGTCGTCGCCCCGGATCCGCAAACGCGGCCTCGAACTTCGGGAAGATTTCCGTCAGAATATCGCCGACGAGAAAACTTCCCCGCCCACCGTGGACCGCCAGATTCGCCTCCGCCATCCGGGCGAGAAGTGGGTCCCGATCGGCGCCGAGTACCTGTCTTCCTGACGAAGCGATGCCGATCGCATCCGCCCCGATCCCGCAGCAGAGGTCGGCCACCACCGGAAACGAGGCGAAGCGCCCGCTGCGATGCGACGCCACCGGTTCGCTCGTCGCCATTTCGAGGGCTTCCCGGGTGAAATACATCTCGGAAGCTCGTGCGAATTTTCCACTGGCTTTTTGGCGAAGTAGCACCGTCTCGACGGCAGCGCGGGCCAGATCGCGAGGAAACGACTTTGCCAAGCGATCGACGCAAGCCGGGAATTTCGCGAGAGTTGGGTCGAGTTCTACCGCGTCGGCCAGAGCCCGCTGCCCGCCCGGCGTGAGCAGTTTCTCGAAGGTTGAGATTTCCATTGGAGGCAGTTCCCGCTGCATTCGGTGGCCAAAATGTAACGCCATGGTAACGCCGGAAATTGGCGTGAAGCGATTTCGCGGGTCGCTCGTCTTAGTGTTAGTCGCCATCTCCTCTCTTTCTGGAGCCGATTCATGTCTCGATCGATTCGCCGGCTGATGTGGGCCGCGCCGGTTGTTGGTGCCGCCGCGTGCGGGCTCGCCGCCGACTCTTTCCTGGGGGCTGCGAACAAGAGCGAACTCGACCCGAAACCGGCGGTTTCGCTGCCGATTTCGCAGGTCGTGCTCTTCTCGTCGGGCGTCGGCAGCTTCACCCGCAGCGGGCCGGTCGAGGGGGATGCCCGGGTCGATCTGACGTTCCAGGAAAATGACATCAATGATTTGATCAAGAGTATGACCCTGCAAGACTTCGGCGACGGTCGCGTGTCTGCTGTGTCGTACGACAGTCGTGAACCCGTCGCTCGGACGCTCGCAAGCTTCGCCCTCAATCTCAACGGCAACCCGCCGCTGACGCAAATTCTGACACAAGCCCGCGGCGAGAAGGTCGAAGTTTCCCTGCAACCGACCGCTGCCGCCCAGCCCGGTGTGATCGTCGGGACGCTGGTTGGCGTCGAAAAACAACGTC
>CAZKIQ010000105.1:6584-14399 GCA_964552815.1 uncultured Alcaligenaceae bacterium | reverse complement strand
GATCCGCGAGAAATCGGGGCGGGTGTGGACGATTCCCACGCAACCGCGGCATGATGGCACCCAGAATCGTGGAAACTACTGCTTAATCTACTGTAAATCTCTTCGGGTCATTATGTTGAGGCGAATTTTCGCTGATGCAATCACGAAGAGCCGATGAATCGTCTGGATGACAGATCGATAATCGAGAGGCTTTGCGAGGGCCCCGTTCTCGATGTCATTTGTGGCGCATGGTCTGCTTAAGTGTTGTTTTTGACAGGAAAGAGGAGTAGGTTCGTTCTGTCTGCACTGAACTCTTCCTAGGGCGGCTATCGAATGACATCGCCGAGCAACTTCTCTGAACCGCCACAAACCACATACACGGATAGCATTGTGCCGGTTACGTCGGAAAGTTTGATCGGCCGACTGCTCGATCGTTGGGTCATTCTTCCCGAAGAGTGGGAAGAAACACCTTTTCCCACCCGAGAAGCACTGTCGGGTCCTCTTGAACGAGAGGCACTCCTAACAAGACTCATCGGCCTCCGTCTCCTCACTCCATTCCAGGCGCAGGCTGTCAAGGAGGGAGTCGAGGATGATCTCCTCCTCGGACAGTACCGACTCCTAGAACCGTTGGGGCACGGAGGAATGGGCACCGTCTACCGAGCGGAGCATGTTCACCTCCGACGCCAAGTCGCCATCAAGGTGATGTCGCGAGGATTCACATCGAATCCGCGTCTTCTGCACCGGTTTTACGCGGAAGCTCGAGCAGTCGCAAAGTTGCAACATCCGAACATCGTCGGGTGCTTAGATGCGGGGAGAGACTCACGAGGCCATGCAGGTCCTCGGGACTATTATGTGATGGAGTTGATTCCAGGCAGTGATCTTCACGAGACAATTCGGGCGCGGGGGGCACTCCCGCCGAGGAGGGTCTGCGAACTTTTTCGACAACTGGCGGACGCTTTGGCCGAGGCACATCGAATTGGGCTTGTGCACCGCGACATCAAGCCTTCGAACATATTTGTCACACCCGATTGGAACACAAAACTCTTGGATTTCGGACTAGCACTTCAACCTCAGCTTCGACTTACGGAACCGGGTACACTTCTGGGAACGATTGGATACATGGCGCCGGAACAAGTTCAAACTCCTCACCTAGTTGATGCGCGCGCGGATTTGTTCAGCATCGGAGCGACGATGTTTTGGGCGCTGACGGGGCGTCCTCCTTTCGCCGAAACCAATAATGTCCTGGCCGATCTCAATGCAAGACTCGCAGCAAAAGCAGTTGATGTTCGAAGCGTTCGCCCGGAGGTTCCGGCGGCACTGGCGGATCTGGTTCTTGATTTGACAGCCCCAGAGCCCGACCGCCGTCCTGCATCGGCTCGAGCAGTTTCGGGCGCACTGGCAGGGTTAGCGAAATGGGTGGCGGCAGACACAACCTCAGATTTGATAAGCGAAAAAGGTGCGCCCCGGATTCTGATCGTCGACGATAGTAGCGAGATTCGGAATTTCGCCAGAACAATTCTCTTCGACTTCGAATGCGTGGAAGCCGTCAATGGCAAACAGGCGATCACGATCATCGAGCAGTCGTCATTCGATCTCGTAATATTAGACGTGGCGATGCCCGAGATGAATGGCCCTGAAGTACTCAATCGTATCCGGACATCAATCCCGGAGAGTAACCAGCCTCGAATTTTGATGATGTCTGGGGATATCTCTCCGGCAGCACTCGGAGGGTTGTTGCTTGATGGCGCAGATGATTTTATTGAGAAACCATTTGCGCCTGCCGCGTTTCTGTCGCGAGTTCGGGGCCTAATTCATCGGAGACCTCGTGGCGCGAAAGAGGCGTCTCCGCCCCCAGTCGCCGGTCGGAAAGAAACAGTTAGACTCAAGGCTTCGGATCTTATTCGTCAGCCTGCTCCACCCACTTCCGACGATACTCCACTGCTTTCAACTGGTCTGTTTCCCACCGAATCTGCAGCGCAGCTCCTGGGGTTGTTACTCAAAGAAATTGGAGTCCAACACAATAGATATCCCGATCGAATTCGTAAATATGTTCGAGCCCTGGCGATTGCAGTGGATGACCGGGGAGAATATTCACGATTGAAAGATGACCGCTTTGTGGGTATGTTATCACCTGCCGTCGCTACGCACGATGTGGGTTTGTTATTAATCCCTCAAACGATCCTTCACAAGCCTGGCCGGTTAGATCCTGACGAAGCCGCGGTCTATCAATCACACACGACGACGGGGGCGGAGATTCTTGTTGCCTATTCCTCTCGATTTCCCGCACCACCCCCCGATTTAGTTGTCGCTGCTGAAATTTGTCGACATCATCACGAACGATGGGATGGGACTGGGTATCCCGATGCGATGAAAGGGGGTGAAATTCCCCTGTCCGCCAGAGTGGCTTCCATTCTGACCGTCTACGATTCTCTGCGGAACCGTCGCCCCAATCGACCGCCTCTCAGTCACGGCGCTGCTGTGCGGTTAATCCTGTCCGATTCTCCAGGTGAATTCGATCCGGACATCCAATCTGCATTCGCAAAGGCGGCCCCCTCGTTCAACGAAATTTTCCAATCCAGTATGCGATAATCGACTCTGGCAAGAGCGGTACGAACTTGGATTGCTGCGCGGTACAGTAAGCGCATGCCATTCAGATAGACTCGAACATGGGAATGCCTTCAAATGGGCGAGACTCAGCTGCTTCTGCACGATGGAAGACTGCCCAGATGCCATCAAATTTGTCATCCAAGAGGCGTCTCCCAAACACTCCTTCAACTGGAATTTCGACTCCCGATTGAGACAGGAGAGTCAGGAAAGCTCTGGATTTCTCTCCCAGTGACGCCTTCTCAATGGCGGTCGCGAGTGTGTCATGATCGGAATGTGGGATTAGATCTTCGAGACGCAAACGACAAAGTTGTGCAGGTGACATTCCCAGCCGTTCTAAACAGGCGAGGTTTGCTGCCACGACACGCCCATTCACCGAAACGCGGATGACTAGGTCATCGGTGTGGTCAAGAATTTCACGGATTTGCTCTGCACCGGATCGAAGCGATTTCTCGAGAGCATGCTGGACCAGCGATGTCTGGATCGCCGCAACTAATTCGGCCTCTCGAACCGGTTTAACCAAATAGGCAAATGGACGCGCCGCCATCGCTCGCTCAACTGTAGTGCGATCAGAATGTGCCGTAATAAAAACGATGGGGACGTCCAGCGATTCCTTTATCCAAAACGCTGTTTCAATACCATCCAACTCCCCTTTTATTCGAATGTCCAGCAGAATCAGGCCAGGTTTATGGAATCGGGCAGCGTCGATGGCTTTGTCGGATGAGTCGACGACTGTAGCAACTGTGTGGCCCGCTCGTTCTACCATATCCCGCATCACTTCTGCGATAATTCCCTCATCCTCGACAATCAACACATGAGTCCTCATCATTGACCGGTCCTCACTAGGGCATCACGAGACTTCTCAAAACTCCTTTGCTTCCGATTCTGCTCGCGGGGACTGTTGAACAGTTTGTTGGGGACAAAAAGTCAGGCAGGCCTCCGTTCCTGGCTCGGCGTTCCGATAAGAAATCTCTCCTCGAAGTTGACGAGCAAGGGTCCTGACAAGACGGACACCAAGCGATTTCGTTGCCTGATGGTCGAGACCATCCGGAAGACCGACTCCGTCATCGGAAACCGTGAGGATAATGGAGTTAGCCTTTCGCCGAAGCGTGATTCGAATGACGCCTCGCTGGGATTGTCGGAAAGCGTGCTTAAGAGAATTTATCAGAAGCTCATTCAGGATCAATCCACACGGGATTGCCTGGTCGAGATCCAGCCGGCACGGTTCCGCATCCGTCAACAGATCCAGTTTGACCGATGGGAGTCGATTCGTCGAGACGATCTGGCTCGACAAATGCTTAACGTACTCATCGAACTCGACCGCCGCGAGGTCGGTCGATTTGTAAAGATGTTCATGAACAAGTGCCATCGAACGTACTCGATCCTCTGCATCGGCGAGAGCTTGAATTGTTTCCTGGGAACTGGTCGTACCGATGTGAAGTTGAAACAAACCGCAAACGACGGAGAGGTTATTTTTTACTCGATGGTGTATTTCGCGAAGGAGGACTTCTTTTTCTCGGATCGACAGGTGGAGAGCGTCTTCTGTCCGTTTGCGGTCGGACACAATTTGCGTGAAGAAAATGAGGCCACCGATCGAACCACTGGCCGTCCGCCAGGGTCTGGCTTCCCACTGCAACCAATCAATCGTTCCATCCGAGCGTATGAACGCGTCTTCAGCTTTTTGTTCAACCGCACCGGCTAACACCCGTTGATGGGCGGCATGCCATTCCTCTGGTAGATCCGGAAAAACGTCGTAATGGGAGCGGCCGACCAGGTTTTGATCGGGCAGACGGTAATCGCTTAACCAGCGGTCACTGACCATCACATAATGCAGGTCGGTGTCGAGCATGGCAATAGCCGCTGGGGCGTGACGAATGAACAGACGAAGCAACGCCTCACTCTCCTGTAGGGCCTCCTCGGCCGCCCTTTTCGAGGTCAGATCTCGAGTAACTTTCGCGAACCCGCGAAGGCGACCATCGGGGTCGCGAAGTGCCGTGATAACCACATTCGCCCAATAACGTGTCCCATCTTTCCGAATTCGCCAACCCAACTCTTCGAATGAGCCTTCTGTACGTACAATTTCTAATTCCCTAGCGGGTCGGCCGTCGGCTGCGTCCTCCAGAGGGTAGAAAATCGAAAAATGACTTCCGAGAATTTCGTTCGTGGAATAGCCGCTAATTCTTTGCGCACCTGTGTTCCAACTCGAAACCAACCCATTTTCATCAAGCATAATGATGGCGAATTCTCGGACGCCTTCCAGGAGGATTCGGTATCGTTCTTCGCTCTGACTCTGGGCTGCCAACGCCCGCTCTTTCTCAGCAATCTCGCGTGCCAACTCTTCAGGACGGTGAAGTGCTAACGCCTGAGGAAGGATTGGGATGAGAGAAATCACGGTTGCCCAGGAAACAACCGCCGTCGCAAATTTGAGGAGACCAGCCAGGCGGTAAGCAGGCCACCAGAATATCACTGCCTCCATCAAGTGCGTCGTGCCACAGAGGAGGATGAAGGCACTGAATAACCAGAAAACGTTTCGGAAAGGCACATCCGTGCGATTTCGAGCAAGGATTACCAGGACAACTGGGATCGCCGTATACGCTGTCCACACCCCGATGTCTGAAGTGATGTGAAGCCATCCATCGAATGCTGTCCACTTTCCACAATTCCAACGCGCCGGATAATCAGAGGTATCTAACAATCGCTCAATGAAGTTCATCATTCGCATCTCAGCGGAGTAGAATCGCATTCACTAAGACCAAGCACCAGAGTTAACATCCTCTCTGCATGCCTGTGTCACGAGTTATGATTGTGTTCGAGTCAACCGGAGCAACAGTCCAATGATTTAGATATTGCCGCCATCTCGATATCGGGAACACGTCAGCAGGCTCTCAACACGCTCGCACGTGAGAGGGCCTCGCGAATTCCGACTCCAAAGGCTTGAATGTTCAGGTCATCCTTGCGGAAGGCATCATCTGCCCCAGCCGAGAGTAGTTCTGCGGTAAGTTTGCTCCCCGCTGTCCCGGAAAACACCACCACAGGGATCATTGGTTTCATGTTTTTGAGACGCAGAAGACAACTCAGTCCGTTCCCATTGGTGAGTTGATAATCCAACACCACTAAATCGATCTCGTCGCCGAATGCATTTATCGCCTCGGCTTCGCCCGGGACCGATCTGACGTTAAAGTGATAGCTCCCCATCTGATCCAGAAGATGTCGCAACAGAAGCGTCTGAACCGGGTCATCCTCGATGTGGAGAACCTCGATCAGCCGATCTTGATTTGTATCCACCGAATTCCTTGGCTCCTTCGATCCCAGCTCGGCGACCCGATTGTGACTTGAATCCCCTTGAGGAAGCGCCAGGAATCGGTCAATGATGGACGCAAATTGTGCAGCGATTCGCAATTCTTGAGACTCAATCGAGATTGGTCTCATGGAGAAACTCTCGAGATACTCAATGGGGTGGACAGTGGGCACATTCAAGGTTCGTTGCAAAGTGTTGGTGTCGAACCCTTCGTGACGCGCATCATATCGATTGCACAAGACCAAAAGCTGCCCCTGGAACGCAAGTTTCTGGAGTCTGTCTAGGACCATCTGCGTCGTTCGGATGGAAGAAATTCGCTGCTCAGCAACTGGAATGATCCAATCGGCCGCCGTTAATACGGAAAAATAGTCGCTGTCGTATGTGCAGGGCACTTCGAGTACTGCTATGGAACAAAGTTGACGCAGGGATTCGACCAAACAGTGGATCTTGCTGGCGTGAGAGGCACTGGGAATTCTGTCCGAACGCTCGGTCGAAATAACGCTGAGTGTGTTCGAGTATTCATGAAGCAGGAATGAAGATGGCTCGATTCGACGTCCTGTAATTGTTTTCGCTCGAGGGGATGGGGAAGATAGTGGTTTCAGCGATTTTGCGATCGGGCTCGACAATGTGGTTGGGTCGCCCAGGATCACTTTATTGTTTCGGTTGGCCAAAGTCATCGAAAGATGAGTTGCCATGGTCGTGGCACCTACCCCAGTCGTCATCCCCGTCACGATCGCTATTTGTCCGGACTGGCTTGCACTCAGATAATTGGTCAGTTTTAAAAATGCAGTTTGAAAGCTGTCGGGTTGAAGGGGATATCGCACAACTGCTTCGACATCGAGTTCGCAGGATTCGGCAAATGACGACGATAGCACTCCCAGAATCCTTGCTCCTGGGATTGCGCGAAGAAGATCAATGTCTGTCCGATAGGAAGAGTGGTTGGTTGAATAAACATATATACCAGGCGTCTGCTCACCGTTCGACTCGTCGATCATTACATATGCAGCTTCCCTTGACGAAGAAAAATGCCGAACCACGATACCGTCAAATATCGAGCACGATTGCTCAATCGCACTCGCCAAATCTGGTGTGCAGTTGACTAAATAGACCGGTAGAATTTTTCGCATACCCACCCCCAAGGTATACTAAGTCAAGGTGTACTAAGTGACGAGGACGCAGATAATTCGCTCTAGTTCTCAAGTTTAGCGTTGAGGTCTGCTCAAGTCGACAGCGTTGCGAAGATTGGGTGTGCCTTTTGTTGGGGGCGGTTTGCACTATGCGGCGACCCACAGAGACTGCCAGACGGGGGTTTGACTTACCGCCCGGAGTTCCACCAGCGGGCCCACATGCTCCACCCGCTACCGCCAACCCGTTCGCTTCATCCGCAGATTCACCAACTGTTTGATCCCGCCTTCCACCTCACAGCTCCCGATTCTCCGGCCCGCCGCCAGTCGCTCGGCGTATCCCAGCCGCGTCAGGTGCTTTGCCACGTACCCGGCCAGATCCACCAGCGGGTCCGTTGCCGTGTCCGCCGGGAACCCCGCGACCCCGCCCTGCCTCCCCTCGAACCCCGACTTGCCATCCTACAAGACCAACGTAAAGAAACGAGTCCGCTACCGCGGGACGATTTTCTCTCAACTCCGAATCCCAAGCGAGCGGCGTGCCCTTGCTAGTGTCCTGAGTTGGAAATCCGTTGATTATCTCTTGCGCGATCGAACTGCCTTTGCTAGGGTTGTCCCAGGAGGTAGCCATGACACTCGGACGACCGATCAAACCTGTCACGCTCTCCGATGACGAGTACGCCAAACTCACCGACTGGGCGCGACGACCCAAGACCGCACAACGCCTCGCTTTGAGGGCCAAAATCGTCCTGGCCGTGGCCGAGGGACGGTCGAACACCGCCATCCGCCCCCGCCTTCGAGCACGGGGGAAAC
>CAZKIQ010000105.1:0-6484 GCA_964552815.1 uncultured Alcaligenaceae bacterium | reverse complement strand
GCCGAGGGACGGTCGAACACCGCCATCCGCCCCCGCCTTCGAGCACGGGGGAAACCGGCGTAACAGCGGTCACATGCACATCGTGTGGCAGAAGGTTTCAATCCGCCCCCGCCTTCGAGCACGGGGGAAACAGTAGTCCCATCACGTCGACCGCCACGGGCAGCCTGGGTTTCAATCCGCCCCCGCCTTCGAGCACGGGGGAAACGCGAAGTTACGGTTCCGCCGGCGAATGGTGGCGGGTTTCAATCCGCCCCCGCCTTCGAGCACGGGGGAAACGGGATGTGTGCAAGTCCTGCTCACATGATGAGGATGTTTCAATCCGCCCCCGCCTTCGAGCACGGGGGAAACTCACGGCTTGTCCTCCAATGCGGTCATGAGCAAGGTTTCAATCCGCCCCCGCCTTCGAGCACGGGGGAAACAGTCAACGTTTGGAAGTTACAATCGTTCAGTATAGTTTCAATCCGCCCCCGCCTTCGAGCACGGGGGAAACTCCGTCATCCCGAGGATGCGACCACCGGCACCGCGGTTTCAATCCGCCCCCGCCTTCGAGCACGGGGGAAACCCTGGGGACGCGAACCAGATCGGTTGCAGGGTCAGGTTTCAATCCGCCCCCGCCTTCGAGCACGGGGGAAACATCCTCTCCCACATGAACGCCTGGGGAGAGTAGTTTCAATCCGCCCCCGCCTTCGAGCACGGGGGAAACCGCCACCGCCCAGACCGCAACCGACGATTACTCCATGGGTTTCAATCCGCCCCCGCCTTCGAGCACGGGGGAAACCACGGCCCAACGGTCGAATCAATCGACCCATATGTGTAGTTTCAATCCGCCCCCGCCTTCGAGCACGGGGGAAACATGGCTCGTCACCGGAGGCAACCGCTCGTCGGCAGCACGTTTCAATCCGCCCCCGCCTTCGAGCACGGGGGAAACCCTGGTTCGGCCCGCCGATAAGCACGCCAACCGAGCGTTTCAATCCGCCCCCGCCTTCGAGCACGGGGGAAACAGGAGCATCTCCATCTGCTTGCGAACCTTGTAGTTTCAATCCGCCCCCGCCTTCGAGCACGGGGGAAACACGCGGCCCACCTGCAGGCCCTGTCGCTGATGACGAAGTTTCAATCCGCCCCCGCCTTCGAGCACGGGGGAAACTATCCCCCGCCGGTCGCGTCTGACGGTGAGAAGTAGAGTTTCAATCCGCCCCCGCCTTCGAGCACGGGGGAAACTTGACCCGATCAGTCGACACCTGGACACGGTTCGGTTTCAATCCGCCCCCGCCTTCGAGCACGGGGGAAACCACACCCATTGCGGTAGCAGTGCCCGCTGGATCTCCTCGTTTCAATCCGCCCCCGCCTTCGAGCACGGGGGAAACATCGGCCGAAGCCATCGCGGCCGCAAAGCGTGTACGGTTTCAATCCGCCCCCGCCTTCGAGCACGGGGGAAACCTACACACCGCCGCCCGTCGCCGTCGTCGTCGTTCGGTTTCAATCCGCCCCCGCCTTCGAGCACGGGGGAAACGAGAGATGTTTTCTAGATCGTCACTAAATGCTTGGTTTCAATCCGCCCCCGCCTTCGAGCACGGGGGAAACTACCCGTGTCAGTCTCATACGCCAGGTAGAAATTCGTTTCAATCCGCCCCCGCCTTCGAGCACGGGGGAAACGCCGCCGAAGCTCTGCATCTCCGATTTGTTTCGGTCTGTTTCAATCCGCCCCCGCCTTCGAGCACGGGGGAAACGCCACGGTAACCCCGACGGACCGATCCCTCATCAGTTTCAATCCGCCCCCGCCTTCGAGCACGGGGGAAACGCAAACGGGCTCAGTGTGCTCAACGGTGCCTCCGATGTTTCAATCCGCCCCCGCCTTCGAGCACGGGGGAAACCGCACGGGGCCGGTGTGGGTCGTCAAACCCGGAAGTTTCAATCCGCCCCCGCCTTCGAGCACGGGGGAAACACGTCGAGAACCTTGGGTGACTCGGTTCCGTCGGTTTCAATCCGCCCCCGCCTTCGAGCACGGGGGAAACGGGGTGGGAACGGTGGTGTACGACGACGCAGAGAAGTTTCAATCCGCCCCCGCCTTCGAGCACGGGGGAAACGACCCGCTCGGTGCCGCTCTCTTCGCAGGCTGTTTCAATCCGCCCCCGCCTTCGAGCACGGGGGAAACGTTTTCACACGGTTGGCCTGCGAACTAAGCCGAGCTTGTTTCAATCCGCCCCCGCCTTCGAGCACGGGGGAAACCATCTCGGCGACCAGCCTGGCATTCATCGACAGGTTTCAATCCGCCCCCGCCTTCGAGCACGGGGGAAACAGGCTGACCGAAAGCGACCGGCTCCGGTGCTGAAGGGTGTTTCAATCCGCCCCCGCCTTCGAGCACGGGGGAAACGGTGGGGTTGGCAGTACCCACCCGTACGGCGGAATGTTTCAATCCGCCCCCGCCTTCGAGCACGGGGGAAACACCGTTTCACGTCCCCCTCGTACCCCTCGTACAGCGGTTTCAATCCGCCCCCGCCTTCGAGCACGGGGGAAACCAACGAGAAAAAAGGGTTCCAACAACTTTGGGACCTGTTTCAATCCGCCCCCGCCTTCGAGCACGGGGGAAACGTGAGTGACCTCGACGCGATAGCTACCGAATGCCTGTTTCAATCCGCCCCCGCCTTCGAGCACGGGGGAAACACGAGTTCGACTCGCAGACTGCGGCATGGTGTCGTTTCAATCCGCCCCCGCCTTCGAGCACGGGGGAAACATCGTGCAGCAAGTGCAAGTGCAGAAGGTGGTTGTTTCAATCCGCCCCCGCCTTCGAGCACGGGGGAAACACGACGCGCGCGATGTGGTGCGTCTGTTGCGGGCGGTTTCAATCCGCCCCCGCCTTCGAGCACGGGGGAAACTCACGGGAAGCGTTCGACAAGCAGATCCTCGACTGTTTCAATCCGCCCCCGCCTTCGAGCACGGGGGAAACAGCCCACGCCAAGCTCGCCGCTGGCGAACCCGATGTTTCAATCCGCCCCCGCCTTCGAGCACGGGGGAAACCTCGCACGTCGCCCATTGCCGCACCAAGTGGGAAGTTTCAATCCGCCCCCGCCTTCGAGCACGGGGGAAACTCGGTGAACTGCTCGAGTCGCTCGAGACCAGGGTCCCGCCAGTTTCAATCCGCCCCCGCCTTCGAGCACGGGGGAAACCTCAATCTTGGTCTTGCCCTTCTCCGCGTACCGGTTTCAATCCGCCCCCGCCTTCGAGCACGGGGGAAACAACGGCAACCTCGACCGGGACTTCAACAACGGTCGGGGTTTCAATCCGCCCCCGCCTTCGAGCACGGGGGAAACGAGGCGGGTGAGGCTGCTGCGAAGCGAGCCCAGGAACTGTTTCAATCCGCCCCCGCCTTCGAGCACGGGGGAAACGCAACCCGCACGATACGAGCAGTTTTCACACGGTTGTTTCAATCCGCCCCCGCCTTCGAGCACGGGGGAAACTGCCACGGGGACGTTCTGGCTCACGAATTGGCCAGTTTCAATCCGCCCCCGCCTTCGAGCACGGGGGAAACCCAATCAACCGCGGTCGCCTCCGCCGTTGATTGGTTTCAATCCGCCCCCGCCTTCGAGCACGGGGGAAACAGCATCGAACTACCCGCGTTGGGTAGTAATGAGTTGGTTTCAATCCGCCCCCGCCTTCGAGCACGGGGGAAACTCCGAGCGGCGAGGGTTCGCTTCGAGCCGAAGTAGGTTTCAATCCGCCCCCGCCTTCGAGCACGGGGGAAACTTCAGGTGCGCGAACACTGCGAATCGCGAGTAAGTTTCAATCCGCCCCCGCCTTCGAGCACGGGGGAAACGCGTACACCACCTCGCGGACCGGAACGAGGACCTGTTTCAATCCGCCCCCGCCTTCGAGCACGGGGGAAACACGCCAATCGCCCGCGTCACAATCAGGAGTCTCCAGTTTCAATCCGCCCCCGCCTTCGAGCACGGGGGAAACTCCTCCGCTCGCGACGCTTCCGCGAGGTCCACGGAGGTTTCAATCCGCCCCCGCCTTCGAGCACGGGGGAAACTTGGTGTCTTCCGCGATTCGCTGGAGGAATTCCTTGTGTTTCAATCCGCCCCCGCCTTCGAGCACGGGGGAAACTAGGCCTGGGTGGTCTGGTTCTTGAAGACGTAGTTGTTTCAATCCGCCCCCGCCTTCGAGCACGGGGGAAACTCTCCGGGTGCCCGGAATTTTCGTTGACAATGTTGGTTTCAATCCGCCCCCGCCTTCGAGCACGGGGGAAACACCTGCGGGTGCCTGACGTGTCAGCCGACGAAGTCCGTTTCAATCCGCCCCCGCCTTCGAGCACGGGGGAAACAGGATGTGTTAGGAACTTGGTGGGAACCAGAAAGTTTCAATCCGCCCCCGCCTTCGAGCACGGGGGAAACCTCGGTTCAACTTTCCGACTGTCGCACGTACGTTTCAATCCGCCCCCGCCTTCGAGCACGGGGGAAACCGCTGTCCTTGCAAGTGGCGGTTTGGCCGACGGTTACGGGGCCACTTTCGCGAACCCGTACGCCACACCCCAATCCTTCGTCCGTCGGCCAAGCGTTTCTCGTCATATCTCCCGAATTGTCAAAGACCTCGGGGTTTCGCGAACCCTCCAGGCTTTTCGACATCACTCCCGGTTCGCGATCAATTTTATATCACCAGCGGCCCATCCAAGTCCACCGGTTCGCCCGCCCCGTGGTGCTCGATGCGAATGTCCGCATCCAGGAAGTAGAACCGGATCGAATCTCGGTCGGGATCCATCGCTTCGAATAGGCGTTCCTTCAAAGACTCCCACTCGGTCGGGCCGACGGTGCATTCGAAGACGCTCTTCTGGACTCGTTGACCGTAGTCGCAGCAGGCCCGGGCCACGCGGCGAAGCCGTTTCGGGCCCCCCTCGCACGCGGTGGCCACGTCGTAAACCACCAGCACGAACATGGCTTCCCCTCAGTTCTTCAAGATGCACGGGACGTAGGCGGGCAGGTCCCCCCGGATCACACGGGCCAGGATCCTCGCCTGGAGGAACCATAACCGAGAAACCGTGCAGGTCTGGTTGAGGGTGGGATGGGTGACCTCGTCCCGTTTCCGTTTCTGGTATTCGGAGATGACGGTGCGTCGTGTGACGTCGGTCATTTCGACCCCGCCGCCCTCGCGGATGATGAAGCCGGCGGCGTTCACTTGCTGGCGGTTCACCAGGGCGAGGGCGACGCGATCGGCAATCAGGGGGCGGAATTCTTCCATCAGGTCGAGTGCGAGACCGGGTCGACCGGGGCGATCGACATGGAGGAAGCCGACGGAGGGGTCGAGGCCCACTGCCTGGAGAGCGGCGGCACAATCATGCCTCAACATGCCATAGAGGAAAGAGAGCAGGGCATTCATGCGATCCAGGGGTGGCCGGCGAGTCCGACCGTTCGGCTTGAAGGACTCGCGATCTTGCTTGACCAGGTGCGGGAACACCTCGAAGTAGACGCGGGCTGCGTCTCCTTCATAGCCCCGAGCGGCGTCAGCGTTCCCGGCTTCGCCCAGATTTGGAAGCGCATCCCCCAACCGGGACGCGGCCGCGGACAGGGGCTGGTGGTCGGCCGGTGACGCTTCCCGGGCGCCTCGGAGAAGCAAGTTTCGGGCGTTGTGGATCTTGCCCGCGACGAACGCCTTCGCCAGGCTGGTGCGGATCGTCTCGGAATCGGCCGCTCGGAACTGCTCACGGCGAAGGAGGACATTCCCGGAGCCAGGAGCGTCGACGCGGGCCACCATCCGTCCAGATTCCGTCAGGAAAGAAACCGCAACGGCATGCTCGGCACACAGCGCCATGGCTGCCGGTGTGACATGCACCCCACCGAACGCGGCCACACCATCGAGTTGATGGATCGGGATGGTGAGTTTGGTGACCTTGTCGATGACGACCTTGAGCGTCAGGTGGTCCGCACGAACCGTGGCACCGCGTGTGACGACGAAGAGCGTGTTGAGTTGCACTTCCACATTGGCACCGGAGTTATGAGGACGGAGCCCGGAAGAGGTGGTCGGCCGCTCGCATGTAGGCCATCGGCGAACTCAGCAGTTCCGGGACGCACACGGCGTGGAGCGAGCACTGCTTGCACTTCGGGTGCAGAACCGGAGCAGGGGAGACCGTCGATTTCAGAAGTTCGTGAAGTCTGTCGGCAGCCACCCGGGTCTGACTTCGCAGGCGTGGTGTGAGGGGAACATCCCGTCGGCGTTTGGTGCGGATGTGGTAGATCGCCCCGGCCGGGATGGGAACGCCGAGCATCTCCTCCAGGCAAATCGCCTGGGCACACAACTGGACCTCGTCGTTGTCCCACTTTCGCCGACGGCCCCGCTTGTACTCGACGGGGAAGGGCGTGCCATCTTCGGAGAATTCCACCAGATCCGCGACGCCCTGGATTCGCAGCGAATGCGAAACGAGCCGCAGCCCGCGAGCCGTCCGGGTTGGCCCGATGACCGAATCGCGAGCCGCGTGGACACGTCGGTGGTCCCGGCT
>CAZKIQ010000104.1:0-14414 GCA_964552815.1 uncultured Alcaligenaceae bacterium | reverse complement strand
GCCTCGCTCGCGAGCGGTGCGGAGCCATTCGGGTTCGGTGGTGTCAATGGGCATGTGCTGTACCCTCCACTCTCACGAGGCGCTCGTCGGTGAGGACTCGACGGCCGCACCGTGGGCAGGACCGGCACCGCCTGATCCGTTCCGAGGTCAGCGGCCGGGAATATGCCACCGCCATCGGCTCGCCGCAGCAGGCGAGGAACGCGACGGCGGCGGGCCTCTCCGGGCGGCGGTGGTCGACCTGGTCGTCATCGGCCATCATTCCCCCTGGGTGCGGAGCCGAGTCTGCAACCTGGCGAGCCCCAGGGCGGCCCGGGCGGAATCGGGCTCCCCATCGTGGGCGATGCCGAAGCGGACCTCGACGGCGAGGCGTTGCCCGGCGGGGAGACGGGCGACCTCTCGACGGGCGAGGGCGATCGAGTCCCTGACCGCGGCCAGGTCGCACGGTTCCGGCTCGCGGCCGGGGACCTCGAGGAACTCGCCGTCGGCATCGCGCCAGTCGAGACGGACCAGGTCGCGATGCCTCGCCTCACGCTCGGCGAGACGAGCTACAACCCCTCTGGCGACGAGGGCCACGAAGGTCGAGGGCCTCGACCTGGCGGGGTTGTAGCGGTGCAGCCGGCGAACCACCTGCTCGGCGATCGCCTGCTCTGCGTCGTCGGGGTCGATGCCGTGGCGACGAGCGGCCCGGCCGGCGAGCAACCGGATCCACCCGGCAACGGATCGGAGGAACTCATCGGCCGGCGGCATGGGTGGCACCTCTGGTAGAATGCGGGTGCCGTTCTCGCCCGGAAGCCGGGGGCGGTCTCGGATCGCCCCGCCCGCTGGTGTGGAGCCAGCGGGCGGGGTCGTCAGATGCCGAGACGCCGGAAGTCCTTCAGTTTGTAAACCTGCTCGATGTAGCCCGCAACGGCCTGTTGAACGACGCGGCCCCCGTTTTCCGTTTCGGCGATCATGGCCCACGCATAATCGTGGCCGCGCTTTCGCATTCGCGGGTTGGCGGCGGGGTTGTCGGGGTCGGCCGGGCCGGGGATGTCGTCGGTGAACTCGTAATCGTCGTTGTTGAAGGATGCGGAGAACTTGAAGGTGATGACCCACCGCTCCGCGTTCGACTCGCCGTCCGGCCCGCGGTACTGACCGTCTGCCCCGAGGAACAGCAGTTCCCCGGCCTTGAACCCGTAGAAGACGGCGTCATTCATCGTGCCGGTCAATTCCGTGAGCGTCCGCAGATACTTCAGGGTGATGCCGGCGAAAATCCTCGTGACGCTCCACTCGAAATTCGGGACCACGATGTCGACACCCTCGACCCCGGACTTCGTCACGTTGATCGATTTCGCGTGGTTCGGCGCGGCGGCCCCGTTCTTCGCACGGGAGTCTATCGTCTCTTCGGAGAGCTGAACCCTCTGCGTCCCGCCCGCCGTCGTGAACGAGAACTCGCCGCCGATGGCCTGCGTCGTGATCGGCTCGGCTTGCGGCGGGGGCTCGCTTCCCTCGGGTCCGCCCTGTGCGGGTAGGTCTTCGGTGCTGCCCGCTTCGGCTTCGAGGATGCCGTAGGTCGCTGTGACCTTCCAGATGCCGCCGCCCTCCGGTTCGAGCGAGACGTCGGTGCGGATCAAGCTCGTAACGTTCGGGAACGTGAGGGGTGCCGTCGCGAGTGCGAGGACGAGCATTTCTTCATCGGAGGCGGCGCGACCGATCCACTTCATCGACCCGCCCGGCGAGCGGGAATCGACGCTGACTGACCGGGAGTCGAACGTTTCGTAGATCACGGAACTCATCGGTAAAATCCTTTGGGTGTGGAGCTACTCGCAGAAAAACTCTGGCGGCTTCGGGGGCGGAACCGGGCACGTCACGCATCGCAGGGCAGCGGCCCATCCCGCGGCGGACAGGTGCAGGAACCCGCTGCGAACGTCGACGTGAATGAGCCCGGCAGACTCCAGGGCGGCGCGGACCTCGGCGGCGAGCATCTGCGGGGGCATACCCGTCTTGCGGCAACGCATGACCAGAACGAGCGGTTCGTCCCCGAACTCGTCGACCTGGAACACTTCGCGCGGCAACGGGTCGGGCACCACGGCGTCGGCGAGGCGGACGCCGAACGCGCCGGCGGGCGTGGTCGCATCTTCGTTCGTGCTCATCTTAGAATCCTATCGTTTTGAGCCGCTGGATAGGTGTCGTCTATGCCAGCATCGCGGGGAATCACTTCGCTCGGCGAACCGCCTGCGGCAAGGACAAGTGCCGCACGCTGAGGAACGGCACGTCGAGAAGCAGCGGCGGTCTCGGATCGCCCCGCCCGCTGGTGTGGAGCCAGGCTGCAAATCGCAGGCGGTTCCCCTCGTCGCTCGGGTCGGCAAGCACAGCGGCGACTTCCGGGGGCAACGGGGCCTCGGTGGCCGGTGGCGTGTCTGGGATCATCTCTCAATCCTATGCTGGTGCAACGCTGGATAGGCGATGCCTATCACGGACGCGGGGAATCACCTCAAGCGTAATCGAGGGCGGCGGCGACCATCGCGGCCCGAGTCGGGAAGCCGACCTGGGCGACGATCCCCCGCACCGCGTCGGGAGCACAACCGCCGGTGGCGTGCGTGACGGCCAGGACAATCCGAACCGCGTGCTGCGCGTCCGGGTGTGCCATCATCGTCGCGGTGGCGCGGCCGACCTCGAACCAGCCCAACGCGGGGAGCGTCGCCGTCACCCACTCGCGGACCGCGGCGGTCACGAGGTCGTTCGCGCGGCGAACGGCGGCGTCGCTCAACTCGACAACTCCGGTCGGTGCCGGCGGCGGAACTGGCGGTGCCGGACTCGGTCGCGCTGCTGATCCGAACAACTGCCCTGGGGTCAGCGGGGACAGCCCGGAGAGCGGGGTTCCGGGCGGGGCGGCGGCGTAGAACTGCATCGGAGCGACTCCTCAATGGGTCGGGGCCGGGGCCAGAACCAGATCAATCACCTCATCGGCATCGGCCGGAGCGGGGTCCGCTTTCGCCGGGGCAGGCGCCCACGGCTCGCAGAAACCGACAAACTCGGGGCGAGGGAACACAGCGGGAACCCCGGCCCGGCGGTAGGCGGTGGCGGTGAGCCCGGCGACCGCCTCAGCGGTCAGCGTCCCGTTGGCCTCCAGTGCGCGGGCGACCAGATCGACGGCCCGCCAACTCTCGTGTGCCAAGAGCACGACGCGGGCCAGCTGGATCGGGTCGCGGTACTGCATCCCCGGATGCATCTCGTCGAACATCCGCCGGATCGCGGCGAGCGTGGCGCGGTCCGTGCCGAACTGCGAACCGGAAAACAACGCGAGGGGGTCCGAGTACTCTGCCTCGCCGACGACGCCGGCCGCAACAACCGCCATGCGTGCGACCATCGCCGTCGGGGTCGTGCTGGTTCCGCCCGTGGTGAGGGCGAGGTCGCACGTCCCGCTGCCGTCGGCTCGCGACAGGATCGACCGAAATGGGATGCCCAACAGCGTCGCGGCGACGCCGTGCGCGGCCTCGTGCCGAGCCGGTGCCTTCGGCCACGGTCGAACGGCGAGCCCATCAACTACGACCTGGTCAACGCGGGATATCTGGGTGGTCGCGTCGGCGTACCTCGGGGGTGTGCCTCTCATGGAATCACTCGGCGTACAACGTGGCGAACACGGCGGCGGACTCGGCGACGCGGGCGGCAACCTGTTCTTCGGCGCGCTTCAATTCGGACTCGACAACCGGCAGCCGGGCCTTCGCGGTGTCGAGCGAGCCGGCGGGGTAGTCGCTCGGGAACTGCGTGTACGTCGTGATGATCTCCTTCACGCGCTTGACGGTTTGCCGTGCGGCCGCGGCGTTGGCGGTCGCCTCCGCAACTTGGCGTTGTGCGGCTTCAATTCGGGCGTGCCGCGGATCGTCGGCAGGGACTGTGCGAACGAGTTCTCGCCGGGCGTGCTTTCCCGCCCGGACCATCTCATGCCCGTCGGCAATCTGCTGGCTCAAGGTGGCGACAAGTCGCTCGTGCTCGCTCTTCGCCCTCTCGAAGGCGGTCGCCGCGGCCTCAAGCTCGAGCTGGCCGTCGAGAACCATCCGCTCGCCGGTAGGGATCTGCCCGACGGCTTCGACCAGTTCCATCCGCCGCCTCGCGGTCGCGATGTCCCGCTCGAAATCGTCGGGCACCTTGCCGGCGGCGTCGAGCACCTTCGCTGCCTGGGTCGGGTCGATCGACTTGCCGGCGGCGGCATCGCGAACAAGCTCCGCGTAGGTGGCGGCCGGCTTCACAACTTTCGCCGCGAATCGCTCGCGGACGGCCTGTAGCAGACTCATGGTGAACCTCTCACGTCCCGGAACTTCTCGTCGCACCCGCCGGGCCGGGCTCGCGACTATCACGCCCGCCGAACCGATCGGCCGGGCCTATGGGTCAACCCATCAGAAAACCCGAATGCGAATGTCCGCAGGTGCCCCCGGGGGAACCTCGCTGGCGACGACAATCAAATCGCCTTCCGAGCTCATCGACAGGATCGTTTCGAGCGGACCATGCCCCAGCAGCACCCAGCCGGCGGGGGTTGGTCGCCACCACGAATACACCTGTGGTTTGGGCGGTGGTACGAATAACCGAGAGTTCCTCGATATTTCTTGCGTCATCTCAATTCCCCGTAAACCGGTCTAGCGTGCCCGCTGTCGCGTTTTCCCGCCCCGGAGCTCCCGTCTACCGTCCGGACCGACAATCGCCCAACAGCGGGCCGCTGGTGCGATCTGGCGGGCAAATGCTCGGCGGGTCCTTCGGGCGGTTGAGTATTTCGGCTCGCCTTCGTGATCCCGCCTGAACCGGAGCACACTCGTTTCAGGAACGGCGAATCGGGTATAACTTCGTCACAAACTAACTCTGTACTGTTGTACGACGGTTCCCGATGGCGTCCTGGGTGAAACTCTCACAGAGGGACCCGTGAACGATCGTCAACGCCTCGCTCTCTCGAACGCTTGGAAGAACAACTGGTCTACCTCGTCGTCGATCCGCAACCGGCACCGGCGAACCGCGGCGACGACGGCGGCGGCGGCACGGAGGTCGGCGAGCATGTACGAATCAACAATCTTGCGTCTCTTCTTTCTTGCGTTTCGTTGCGTCTTCATGCTGCCACGCTCCTGAATCTCAGTTCTTGGCTCGCGATCTGCCACTTGTCCCCGGGTTGCCAGGTGGTGACTCCCCGCCGGATTGTGCGTCTTTTTCGCATTCTCTGACGTTCGCTTGCGGAAGGGTTGTGGAAGGGTGGAAGGGTTTTTCCGTATAAGCGGCTCTATCCGCGCTCGCAGGTAGCTGCTTATGGTAAAAATGGCTTCCACCCTTCCACTCATCCAAATCAGATTGTTCTTCGGATTCGACGATAACCCTTGCCTTGTAATAAATTCCGTTCGATTTGACGTGTTCTAGAACGTTCTTGGCGTACTCGCCGAACGTCCGTGAGCCAGCGGGCTTGAAGCCTAAAGATTCAGCCCACGCCTTATATGCCTGGAACAGTCTTCCGGCAGCGAGCCGATTGGCGGGGTCGGGAATCACCCTCTCAGACATGAACTGCCCGATCGTGTCCTCGCCTTCCCGGTACGCTGCGGTGGCGTCGGAGACGGATTTCGGCGGCCTCAGTTCACGACTCTGGAAGAAGGCGACGGCGTGCCGAACCATGTCGGCCAAGATGCCAGCGGCTTCCGACTTCAGCGACTCGCCCAGCGTCGGGTCGGCCTTGGTGTTCGGGTCGAAGTGCGCATTGGGGTTCGCGTCGCGGTCGGCTTCCTTCCAGAACTTTTGGACAAAAGGAATCAGGCGAACGCGACGCCAGATGCCGTGATCGGTGCCGACAATTCGCGGTTTGTGGTTCGTCAACAAGATCATCTTGTGCGTCGGGGTGAACTGAAAAAAGTCTTGTCGCATTCGCCGTGCGGTGACGGTGTCCCCGCCGGTCAACTCCTTCACCCGTGCTTCATCGAGCTTGCCCGTCTGGCCCGTCTCGGATGCGACCGCAAGCCGGACGCCAGCGAGCTCGGCCCGCTCGGTCGGGTGCCGGTCGCGCCCGTCGTTCACCAGCACGGTGTCGGGCAGTTTCGCCGCGTATTCTCCCAAAACCGGGAACCACGCGGTTTCGATCAACGTGCCTTTGCCGTTCGAGCCGGACCCGTGGAACACGTTCAGCATGTGCTCAGACACGTCGCCGGTTATGCACACGCCAGCCAGCCCGCGGATGTACGCGACGAGGTCAGCATCGCCCGCGAAGGTGTCGTTGAGGAAGCGAAGGTAGCGGGGAGCCTTGGCCTTCGGGTCAAAACCGACGGGCGACAGTTTCGTGATGTAGTCTTCGCGGCAGTGCGGACGAAGGGTGCCGTTTCGCAGGTCGATCGTTCCGTTCGCGGCGTTGAACGCCCACGGGTCGCGGTCGAAAACCTCGCTGTATTTCCCGACGAGCACCGCGGGTTCCGACCGGGCGGCGGCAATCATTCGGCGAAGTGCTCGCAGATCCTGCGTCTTGAGGGCAAACGACAACTCAGCCTTCGCCCTCCCGAGCCGAGCCTTCGCCTTCTCTTGGGCCTCCCCATCGGTGGCGGCAGCGTCCTTCGCCGCAACCGCGACGAGGTCGGCCGCGGCTCCCGCCCACCCCCGTAGCATCTTCTTGGCCAGCGCCTCGACGTGGACCTGGTCGGGGTCGGGCTTCCAGCGGCAGCCGTCCCAAACGAAGAAGACGCGCTGGTCGGCGGCGAACCGAATGTCCTTCCCGCACTCGGCCACGAGCCGGCGGCCGTTCCCGATATCCGTGAACTCGAAAGGCGATTCGTCCACGGGAGGCGAGGCAATTGTTGCGGCGGGCGTTGTGGGCGTCTTGTGAACCCCGTTGGCCTTCGGGGCGCTTGCCTTCCGGGTCGGTGCCGGCGGAATCTTCCCTTCATCCCGAAGTGCCTCGATGGTGAGCCGGTTCGTGTCTGCTGTGATCTTGCCGTGCCGCTTGTAGACCTCGAAGTCGAACGCAGACAAAAACTTGCCGGCCGGGATGCCGTACCAGTTCGGCGACCAGTTGAAGAGGAGCGGGCAGCCGGATTCCTGGTCTACCTTGAACCCCAACGTGGCCGACGCGCCACCGTCCTTCCCTGGCCTCGACACCGACTTCGTCTTGCCCACGGTCGCACCGTCGGCCTTCAAGATCGCGGCGAAGTCGGCGGTCCGGTTGTAGTAAACCCACGGCGGTTCCCCGCCATCGCTGTATTCACGACGGGCCTGCTCGCGGTGCGGCTCCGGCTCCGGTTCGGGGTAGGCGGCCTCGGGGATGAATTCCCACGGGCAGCCGCCCAGGTTGAGGATGTACTCGACGGTTTGCTCGGGGGTCATCCATCCGTCAGCGTCCCACGCGACCGGCCAGAATTCCCGTTTGTGGTGGCGGCCGGGGACGCGAAGCCAGCTGCCGTACTTTCTGTCCTCGGAGAGTGACGGCTGCTTCGGGTTCGCCTCGACAGAGACGCCGAAGGCAGCAGCGTCGGCGACGGCCCATCTTGCGAACGAGTACAGAAGCGGACCCGGCGCCGGCGAGTCGAAGAAGACCCAGGCGTGGAAGCCGCCCTTGCCGTTCGACGAATACACTAGCGGTAGGAACGACAGGGCGCATAACTTGGCGTACAGCAGCTTCGCGTACTTCTCGTTCGCGGCGGGGTCCGCCTTCTCGTCGCCGTCGTGGGCGTCGATGTCCCACCCGACCCACTTCCCGAACCCGTCTGCACCGAGAGCGTGAACGCCGACGATGTCACGGCGTTCGGAGGCGGCGAAGTGCCGGGCCAGCACGTCCACGTTCAGGGCGTTTTCTTTCGGGCCGGCGGCGGGCGCAGTGAACGGCCCGTTGTCGCCGTACGCGCCGTGCCGGTCGTCGCGGTTGACGAGATGAGCTATCGCCCACGTTGCCAGGGCCGGGGCGTTCGCCTTCCAAACATCGGAGGGCTCTGTCACTTCTGCCCTCCCGTCAGACGCCCAATCTCCGCGCGACTCGTGAACCAGTTTTTGCCGGAACGAACTCTCGCAAATCCCGGCATCCGCATCAGCTGTCGGACGGTGGTTCGCAGTTCCCGGGCGGCGGCGGGCAACGGAATCGCGGAGCCGTCCCGGATCGCGTCGAGAATGTGGAGTGCGCGAGCACCGTGCGGCAGCGGCTTCGGCGGTGACATTCCGTTGTCACAAGCGGGCGGATGGCGTAACATTGGAGTACCTCAGTTATCCGGCGTCCATGCCGCGGATGCCACGAAAGCCCCTGGTTGCGCCCCAGGGCTTTTGCGTTTCGGTCACTCGCCCGCCACACCCGCGATTCCCTTTGCCAGCATTTCAACCAGGGCTCGCTTCGGGATGAGGCGTCGCCCGCCCACCCGCGTGTAAGGCAGGTCGGCGCTGCCCATCAGTTCATACAGCGTCGACCGCGATAGCCCCGTGAACTCGATCGCGGCCTCGAGTGTGAGCGCCCCGTCGGCGCAAATTTCTTCTCGCTTCGACATGGTTGCAGTGCCCATCGGCGGCGTCCTCGCGTGGCTTGTTTCAACTCCACACGCATCCTAATACGTGCCTGTGGCGTTGACAGACCGAAAACATCCTGTTACCGTCGAGTGACCGAAATTCTCAAATTGAGTCACGGTGAGCGATGTCAGAAACCAACCTCTTCGAGTTCGTCCAGACCGTTCCGGCCAATCCCCACCGATGGGTTGAGGCGGAGGGAAACGAGTTCTATTTGGTGAACGACGCTCTCGTTCCATTCCGGGAAATCGATGTTCGGCGGTACACACCGCTACGGGATTCGCCCACGCTGTTTCGAGAGTTCGTGACGGTCGACGCTGAAAGCCGCGACGCGATCAAACGATTCGCTGACACCCACGGCCCTCTCGGGATCGCGGAGCAGCTGGTGAAGAGTGGCAACCCAGACGCTGCACCTTTCGGTCTCATCGGCGAGCCGCTGTCCGCGTGGCAAGGTGAAATTCGAGCGATGAGGCGGGCGACGTGGCTGTTCGATCAGCTTGAGGAGAAGACGCCCGAATCACTTTTGCGTCTTGCCGAAGTAATCCAGTGCACCCACCCTCCGAAGGGTGACCGGCCGGGGAGGTGGGTGTTTCGATCCACCTCAGATTCTCCGGAAGAAATTCGAACGGCTGGACTGGTCAAGTTCCCGATCCCGGAGCCGCGACCCGGCTTCTTCAAAGTCGGCGACGTGTCACTCCCAGCGATTTTTCTCGTCCAGGCGATCATCAACGAGCGATTGAACGGCGAGAAAGGGCACGCCCGGGTTTTCCCCCAGGTCGTCTTCGACCTTGATCTCAGGCGGACCGTCTTCATCGTCAAACCGAACAGCTTGTGTGCGGCGTTGTGGCTGCAATTCGCCGACGTTGTCAGTGGGAAGCGACAGCATCGCAAGTGCGTTCACTGCGGGGGCTTTTTCGAAATCCACGGCACCGGGGAAGACCGCAGGACGGCCCGGTCGATGTTCTGCTCGAAGAAGTGCAAGATGGCAGACCACCGACGGCGGAAGGATGAGGTTGTCCGGCTCGCCAAAGAGGGTAAAACGGCGCCGGAAATATCCGATCTCACCGGGTCGCCGATCGAATCCGTGAGGAAGTGGATCGGCAAGGGCGGGTGATATGCCACGCAGGAACGAGCGTCGGCCACGCGGAGACGGAGCCGTCTTCTTCTCTTCCTCGAAGGGCTGCTGGATCTGGCGAGCCGTCACTGGTCACAAGCCCGACGGCTCAGTCCAGTACACCGAGGGCCGGGCCCGGACCCAGGCCGACGCAGTCGCCCGGAAACGAGCCGCGGAAGCCGCGAGCCGTCAGCCGGACGCGAAACGCGAAACTGTAGGCGACCACCTGTCCCACTGGCTCGAAGATGTCGCCAGGCCGAACGTCAGGCCAAGCACCTGGACACGATACGAGAACGTGGTCCGGATCCACCTCAGGCCCCGAATCGGGGGCATCGCTCTTCGGAAGCTCACCGTCGCACATGTCACAAAGCTCTGGGGCGAGATGTCCCGCGACGAGATTTCCCCTGGCACCATCAAGAAGGTTTCCGAGGTCCTGGCTTCGGCCCTTGAGTGCGCCGTCACAGAGCAGAAAATCCCCACCGCCCCGACCCGCAACGCCCGGAAGCCGAAAGTCATCCGGCCCGACGTCGAAGTCTTCACCGATGAAGAGATTAGGTCCATCATCACAACCGCGGCCGATTACCGGCTCGGCGCACTCGTGATCCTCGGCGTCGCGACCGGAGCCCGCGAGGGGGAGTTGTTTGCACTCGACCCCGACGACTTCGACGACCTGCGAGGATCCTCTCCCACCGTGCGGATCACGAAGATGGTTGAGCCGAGGAAGGGGGGCGGGTTCACGATCCACCCGCCAAAGTCGAAGTCCGGGTTGCGGACGGTGTCCCTCCCGAAGTTCGCTGCCGTAGCCGTGGCCGACTTCATTGGGGATCGAAAGACCGGGCCGGCATTCCCCGACACCGGCGGATCCTACCTCTTGTGCTCGAACTTCCTTCGCCGGGACTGGACGGGGCTTCTGGAGGCGGCGGGCGTTCCATACCGGAAGTTCCACGCCCTCCGGCACACCCACGCGAGTCGGCTCCTGGCGGCTGGCGTCGACCCTGCGGAAGTCGCTCGTCGGCTGGGCGACAGGCTCGAAACGGTGATGAGGGTTTACGCCCACTGGGTGGCAGACGCGAACCGGGACACGGCCGGGAAGGTCGAGGCGATCTACGGCCGGGAATCGTAAGGTGGCGGTAAGGTGGCGTTTCGCGTCGCTCTGATAATCGCCTGGGAAATGAAAAAGCCGGAAACCCTTGCAGTTTCCGGCCTTCCGTCAGTGCCCCCGGCGGGATTTGAACCTGCGACCTTGGCTTTAGGAAAGCCCTGCTCTATCCACTGAGCTACGGGGACAACGCGATTACGCCGTGCATTTTAGTCTGCAACCACGGAGGGTACCAGAGCCTGTCGGGTTCGGATGCGTCGTGGTTCCGGTGGCAGAAGGGGCTCAGTACGGAGTTCCCTTCGCCCTCGCGTGCTTGAGGGCCTCCGCGTACCACTCCAGTTCCGCGAAGAAGCGGGTCGCGCTCTTGCCCGGGCGATCGCCGGTCGGTTTCCCGGTTTCGTCGAGCATGTCCTGAGCTTTCGGGAACGGCAGGAGGGACGGGATGCTCGACATTCCCATCTCGGCGAGCATCATCCGGAGTTGCATCGCCGCCCGGACGCCCGCGAAGGGACCTGCCGAGTATGAGACGATCGCGGACGGCTTGAAGTAGTACTCTTCCAGGAAGTGGGCCAGAATGTTGGACAACGCCGGCGGAATCGAGTGGTTGTACTCTCCCGACACGACCACGTAGCCGTCGGCCTGGCGGACGATTTCCGCGAGTTTCTCCAGCATCGGTGGGGCCTGGCCGGGGGCGTACTCCTTGTACATCCGGTCCAGAAGCGGGAAAGAGAACTCGACCGGGTCGACGAGCGTGACGTGGTGGCCACGCTCTCGCAGGGCGTGCATCACGAAGTGGGCCACCCGGATTCCGATGCGATCGGATCGGACGCTTCCCAGAATGACAGGCAAATGCAGACCCATGCGGTGGACCTCGGAAAGGAACCCTACTCGGAGCCGGTCTGACCAGTGACGAGCGCGAAGAGCCGCTCCCAGATGCCCGCCCGCTCGGCCTGGATTTCCTTGACGCGGTCGTAGACGGCCTGCTGGGCGGGGTCGGCAGGCAGGTCTGGCCGGGTCGGAAGAAGCGACGCTTCTGCCATCAGATCGTGAAGGAGCTGCAACTCCTGGTTGAGACGCTCCAGCTGGGCGATCTTCGCTTCCGCATCCGCGTGGTGTTGGGGCGGGATCGCTCCGAACATCTGCAAGGCCTGAAGCATCGACTGGATTCCCCCGTCTGTCTGCCCGGGGGCGAACGCGGCCGGGAGAGGTGGGATCGTCGGTTCCGGCTCACTTCCCATAAGCGCAGAAACATCCGTCGTTCGCGGGAAACCCAGCGGAAGCGTGTCGTGCAGCGGCGGATGTTCCCGATCGGGAAGGACCGGGAGCACGCCCGAGAGGGGGTACTGGATCGGAGCCCGCGGGGCGGTCCGCCTGGGGAAATCCGGGTCGAGCGGGTCCGGGGTTGGCGGCGGGGGTAGTGACGGTTGCACGGGGGGATTCGGTGTCGTTCCGGGAACCGCTCCCCCGGCACGCAACCGGGTCGGCCCGGCCGGCGTCGGAAACTCCGTCCCCGGTGCGACCGGTTCCCCATCCGGGTACCAGCATCCGAGCCGGAACCGACCGATTTCGAGGATATCCCCATCCGCCAGCCGCCCGAACCGGACCGGCTCTCCGTTGACGCGAACCCCGCTGGGGCTGAGCAAGTCGATGACCCAGAGCCCCGCATGAGTCAGCATGAGGTAGCAGTGGAAGGGCGCGATGTCGTCCGTCGACAGGCTGATCTTGCACTCCGGTGCCCGGCCCACGAAGGTTAGCAACCGATTGACCTGCCACTCCGCCCGGGCGGTGCGACCGTTGAGGAATCGGATCACACTCCGAGGCATCCGCGCCACGAGTTCCGGGGCGGGCTGGAAGGGGTTGAAGCCGAGGTCGAGGGGATCCGGCGCGACGGAAATCGGGTGCTGCAGGAACAGGTGGTAGGGCCCGATCTTCGCCCCCGCCGTCGGAGTTAACCAGGCGAATCCGGGTCCACCCGCGGGGCCGACGACCGCCAACGGATTCCCACCTAGGTCGGCAAGAAGGACTCGACCCCCGACGACTTGCAGGATCGCGTGTCGCGGGTTGACGTGCGGATCCGAGAGGGTAATTTCGCAGGCCTCGTCGCGGCCAAAGATTGCAAACGGGTAGTCGAGTTGACCCTCGGCAAGCACCAGACCATCGACGCGCTCGATCCGCAGATCGACGGCCGCGTGGGCGCCACAGGCACGAGCAAATTTGTCCGGTGCCGTCGTCTCCAACTCCACCACCCCGACGAGGAAGCGGGCTCGAAACCGTCCTGATAATGTAGTCGATTCGCGAAGATTTCGGGAAGGTTTCTCCGAATCCGCTTTGATTGGCAGCACTTCCCGGCGGAATTTTCGACACGCCACCGCCCCTGCCCGAAACGCTACCCCGACTCCGGGTTCGCGATGGCCCAACTTCGCAGGCTTTTCCTCCCGGACCGGGTACCGTCTTGCTATCCTGACAGCGGTCCCTTCCCGAGTCATCGTTTCCATGCGTATCGCGATCGTCAACGACCTGGCGCTGGCCCGTGCGGTGCTGCGGAAAGTGGTGCAGTCCGTTCCCGTCTACTCGATCGCCTGGGAAGCCGTCGATGGGTCGGAGGCGGTGTCGAAAGCTGCCACCGACCCACCGGACCTGATCCTGATGGATCTCGTCATGCCCGTCATGGACGGGGCCGAGGCGACCCGGCGGATCATGGCCCGGAACCCGTGCCCGATTCTGATCGTGACGGCGAGCCTGGGTGTCAACCACGGCAAGGTCTACGAGGCGCTCGGGGCCGGCGGGCTGGATGCGGTTCGCACACCGACGTTTGGCCCAACCGGGGAACCCGTCGGTGCGGAGCCGTTGCTCAAGCGACTGGCCCGGCAGAACCTGGCTCGCGCGAATCTGACCCCGGCCGGCGGCGTGATGATGCTTCCCCGCCTGGCGAAACCGCCGGTGCCAGCGGGGGGAATTGCGAAGTCACGGGCCGGGTTCCCGCTGCTGGCGATCGGTGCATCCACCGGTGGGCCGGAGGCGGTGGCCCAGGTGCTCTCGGCGATCGGGCCGGGGCTTCCGGCCGCGATTGTCGTCGTGCAGCACATTGGCAGCGACTTCACCGCTGGCCTCGCCGACTGGCTCCGCGATCGGACCGGGCTCTCGGCGAAGGTGGCCAGCCGGGGGGAAGAACCGCTGCCCGGCCGGGTTTACATCGCCGGCGGCGACGAGCATCTCCTGCTCGACCCGGACCGTAGATTCACCTATTCGCCGGAACCCGCGACCGCCATTTTCCGCCCGAACATCGACATTTTCTTCGAATCCGCCGCCGCCAACTGGCCCGACGGCGGGGTCGGCGTCCTTCTCACCGGAATGCTCCGCGACGGCGCACGAGGCCTGCTCACGCTCCGCACCCGTGGCTGGCACACCATCGCCCAGAACGAGGCCACCTGCGTCGTCTACGGCATGCCCAAGGCCGCCGCCGAGTTGAAGGCCGCCAGCGAAATCCTTCCCCTCGAACGGATCGGCCCCACCTGCCGGGCCCGCCTGACCCGGGCGAGTTCGTGACCGCTCCGGTCATCGCAGGGAATCGAGGATCTTGAGTTGCATCGCCGAGAGGGCGGGGACGAGTCCGCCGAGTCGGCCCATGGCGAGGGTAAAAAGCATCCCGAGGGCGATCACCTCCGCAGAGACATTGATCGTCAGGGCGACGCTCTTTCCGCCCGGCCCGCCACCGCCGCTGGAGAG
>CAZKIQ010000103.1:0-14507 GCA_964552815.1 uncultured Alcaligenaceae bacterium | reverse complement strand
CTCGCCACCGGAGCCGACCCGACCCGATCGGCCGACATGGTGGGAGGAGTGGTCAGCGAAGTTCACGAAGTCTCGAAGGTGCCCGAAGTGCGAGGGGGAACTGCACCGCGAACCCTGGGACGGCCGCCCGCTGGCACGGGCCGAAGCCGAGCCGGCAACGGTGCCGACCGGGGCACCGGGGTGCGATAGCTCGTGAGTCGATGAGATGGTTCGATACGGTGATCGTTCGCGAACCGACCGCCAGGCCGGCCCGGGGACTGCTGCGCCGTGTCGGGAAACGGAGTGAGAATCGGCCACACGGCGTCGGCCCGACCGCGTGAAAATGCCCGATCGGGAGAAGTCGACCGTCACAAAATGCCCATCTCAGTCTGCCGGGAAGTGCCCGTCGGGACGAAATCCCCATAGCCAGTCCCGGTCGCGGAACGCTTCGGCTGTCGTTCAACACGACAGTTGCAGGCATGCTCCGCTTCGCTCCGACGCCTGCAACCGCCTGATGCGTTAACCAAGGGACGAATAATCTGTTGGCGACCTGGGATAAACTTGTCTTGATATCGAAAATCAGGAGCATGACGAATCGCACGGCTCAGACTTGCAGGAATGAAGAAGACCCGCCGACACTCTCGGCGGGCGATGCAATGCTCGCCGTTGACTGATTCGTCGCGACCGTTCAGGGCAGGGTCGAAACTTTCTCGCCCTTCACGGCGAGCTTCAGGACTTCGAGGTCCGCATGGTTGCCGTCCTTCCCGCCGGCTCCGCCTACGAGAAGCACCGAATCTTTACCAAGGGGAACGACCCGGTGGACCATCCGTTTGCCTCCGGCCGTTGAGACCTTCCCCCAGGCACTGCCGTCCGCGAGGAGACGATAGACCCCGGTGTCGGAAGTGCTCAGGATAATCCGTTCACCGGCAACGGTCGCGGCCGGCGAGAACCCGACGCGGTCGTCGCCGGGAAAGTCCGGGCCACTCGACCACTTCCCGCTCGCCACGTCGAGAACCTCGACCTTCCGAACGGATTTGCCCTCGGCCGTGAGACCACCGCAGACGTACACTTTGCCCCCCAGGACGGCCGCGGTCAGGGCGCGGCGCTGGAACGGTTGCGCGATCGACTCCCACTTCGCCTCAGGCTTTGCGAGGTCCAGTGACAGTGCGGTGTCGTGCCACTTGGGTTTCCCGTCCTTGCCGTTCATCTGCCAGCCGCCGACGGCGATGAGTTTGTCGCCCACGACAACAAGGTCGTGCGACGATCGGCCGGCGGGAAGGTCCGGCAGCGGCTGCCACTTGCCAACCTTCGGGTCAAACTTCTCCGACACGGCGAGGGAGACGTTGTCCGACTTTTCGCCCGGGGCGTTCCGCGGGGACATACCGCCGACGCGGTAGATCATCGTCCCACGGTGAGCGGCGAGATTCATCCCCTGGAGGATCGGCCCGCCAGGGAGTTCTTCCCACTTCGTCCCGCCGTCGAGTTTGAGCCGGTGGAACGTGCCAAGCACCGATTTGGTATCGTAGCTGTGCGTTTTCCCGGCATGCCCGCCGTACACGTACAGGTAGCCTTCAGACTCGATCGCCCCGAGGCTGGAAGCAGCCGTGGGAATCGGCGGGTAAGTCTTCGCGTTGTCCTGAGCCAGAACCGGGGCCGCTGCAATCAACAGGCTGAGTAGAACGTAGCGCACAATATCTCCTTGATCGGTTGGGGACGAGGTGTTCACTTGCCGGAGTCGAATACCAGAGTCGCGTAGTGGCGGATTTCCTCGTACTTCTTCCCGCCCGCTACGCCGGCGGTTGACTCGGAATACTTCGCATATGCGGCGTACCGGCCCTTGGCCTCATACGCCGGGGTGCGACCGTCCTTGTCGGCTTTCACCTTCTCCTTCTTGCCGTCCGGGGTCACGATCGACACCTCCACGTCGGGCACCGGCTTGCCGGACACCAGCACCCGAAACGCAACCTTTCCGCCTTCGACGACGGGGACAATCTCGATCGACGCCTTGCCGATCGTCGCCGACTTCTCGTCCGTCCCGGCGAGCACGGCCTTCGGGTGGTACTTCAAGAGGGCCGGCTTGGCGTCCCCCTTGGCGACCACGCCGTAATCGACGGAACCGTAGGCGACCTGTGGCTGAATCCCCTTCATTTTGCCTTTCAGGGCGTGCTTCTCGGCGGTCAGGGCGATCTCGTTCTCCATCCCGGTGCCGTATCGTCCGGTGAGTTTGAGTCCGCCGACCTTGGCAATGTCAACCTTCTCGTCGGCCTCCAGGTTGTCGCTGAACACCACGGTGATGGCGACTTCCTTGCCGTCCGCGGCGGGAACGACATAGACCATGTGGGCCGTGGCGGAGGTGACAACCGCGATGACGACCGCGGCGGAGAGCAGGAACCGTTGCATACAGAACCTCGTCGGTGTTGGGTGTCGGAACTATCGCTTCTTGGACTTTTGAATCTTCTCGTTGAACTTCGTCCGGGCGTCGTCGTCCAGGTTGAGCAGGACGTAGGGATCGCCCTGGTCTTCGGGCGGCATCTTCTGGTATTCGGCCCAGGTGATCTTCTTGGAGGGGTCGCCGACCGGGGCGGACGAACCGCACCCGGTCAATAGTCCCACAAGGATCACCCCGGCCACTGCAGCGCGAGGCATCGGCGTCTCCGGGTTAGTCGAGGTTCACGACTTCGCCGCCGGCGCGACTGCCGAGGGCCTTGAACGTGCTGCCGCTCAGGTTCCCGTGCGGGGTGTAGCCGGTGGGCATCGTGGCGGTTGGAGCCCCGTGCCAGGTCGCCGGGCCGTCGATCGACTCTCGCAGGAAGCGGGCCGATCCGTCGCCGAAGAGGAAATGCACGCCGCCGGTGTGGACGCTCTTGAACGAGTACCAGGCCCGTTCCGCCCAGCGGTGCGACGGGGTTGCGGGATTCGTCCAGGGGAACGTACTCGCCTGAGCGATGTCTGGCGGATCGGCGGTCACATTCATCCGGGTGCAGGTCGAACCCCAGGACATGAATGCGTGACCAGTTGCCCAGGCGGTGTAGCCGGATCGGGGTTGCCCGGCGAGGGGGCCGGACGAGTAGTACAGTCCCGTGATGATCCAGTGCATTTCCCCGGCGAGGATCGTGTTCGAGGTTCCATCCGTCACCGCCTCCATTTTCACGAACCCGTTGGCGGCGGGGATCACGAGGCCGTCGTAGGGCGTGTACACCGATGGCGAAGTCCCGGTCAGCGAACCGGATTCCCAGGCCCGGTTCCCCGCACAGAACCCGTAGCTTGCGTACCCGGTGCCGGGATCGGGCGACGGGACGGGCATCCCCGGCGCGAGGAACGTCTTGATCTTGGTCGTCGACAACTCGAGGTTGTTCGGGCTCCCCCCGGCGACCCCGTTCGCGTCGGTGTTGTCCGACGACGACTTCGCCTGTTGCCACCGGGATCGGATCGCCTCCTGTTCCACGTACGGCAGGATGTCCGTGAACGCGCTGTAAAGCGAGGCGTAACTGGCATCGCCGGCGGCCGAGTAGTTCGCCGACGGGAAGCGTTGCTTCGCGTCGTGGAACATGTGGGTGGCGAGCCCGATCTGCTTGAGGTTGTTGAGGCTCTGGGTGCGGGCCGCCGCCTCCCGCACCTTTTGCACCGCCGGGAGCAACATCCCGATCAGCACGGCGATGATCGCGATCACCACCAGCAACTCGATCAGCGTGAACGCCGACCGTCGAACGCGGACCATGAGACACCTCCGGAACGATTGACACCGAGGGGCCAGTCAGGGTGCGTACGGAAGGTGAGCGGCAGGCCGCATCCCGGAACGGAGCACAGCATTGAGGTTGTGACTACAACGAGCGGCCACAAGCGTGACTGCAGGGGCGGATTGTGCCCGAGACATAATGAGATCGAATCTCAGTATCCCAGGTTTTACTTTATCCATACCGTCTGTCAACTGGGAAAAGTCACACTTTCCCACTGGCGATTCGATCGCGATTTTCGAGAAGGTGCGACCTTCACCGGCTTGATCAGAAGGCCGTTTCGGATGGCCGCCGTCGAAACCCAAACGCGGCGAACCTCGCCGTCGACCATACAGCGAACTCGTTGCAGGTTGGCCTTGACGGGCGAGGTCCGACAGCGACTTCCCGGACTCGTCCTCGAACGTAAACGTCTCGGCGACCGGCAGCGGCTCGGAGATTCCGGTCGATTCGATGAGCAAGTAGTCGAAGCGGCCGTCCCTGGCCAGACCTGCGACCTCCGTGAGCAGGTCTTCGCGAAGGGTGCAACAGATGCACCCGTTCTGCATCTCGATCAGCTTCTCGTCGGTCCGGGACAGGGTCGCATCCCCCGTCTTGACGAGGGCCGCGTCGACGTTCACTTCGGACATGTCGTTGACGATGACGGCCACCTTCAGCCCGTCGCGGTTCGACAGAACGTGATTGAGCAGCGTCGTCTTCCCGGCCCCGAGGAAGCCCGACAGCACGGTGACGGGAAGTCGGTTTTCACGTGGAGCCGTGCTGGGCGAAGTCGTCATGACGGTCGAAGTCCAAACCGGGATGAAGCGTGAGTATCAACCCACGGGCGGGCGGGAAGACGAGGGTCGGGAGCCGGGCGTAGCAGGCCGAAAACGGCCGCCCAGGGACCTGTCGCGGGGGTCGGGGCGGCCGACAGTCGGTTCGCCTTCTTCGCGACAGATTCCCACTCGCGGGCCATGTCACGGGCCGGAACCACGGGTGGCCGGTCGCGGGCGGCGAGGGCGGCTTCGCGGTAAGCGATGCCGAAGTTCTCGGCGATCCAGTGCTCGTAACTGCCCATCCATTCGGCGGCGGCCCGGACGAGCGCGACGATGTTCCGGCGCCCCGATGCGGTCGAGGGTCGGGTGACGGGCCCGATGTCGGCGGGGCGGAACACGGGGTGCTCTGGTGGACGCTCCACGAAAAGTGGGTCGAACCCGTACCGGCGGAGGAAGACGCCGCCCCGATCCGGGGTGCAGTAGAGCAGGCCGAACCCCCACAACCACACCTCGGCGTTGCCGGCGACCCGCCCGGTGTACAGGCTTCTTTCACGTGTGCTGTCAGCCGGCCGGTGGCGACGCATGCCCAGGTCGAGCAAAATGTTTCCGTCCGGCCGGACGATGTCGCGACCCCAGCACCACAATTGCTGGTCGAGCAACCCCGTCGCCCGGCGGCGGAGGGCGGCCCGCGAGCGGTCGGCGGTCATGCCGGCACCTCCGCGGCCGCGAACCGCTCGAACCGGTTCCCGTCGAAGTGATCCGGGAGCGGGAGGGCCTCGCCGGCGGCGTGACACGCCCGCGCCCAGTCGATGAGGGCATCGTAGTCGGCGGCGCCGGCCAAACCGCCGAGCCACGTCGACCCGTCCCGGGTCAGCACCAGGGTGACGTTGGTGAGGTCGCACGGCCCGAGGCACCCGGAGACCGTGAGTTGAACCGTGCGGTTCAACTTCTCGGTCTTCCAGATATCCTTGAGCCGCTCGACCGGAAGTTCCGGCCGGCCGCGGTCGGTCCGGCCGCAGCAGCACCCCTGGCAGAACACCAGTTGCGCCGGGGGTTGCCGCTTCGTCGTCAGGGCTGTCATGGCAGGCGTCCCCGAGATCAACCGAACAACGGGACCGGCTTGAAGTCCGAACCGAGGACCGCCTTCGGGTCGGCGCGCAGCCACGACTTGAGGACGGCGGCGTAGACCGTCCGGAAGTCCGTGCCGAACTTCAGATCGCCCGCGTCGAGATCTGTCAGATTCGGTGCCCCGCCGTGGATGCCCGCCTTGATCCCGCCCCCGGTCAGGAACATCGGCCCGGCCGTGCCGTGGTCGGTCCCCTGTTGCTCGTTCTCGGCAACGCGACGGCCGAACTCGCTGAACGTCATCACCAGGGTCCGGTCGAGGTGACCGAGCGCCTTCAGGTCGGCGACGAAACTGCCGAGCCCCTGGCTGAGTTCCTGGAGCAGTGCCCCGTGCCGGTTGGCCTGGTTGGCGTGGGTGTCGAACCCGCCGAGCGTGACGTAGTAGACCCGGGTCGGCACGTCGGCCACGATCATCTGGGCGACGACCTTGAGCGACTGCGAGAAGTTGAACGGGGCGTACTCGGTCGAGGTCCTGGTGTCCTTCAGCGCGTCCCGAATTTTGCGAGACAGCGTCAGCGTTTCGTTCCCGGTCCGCTGAAGGAAGTCCAGTTGCGGGTTGGGTGTCTCCGTCACCGCGTTGAGCCGGTCCATCGCCTTGCCGACGGGACCGGTGTCCCAGATGAACAAACTCGGGTTGGTGAGGGTCACGGCCCGCGGTTTCGCATGGGCGAACACCTGGGCCGGCTTCTCGCCGAGTTGGAGGCCGAGCATCGGCGACGGCGAGCCCGCACACTCGGCGTCGAAGAACCGGCCGACCCACCCGGTCCGGATGTCCTTCTCGGGGACGGCCGTTTCCCAGATTTCCGTGGCCCGGAAGTGGGACCGGTTCGGGTTCGGGTAGCCGACGTTGGTCACGACCGCGAGCGACCCGGCGTCGTACAGTTTGCGGAGGTCGCCGGCTTCCGGGTGGAGGCCGAGGTCGTCGGACAGCTTCAAGACCTTGGTCGCCGGGACGGCCAGCTTCGGTCGGGCCTTGGCGTAGGCGTCGTCGCGGAAGGGGACCAACGTGTTCAGCCCGTCGTTCCCGCCGGCGAGTTGAACGACGACCAGGACGCGGTCCCGGTCGGCCGAAGACTTGTCGGCGGCGAGGGCTCGACCCGTCTGGGCGAGAAATGCCGGGAGGGTCGCGGTGGCGGCACCGACACCGAGGAAACGACGGCGGTCAATCTGCGGAAGCATGGGAGTCTCCGGGTTAAGCGAGTTGGAATTCGGGGGTCGTGAGGATGAGCCGACAGACGAGCTTGACCCGCTCGGCCGGGCCGTCGACCGCGTTGGCGGCATCGACCAAGGCCGTCCGGGTGTCCGGCCGCGGGGCCACCACCAGGAGGCGAGCGAGCAAGGTATCGACGAGTTTCTCGGTCGATTCCGGGACCGACCCGCCGACCGCCTTGGCCGCGTCGAACGTGACCCGGATCCCGTCCTTCTTCCGCTCTTCCCGCCGCTTCGCGTCGAACTCCTGGAGGCGCTTGAGGCGTTCCCGCCGATCGGCGGGATCGGCCGGGAGCGGGAAGTTGCGGTCGAGCGTCGCGATCGGCTCGAACCCCGCTGGTTCCTTCCCGTCGAACAGGGCCTCGGGCAGGTGGTACCGTACGGCCAAGGTCCCGGCGCTGATCCAGTCCCTGCCGCCGGGCCAACCTTTGACGTTAGGCGGGTTGAAAAGTTCCTGACCCATCGCCGCCGTCACCTGGGCCAACATGGGCGTCGGGGTGACTTCGAGATTCAGCAGTCGGCACGATCCGACCAGGAGGTGAACCGGCGACTTGATGAGTGTCCCACGACTGTCGGCGGAGAAGAATTCGGGCGAATTGAGCAGGACGGCGACCGTCGCCGCGAGATCGCCCTCCGTCTTGGTGAACGCGGCTGCCATTCGATCCCGCAACGCGTTTCGCGGGTCGACCACACCGAAGGAGGCAATGAGCTTGCCGCTCACGAACTTGCCCGTAGCGGGGTGGGCGGCGACGAGGTCGAGAACCTCCTTGAGCCCGAATCGCCCGGTCTTGCCGAGGATGGTCTTCACGCCGCCGTCGTGCTTGTCCTTGACGAACGTCGCCACCAAGCCGTCGCGGCTGAACGACCGCCCGGCGTCGGCGACAACCGGCCGTTTCGGGGTGCCCGGCGGTGCGTCAAGTGTCCACCCGGTGAGGGCGCGGGCGATCTCCTTGATGTCCTTCTCGCCGTAGTTGCCGATGCCGAGGGTGAAGAGTTCCAGGAGTTCCCTGGCGAAGTTCTCGTTCGGCTTCGCCGCGTCGCTGTCCTCCATGTTGAGGTACATCATCATCGCGGCATCGAGAGTCACGGCTTCGAGCAGGGTCCGGAAGTTGCCGAGGCCGTGCGCCCGCAGGATCGCGTTCTGCGTGTAGAGCGGTTGGGCGACGAACATCCGGCGGGTTTCGGTCGTGAAGTGCCCGTGCCAGAACAGCGTCATCACCTCGCGGAACGGCGACGCCGTGTGGATCATCTCGTTCAGCCACCAGCAGCGTAACTGGTTCCGCTCGCCGGTCTGGCGAACCCCGGTCATGCGGTGGTTCTCCATCCGCTGCTCTTTGGTCGTTTCCGGGTAGACCCGTTCGGTGTTGACCCAGGGCTCCTTCACCCAGCCTGGCTTGGCGGGTGCCGGCGCGTGTCGGGCCTCTTCAATTGTCAGCGCGACGACATCGGCGAGGGATCGGGCGGCGAGGGCTTCCGCGTGCTGCGGCGTGCCGCCGAAACTCGTCCGGCTCAGGAAGTGGGACGCCGCGGGCGCGTCCCAGGTGACAGCGGGAATCATCAGTGCGAACTCCGTGTGGGGTGTGGTGCAGCTACCGTCGTTTCTTCCGCTGGGATTCGGCGACCTTGGCCTTGGCCTCGTCGTCCAGGTTGTCGACGACGTACGGGTCATCCTTTTGCTCCGCGTCCATCGACTGGTATTCCGTCCAGGTCACTTTTCTGGCGGGGTCGCCCGGAGTCGGGGTGGAGGAGCCACACCCCGGTCCCACGACCGCCAGCGCGAGCAAGATCCATCGAGTCACGATTCGCTCCGGTTAGTAGTCACCGACGACCTCTCCGCCCGCTCGACTGCCGAGTGCCCTGTAGGTGTCCATTTCAATCGACTCTCGGAGAAACTTGACCGAACCATCGGCGAAGACGAAATTCACTCCGCCGACATTGGCACTCCGGAACGAGTACTTGCCGTCCTCCCCAGTCCGGGCGGGGTCGTAGGTCCAGGTGGCCACTTGAACGGTGTTCATTGGTGCTTCAATGTGCTGGAAGCTGAAGTAGACGTGGCCGTAGTTCCAGGTCGTGTCACCGGTCCTCGGCAAGCCGGTGTTCGGACCCGAGGTGAACGTATAGCCCTTCAACGTGTGGTGCCCCTCTCCGGCCAGGATGGTGTTCGAGGTGCCATCCGTGATGGACGCGAACGATACCCGCACCCGCGCCTTGCCGGGGACAATGACGCCGTCGGAATACGTGAAGCCGCTTGCGTCAGTGTTCGGCTGGCCAACCCCAAGAAACTTGCGGTTGCCGGCACACCAGTAGTAACTCGACCAGCCGGGATACGGCACGGCGGTGGGCGGCGGGTCGTTCGGAGCCACGAATGTTTTCAACGGCGTGTCCGAGACCATCTTGTTCGTCCACCCGTCCCGCAGTTCAGCGGTGTCGAACGGGTGGATCTTCGGGTTGTACCGTCGGGCCACGTTGTCTTGTTCCAGGTAGGGCAGAATGACCGCCCAGCCGCTGCTGATGACGTGAATGTTGGGATCGACCGAGGTCCAGGTGCCGTCGGGGTTCTTGTCCCGCGGGTAGTAGTCCGTCAGAGGGTACGAGTGGTTCGCCCCCAAGAAGTTGTGCGTGGCGAGCCCGATCTGTTTGAGGTTGTTCTGACTCGACATCCGCGCTGCGGCATCTCGAATCTTCTGGACAGCTGGCAGCAGCAATCCAATCAGAACTGCGATGATGGCAATCACCACCAGCAACTCGATGAGTGTGAAACCGACTCGACGGCGACTCATGACGCCTCCTGGACGGGGGAATGGCTCACGCCTGAAGGATATCGTAGTAAAACCTTTTATAACTGTGTTATATCTGTCGATGATCCGGTTGCAAGCGAATTCGCCGGAATTCTCAACATGAAGTTTCGAGGGCGCGATCTCGGAGTCGGGCTCACACGCGCGAACCGAACCGGGTATTCACGGATCGTTGGATCCGCCGAAGTGAGGCGGCCAGTGCGAATGCCGCCGCCGAGACGAGGACGATGGCGGCCCCTGCCGGGACGCGAAGGTGGAAGGAAATGAGCAGTCCCGTCACGGCCGAAAGGACGGCAACCGTCGCCGACACACCCATCGTTCGCGGCAACCGGGTCGTCACCAGCGATGCCGTCGCCGCCGGGGTGACGAGGAGGGCCGTCGTCAGGATCAGGCCGATGACCTGGATGGCCGTCACAACGGTCAAGGCGAGCAACACGAGCAAGACCAGTCGCAACCGGTCCGGGTTCAGCCCGACCGTGGCCGCGTGCGTCGGGTCGTAGGACGTGAGTTCCAGTTCCTTGTGGATCGCGACGAGCACGGCCACCACGAGGGCCGTCACCCCGCCGATCACCCACAGGTCGGCGGGCGTGACCGCGAGTACGTTCCCGAGCAAGATGTCGGTCAGGTTCCGGGTCGTCCCGGAGCGGCTGAGAATCACGACGCCGAAGGCAAACATGCCGGTGAACACCACGCCGATCGCCGTGTCTTCCCGGACCTGCTGCCGTCGCCCGACCCAGCCGATGAGAACCGCCGTCAGGACGCCGGCCGCCGTCGCGCCGAGGGACAGGCTCACGCCCGACAGGTAGGCGACCGCGACGCCGGGAAGTGTGGTGTGGGCCAGGGCATCGCCGACGAACGCCATCCGCCGGTGGACGACATACACGCCCAGAAGCGAGCAACCGACCCCGACCAGGACGGCGGCAGCCAGGGCAGTCTGCATGAAGGGCAGGGCGAGAGGGTCCAGAAGCCAACTCATCTCGGCACCGCTTCCGGTTCCCGGCACCCACCTCGGAGGCGGACGACCACGTCGAAGGATTCCTCCGGACGGTCGAAGTCGTGAGTCGCGATGACAAGGGTCTTCCCTGCGGATCGCAGTTCGGTGAACAGCCCCAGCAGATCGAGACGCGTCTCGGCGTCGAGATTGTTCAACGGTTCATCAAGTAGCAGAAGGTCGGCTCCTTGGGCCAGGGCTCGGGCCACTAGCGCGCGTTGTTGCTGCCCGCCGGAGAGGGCCGACACTGGACGATCGGCGAGGTGCACGATCCCGAGCCGGTCGAGCACCCGGCGGACGATGGCCCGGTCCGGCCGACGCGGCCACTTCAACCAGCCCAGGTGAACATAACGGCCGGCGAGCACGAACCGCTCGACAGTCACTGGGAACGCCCAGTCAATCTCTCCCCGCTGGGGCAGGTAGGCTGTCCGGTGGTGGCACCCGCCCGGCCGCAGTCCGAACAGCCGCACCGAGCCGGAACCGGGCGTAAGCAAGCCGGCCGCCGTCTTCAACAGGGTGCTCTTTCCCGCCCCGTTCGGGCCGACCAGGGCGGCGACGATCCCTTCCGGGATGTCAAACGACACGCCGCGAACGGCCGGACTCGCGGTTCCCGGGTACCCGACCGTGAGGGAATCAACGGCGAGGGCGGCCGCGAACAGGTCCGGGTGCGCGTGGCGGCGACCGCCGTAGGGGAACGGCGGGTCGGGGTGGGTGTGGAAGCCGGTCACGGTTGGAGGGCACCCACGATGGTGGTGACGTTCGACCGCATCATCTTCAGGTACGTCCCGCCCGGCGAGTCCGGCGGACCCAGGGCGTCGGTGTAGAGCGGCGGGGCCACCTTGACCCCGGCCGCGGTCGCGAGTCGCTCGACGAGTTTCGTGTTGTGCGAGGTTTCGCAGAAGATCGCCGGCACCTTCTCGGCCTTCACCTTGGCGACCAGTTCGGCGAACGCGGCCGCACTCGGGTCCGCGGCCTCCGTGCTGAACGACGGCAGCACGCTCCCGGCGACGGTGAACCCGTACCGCTTCGCGAAGTACCCGAACGTGTCGTGCCCCGTCACCAGCTTTCGCCGGTCCTTCGGCAGCGTCCCGATTGCGGCGACGACCCACGCGTCGAGGTCCTTCAACTTCCCGAGGTAGGCGTCGGCGTTGGCCCGGTACACGGCCGCGTTCGCGGGGTCGGCGGCGACCAACCCGTCCCGGACCTTGCCGACCATGTGGATGGCGTTGCCGACGTCGTGCCAGACGTGCGGGTCGTCCTCGTGCACGTGGCCCGGTTCGGCGTCGGTGTGCGTGTGGTCGCAATCCCCCTCGATCAGCTTCAGCCCGTCGCTCGTCACGACCCGCACAGCCTTCGACCCCGATGCGGTGTACGCCTTGTCGAACCACCCGCTCTCGAACTTCGCCCCGTTCTCGAACACGACCGTCGCCCCGCCGACGGCCGCGACATCCTGTGGCGTGGGGTCGAAGGTGTGGGCGTCCCCGTCCGGCCCGACCAGGGTGACGAGTTCGACCTCGTCGCCGGCCACCTCGCGGACGAAGTCGCCGAGCACGCTGAACGTGGCCACGACCTTGGGCTTGGCGGGTGGGGTCGGTGCGGGCGAGCACCCGACCGCCCCCAGGAACAGCACGGCGAACGACGCACGCATGGGAACCTTTCAGGAAACCGTGAAGACCGAAACGTCGCCCGACTCGAAACCGACGGCGACCTGTTTGTCGTCCGGCGACCAGGCGATCCGCGTCGTCGCGGAGCCGTCGCCGGCCGCCGCGAAGAGTAGTTGTTGGTCTCGGGGACGCCACACGCACAGACGGCCGTCGGTTGCCGCCGACGCCAGAAGCGGGCCGGCGTGTTGGTACGCGACGTCCGTCAGGGTCGAGTTCGGGTGGTGCGCCGCGAGCATGGTCGGGGTCGAACCTTGCGGCCCCTCGCCGCCGCAGTTCCAGACGCACACGACCGGCCCGCCCCCGGTCGCGAGAAACCGGCTGGTCGAATCCCAGCTCAGTTCCCGGACCTTGGTGACGTACCCGGACATCTGCAGTTCCTCGGCCGTCGCCGCGTACCAGAAGTGGACCGTCGCGTCCTGGTTCCCGTGGGCGAGCATCGTCCCGTCCGGGGACCAGGCCATCCGGAGCGGCGACCCCTTCCACGGGAACAGGCGGAACGAGGGTGCCCCCGCGCGTGGCACGGTCCAGAGCATGACGCCGCCGTAGACCAGCGCGGCGAGGGTTTCGGTGCCCGGCTTCCAGGCCAGATCGGCCACGGTGCTCGGGTGGTCGGTCAGGTCGAGGAGGTGTTCGCCCGCGGCACCCCAGACGTGGACCGTCCGCCCGGCCGACGCGGACAACTTCGTGCCGTCCGGATGCCAGGACAGGTGTTCGACCCAGCCGCGGGTCGCTTCGAGGCACGCGGTCTGACGGCCGGCCGTGTCCCAGAGGCGGACCCGGCCGTCCTTGCCGGCCGTCGCGAGGCTGGTCCCGGTCGGCGACCACGCGACGGCGAGCGTACCGTTCGCGTGCCCAGCGAGCGACTGGCACGGCCTCCCGGCCTTCGCCTCGAAGATCGTGACCGATCCCGTACTCGCGGCGGCCGCCAGGTGATGACCGTCCGCCGACCAGCTCAGTCCGATGACGTGATCGGGGACGCGACCTTCCCAGGCCGGCTTCACGTGCGACGATTTGCGGGTTAAACCAAACATGCCTGGAAACCCTCCGTCAGTTCCGCCCGGTCGAGGTTGCGGCCGATGAAGATCAGCTTGTTCCCGCGGGCTTCGCCCGGCTTCCACGGCCGGTCCGGCTTGCCGTCGAACAGCATGTGGACGCCCTGGAACACGAACCGCTTCGGGTCCCCCTTGATGCTGAGGACGCCCTTCATTCGGAAGATGTCCGTCCCCTTCTCTTGCAGCAGCCGGCTCAGCCAGGCGTTCAACTTTTTCTCGCTCAGGTCGCCCGGAAGCGTGATCCCGACCGAGCTCACTTCGTCGTCGTGCTCGTGGTCCGGCTTGTAGTGGTGTGTGCCGCTTGGGGTCACCTCGCCGGCCTCGCCGATCAGCTTCGCCCCGAACTCGTCCGGCCCGTGCTCGGTGAACAGGGCGTAGAATCGCGGCTCCGTGACCCGGATCGGGAATGACTTTTCGGCTCCCTCGGGTAGTTGCAACTGATGGAGTGTCGGCCCGACTCCGATCGGTTGGCCGGGTTCGACAGGGGATACGTCTCCACTGAATGCCAGAACCGCTTGCTCTTCGACTGCGGCTCGCCCTTCGTTTCCCGTCGTGGTGGTCGGCAACAGCACCACGTTCATCGTCGGGTCCGGACCGTCGCCGCAGACGAACTGGTATTCGCCGGCGGCCAGGTGGAACACGCCGCCCCACTCGAACGGGTACTCGGGTTCGAGGAACTGAGGGTCGGTGACGAGCGCCCGGTCGAGGTCGAACCCGCCCACGTTGAGAATGCGGTCCATCTCGACGACGCTGTTCCGGGTCCGGTACACCTTGGCGGCCGCGTTCATTGCCCGGATCCGCCGCTCCAGGGCGTCCAGCTCGTCCGGGGTCACCAGGTCGGTCTTGTTCAGCAGGATCACGTCGGCGAACGCGATCTGTTCCTGAACCTCGTTGGTGTCCCAGTGCTGGTGGACGTGTCTGGCGTCGACCAGGGTGACGAGCCCGTCCAGGGCGGTCTTGGCCTTGATCTCGTCGTCGACGAAGAACGTCTGGGCGACGGGACCGGGGTCGGCCATGCCGGTCGTCTCGACCAGGATGTAGTCGAACTTGTCCCGCCGCTTCATCAGGTTGCCGAGGATGCGGATCAGGTCGCCGCGGACGGTGCAGCAGATGCACCCGTTGTTCATCTCGAAGATCTCTTCCTCGGCGTTGATGACCAGGTCCTGGTCGACGCCGACCTCGCCGAACTCGTTCTCGATGACGGCG
>CAZKIQ010000102.1:0-14529 GCA_964552815.1 uncultured Alcaligenaceae bacterium | reverse complement strand
GACGATTCCCACGCAACCGCGGCATGATCGGACCCAGAATCGTGGAAAGTACTGAATAGAAAGGTGGCGAAAAAACAGAACCCGGGGAAACTCCCCCGGGTTCTGTGACGTTTCCAATTCTGGCGAAATTCGACCAGCCTCAGCGGCTGACGACCTTGAAGTCGCGGGATTCCTCGCCGACGGTGATCTTCTTGTGGAACGTCGCCTTCCCTTCGCCGTTGCCGAGGTAGACGTACCAGTCGCCGGCGGTCAGGGTGACATCGAAGTTCCCGAAGGAATCGGCGGTGACGTACTCGCGATTCTCGAGGTTGGTGGCGTTGACGAAGACGAGCTTCGCGGCGGGCCGGGGAGTGATCTGGTCGTTTTGCACCACCTCACCCCGGACTCCGGCGGTGGTCAGCCGGGAGGTCGTGTGAGCGTTGACCTTCCCGAGCGGCCGGGCCGGGGCCGGCATCGAGCGAGGCAGCGATTGCGTCGGCAGGTTCTGGGAGGGAATGTTCGAGTTCCCTTCCGGAGCGATCGACGGGGGTGTGCGAAGTTCGTCCACTCGCGGAGCCGCCGGGGCAACCGGGGCCGGGGCGGACTCGATCGGCGAGGAGTAGCTCCGCGTCGGCGGGTAGTAGTAGGTCACCACCGGCACCGTTTCCGTCACCAGCCGTTGCGACTGGACCGGAACCATCCGCGTCCGCTCGACGTATCGCATGCTCGTGTTGCACTGCTCCTGGAGGCGGTAGGAGGTCCGCGGCGTGGCGACCTGCGATCGGCACCCGGTGCACGGGTCGACGTAGCAGCTGTAGGAGTACGACGTCACCGGTTCCCAGTAGTAGCTCTTGGAGCGAACCTGGACCGGTTCGAGGTATTTTTCCGGCTTCATGACCGTGATCGGCTCGTAGTAGCTGCGTTGCTGGTACTCGACCTTCTGGGAAGGGGCGCACGACTGGGCCGGTGCCGGGGCGGCGTAGTAGCTGACGCGGGGCCGGTTGCAGTCGTTGCAGCAGACCTGGAAAACGTTGTTCCAGCCGGCCGAGGCAGGGCTGGAGGTGACCGCGAGGCCGGCGAGCGCCAGCGCCAGGGTCACTGGGGGTGTGGGAAACAGTCGCATGGGTGTCGATCTCCGGGGGATGTCGCGGGCTACAGCCCGGCTACTTTCCTCTGCGACTCCAGAGTACGTTCGGATTTTCCCCACACAACGCGATTCCGGCCCCGGTGCATCCGCTTCCTGCAGCCCGCGACGCTACCACCGGCACAGCTTGAACATCCCTCAGCAATTCGCCAGATTGCCGGGCGGAGAACCTGGGAAAGTCGGGGAATCCGCAGAATTCGCACCTCCGCGATCGGAACGGATCGCCCGGGAAGTCTGCTCGCCTGACCGATCCGCCTTGCCCGTTGGAATCGACAGCCTACGCTGATGGTACCCCCGATGTCGGAAGTGGTGGACCTCCTGTGGCTCTCATCGAGCGTTTCCGGCTCGCCCTCGAACTTCTCGGTGAGCGACCGGGCCTGCTGACCTGCGTGGCGGTCCTGATTTCCAGCCTTTTCGTTCCCTACGACGGCTTTATCCACGACGCGGCACTCTACGGCGGGCAGGTCCTCAACCGCATCGAGGATGGGGCACTCCAGGACGACCTCTTCTTCCAGTACGGGTCGCAAGACAACTACTCGGCCTTTTCGTACCTCATCGCCCCGTTCGCGAAACTCGTCGGGCTCCCGATCGCGTTTGCAGTCGGTTACTTCCTGTCGATCACGATTTTCGCCTTTGGGGCGGTCCGGTTGAACCGGGAACTTTTTTCCGACCCGGCGATCGCGGCGGCGGGTGCGATTGCGATGGTGCTCATTCCCCAACATTACGGCGGTCGGCTGATCTTCACGATGCCCGAGCCGTTCCTGACCCCCCGGCTGACGGCGTGCGGATTCGGCCTCTTGGGGCTCGCCTTTTCTCTTCGGGACCGCTGGCTAACCTCCGGAGCGTGTCTGTTCGCGGCCCTGGCGTTGCATCCCCTGATGGCGTTCGGACCCGCGGTGATGGCAGTCGGGGCCGCGATTCTGCGTCATCTCGGCTGGGTTCCTGGGTTCCTCATCGCCGGCCTCGGCGTGTTCGGGCTCACGGTGGTGGTCGCCCACGAGCCGTGGGGGTTCTCCCTGTTCGGCAAGATGGACCCCGAGTGGAAGCATCTCGTCTACCGGATGACCGGGTACAATTTCCCCGGCACCTGGTATCCCCTCGACTGGATCAAACTCTGCTGTGGCGGTGCGACGTCCCTCCTTGCTGCATTCGTTCTCCGCGATCGGCCAGTCCCTTCGACGTTCTTCGCCAGCGTCTTTGCGGTTGGTTTGCTCGGGTTGCTTTCGACCGTCGCGGCGGCGGAACTCCCCTATGCCCTCCTGTTTCAGGGGCAAGGATACCGAGCGGTCTGGGTCTGGCAGATGCTCTGGATCCCGGCACTGCTCGGGATCGCAGCCGCCAGCTGGCACCGCGGACCGCTGATGCAGTTTGCCACCACCCTTCTGATTCTGGCCTCGTTCGAACTCCACCTCCCGGACCCGATGCGGACAGCGTTCGCGATCGGAATTTTCCCACTCGTCGCCGTCGCATTTCGCGGGGTGGATCCGCAACCGCTCACGCCCGGCTGGGCCTGGAAAGCCGCGGTCACGGCGGAGATTGTGATTTTCCTGGTCTGGAACACCCTCGTCCTCCTCCACGCCCCGGAGAACTTCCGCACGATGGGACGGGATCTGGACTGGGTCAAGATTTTCACCGTCACCCTGCGACTCGTCGGAATCATCACGCGGATTTTGCTCACTGGGCTGATTTTGGTCGCCATTCTCGACCTGATCCGGAACCGACCCCGGACTCTCGCCTTGGGGTCGCTTCTGGCGGCGATCGGCATCGAGGCGACCTTGGTGACGATTGGCGAGGCTCCCTCACTGCGCCCGCGAACGGTGCCGCTGGAGAACGATCTGCGATTCGTGGGCAACATTGTCCGAGAAGATCGGGCCCGTACGGGTCGCCGACCGACGGTCTTTTGGTATCACGGGGTCGGACTTTCGATCTGGGAACTGTGGTATCAGGTCGGGGCGAAGGCGTATTTCCACCAGGGCCAGGTTTGCGGGGTGATGTTCTCCCCACTAACCGCGAAGGAATCGGCCCGCCGGGCCGATCGCACCGCCCGCCTGACGATCGACGAGTTGCGGCAGGACCAGGATCTGTCGAATGCCGAGTACCTCTCGGATTCGCAGGTCATTTTCGGGGGGAAGCTCTCCGATCCGGAACCGACGGAACGCGATCTCCGGAAAATCGCGGAGGATCCGATCCTGGATTACATCGTGACCCGGCGGAATTTTCCCCAACTGGAACCGGTCACGAACGGAAAGTGGTACGTCTACGATGCCCGCAAGTTGCGAGCGACGCAACCCGTCAGCCCTGCCCGCGCCCGGTAGCGAGTTTCTTTCCGAACCGCCTCAGGCAAATTTCCGCTCGAACCCGGCGAATCCCCTGCAACCGCCATTTTGCTTGCCGCGACGGGCGGTGGGGAACAGAATGCCGGGACAACCTTTCGCTTCACACGCAGGGGATTTCGCGATGGGGCTCTGGGATCGGATCACCGGCGAATTCATTGACATCATCGAGTGGACGGAACCCTCGCAAAACGAAATCCTCGCCCACCGGTTCACCCGGTACAAGAACGAGATCAAGAACGGGGCGAAGCTCATCGTCCGCGAGGGCCAGGCCGCCGCGTTCGTGCGGGAGGGCCAACTCGCCGACGTGAAGACGCCGGGGACGTACACGCTCGACACGAAGAACATGCCGATCCTTTCCACCATTCTCGGGTGGAAGTACGGCTTCGAGTCGCCGTTCAAGGCGGAGGTGTACTTCATCTCCACCCGGCAGTGGACCGACCAGAAGTGGGGCACCCAGAACCCGTTCATGGTCCGCGACCCAGAGTTCGGCCCCGTCCGCGTCCGGGCGTTCGGCAGCTACGCCTTCAAGGTGACGGACCCGGCCACGTTCCTGAAGGAACTCGTCGCGACCGACCCGAGCTTCGAGGCGTACGAAATCTCGGCCCAGTTCCGCAACGTGATCGTCTCGCGGTTCGTCGATGTCGTCGGGTCGGCGAAGATCCCGGTGCTCGACCTCGCCGGCAACTACGAGCGGTGCGGGAAGCTCGCGCTTGAGCGGATTTCGCCGGAAATCCAGAAGATGGGCATCTCGCTGACGCAGTTCTACATCGAGAACATTTCCCTGCCGCCGGAAGTGGAGGCGGCCCTCGACAAGCGGACGCAGATGAGCGTGCTGGGGAACCTCGACCAGTACGCGAAGTTCCAGAGTGCGGAGGCGATCCGCGATGCGGCCCAGAATCCCGGGGGAATCGCGGGCGTCGGGGCGGGTCTCGGGGCGGGAATGGCTGTCGCGAACACGATGGCGAACGCTCTTCAACCCCAGGCTGCCCCGGCCGCGGGTGCGATGCCTCCGCCGTTGCCGACCGCGGTGACGTTCTTCGCGGCCATCAACGGAGCCCAGGCAGGGCCGTTCGATCTGGCCCGGCTTGGGGAAATGGCCCGGACGGGTCAGTTGACGCGGGACACGCTGGTGTGGCGGGCCGGCATGGCCAACTGGGCCGCCGCTGGCACCGTGGGGGAACTCGCGTCTGCGTTCGCCGCCGTGCCCCCGCCGCTGCCCCCGGTGTAACTTTCCGAAGCTCACGCAAAGCCGCCAGGTCGCCAAGATCAGAACCCAGAATCTGATCTCGTCTTCTTCGCGGCTTTGTGACATTGTGTGAGACCTTCAATGTCGAACCCGCCGCCGTTGCCTGGATCTGGTCCGCCCCCGATTCCGGGGGTGCCGATTCCCAGCGCTGGCCCGCCGCCGGTTCCGGAAGGTCCGAAGGCTCCGATGGTCTCCAAGGCACCGCCAGCGGGGCGGAAGTTTCCTTGCCCTTCGTGCGGTGCCAAGCTCGATTTTGACCCCTCCGTGGCCGGGCTGAAGTGTCCCTATTGCGGGTACGAGGAAAAGATCGATCAATCCGACGCCGCCGAGGTTGTCGAACGCGATTACCTGGAATTCCTGGCGAAGGAAGAATCCAAGGGTGTCGCGATTCCGGGCCGATCAACAGAAACCAAGTGCACCGGCTGCGGGGCGGTCGTGCTGCTCGAGGACAAGGTCGCCACGGAAAAGTGCCCATTCTGCGGCACGCACCTCGAGAGCAAGCCCGAGGCCGCCCACGGAATGATCCAGCCCGAGTCGCTCCTCCCGTTCGCCGTGGAGTTGCGGAAGGCACGGGACCATTTCGACAAGTGGCTGCACGGGTTGTGGTTCGCGCCGACGGAACTCAAGAAAGTCGCGAATCTCGGGCAGCTGTCCGGCGTCTACCTGCCGCACTGGACCTACGACTCGATGACCTTCACGAACTACGAAGGACAACGCGGCGACGACTACACGGAGACCGAGTACTACACCGAAACCGATTCCGACGGAAAATCCGTGCAGAAGTCCCGGACGGTCACGCGAACGCACTGGTACTACGTTTCCGGCCGGGTCGACCACTTCTTCGACGACGTCTTGGTCCCCGCGTCCAGGAGCATACCCCAGGATCTGATCGACGACCTGCCACCGTGGGAACTCGAAAAACTGGAAGGCTTCAACCCCAGCTTCCTGAGCGGCTTCAAGACGGAACGCTACGCCATCGGCCTCAAAGAGGGGCTCGGCGAGGCAAAGAACCGGATGGAACCGGTGATCGACAGCCTGATCCGCTCGGACATCGGCGGCGATCACCAGCGGATCGACAGCAAGCGGACCCGGTACACGGGAATCACGTTCAAGCACCTGCTGCTGCCGGTCTGGATCGCGGTTTACCGCTACCACGAGAAGACATTCCAGATCCTGATCAACGGCCGGACGGGCCGGGTGACCGGTTACCGCCCGTGGAGCTGGATGAAGATCATCCGGTTGATCGTGCTGGTGCTGCTGGCGATCGGTGTGGTCGTGGCGATCGCGGTTTCCCTGTCGGGCAGCAAGGGAAGCAACGACGGCGGGAAGCGGCGACGGAAAGCGGAAGCATCCGTCCCACGGTCGTTCGCGGCCGAGGTGCGAGCGGAGGAACCGTCGGCGGGAAACGCTCCCTGGCGGTTCTGGAAAAGGTCGAGAAGCTGAGGTTGCTACTTCTTCAGGTCGTAGGCTTTGATCTTGCGATCGAGGGTCGACCGCTCGATGCCGAGGATGCCGGCGGCCTGGGATTTGTTCCAGTCGGTGTGTTCCAGCGTGGCGGCGATGTGCTCGCGCTCGAGTTCCTCGAGGGAAAGCGGACGATATTCGCCGGACACCAGATCCGAACCGGGGCCGGCTTCGAGCGGTGACAGCCAGATGTCACTCTCCTCGATCATCGGGCCGGAGCCGAGGGCGACGGCCCGCTCCACGACGTTCCGCAATTCGCGGACGTTGCCGGGCCAGTGGTAGCCCTGCATCTTTTTCACTGCAGCGGAAGTGAATCCCTTCAATTTACGCCCGGTTTCCCGCACGAATCGCTTGAAGAAATGCTCGGCGATCAGCGGCACGTCGTCAGCCCGCTCGCGGAGCGAGGGGACGTCGATCTGCACGACCTGGAGTCGGAAGTAGAGGTCCTTGCGGAATGTGCCGGCCCGGACGCCTTCTTCGAGTGGGCGGTTGGTGGCGGCGACGACGCGGACATCGACCTTGATCGGGGTGTTGCCGCCGACCCGCTCGAAGGGCTGACCTTCGAGAACGCGGAGAAGCTTCGCCTGGGTGTTGGGGGCCATTTCCCCGATCTCGTCGAGGAAAATCGTTCCCTGATCGGCGGCCTCGAACTTTCCGATCATCCGCTCGGTGGCACCGGTAAACGCGCCTTTTTCGTGGCCGAACAACTCGGATTCGAGCAGGGTTTCCGTCAGTGCGGCGCAGTTGAGGCACACGAACGGAGACTCTTTCCGCGGGCTGCTGTAGTGGATGGCCCGGGCAACGAGTTCCTTGCCGACGCCGCTTTCGCCGCGGATGAGGACGGTGGCCTTGGTCCCGGCGACGCGGCCGATCTGTTCCTCGATGTGCCGCAACGCCGGGCTTCCGCCGACGAGTTCCGTCTCGACGCGGAGTTGGTCGCGGAGGGCCGCGTTCTCGACGGAAAGCCCTTGCTGTCTGCGGAGTCCGTGCCAGACGTGGGCGAGTTGGTGGGCCGCCGCCATCGCGAATTCGAGATCGTCCTGGTTCAGGCGGACGCTGGTGACGGTGCAGTAGAGGTGGAGCAATCCGAGGATTTGCCCGTCGTACAGGACCGGGGCGCAGATCAGGCTGGCGACGTGCATGTCCGCCAGGCTTTCGCGGTTCTTGAGGTGCCGATCGATGTCGACATCTTCCGCGAGGACGGCCTGTTTCGAGGAGAGCACCTCCCGGCTCACGAACTGGGAAACCTTGTGGTACGTCGGCGGGGTCGTGGCGGAGCGGGTGCGGTAGACGACCGGCTCGAGTTCCTTCCCCTCCTTGAGTGCGAGAACCGCGACGACCTCTGCCGGGGTGGCGAGGATGATCGCATCGACGACGAGTTCCGCGAGTTCCGTGACGGTCTGGGTTTCCGCGGAATCGAGGGCGAGTCGGTAGAGCACCGGCAAGGCTTCCGAGGCCGAGATTCGCGGAACCATCCGCTGGGTCGGCGGGGCCGGAAGCGTCTGCGAGGAATCGGGGCTCGCACCTGGGGCAGGGGGGATGTACTTGGTCCGCCCGAGTCGTCGGACGATTTCGAGCCCGTCTCCGTGCGATGCGCCCTTCCCCTTGGCCGGGATCGGGGGAAGCTGGTCAAGGATCTCCACGAACACGAAAACGGTCCGGCCGAACTTGATCGCGTCGCTCGGCTTGAGGTGCGTGTCCCCACGCGCGACCCGGTCGTTGATTTGCGATCCGTTCAAGCTTCCCAGATCGCGGAGGACCCAGCCATCCACGTCGCGGTAGACCTCGGCGTGCCGTCGGCTGCAAAGGTCGTCCTTGAGGACGATCCGGCTGTCGGGCGAGCGGCCGATGGTGTAGAGGTGCCCATCCTGGAGAGGGTAAACATCTCCGAAGCCGTCCTCACGACGGGCGACCAGGAATGCACTGGCTGCGGGGGGCATAGGCAGTTCGAGGGGATCGGTCCGGGCCAGGGCGACAGCCCAGCCTGCATTTTACAACCAGGACGGCGGAGGGCCACGAGTTGCCCTCACCAAGAGGGTCAAGTGTGGGGAATTCTGGGGGAGTTGTGTAGAATTCCCCGACGACCCGCCCGTTTCTGCTGGAAATGCCCGTGCCCGACGTCGACCTCTCCGCTCGCTGGAAGCCCCATGTTGAGGACCGCCTGGAACCGGGGGAAGCCGTCTCCGCCTGGTTCGAGACCGATCTCGATGCGAATCTTCGCTATTCCCAGGAATTGCTGGTTCTGACGGATCGCCGGCTGCTCGGATTCGAAACATCCGGGGAATTGCGGGGTGCCTGGCCGATCGGGCCGGAGGCGACGGTTCGCGTCCACGAGCAGGGTGGGGTCGGAACGCTGGAGGTCGTTTCCGCGGAACGGCGGCTGGGCCACTGGAAATTCACCGTCGGGAAACTCCTGGCGGCCCGGGGTTTTGCCCAGAAATGGGAGGTGGCAGTCACCGGAATCCCGGCCACCGCCTCCGTGTGCCCCCAGTGTGGCGGGACCGTTCCCCCGGATGCGGACCGCTGCCCGGCCTGCGATCCATCCCGGGAGCGGAAGACGGTTTCCTCTCTGCTGCGGGTGCTGGCGTTTGCGAAGCCTCGGCTTGGGATGATCGTTCTGGTTTTTCTCCTGACGCTCGCCAGCAACGCCGCTGGACTTGTGCCGCCGTACCTCACGAAACCGCTTCTCGACGATGTTTTGATTCCCCGGCAGGAGGGGAAATCCGTCCCATTCGAGTGGGTTTACGGCTACCTCGCCGGGTTGTTCGCTGCCGCGGTCCTGGCCTGGCTGCTCGACTGGGCCCGAGGGTTTGCGTCCGCTTGGGTCAGCGAGCGGGTCGCCGCCGACCTCCGGATGCGAACGTACTCGCACCTCCAGACGCTGTCCGTCGAGTATTTCGGGGGGAAACGCACCGGGGATCTGATTTCCCGCGTCGGTTCCGACTCCGACCGGCTTTGCACCTTTCTCGCGACGCACCTCGTTGATTTCGCGAACGATCTGCTCATGATCTCGATGACGGCGATGATTCTGTTCTGGATCGACCCCTATCTCGCGATCGCGACGCTAACCCCTTTCCCGATCATCGTGTTGCTGACGCACTGGGCCCGGAAGCGGTTCCTGCGCGGCTATCAGACGGCCAGCGTGGCGTGGGCGGACATGGTCAGCGTCCTCGCGGACACGATCCCGGGGGTGCGGGTGGTCAAGGCGTTTGCCCAGGAATCGCGGGAAGTCGAGCGATTTCGGGGGGCGAACGCCCGGGTGCTGGTGGCGAACGACCGCAATAACGTGACCTGGGCGTTCTTCGGGAATGTCGTCACGTTCCTGACGGCGATCGGGCTGCTGGTGGTCTGGGCGTTCGCGGCGTGGCGGGTGTACAACGGCCTCATCACGGTCGGGATTCTGACGGCGTTCCTCGCGTACATCACGCGGTTCTACGCCCGCTCGGACTCGATGGTGCGGATTTTCTCGAATGTGCAGCGGGCCGCCGCCGCCGCCAACCGCGTCTTCGAGATCCTCGACAAGACAGCGAGTGTGCCGGAACCGAAGAAACCGATCGAGCCCGGCCGACTCGAGGGGAAGGTCGAGCTACGGGGCGTCCGCTTCAAGTACGGCCCCCGAGAAGTGCTGCACGGCCTCGATCTGACGATCCAGCCCGGGGAAATGGTCGGTCTCGTGGGTCACAGCGGGGCCGGGAAATCGACGCTCGTCAACCTCGTGTGCCGATTCTTCGACGTCGCCGACGGGGCCATCCTCGCGGACGGGACCGACATTCGCTCCTTCCCGGTGGCAGCGTACCGTCAAAACATTGGGATCGTCCTCCAGGATCCGTTTCTGTTCTACGGCACCGTTGCGGAGAACATCGCATACGGGAAACCGGGTGCCACCCGCGACGAGATCATCGCCGCCGCCCGGGCCGCTCGAGCTCACGAGTTTATCCTCCGCCTTCCCGACGGGTACGACTCCCTCGTCGGCGAGCGGGGCCAGTCCCTTTCCGGCGGGGAACGCCAGCGGATCTCGATCGCCCGGGCTCTCCTGATCGACCCGCGGATACTGATCCTCGACGAGGCGACATCGTCGGTGGATACCGAGACGGAGCGTCAAATCCAGGCGGCGCTGGAGACGCTGATCAAGGGGCGGACGACGATCGCGATCGCCCACCGGCTGAGCACGCTTCGACGGGCGGATCGGATCGTGGTTCTGGAGCGGGGAAACATCCTGGAGGTGGGCTCGCACGAGGAATTGCTGGCCCGGGACGGGAAGTACGCCGCCCTTCTCGCAGCCCAGGCGGCACCGGAAACGGCGACGGTGGCGTAACCGTCACACCTCTCCCGTCACCCTGCGATGACTTCGTGCACGAACTTGAGCTTCGCAATCGCGGGAACTGATAGCACAAACGGATAGCCGTCGGGCAGACCCAGGCCGCGGTTCAAGTTGTTGAGCATGTACGTCAGCGCGAGCCAGCTCTCGATCAGATCCTCGAAGGGTTCCGGTTGGTCGTCGAGCGGGTCCGGGACGGTTCGGACGGTCGGTTCCCCCTTGCGAGGTGGGCGGAGGGAGACGCCGCACGCGGCCCCGGTTTCGAGGGTGTCGACCATGTGGAGGTAGTGGGCCCAGGTCTCGGCCCAGTCTTCCCACGGGTGGGCGGTCGAGTAGGCGGAGACGCAGCGATCCTGCCAGTCAGGCGGTGGCCCGTTGTTGTAGTGCTTCTGCAGGGACTCGCCGTAGTCGGCCCGCTCGTCGCCGAAAATGGCGCGGAAGGCCTCGAGATGCGGGGAGTTGGCGATGAGGCGGTCCCAGTAGTAGTGGCCGACCTCGTGGCGGAAGTGGCCGAGGACGGTGCGGTACGGTTCGTGGAGTTGCAACCGCCGCTTCTCACGCTCGGCGTCGTCCGCTTCCGCAACGTTGATGGTGATGACGCCGTTGGCGTGGCCCGTCAGAACCGGCAGGGGTTCCTTTCCTTCCTCTGGTTCCGGGTCGGCGAGGAACTCGAAGGCGAGCCCGCGTTCCGGGTCGTCGATGCGGTTCAAGACCGGCAGTTTGAGGTTGAGCAGGGTGTAAACAAGTCGGCGTTTCGCCACCTCGAGCTTGTACCAGGATTCCTTGTGACCCGGTTTTGACAGGTCCGGAATCACGCGGGTCAGCCGGCAGGATTCGCACAGGGGATGCTCATCTTCCGCCCGCACGGCCCAGTTACAGACGTTGTGCTCCGTGAAGTTTTGGCACATCCGGTACTTCCGCCCCGCGGCCCGCTTCAATGGCGAGGTGTACAAACCATCTCCGATCGGTTCGAGCGAGCCGACAACTCCCAGATCCGGCACATATGCCAGGGAATGGTTGCATTTCACGCAGAAGACGTTCTCGAAGAACACGAGTTGTCGGCAGTGGTCGCAATGGAAAACGCGCATGGGGAATAACCGGGAAGAAATCGGAGCAAACGCGATTCGCAAAGCAAACGCAGTGCCAACTCGCGGGCGGCGTCGGGGAAGCAGTCCGAAGTTCGGGGCTGGGGCGGCACCCTGGAAATGCGAAACGGTCACGCCCCTCCCCCGCGCTCGGTCGACTCGCACAATCGCTACTTCGGCTTCTGGACCGTCAACTTCCGGCTGTAAATCGTCTTGCCGTGGGCGATGTAGAGAGTGCTGTGGTCCGGGCCGCCGACGACACAAGAGGTTAGCGGCTGATCGGCGTCCACCTTGGGCAGCACGCCGCACGGGCGGCCGGTCGGGTCGAAGATTTGCACCCCCACTTTGCTCGTGACGTAGAACCGCCCGGCCTTGTCGACGGCCATTCCGTCCCCCTGGGAGTTCTGAATGTACGGCGGCGGCTCGTGAAACTTGAACTCCCCCTTGGGGTCGATCGGCAGACGCATCGGCATCATCGGCATCTTGGCGTCGAGGATGCCACCCTTGTTGACACGGAACGTCCACGTGTGCGTTCCGCCGTAGTCGGAAACGGCCAGTGTGCCGCCGTCGTTCGACAAGGCGATACCGTTCGGCTTGTTGATGCCCGTGTCCACGACCTTCACCTCGCCGGTCTTCGGATCGATCCGAGTCACCTGCTTTGCTGCGGTTTCTGTGATGAGGATGAAACCGTCCTTCGTCACCGCGAGGTCGTTGGGTTTGACGCCCTCCGCGACGACTTTCACTTCCCCGCTGTCGGGGTTGATCGCGATGACGCGGCTCTTCGCCCCCTGGCAGCCGTACAGGACGGATTCGTCCGGGCTGAATTTCAAGCCGCTCACGGCCTCCTTGCAGACCTCCGTGCGCTTGCCGTCCGTGCCGATGCGGACGACCGACGGGGCTTTCATGTCGCAGAAGTAGAGGTTGCCGGCCTTGTCGGTGCACAACCCGTCCGCGAAGCCGAGGTCCTTGGCGACCACCTCCCACGATTGATCGCGGATCAACAGGTTGAGGAGCGTGAGGTCGCCGCCGAGGTCGCCGCGGGTGTCGAGGACGGGGGTGAACTTGTCCTTCCGCCAGAGCCACTTCATGGCGTCGGGGAACTTCGAGCCGCCGAACTCGGAGTTGTGGGCGTAGCCCTCGGCCCAGTCGAAGCGGACGTCGTAACCCATGTACTTCAACGCGGATGCCATCTGCTGATTCGCCCACGGCCAGCTCCCGAAGGCGTTATCGACGTCGCCGCTGGTGTCGGCCATGTACACGCGGATCGGCTTGGGTTCCGTCTTACGAACCAGGGAAGGGTACACGTTCCCGCCCCGCAGGTTCGTGAAGCTGCCCACGCTCGAATAGACCTTGCGGAACACGTCGGGCCGCTCCCACGCGGCGGTGAAGGCACAGATCGCGCCGGAACTGGAACCGCCGATGGCGTGCATCTCGGGGTCGTTGGAGATCGCGTACTTCTTCCGGACCTCGGGAATGATCTCCTCGATCAGGAAGCGGGCGTAGCGGTCGCCGAGGCTGTCGTACTCGAAGCCGCGGTTGGAGTGTTTTCCCTTCACACGCGGCTTGTCCTTATCGTGCCCGGGGTTGATGAAGACCGCGATGGTCGGCGGCATATCCCCCTTCGCGATCAGGTTGTCGAAGACGATCGGCACCCGCCAGCGGCCCTTCTCGCTCTTCATGCCCTCGCCGTCCTGGAACACCATCAGCGCAGCGGGTCTGTCGGCCTTGTACTGGGCCGGCACGTAGATCGACCAGTCGCGGGTCGTGTTCGGGAAGATCTTCGATTCGAACGCGGGCATCTGCACCACCGTGCCCTTGGGCACGTTTTCCTGCGCGACGGCATCCGGGTGCGGCTTCCACTCCGGTTTGGTTTCGGTGTGAGGGAGCTTCGTGCTCTCTGCTTTCTCGTTCCAGAGCCAGCGGAGTGCGTCCGGCAGCATCTCGCCGCCCCACTTGCCGCTGTGGCCGCCGTCGGTCATTTCGAGTTTGTACTTGTACCCCGCGAACTGCAGGGCCATCGCGAGGTCCTGGTTGCTGAGCGGCCAGTTGCCGTGCAGGTTGTTGAGGTCGTCTTTGCCGTCCTGTAGGTACACCTTGATGGGCTTCGGCTTGTCCTTGGTCTTTCGCACGAGGCCCGGGTACGCCCAACCGCCGCGGATGTTGGTGAAGCTGCCGATGTGGCTGAGCACGAGGCCGAATTGTTCCGGCTTCTCCCACGCGACCGTGAACGCGCAGATGCCGCCCGACGAGATGCCGCACACGGCTCGCTTCGTGGGATCCTTCGACACGTTCAGCCCCTTGAGGGCTACCGGCAGGAACTCGTCGATGAGAAACTTCGCGTAGCGGTCGTCCGGGGTGTCGTACTCGAACGACCGGGTGCTGCGGCCGGCCGCCCCTGGCATCGTGGCCGGGATCGTTCCGGGATTCACGAACACGGCGATCGTGACGGGCATCGCCTTCCGGTGGATGAGGTTGTCGAACACCACCGGGACGCGGAAGCCGCCCTTGGGGTTGGCGTACCCGTTGCCGTCCATGAACACCATCAGCGCGGCCGGTTCCTCGGGCTTGTACTGGTCCGGCACGTAGACGCTGAACTCGCGCGTCGTCCCCGGGTAGATCTTGCTGTCCGCAAACTTGCCGGACGTCACCTTTCCCTGGGGCACGTCCGGGTGGACGACCCGATCGGGATGATCTTCCGCCCGAGCCTCGGTCAGCGAGACCGCCAGCGCGAGGAAGGAAAGGATCCAACTGAGCGAGAGAGGTTTCATCAACGGACTCCTGGATTGATGGGTCGCGCGTGAGACGTTGAACTTGCTTTACCAGGTTTGCATCGCGTCGCCACGGGTTGCCGCCGGAAGCTCGATTCCGACCTGACGGTCAGATTGGAACCACCTCACCACCCCACCACCCCACCACCCCACCACCCCACCACCCCACCACCCCACCACCCCACCACC
>CAZKIQ010000101.1:0-14556 GCA_964552815.1 uncultured Alcaligenaceae bacterium | reverse complement strand
ATCCATGCACTCCGAAATCGGCAACGAATGCGTCCACAATTTGGTGCGCCACAACGAGTTGTCAAAGATCGTTCGAGGACTTTCCAGCCCTGCAAACCCAAAGGCGAGTCATCTTCTTATCCGCACCAGCATTTTTGCCCACCTCCCCAACGCAATCGCTGTTACATAATTCTCATTTCGGTGATGGGCAACTGCCCGTGGCAAATCTGACGACCTGCCATGGGAAGGCATGGGCAGGGACGGGTGGCTTCTTGATAATCATTCCGAATCTGGGAACGACTGCGACCACAATTGGGTGTGCCACATCTACAAGGAAAGGAAAATGATGCAGCCTACAAACTCCAGTGTTTTCCATCATCGCTAACTACTTGCAAAATGCGGTTGTCCTCGAACAGCACTTGGTATCCCACGGGTAAGGCAAGTGCATCGAAAAGCCCGGGGCGGATATCGTACAGATGCCACACTGGGATCTGTTCAAATGAAGTCTTCAGCCGATCGATCGAGATCTCCTGTTTTCCCCTTGCCGTGGATTCAAGGCAAATAAGCCAACTCGACCTTTTGTCTTGATCCGCGACATGCTTTGCGACAACTCTCGACGCTGCTAACACACCTTGCTCAGCAATGACCGTATCGGAAAATCGAGCGGGTTGCCATCGTCCGATGCCTAATGTATCGGTTAGCAATTTTTGTCGCTGATACCCAGACAGACTGAAATCTAGGTTATCTCGATACTCATTCTCGGGATCGCTGTCGAAGTCCGGTTCTTGAAACACGTAGACGCCGTTGACGCTGGCAACTCGAAGCTCTGTCCATCCAAAGTTGACCTTGATCCCGTCGCTGAGTTTAGCTCCTCGATCCATGTGACGAGTCATTAGATCGAACAGAATCCGAGCAGTGTCGTTCAATTCTTCCGAGCATTCGGCGGACATTGCAATCCCGCCGTGCAAAATATTTAGTGACATGTGTCGCTCCAGGTGCATCTCTAAATGTAAGTGATCGAAAAGTCGAATTTCGTCACGTCGTCTGGCATATTCGATATTTCTCTGGCGACCCGCTTGTTGTTTGCCCCGACTATGGAATTATTCCGTAACAGCCCAGGAGTCGAGTGAACGGCTTTCGGGTTTGCCATGAGGATCATATCCGCACTGTGAAGCCAAGCCAATGCTCTCCCCTTCGCATCAACACCAGGAGAGCCCAGCGAGGCAACGAATTTCCGTCCTGCCGCTTCGATTGCCGAAGAGTAACTCGCGATGAGTTGTTTTAGTGCTGGCATACCTCCGGTCTCCAACACTTTGTTGAGAGGGGCAATTTGCGTCTCAGAAATTTGCCACTCAAGATCAACTTTGTCGGTTGCCTTTCCTATTTTGAGTTTGTGAACATAGGAGAGTCTTTCGGTCTTGCCAATCGGAGTGACCAACTGTCGAAGATTCTTGAGGGCTGCCGCATGACCTTGGTAATACACCATTAACCCAGCGCTGACTGACTGGGTATGCGTGAGAAGGCTAAGCCCGTTTGCACCAGCCGCTGCGCCAGCGTTTGCGAGCCGTGCAGCCTGAAGCGGAGTGTATCCCAGGCGAATCAGATCGTCCTTGACCAGAATTGTGCGTGCCGCATTGAGTGCATCATCGCCGATGACATTTCCAGCGGCATCGATGTCGTACCTGTTATGTGCCCAGACGCTGAACCCCCACTCGTCGCAGCCGACGAAGTAGGTGTGGTCGTCCTCGACCTCCAGATTGTACACTGTCCGCAACTCGCCCGTCTCGACGATCTTTTCGATCGGCAGCCAGCCCGGAGACATCAGCCGCAACGCGTCGCCGACGTTCAACTCGCCCGCCGCCGTCCACTCGTTGCGGTGCCTCGGGAAGAACGGGTGCTCGAACGTCGTCCCGAACCTCTGACCTTGGACGAACACGTCCATCACCAGCGATTGCCGGGTGAACTTCCGCAGCACCCGGCGGAACACAAGCGGGCCGTCCGGGTCGTGCTCGTTCCTCGAGACGACCCAGTCGCAGTCGTCCCCGTACGTCTCGTAGTCCTTGACGTCCTCGATCGGCTTGCACCCGTCCCTCAGCGGGATCGGGCTGCCCGCGTCGAAGCAAGCCTTGAACCCGTTGCGTTGGGCCCAAGCCTTGGCGGACTCGTACGACGCTTTCGAACCGAACCGGCCGATTCCTTGGTGAACAAGCGGCTTAACCACCCGTTGCGCAGCCGCATGAGCGAACGCACCGACCGCCTTGCCTGCCGACGATTTCGCGACTGCCGATACGGCCGCGATCACAGCACGGCCCGCCGCCGTTTTTCCAGATGCCGTCGCGAGTGATGTGAGTGCTTGCGAAACGGTTTTCGTCGACACCCACGCGGCACGAACACTCGTCACAGCCGAAGTTCGTACAACGGTCTTGCCTGCGACCGCAACTGTCTCCATGGCCCGCCCGAGTGGAAGAACTTCCAAAAGGGCGAGACCTGCGGACATGAAACGATCTTCGGTCGTCAGTTTGCGACCCAGGTCGGCTCCGGCTTTCGACACTCCGGTAATCACTTCAGCGATTCGCATCCCTGCCCCGGTAACTGGAGCATTATTGAGTACTGCCCAGAATACTGAGCCGACCTGCGAATATCCGGCTTTTTGGTAACCCAGAGTGTCCTTCTGAATGCCGTTTATGAACTCACGAGGCAGGGACGTAATAAAGTTGTATGCTCGAACATCGAAACTCGGCCGAGGGTTGACGATATCATTGCCGAACGCCGGGTAGGGGCTCATTCCCACTGGCGGCGACTGGTCTGGGGTAACGTAGCGTCCGATCGCCGGATTCATCCAGCGACTTCCTGGAAATCGCGAAAGTTTGAGGGCAGGATCGTATTGAGTGCCGGCGAGTTCAAAGCGGTCCGAGACCGTACCATCCCGCTGCGCGGCTGTAGTGTTCTCATACCGAACTCGCTTCACAGTCTTCCCACCCGTCTGGACTACCTGGACGACAGATCCACTCCTGTCCGTCAGGTACCACATCGTTTGGTCCGACCAGCTGAGGTTCACTCGGGCGAGCGGCACTCCGTTCGAGTCGTTGAGAATGTACAGACTATCACCCAGTGCGGTGGAGTAACCGCCGGAGGCTTCGCTCATCCAATACGACATTCCGCGATCGTATACGTAATTTTCTTTCCCACTGTTGCCCGTGTGGGTTTTGCGATTGTGACCGTATTCGTCTTCAACGACAAGATAGCCGGCTCGAAGATCTGTCATTTCGCGGGTGACAAGATTGTCATTTGTGTCATAGGCAAGCCTCGATCGAACCGCTGGTCGGAGTGAATAGTCCGCGCTTCCAGGAATATCGCGAACGCGTGAACCGTCGCTCGACCAATTGACTTCTGCCTCGATGACTTCAATCAACCGGTTGCGGTTATCGTAACTGTAAATCCATTGCCGAACAGCTATCGTGCCAGAACCAGGATAGGGTTCGGTTACCGAAGTGATGTTCCCTGCTCCATCGTACGTCACGCGATACTGGCTTGAGTTGGACGCCCCATCTCCTCCGATCGCGATCGGACGGTAAACCCGCAACACGGATTGGGCATCAGCCTTTGTCGGGAATGGCTTGTTTCCGGCAGCGTCGACGGGTGACTTGTCAACGCTTGTCGAGTTGGTGTTGGGATGGAACACCGTAGTTTCAAAGACCTGACCGCGGGTGGTGTACGCGAAATTGAAAGTCGCGTTGGCGAAGGTGTATCTTCCGCTGTCGACTGACTCCGTTCCCGTGCGTTTGTCTATTGTGACCAACCCCCGATTTCGAGTTGGGTCGTCACCATAAGTTGTCTCGTAAGACTCGCGATACACATTTACCGCATCGCCGGCCGCAGCCCACTTGCGGGTTTTCTCTCGTCCTAGTGTATCGTATGTAAATACGCCGGTGACCCCCACTGCGGCAGTCGAGAGGCCACCATCAAGCTCGACCATCGATTCGACCAAATCGAGTTGCCCGCCGCCGGAACGCGGCTTGTAAGCATATGAGACGTATGTCCCGCGATTGGCATTGAACCCTACGGTCGCTGTCGACCGGATAGTGGTGCGTCCCGCCAGATCGTATTCTGTTTTTTGTGTATTCGAACTCTCGGAAACGCGGATCACCCGGCTTGCGGCATCATAGTAGTATGTCAACGTTGTTTTGGTCGCCCCGGTGAACACGTCCCGCAGTCTCCCAAACTCGTCAAATGTCTGGAACGTTCGTGTCCCCTTGTTGACTGCCCACGCCGATGGATTCACCCCGATGAAGAGAACATTGGGACTTCCACCGTTAGTGACAGTCACGTTGAGCGTGCTTGGAAGCACCTCGAACGAGTACCAGACGTGATCACTGGAATCGTAGGAGGTGACAATCGCTCCGGTTACCGAGTCCGACGTACCAGTGTGCGAGAACCAGTACTCGTGGATTCGTCGACCGAGTTGATCGTATTCGTATGCACGCCCTTTGTCGTTCGGTTGTAGCACCAGATCAACACGTCCGACTGCGTCGTAACGCGTGGTGGTCACAATCTGAAGCGGGTCGATGACCGTGACCTGACGCCCCAAGGCGTCGTAGGTGTACTTGGTCGTCGACATGCGGACAACGTTTGCAGCGGGTCCTTTCGCTTCTTTTGAAGGCGCCTCATACCAAGTCGGGTGAATCACTTCGGTGCTTTCAGTCTTATTCCCCGCGGCATCATATAAATACTCGAGATACTGCAGGTCAAACGATCCACCCGGTGCTGTTACAAGTCTCGACACACGCCCCAGGCGATCGTATTCAGTTATAGATCCCATTGTTTGGACGGGTGGCAGGTCGGCCGTTACGTCCCCAAACACATTGTATACCGTGATAGTCTTCAGTTGATCTGCCGGTTGGTTTGCACCGACAGTGACTTCCGTCTTCCGCCCTGCGAGGTCGTAGTTGTAGGTCGTCGTCACACCCTTCCCGTCGATCGTGCGGGTGATGTTATCGACCGAGTCGTACGATGTCTCAGTCACGCGTGCAACGGCACGATCTCCTGACGCCGACTCACCTTCAATCGTTTTTACTCTTCGGAACAACTGGTCGTACTCATACCGCGTTACAGACACAAGATCAGAAGTTGTAGGGGTGACGTTCCTCCTTACAGCGATCACATTCCCCACTGCGTCATATGTCGTTTCCGTCCACGGTCGCGAGTGGCCATACGTGGTTTGGATCTGCCCGGAAGTCAATTGGATGCCTTCATCCACCCTTCGAACGCGCCCGAGTGGGTCATACGCGTAATTTGTCTCTATCGGCCAGTTATAAGGATGTGTCGTTCCGCCGATTGTGATGTTTGTTGCAGTACCCACCCCCGAGCGGACCTGAAGTGCTCGATCAGCCGCGTCGAAAGTCGTCCCGGTCTTTCGCTCTTCGTCCTCACCCTTCGCTTCCGTCAGGACAACTACACGTCCCAAAGGATCGTACTCAAACGCGGTCACGGCACCCACAGGGTCGATTACGCTCTTCGTTCGACCATCGGCGTAGTAGTCCCAGGTGGTAACCGGGGCGTTGTGGTAGTACGCCATGATCGACGGGTCGGACTTGTTCCAGTCCGTTGCTGACGTCATCGAACGAATCTGACCAAACCCATCATAAACCGCAGTGGAGATAACGCTGCGTGGGTCGGTTGTTTTCGTGACGTTGTCGAGGCCGTCGTAGTCGTACTTCCAAACGGGCGATCCGTGATCGAGACCGACGGTGGATAGCGTGTCGAACACACCCTCCACGATTGCCCCCGCTCCACCGAAATCGGATGGATCGACAGCTGCGGCCTCGGTTTTCTGCGTCATTCGATCAAGGGCGTCGAACACGAAACGAGTCGACCGGGGCACTTCTCCCGGCGTCGGAACCAATGCCTGCATCACTTCCTGGATCACGTTCCCGTTGGCATCGTACAAATGGATCGTAACGAGAGCGTTCGTCTTGTCGTCGTAATTCGTGCGGGTCGTCACGAGCCGGCCGAGCGCGTCGAAGGTTTGGATCGTGGTCGCTGGCCGTTGCTCCATCGTCGTACTCAGCCCCATCACCGACTTGATGGGGTTGCCGATCCAATCGAAATCCGTCGTCGATGTCCGCTCGACTGCGAACGGAAGTGCGGAGCCGAACGTGGCAAAGGCGTACGTTCCTTCCTCCACCCGCACCACTTGGTCGTAGCGGTCATACTTCGTGCGGACGGCGTGAGCCTGTTGCGGTGCCGTGTCGATGACAGGCGACAGTTCCAGCACGACCCGACCAACCACATCGGACTGCCAGCGGGTGACGGGCGGTGCGTGCCCCAACCGATCGGTTTCCGCCGCCGACCACGCACCCGACCTGGCGTTCGCCGCCTCGATCATCATGGTCTTGCGGCCGAGCCCGTCGTAGGCGTAGTCGGTCCGGGCCGCGGCTGTAGCCGGGAGTTGGAAGTAGTTCGGGTTTGGACCCAGTTCGCGGTCGTACCTCAGCGGAGAGGTCTCGGAGATCACGCGGTCGGCGGCGTCGTAGCGATAAGCCGAAGTTCGCTTGAACAGTGGGTCGCCCGCCGCCTCGACCACCCGGACTACGCGGTCGAGTTCGTCGTAACGATAGTCCGTCCGTCGACCGACCTCGTCCGTGCTCGCCGTCTTGTTGTCGTTCGCGTCGTAGTCAATTGAGGTGACCTTGCTCAGGCCGAGCAACACGTCCGTAACGGTCACGATTCGCTGACGGTCGAGCCGGTCGAACACCACGACAGTCGTCAGGTATTGATCGACCCCCTCGATGCTGGTCTCGGTCATCCGACCGACCGCGTCGTGAACGTAGACGGCGTTCCGGGAAATCGACTCGCCATACGCCAGGGTTTCGGTCTCGATCTCGTCGAACATGGTGTACGTATACCGAGACTTTGTGCCCCGCGGGTTCGTTTCCAGCGTCACGTTGTCGCTCGCGTCGAACTCGAAAGTCGTGCGTGGCGCGGCATGCGGGAGCGAGACGAAGTCGGACGAATAGGCGACCGCCTCCGTCATCGCGGTTTGGCGATCATACACATCAAACTCGGCGGTCGAGCGGACGTAGGGCCGACCGGTAAACTTGGCGTCGACCGAAAGCCCCACATCCGTCCGAGCATCAGCCGTGGTGACGGCGCGAACATTGTCGGCGGCGTCGTAGTCGGTCCGCGTCGCCCGCGTGAAGGCGTCCCCTGGCATGACGTTGGAAAACACCGCAACCGTCCGGCCGTAAATGTCGTACACCGAGGAGGTAGTCCGACCCGCCGCATCCGTGACCGCGACAATGTCTCCCGCCGCGTTGTAGGCATAGGATGTGACAGGCTTCGCATGCGGAAGCAAGGCCGTCATCGCTGGGACTGTCGCAGACCCGCTCGGACTCCAGGTGGCCGGCGTCAGGTTCCAACCTTCCGTGACCGTCGTGACCCGGTCGTTCAGGTCGTAGGCATACTTCGTCGTGACGGACTTGACTTCATCCGTGTAGCGGGCCGGGAACTCGGCCTGGAGGGCGGCGAGCTGGTTGGTAGACCACCGCGGGGCTACCACGTACTCCAGGTTCCCGCGGTGGTCGTACACATAAACGGTGGTTCGCTCGACGGCGGTCCCCGACGCCTCGATCATCTTCGAAACTTGGTTCCGCTCGTCGTACTCGTACTTCGTCACGTGCCTGAGCGGGTCGATCACCGCTTCCATGTTGCCGACGGCGTCGTACTTTGTGGTCGTCGTCCGCGCGAGCAGCGTGTACTGAGCCTCCGTCACCGTCTCGCGTCGACCCAGCTTGTCGTACCCGAAGTCAGTGACGCGCAGGAGCGGGTCGACGACGAAGTCGACCATGCCGTTGCTGTCGTATTCCGTCGTCGTCACCCGCGCGTCCTTCGATTGGACCGCCTCGATCACGACGTGGACGCGATTCAGCGGGTCATACGCCGTCGTCGTGGTGATCCAATCCGCGTTCGTGAGGTAGTTCGACGGGAGCGAGTTTCCGACAACGGCGTTGTACTTCTGGCTGTGCGTTTCCGAGGTGCGATTGCCGGCCGCGTCGTACCCGAAGTAGGTCGATCGCGCCAATGTGGGCTCGTTAGTCCCTTCCGTCATCGCGACCACGCGGTTCATCAGCGGGTCGTACTCGTACTCGGTCCGCGCGAACAGAGGGTCACCGGCCGGAGTGGGGCCAATGACGACGTCGTAAGCGCGAGGCGTCTCGGTCGCCGTCAGGTTGAGAGCTTCGTCGTACTCGAACCGGCTGGTCCGGGCGAGGAGATCTCCGTACCCTTCCGTCACCGACTCGGTGAGACCCCGCGAGTCATACTCCGTGTGCGTCCTATTCCCACGAGCATCCTCCATCTCGAGGACTTGACCAGCTTCATTGTAGATCCACTGACCGACGAGCGATCCTTTCGCGTTCGGGATGACGACGACGGAGTCGTACTGCTCGATCAGGCGGTTCTTCGCGTCGAAAACGGTCTCAAACTTTTGTCCTGTCTCGTGGAGGGTGTACGACGGGTTCCCGGCGATGTCGTAAGCCGTCTGAGTCCACTTCATCCGCCCATCGTAGGCCTTGTTCAGCCGCCGCGATCCATCGTAGGTGAATTCGTTCTCGTTACCTCGAGCGTCAGTGACCACCCACACCAGGCCGACCTTGGCATTTCCATACACACTGGAGTGGTACAGGAACTTCGTTACGTGACCGAGGGGATCCCTCGTCTCGACGACATCCCCGACCGCGTTCAGCAGATTCGTGGTGGTAGCCCCGTAGCCGTTCGTCTCCGTCACCATTTGACTGAACACGTCGTCGTATCCGAAGCCCCGGTCGCTTCCGTCCGGGTAGACGATCGAGACCAGGTTCCCGTGCCCGTCGTAGCCGTAGTCCGTCGAGTACTGACGCTGATCTGTGACGCGGACGACTTGCCCCGCGTTGTTCCGAACCGTGACAACGGTCGTGTCGTCGGCGAAGGTGGTCGACTCGGACCGCCCCAGCCGGTCGACCCGATAATCGGTGTCGTTACTTCGGGGATCGGTCACTCGACCGACACCCCAGAGGTCGACATCCGGCGGGGTCGAGCCGGCCCACAGCCCACGAGACGCGGCGGACTCGAGGGTGTATTCCGAACCGAACTCTTCTCCCAGTTCAAACCTGGACGCGAGTCCCGTCGCCGTCTCGTATGAGAACTGGGTGATTCGCGTGCCCCACTCGTCGCGGGTCATGCGGTGGTTGGCGTACTCGAACTCGCGGAACGTTGCATCGGGATCATGGATATACTGCAGGTTTTCGTTCGCATCGAAGTCGAGCGCGACGGTCCGACCCCCGGACTCCTCGAACTCCACGTCGGACGCGATCCCGTCGATGTCGGCGTAGCGGACCAGGACCGTGTTCAGGTCGGTCGTGGTGACCGTGCTCAACCGGCCTGTTGGCGTGTACGTGAAGAGTGTGGCGAGGCCGTGTCGGTCGACGATCCGGTCGAGGAGCCCAGACTCCAGGAACCGCCATTCGTCGCCAAACTTCGAGGTGTAGATGAACCCGTCGCAGGTCTTGCGGAGGACGCCAAAGTCGTCGAGCGGAGACGTGAATCCGAGTCCGGCAGCCGGGAAGTAGCGACTTTCGCCCGACCCGTACACGATCATCGCCCCGCCGCGACCGTCCGCGTCCGGTACCAACCGCCAGACCGGGTCCAGACCCCAGCCGGCCCCGAACGGGCTGGCCGTGTTGTTGACGACCTGCGCGACTCCGGACGCCGTGAACGTCTCAGTCGCTCCGACCAGTACAACCTCGAGAGTCCAGTCGTAGACGCCCGTGGCCTGGCCGGCCGGCGGGCGGACCGCGATCAGGTGATCGCCGACGTCCGTTCCCCAGGTGAACGTGGTGTAGACCGGGCTACCCCCGCCCCAACTCAGGGCCACGACGGCCCCGGTGGCACCTGCCACGGCGGGAATGCGGGCCTCGATCACCGGCTGACTGTTGACCGTCGACGAGTTGTAAACGAGAACCGGGGACAGTCCGACCGCCGTTCCGGGGCTTGCGTCGAAGTCGAGTTCGTGGGTGAGCTTGACGGTCCCCATGTTGGTCGACACGGCACCGGTCGGGCCGGCCGAAACCCACGTCGCGTTGTCCCGCTCGTCAAGGCGCTGGCCGGCCGTGAAGCCGTTCGATTTCACCACGACCGGGATCGCGTACACGAGAGTCGCGTTCGGGTCCGAAGCTCCAGAAATCGTGACTTCGGTATCGTGGACAACGACCGAGACGGTGTAGTTCCCGTCTGTCGCGTACGTGTGGCCCGTCGAGCGGACCTCGAAGCGATTGCCCGCGACCCGGACGACGCTCGCGGACGGGTCGGATGTCCCATCCCCCCAATCCACCGTGGCCGCGTACTGCGTGTCGGGGTCTAGCGTGGTCCCGTCGGGGTCGGCATCAGTGAACGCGAGAACCGTGACGTTGCCGGTGGCAACTCCGCTCTTCACCGCCGCTAGCCCCGTCGGCGTCCAGGCGGGGACGGGCCGCAACGGTGCGTCGGCAACGGCCACCGCCCACTCGGTCGAGTCAGACACCGAGCCCTTGTAGACATCGAGCGTGGCGACTTCCTCCCCCGGTTCGACGTAACCTGTAAACGGCTGCAACTGGACGGCACCGGCCATTGAGTGCGTGGCGATCGCCTCGAAGTACCGCACGCGGGATCCGTCATTCGAGCCGACCGGGACGAAGGTGGCCGCGTCGGTCGGCCCTCCCACGAACCAGGTAACGGTTCCGGTCGGCGCGGCAGAGCCGTCGCCCGAGACGCGCACGATCCCCGCTGTTCGGGGATCGTTCTTCCCACCTTCGGCGACATCCGCGACGATCACGGTGAAGTCTTCGACTGTGGCCGGTTCGTAGGCACCGTTCTCCCAGATTCGGATCGTCGCGGCGTAGGTTCCGGCCATGGAGTAGGTATGCCCGCTCGAGACGACCAGGTGACCGCCCGACCCCGTGATCGTGGCCTTGGATTCGAGTCCGTCGCCCCAGGAGACGATGGCTTGATAGGTTCCACCCACGTCCGAGGAATCGCCCGAGGTGAACTCCGCCACCCGGATTCCCACCGCGCTCGTAGCCGGTAGGGTGAGGATGGTTGGACCTGTCGGAGTGAGTTCCGCGTCGGCAACGGATGCCGTTGTCCCGACCCGACTCAAGCCACCTCCTGGTGCGGTGACGGTGACCTCGACTCCGAAACTCCCGGGTCGTGCGTAGGGGTGCTTCGCCTTGATCGCGTAGAGATCCCCCGAAACCAACTCCAGGTCGCCAACGGAGTCAGACGTTCCATCACCCCAGGAAATACGGGCCGAATAGTCGAGCGGATCCGCCCCGGTCGGCAAGGTGACGTATCCGACGGTGTAGGCGGTACTCGGGAGGACGCTCGATTCCGTTGCGGTGACCGGAGTCGGCAAAATGGTCAGGATCGGAGTCGTGTCGCCCGTCACGATGATTGCGGCGGTCGCCGAGCCGACGATTTCCCCACCCGTGACTCGCGTCGAGCCGGTGTCGCGGAGAACGACACGGGCTTCGTACACTCCGACCTCGGGATAGTTCCGCGCGCGAACGAGAATCTCGTACCACCCGTATCCCTCGGAACTGGCCGCCCGGATCCGACCCGCGGTGACGGTCCCGTCGCCGTAATGCACGGTCGCCGTGTAGCGTCCAATTGTCTCCGGATCGACGTTGAACCGGCCGACGACCCACTCGGGAGCCGTCAGGTCGCAAAGGTCGGTCGTCACCGGCGTCCCGGTAACCGTGACGGAGGGGGCCGCCACCGAGGCGGTCACGACGTGGCGGACTTGCCGCGAGTACACGACGCTTGAGGACGAATCGGTCGGGTCCGATCGATACTTGGCCGTGACGGTAACGGTGACCGCAAAGCTCCCCGGTCGAAGGTAGGTGTTGGCCGAGCTAATCGTGAAGGAACCGCTGCCCCCCGTGACGCCGACCGGTTGCGGCCCGTTCCCGTCCCCCCAGTCGACCGTGGCCGAGTAGTCAGCGGACGTTCGGGACTCGTCCGCGTCGGTGAACGCGGCCACGGTCACCGTCCCCGTCGATGAGCCGGCCACCCCTGTCACCGCCGGCGTCGATGTGAACACGGTGTCGCTTACTATGAGGACAGGCGGGTCGTCGGTGATCGTGACCGTGGCGGTCCCGGCTCCCGAAGCAATCGAGTAACCCGAGTCGCTCGCAAGCGTCGCGATCACGCCTTCCGGCTCTTCTTCCAGCGTGTCGTCGATTGGGTTGACGGGGACCGTCACGGTGCTCTTGCCGGCCGGGAAGGTCACGTAGCCGGGCAGCGTGTAGTAGTCCACGCCTGCCGTCGCCGGACCGCTGACCGTATACGAGACGGTCAACGAGCCGGTCGCCGAACCCGTCCGGGTGAACGTGAACTCGCCCGCCTCTCCCGCCTCCACGGCGTCCTTGGTGGCGACCACGGAGACGATGGTGTCGTCGTTGTCGATGATCGTGACGTCGGCCTCGTACTGCGTGGCCGAGACGGCGTACGCGGCACCGGACCCCGACGGCGTGGGGATCGTGACCCGAACCGTCTCGTCCCCTTCCACCAAAAGGTCATCGATGGGGGTGATGTAGCCGTAGCCGTGATCGTTGAAGGCGGGGATGACGACGGTCGTCAGCACAGTCTGGAAGTCAGTCCCCTCGACGGCTGTGCTCTCGTCCGGGTCGATCGCGACCGTGACGATCAGCGGCGAGTCGGTCACGATCGTCCGCCAAACGCGGAACTTGCCCTGATGCGCGTCGGCCTCGGTCCCGTCCTCCGCCCACTCGATCCGGACTTCCTGACGGTCGTTGTCGAGGATCTTCAACGTCGATTGCTCGTAGCCGGACTTGACGTTGTAGCCGGTCCCGGAATTGACCGACACGGTGACCGTTTCGTCGACCTCGGACTCCGTGTCGTCTACCGGAAAGATGTCGACGTACGCCGTGTCGGATCCGATCTCGAAAACGGCCGTCGAACTCATCGTGAAGTCCGTCCCGAGCTTGGCCTGGCTCGCGTCAAGGACAATGCCCACGTTGACCGTCAGCGAACTGGACTTCGACCCCGTTCGGGTGAGCCGGAACTGGCCCTTGTGCTCGTCCCTTTCGGTCGCGTCTTCGACCCGTTCGATGCTGACATCCACACGATCGTTGTCGAGAATGTCGATCGATGCGTAGGAGGCGTACCAGACTTCGTAGCCCGACCCGGGCTCGACCCGGACTGTCACGGTCTCGTCGGGTTCCTCGAGCGAATCGTCGACGGGCACGATGTCCAGGTACGCCGTGTTGTATCCGGCCAGGAAGGTCACCGTCGACCCCGGCCAGATGAAGTCGTCGTCCAGTGTCGCCGAACTCGTGTCGGGGTCGAACGCGACAGTGACGGTGAGCGCATTGCGATAGTCGCCGACACGAGTCAGCTTGAACTGGCCCGCGATATTCCCTTGCTCTTCGGCATCTCGGACCCGCTCGATTTCGATCCGGGGCAGAGGACAATCGACGATGGTCACCGTCGCCGACGAACCCGCGACGGTGTAACTCGACGATGCCCCGAGACTGAGAATCACCGTTTCATCGGGCTCGACGAGATTGTCTGGGAGGGGAGTAACCGGGACGAAGACCTCTTCCGACCCGGCGGGGATCGTGACCGTGAGCGGCAGGGCCACGTAATCGAGGTCCTCCATCGCCGTGCCGGCCGAGGAGATCGTCAAGTTGACGACGAGCTCGGATTCCCGATTCCCGACCCGCTTGACCCGGAACGCACCGGCCACGAGGTTCGCCTCGGCCGCATCGGCGCTCCACTCCACCGACACCTCGGGGAGTTCGTCGTCCTCAATGATGACCGTGTCGGTGATGGAATCGCCGAAGGCGTAGTCGGGCGACTCGAGCAGTTCGACGACGACCGTCTCTGCCCCCTCGGCCGCCGTGTCGTCGATCGGGTCCACCGGAAGGTCAACGTAAGACTTCCCGTCGGGGATCACGATTGTGCGGGGAAGGGCGTGATAGTCGCCCGGGTTGGCAGGATTGCCCCCATCCTCTGTCGCATCGCCGTACACGAGGAACGTAACGGTCAAATCTCCAGATGTCCCACCGGATCGCGTGAATCGAAATCCGCCGACTGTCCCGGGTTCGGAGGCATCTGTTAAATTTGAAACGGTGACGGTTGGGTAGAGCGCGACTTTGGTGACGAACGCACCCATGTCGCCGAGCGGTGGGAGAAGCGGATCGTCGGAGGGGAAGTTTGTGGAGTACGAAGTCCCGGCGACCACCGGGTTGCCGTCCGAACCGACAGCGATTCCATACCCCCAGTCATAGTTCGAGCCGCCGAGATAGGAGCTGTAACTGAATGCGGTCCCATCGGCGTTCACCTGGGCGACGAAGGCGTCCATGTTGCCGCCGCCAAAACTCCCCTGGATCGGCGAACCGTAGATCGGCAGGTTCCCAGCCGTGATGCCGACCAGCGAAGGCCGGCTGTAGGAGTCGACAGCGACACCGTAGGCCATCTCGTAGCCGACGCCGCCGAAATAGGTGGCGTAGGCGACGGACAGACCATCCCCGGTTGGGAGAT
>CAZKIQ010000100.1:0-14992 GCA_964552815.1 uncultured Alcaligenaceae bacterium | reverse complement strand
CGCTGTCGAGATCGGTGGCGGTGATTCTCGCCCCGCCGGTGAACGAATCCTCAAACACCGATTGCGTACTGACCGTTTCGCCATTCGCGGAGAAGGTCCGAATCTGGGCGGAGTCGCCGAACCCGGAACCCGCGTAGATCGTCCCGCCGGCGACCGCCACGCTGATCGGCGCGGCGAGGCCGGTGTCGAATCGCGAGAAGAGCGAGAGCTCCCCGCCCGCGAAGATCGAAATCTCCCGGCCGGCCCCGGTCACGATGTCGTCGATGCCGTCTCCGGTCAGGTCATCCACGGCCACCGTGACGCCAAACCGCAGGTCCGAGTCGGCGGTGAAGAAGTCGGCGACGACCGATCCGTCGAGCTTCAAGACGCGAACGCGGGGTCCGCCACCGACGCCGGCGCCCACGACGATTTCGTTCGTGCCGTCGCCGTCGACGTCACCGACGGCCACCCAGACGCCGCCGCGGAAGCTCGCCTCGTAGGCGAAGAAGTCGGCCAGGACCGTGCCGGTGGCCCCGCTCAGAACCAGGACCCGAGGCCCGCCGCCGGCACCGGCTCCGGCCACGGTGTCGTTCACGCCGTCGCCGTCGAGGTCGCCGGTCGCCACGGTGACGCCGCCCGAGAAATCGCCGAACGGCCGGAGCGTTTGGGCAAGGGAGCCGTCCGAGTTATAGAGTTGGATCTCGGCTGGAATACCCGAGCCCGACCCGACACTGAACGCGGGGAATCGAACGAGTGCCGGGGCGACCGGAATCGTAAATGTCGTGCTGGCGGAGCCGACGTCGTTCGTGGCCGTGACGACCACCGGGAAGTCGCCCTCCCGCGTCGGCGTACCAGAGATGGTGCCGGTCGCCGGGTCGATGACGAGGCCCGGCGGCAGCCCGGTCGCGGTGAACGTGGGGGCCGGGAAGCCCGTCGTGGGAATCGGGACGGAATACGGGGTGCCCACCGTTCCCGGCGGAATTGTGGGCGGGATGATTGCCGGCGCGGCAACTGCGGCCAGCGAAAAGGTCGCACCGTTCGCACCGGATGAGGTCGCTTGCACCGCGATCGCGCCGGCGATCCCGTTCGAGGTCCGCGACACCGATGCCTCGCCGCTGCCGTCGATCGGGGCCGAACTGGTGACTGGGGTCGTGCTCGCGCCCGTCGCCGGGGCGGTGAACGTGACGACCCCGCCGTCCACCGGTTCGCCGAACGAACTGGTCACGGACACAGTCAGCGGGGTCGGGAACGCATCGCCCGCCGGCACGGACTGGTTGTTCCCATCAATGATGGCGAGAGTGAAGCCACGACTCTCGAACGCGCCAATGTCGCGGACACCACCGACGACGGGGACGCCACGTTGGTCGGGGTCACTACCCGCCCCCGCGTTGATCGCTGGGCTGCCGGGGAGCAGGGCAACCGTCGGGGTTGGGCCGCCGTAGTCGCCGAGCGGGGCGAGGAGGGCGTCCACGTCGACGAGGTCGGTCGGCTGATTGATCCCCGGCCCGGTGCTGGCATCATCCAGCAGGTTGTTGCCGAGCGAGGTGTAGTTCGACCCGATGCCCCTGTCCGTGTCGGTCGACGACCGGTTCCCCACGAACAGGCTGCTCCTCACGTTGATATTGGTGCTGACCCGGAAGACCGCGTTCCCCGGTGCAGTGTTGCCGACAAACGTGCTGTTCTCGACGGATAGTGTTGTGGTGTTGTTGGAAAAAACCCCCAAGACACCGTCGAACACCGTGGCCGAGTTGTTGACGAACGTACTCGCCGAGAGGGTCAGAACCGACCCCGTGCCGATCACGGCGAAAATGGCCGAAGTGAACTCAGCCGAATTCTCGGAGAAAGTGCTCGCGGAAACAGTCATTTGGCTTTGACTGCCCTGGTCCAATCTCAGCGCCCCGCTGCCGTTCGCCGAGTTCAGCGTCAATACGGAATCCCGGATCTCGAAAACAGCATCGCTGCCCTGAATCGCGGTGATGGCTCCGCCGACCGCGCTCGCGGTGTTGTTGGCGAACCGCGTCCGAACGATCGATACCGTCCCTCCGTTCCCTTGGGCGATCTCCAGCGCACCGGAATTTTCGGCCTGATTGCCGTCGAAGACCGAATCCACGGCCGTGAACGAGAGGCCGGAGTAGTTGACCGCCCCACCGTTATCGGTCCCCGCGTTCCCCCCGGTGAACGTCAGCCCGTCGAGCACCAATCCGATCCCGCCGGCCACACTCAGAATGCGGCTGGCGTCATTGCCATCCACGGTGATTCGACCATCGCCGTCGATGGTGAGGGTGCCTGTCGCCGCCGTCAACGCGATCTCGGTTCCGGCGAGGACGATCGTGCCGCTGACGGCAAACGTGACCGTCGGGTTCGTCGCCGCAACGGTCCCGGCGAACGCGACCGCCTCCCGCAAGCTGATGAGGCCGTCCGTGGGGTTCACGATGTCGTCGAGCGTGGTGACGACGAGGGAACCTGCCTCCGCCTCTGTCAACACGACATCATTGCCATCGCCGCCGACATAGCTGATGACGAAGTCGATGCCGTTGATCGGGACGATGGCCCCCTCGGGCAACCCCGCAAAGGTGCCGACGATGGGGTCGGTGTCGTCATTGTCGATCAGCACGATGACCTGGCCTAGACTGCTGGGAATCGTCCCGGTCGCGGACAGGATCGCCCCGGTGACATCGACGGTGCCGGTGACGACGGTCTGGTCGTGCTGCGTGCCGGGCGTGGCTCCGTTCACCTCAACGGCGAAGGTCGAACCCGCTTCGAGGGTGAGGTTGTCGGTCTCGATGATGCCCGGCGAGTTCCCCGGTGCGAGGGTGCCGCCGGATTCGACGATGACGTCGCCGGTCGAGCCGACGCCACCAAGCGTGGCCCCGGATTGGACGACGACTGAACTGAGAATGTCCCCGCCAACGGCCGTCAAGAATGTCCCACCGGTCAGGAAAACTCCGGTGTCGGAGGTCAGATCGCCGGCAGCGACGGTGAGGGTGTCCGCCTCGGCAAGGTACTGCCCGGCGGTTGAATTGGTGGACAACGTGTCCACGGCGAGTTCGATCGGATGGACCGCGGTCCCGATTCCATTATTGGCAACGATCCGCAGGTTCGTGATGGTGAGGTCGTTTCCGGCGGTGTTGCCGTCAAGAACCTGGTCGCCGGTGATGAGCGTGAGATTGCTCGTCCCCGTGGGGGCGATTGCGGCGGTGACGGTGAGATTGCCCGCACCCGCGCTGCCGATGACGAGTGTGCCAGCGGTAATCTGGTTGATCTCACCGCTGGTCAAGCCCAGGACACCGGCGGAATCCGCGCCGCCGAGGTCGATCAGCGTGCCCGCGGTGCGAGGGCGAAGCGTGACCGTGGCCGTGCCAGCCGCGATGCTGCCGATCTCCATACTGTTACCGATCAGGGTGACATCGCCCGCGCCGGTCGATTGGAGGCCGCCGCCGAATCGAAGGCGAATATCGGTGCCGCCCGACGCGGTGCCGGTCAGGGTCATGGTGCCATCTACGGTGGACACGGCGTTCGCGTTGCCCAGGATGTCGATGCCTTCGCTCGTGCCGGTGCCGACTAGGTCGATCGTCGCCGTCCCGGTCGAACGGATGCGGCCGTTGTTGGCCAACAGAACGCCCGTACTAATGTTTCCAGGGGTGGTGCCCATGACCTGGATGGCACCCGAGACGGAGGTCACCTGGGAACTGGAATTTACGTAGACCGCGTGCGTGTTCCCGGCCGTCTGACCCGTTCCCACCAGAGTGATCGTGCCGCCGTTGGTGGCCGCCGTCGATTGGATGAGGGAACTGTTATTGAGCCGGATGCCCGAGGAGGAAGCCGCGCTGCCTCCACGGCCGGACAGGTGAAGGTTGCCCGTTCCGTTGGTCGTGATCGTGGCGCTGTCGAGGAGGATCCCGGTAAAGCCCCCCGTGCTCGCGGTTGCCTGCTGGTTGGCCACAAAGGTCAAGTCGCCATTGGTCGTGGTCCAACTACTGCCACTGCTCAGGGCGATGTTGCGGGCGGTGACGACGACAATGTCTGTATCCCCGGCGTGCTGGAGTGCAGCGGTGACGCTCACGGTGCCGGTCGCGACGCCGGGGTAGGCCGTTGAACCGTCAGAACCGATGATGATTGTTCCAGCCGTAATCAGATCCAACTCGGCATCGGTCAGGCCGAGCGTCAGGGGAGAACCGGCGAGAACATCCGCCCCGCCGAGGTCGATCTGCGTGCCGACAGTGCGAGGGCGGATGGTCGTGGTGCCGGTGCCAGAGTCAATCGAGCTGCCCGTGATGAAGCTGACGCTGTCGGCCGTGATCGTGAGATTGGCATCGCCGCCAGTGGTGATCCGGCTGCTATCGTTGATCCGAACCGCTTCGCTGGTGCTGGTCCCAATGCCGGTCACACTGACCGCCCCACCGCTGGACGTGATTTCTGAATCCGAGTTCACAAGATAGACGCCGGAATTGTTCGCGCCGGTTGCCAACGTGCTGCCCTGGCCCTCGACGGTCACGGTGGCCCCCGCCCCGGCGCTGGTGATGACGCCGCTGGTCGAAACAACAATCCCGTAGTTCCCGCCACTGGTGCTGGCTCCGCCGCCAGTCCCCCGGACCAGCACCGCCCCACCGCTGGACGTGATTTGCGAATCGGCATTCACAACGAAAACCCCGGCGTTGCTGCCACCCGTTCCGGTGGTGTTGCCGCCCTGACCCTCGACGGTGACAGTCGCACCAGCCCCCATCCCGTCGCTCGTAATCACGCCGCCGCTTTCGACTAGCACGCCTCGATTGAAGGTACTGGTGTCGGCTCCGCCGCCGGTGCCGGTGACCGAGACCGCCCCGCCGTTCGACGTGATCCGAGAGTTCGCGGCATTCACGAGTACGCCGTGGTTGCTGCCTCCGGTGCCAGAAAGGTTGCCACCCAGACCGACCACGGTCACCGTGGCCCCCACTCCGGTGCCGGCGTTGGTGATGCTCCCGCCGCTGTTGACGGACACGCCGATGTTGCCGGAACTGTTGCCCGAGCCGCCGCCGGTCCCCGTGACCGACACCGCCCCGCCGTTGGACGTGATCTGAGAGTTCGCGCTATTCACCAGTACGCCGAAGTTGCTGCCAGCTGGACTGGTGCCACCCTTCCCCAAGATCGTGACATTGCCGGTCGCGCTGACGACCGCGCCGTTCTGAACCCGAACTCCCACGAAAGCGTCGGCGGTTGCTACGGCTTGCTGATTGGCGCTGAGCGTCAGGCCGCCGGTGCCGCCGGTGACGTTGGCGTTCACCAAGATGTTGCGGGCGGTGATGACCTCCAAGGCCGTCGCTTTGGTCGGGGCAACGGCACTGCTGACAGTCACTTGACCTGTCGCAATGTCGTTGCGGCCGATGACCAGCGTTCCCGCCTCGATGCGATTGAGTTCGTCACTGGTCAGGCCGAGGGCACCCGCCGTGTTCGTGCCGAGGTCGATTGTCTGGCCGACGGATACGGGTCGAACGGTCACCGTTCCGGAAGTGCTGAGACTGCCGGAGGTCAGCACGACATCATCCGCCGTGACGGTAATCGACCCGCCGTTGCTCGCCGAACCCGAGGTGCCGTCGGCATTGTTGATGGTCAGGATGCCGCCAGCTCCCGTCGTCAGCGAGATCGGGGCCGACCCCCCGTTAGCGTTGATCAGGGAGTTGCCCTGAATGGTGATGTCTCGCCCCGCAGTGGCCGTCACGCCTGAAGCACCATCGCCCTGTGCGTAAGTGACGTTGCTGACGACGATGTCACGGCCAGCCGACAAGTTCAGTTCGCTGCCACGCGAGTCCCCGAAGTTCGAGGCTGTCCCGAGCAAGAGATCCTGTCCCGCTTGCAAGGCGAGGATCCCGCTCGACGACTGGACGCCATTGATCCCGGCTTCGATCGTGAGGTCCGCACCGCTCGCCGTGCTCAATGTCAGGTTCCCGGCGTTCTTCGCACCGGTCAGGCCATCGACGGTGCCCACGAGCAAGTTCGTGGAGGAGTTGAAGTTCACGGTGCCCGACGTGCTGTTCGTCAGTGCGACGGTGTTGACGCTGTTGGCCCCAAGGAGGCTGATCCCGGTAGCAGCACGGAGGGCCAGATTGGATTCGGTGATCGTGCCGGTGCCGGTGATGTTCGCCGCGGTGATCAGGCTGAGCGTGGAAGTGCCCGTCGGAGCGACCGCGCTCGACACGGTGATCGTTCCCGTCGCAATGTCGTTGCGGCCGATGACCAGTGTGCCGGCGGTGATCGTGTTCAGTTCCGCGCTGGACAGTCCCAGAACGCCAGCGGAATCGGCCCCGCCCAGGCTGATCTGCGTGCCCACGGTGCGGGGACGGAATATGGTCGTGCCGGTGCCGGAGTCGATGGAGGTACTCGAAATCAGATTGACGCTATCGGTGGTGATTGTGATTTTCGCGTTGTTGCCGGAAGTGATCTTGCCGTCACCCTGAATTCGGATCGCCTCGCTATTGCTGTTGCCGATGCCGGTCACGTCGACCGCCCCGCCGCTGGAGGTTATTTGCGCGTTCGCGCCATCCAGGTAGACGCCGTAGTTCCCCCCTACTGCGCCCGCAGTGTTGCCTCCCTGACCCACGACCGTGACGGTGGCCGACGATCCGGTCCCGGAGTTCGTGATGACGGCACCGGAACCGAGAATGACTCCGTAGTTGAAGGCAGTCGCGGTCCCGCCGCCTGTGCCCGTCACCAGCACCGCTCCGCCGGCCGACGTGATTTGTGTATCCACGCCGGCCACAACCACGCCGTAATTGTCGCCGCCCGTGCCGGTGCCTCCGGTGCCGGTCACGGTCACCGTGCCACTTCCTACCGCGGCGATCTGTCCTGCCCCGGTGATCCGAACACCGATATTCTGGCTCCCCGAACCCGCACCGCCGCCGCCTTGGCCCTCGACTTCCACCGCGCCGCCGCCCGAAGTGATCCTTGAATTGTTGCCTTCCACAGCCACGCCAAAGTTGAAAGTGCCCAATCCCGAGCCGCCGGTGCCGATGACCTTGACCGAGCCCAACCCACCCGACGTCACCTGACTGCCTGTTACGACCAAAACACCGTAGTTGTCACTGCCCGTGCCGCTGCCGGCGATGCCGGTCACCGTCACAGTGCCGCTCCCGCCCGATGTGATCTGACCCGTGCCGGCGAGCCGAATGCCGTGATTCTGGCTGCCCGAGCCCGACCCGCCGCCGCCCTGGCCCTCCACCACCACCGCACCGCCGCCCGACGTGATCCGTGAATTGGCACCATCAATAAACACGCCGAAGTTGAAGATGCCGGGACCGGAGCCGCCCGTGCCGGAGACCGTCACCGTGCCCGACCCGCCCGACGTCACCTGACCGCCACCTGCGACGAGAACGCCGTAGTTGTCGCTACCCGATCCGGAGCCGCCGGTCCCGGACAAGGAGACGAAACCGCTGCCGCTCGCCGTCACAACCGCGCCAGACTGCACCGTGACGCCATCGAAGTCCTCGGCCGTCGGCGTCGCCTGCTGATTGGCGCTGAGCGTCAGGCCGCCGGTGCCACCGGTGATGTTCGCGTTCACCACGATGTTGCGAGCGGTGATGACTTCCAAGGCGGTCGCCTTCGTCGGAGCGACAGCACTGCTGACGGTCACCTGACCGGTGGCAATGTCGTTGCGGCCGATGACCAGCGTGCCGGCGGTGATTCGGTTGAGTTCGTCGCTGGTCAGGCCGAGCGTGCCCGCCGCATCTGCACCGCCGAGGATGATCTGCGTGCCGGCGGTCAACGGTCGCAGCGTGACGGTGTTAGCGAGGCCGTTGATGCTTGCCGTCGAGACAAGGCTCAAGCTGTCCGATGTCACGGTGATGTTGGCCGAGCCGACACTGGTGATGGTTGACGTGTTGAACAGGGCCACCCCGAACTGGCCGGTTCCGGTTCCAGCGGTGCCCTCAACGAAGATCGCCCCGCCGCTGGAGGTGATCGTCGAATCGGCGCTTTCGAGATGGACGCCGTTGTTGGAAGTGCCGGTCGAAGTGGTGCTGCCGAAGCCGATGACGTTGACTGCGCCCGTTCCGCCGGAAGTGATCGTCCCGGCCGCCGACAGGATCACGCCGCGATTCCCGCCGCCCGTGCCGGTGCCGCCGCCGGTTCCCGTGACGGTCACGGCCCCGCCCCCCGACGTGATCTGGCTGCCGGAATTGAGAACGACAACGCCGTTGTTCGCGTTCGAGGCAGCATCCGAATTCCCACCGACCCCGATGACGTTCACCGTACCGATTCCACCCGCCGAGATTTCGCCAGCCGTGTCGACCTGGACACCGGAGTTGAAAGTTCCGCTGCCCGTTCCGCCCCCGTTGCCCGTCACGGACACGTTGCCGTTGTTGGACGTGATGCGTGCATTCGCACCCGTGACATACACCCCGATATTCGAGTTGCTCGTCGAGGCGAGACCGCCCTGACCGATGACCGTCACGGTGCCGTTGCCACCGGCGGTGATCTGGCTGTCCGCCTCCACGCGGACGCCCATGCCGGCCCCGCCAGTCCCGAGGCTTGTTCCCGTGACCGAGACGTTGCCGCCGCTGCTGGTGAGCTCCCCGGCGTTGGTCAAGTGGACGCCGTAAAGGAATGTTCCTGCCCCTTCTCCGGAACGGCCCAGGACAGACAAATTCCCCGACCCGCTACTGACCGTGGCCCCGTCGATCAAAATGCCGACGAAACTTCCCGCCGTCGGCGTGGTCTGCTGATTGGCGCTGAGCGTGATCCCGCCGCTGCCGCCGGTTAAGTTGGCGTTGATCGCGATTCTACGCGGAGTGGTGACGCTAATGCTGGAGGAGCCGCTGCTGGTATCGACGGCGTTGTTAAACGTCACGGTTTCGATGTCGGTACTCGACAGCCCGCTCGAAAGGGAAAACGCGGCCGTGCCATTGAACGTCACGGACTGTCCGCCGAGGGTGTTCTTGTCCGTGATGACGATGCGGGTGACGGTGCCCGTGCCGAATTTGTCGGTCCCCGTGACGCCAACGGAACTGCCGATTGTCATGTCCGCACCGTCGTTGCTGATGGTGACGGCTTCGTTGGCATTGTCGATGTCAACCGTGAGGACCCCGCCCAAAAAAGACGTGCTCGCAGGAGTGAGGCGATCCTCCAGTAACTCGATTCCAAGGATGTTGGCTTTTTGAACGCGATTCGACTTTCCAGCTGATCGGGAAGACATCACTTGGCCTCGACGGTCAAGGGGGCGATGAATGCGGGGAGTAATTATCTTAGTCGACAGGAGCGAGTTCGTGTCCGGCGGCAAGCCGGTCAAAAGTGAGGAAGTTCCTGTCCTGGGAATCGGTCTAGTGCCCCGTCCAGGCTGAACTTTCGGGTTGCCAAAACCCTCGATTCTGGGGAACCTCCACCTCAACAAGGAGGTTCCCGTGAACAAGAAGTATATCGTGCGGCTGACCGCCGAGGATCGGGCGATTTGCGAAGCGACCATCAAAACGGAGACGGGCAAGTCGCAGAAGCTGCGGCGGGCGACCATCTTGCTCAAGGCCGACGCCGACGGGCCGGCGTGGGATGACGCCAAAATCAGCGAGGCGGTCGGCTGCCGGACGCGGACGGTCGAGAACGTCCGGCAAGCGTTCGTCCTCGAAGGCTTCGAGGGGGCGCTGGTCCGCAAGAAGCCGGCGACATCGCCCACGCCGAAGTTGCTCGACGGCGTGGCCGAGGCCCAATTGATCGCCCTGCGGTTGGGCAAACCGCCCGTCGGCTTCGGCCATTGGACGCTGCGACTGCTGGCCGATCGACTGGTGGAACTGGAGATCGTGGAGTCGATCAGCCCGGAGACGGTCCGTCAGACGCTCAAAAAAATGGCATGACGAGGCGAAAAATCGAGTACTGGGTGATCCCTCCCGACGCCGACGGCGAGTTCGTCGCCAACATGGAAGAGGTGCTCGAAACCTACGAAAAAGCCTACGATCCCGACTGCCCCGTCGTGTGCATGGACGAGCAACCGGTGCAACTGATCGGCGAAACGCGCGTGCCGATCCCGGCGACCCAGGAGCATCCGGAGCGGGTCGATTACGAATACGAACGGAAGGGGACGGCGAGCATCTTTATGTTCGCGGAACCGCTCTCGGGCTTCCGCCAAGCGACGGCCCGGCCGCGCCGCACCAAGGACGATTGGGCTCGGGAAGTGGCCCATTTGCTGGACACGCGTTACGCCGCCGTGGAGCGGATCACGCTGGTCTGCGACAATTTGAACACGCACACGAAGGGGGCGTTCTACGAAGCGTTCCCGCCCGACAAGGCCCGCGACTACGTGCGGCGGATCGAGTTCGTGTACACGCCCAAGCACGGGAGTTGGCTGAACGTGGCGGAGTGCGAATTGAGTTGCATGACCAACCAATGCATGAAGGACCGGCGGATCGGCGACCTCGAGACGCTTCAATCCGAAATTGCCGCCTGGTCAGCCCGCGTCAACAAGAAGCAGCGAGCCGTCGATTGGCAATTCACGATCGACAAAGCAAGGGTCAAATTGAAGCGGCTCTACCCGAAAAATTAGCCTGGACAGGGCACTAGCCGGAACCGACCACCCGGTTCAACTGCAGGATCGCAGACGAAAGCGGGAGATGCTGAGTCCAAATCCCACACCCCACGAAGGAGTGAACTGCTACCGCCGCCGCCGCCGCCGCCGCCGAAGCGGCCGGAGGAGGCGGGCGGGGCGCTGAAGCCGCCGTTGAGCCCTCCGCCGGAGCCGCCGGGTCCGGCGTTGAAGCCGCCGAAGCCGCCGACGCCGCCCTGGGCGGTGTTGGCCGCGAACGTCACCCGGTCGGCCGTAAACGCCCCGCGGTCGACGAACACCGACCCGCCCAGCCCGGCCCCGCCGCCTCCGCCGCCCCGCCCGTCGCCCCCGTCCCCGCCTTTGTGGCGGAAGTCGCGGACGGTCAGGTTGCGGAGGGTCAGGTCGCCGGCCGGGTCGATGTAGAACGCTCGCAGGTTCGAGGTCACCCCGCCGCCGGCCAGGGTCACCCCGCTGTCCCCGGTCGGCCCCTCAATGGTGATCGTCGAGTTGATCGCCAAGGCAGATGGCCCGCGCATCCGTTCTACCAATTGGGTTTGCCCTTCAAAACCCTGAACTGGAGCTAATTCATTCGCGTCCCCGAGCAACGACAGGGTGATGGTCACGTCCCCGGCGGCGTACAGGGCGGGGGCGAACTGGATCACATCGGCCCCGTTGCCGGCGGCCGACCCGTCCACCGACGTGTCAGTGTTCGCCGCCCGGATCGCCTCCCGGAGGGTGACCAGGCCGTCGACGGTGGTGTTATCGGCCAGGCTGGTGACGACGATGATGGCCGGAGTGCAACGGTCCTCCAGGTGCTCGATCGGGCCGAGAACGCGAGGGCGGGCTTGGGTCGACGGTCGGGTGGGGGTGCGGAACGCGGCGGTCAGGAGGCGGCGGACGCGGGCGGGCGTGGGCATGGGGCGACTCACGGGGTTGATGAACAACTCTCGCAGTTTGGCCATTCGGCCATTCTACCACCGTGCCAAATTACTGGCAATTTTCGGGGGTGCCGCCCGGAATGGTCCGGGGCCGACCCGCGTCACTTTCCCCCCAACACCTAAAACCGTCCCGCCGCCGTCCACTCGAAGACGGAGTTCCACCCGAAGAGGATGAACTTTCCGGTCCGACAGATCGAGAAGGCGAAGGAACCCTGCTCTCATTTGGGTTCGAGTGCGCCTCGTAGAAGAGGAAATGCAAACGGCCCTGCCCCCGAGCTTAGTTAGGAAGCGTCCGAAAACATCTTCGCGTTCGGCCCGGCCTGACGGGGCGGTGTTCTGTCGGCGGGCGCGACGCCCGGACTTGTGGCACCGGCCTCCGGCCGGTGTGGACTCGCACCGGCCGGAGGCCGGTGCCACAAGCCATCATCGCCAACCCGACGAACACGACGTTGTTCGTGGACGCTTCCTTATCGTTCCGAGTCGAGCCGGAACACCGTCCGCCAGCCCTTGCCATCCGCGGTGGCAACGATCGGCTCGCCAGAGACGCGGAAGAACGCCCGGAGGTCGGCGGATAGCCTCTCCCGCCGCTTCCTGTTACGTGGATCGGCGGCCGCGTCGCCCCAGTGGAGCTCGCCCCTATTGCGGGCGAAGGCCCGCAGCAACTCCCACTGCTGTGTCGGCTTGGCGCTTCGCATGTCCGCCATGCCAAGTTGGCCGTATTCGTAGACGGCCGTCAACGTGCCGACGCGGACCGACACGCTGTGCCCGTCGAGGAACCGGATGTGGACGTGCTCCCACCGAGTCCCCGTCGGGGTTGGGAAGAAACCGTCGCCACGAGTCGGCGTGGTCGCGGGCAGGTGGGCGTCGCGGAACCGGCCCAGGATCACTTCGGCGGCCGGCGTTGGCTGCAGTCCCGTCGCCGACACCTCCACCGCATCACACAGCGGAACCAAAACCAGCTTCCGCCGGTCGACGACTTCCATCACCGCGGGCGACACCTTCGCCGTCGTCGGGGTCAGCACCAGGAACGGCAGCGACGACGCCTCCGCGAGCGCCGTGACCACTCGTGTCAGTCGGGCGCGTTCGGTCGCGATAACGAGGAAAACGGGAAACGAGTAACCCGCGAGCGGCTCGTACATCCCGACCGACCAGGCCAACGGGCTCGAGGGAACCGAGCCCGCGCGGAACCCGAACGCGGTGGCCAGGTCGGCGACCAGTCGCTCGCGGTGAAGTTCGTAGGCGACCAGGTTCGCCCGGGCGACGGGCGTGGCCGTACGGCTCCGCGGCTCGACGAGCACGAAAGTCTCCGAATCATGTTCGACCACCTCGTACGGCTCGACCTCCCGCCCTTCCACCCACCGTGGGTAGAACTGGGCGAGTCCCTTCATCGGACGCAGGTACCGCGAAACGGAGTCGAACGGCACATCGCCGAGATGGTGCTGCCACTCGACGCGGACGCCGCACGGCCCGGTCATCGCCTCAAGCGCTTTCCAGAACGTCATGTGAGAGCCCCCGCCCGGTCCGGTCGATGATGAACCCCCGCCGCGACAGCCACTGTTCCACCAGCACGGCGTCGTCGTCCCGCAGGTACTGGGCCACGTTGCTCGGCCGGATCGTCACCGAACGCGGCTGACGGGTGCCGCGAAACTTCACCTGGAAGACCGCCGCCGTCAGCCGGGGAGTCTCGGGCAACATCTCCGCGTCCGCCTTCAGTTGGGCGAAAACGTCGGTCGCCTGCTTGATGTCCGTTTTGAAGTACTCGCCGCCCGAGTACAGCCGCACCTCGCGGAGCTTCACCCACTCGAGCCCCGGGATGTCGGAACAGACCAGCGACGCCTCCCCCTGCTCGCGGAGCGGCTCGAGCGAGTACTTGGCTTCGCCCGGGAAGTTCTGCACCGTGCCGAACAGGTGAAGCCCGAAGTGCCGGCGGTAGGCGTCCCGCTCGGCCGGGCTGCGGGCATTGACGCACAACTCGTTCAGGGTCCGATCGAACCCGACCAGGTCGTACCGCGCCGGGCGGTAGACGACCTCGTCGGGTTCCTTGCCTTTGAGCGTCTCCTCCCGCCGCATCGGCTCGCCGTGGCGGACCATGAACCAGTCGATCCCCTCCTCCGTCGAGCGAAGGATCCGCGTGCCGCGGCCGCGGCGGTTCTCGTGGAACCAGTCGTCGAGCCCGCGTTCCAACGCCGCGAGCCGGTCAGGCGTGGGTCCCGGCCAGTCCCCCGCGAGCCGGCGCGGCGACTGGTAGTACTCGTAGGACCGCCGGCAGCGGAGGTGGCGTTCGCCGTGTTTGTGCTCGATGACCTCGCGGCAGCGCAGCCAGACCTCGACGGCCACGTCCGCCGGGGTGGTATCCCCGTCGAGTTCGAGGCGGACGCCGCGTTCCGCGATGGCCGCCAGGAGGGAGTCCATGCACTCGGGCGTGGCCAGGTCGGCGACGTAGTGGCAGGCCTCGATCAGGCGGGGCGGCAGCGACGGGTCGGGGGTGGCCAGGATGCGGAGCAGCGTCCAGTGGTCGATCGCAAACGGGGGTTCGGTCGGCAGCTTGAGCCCACGGGCCGCCAGTTCCTCGTGGTAGGGTTCGAGGAACCGGGCGAGCCGGCGCGGCTCGATGGACCGAATGACCTCGGGCCGGGCGAAGGGTGCGAATCGGACGGTGGACATCGGGGGACTCGGGTCGGTGATTCTCCTGACGGGTCGAGGGCACGCATCGTGCGAGCGGGATGAGGTATACCCGCGTCCAGGCGTCCGGCGCGATCTCAGTTGTAAGCCATTTTGGATGCGACCGGGTCAGGAAACGCACGCCGTGCTTCGTTTCGCGATGAGCTCGCGCCACAACTTTTTCTGGATTTTCCAGTCTCGTTCGGCGGCGATCGGCAGCAGGTCGCGGAGGATGACCGGGTCTCGCCCGCGGAGCGTGAGCGGCAGGAAGAGGACCTCCTCTTGGATGGCGGGAGCCAGGGACAGCAGGTTGAGGATTTGCGTGACGCGGGCGCGGGTGACGTGGCCGAGCCGGGCGAGTTCGGCGTAGTTTTCAACGGCACCGTCGCGGACAAGGCCCTCGAGCTTGATCGCCAGGGCGAGGTAGCGGGCGACGCGCGGGACGCGGCCGGCGGGCGGCAGTTCGGGGCGTGGACCGGATTGCACCGTCTTGCGTTGGCCGCGACGGGCGAAATGGACGGTCGCTTCGATGGTGGGCGGGGTCATGTGGTCTCCGGGGTGAGGAACTCTTCGGTCAGGGAGCGGAGGCCGGTCGGGCGGAAGCGGACGACGACCCGCTGGGTGCGGCCGTCGTACCCGACCGTTTCGACGAGCAACCCGATGGCCCGGGCTCGCTCGTGCGGGGTGAGGTTCTCCCACACCGGGTCGAACGCGGATAGTGCCTCGGCTGCGGCAGCCGGGTCGATCGCGGTCGCGTCGAGTTCGCTCCGGTCGCGGTCGATCTCGTGGCGACGGGATTCCAGCCGGGCGATCCGCTGCTGCTCGTCTGCGAGTTCGTCGATCGCCGACGACTTGGCGGAAGCGGCCAGTTCCCGAAGTCGGACGTGGGCGGCAGTCAATTCGTTCGTGACTGCGG
>CAZKIQ010000099.1:0-15156 GCA_964552815.1 uncultured Alcaligenaceae bacterium | reverse complement strand
ACGCTTTCCGAGAGTGCGAGCACGATCGGGATAAACGGTGTCACGACCGGCAGCGTCGCCACGGCGTCGTAGAAGTCCGCCAGCACCGCCGCCATCAAGCCGCCCGCCACGTTGGTCAGCAACCACGGAAATCGCCGGCGAAACTGCGATCGCAGATTGTTCTGCTCCGCCTCCGTCAGGTGGACCCCGATCAACTGGAAGAGATCGTCGTTTCCCTCCCGCCGATCGATGTCCGCGAGTTCCTCCGTGTACAGGTCGACATCCACGACCCCGACGAGCCGGGCCTCGTCGTCGACCACCGGAAAGGCGAGCAATTTGTGGAACGTGAAGAATTCGCAGGCTTCGAGCACCGTCGCGGTGTGCGGGACGGCCACGACGTGGCGGACCATGATGTCGGCAATCGGGGTCGCCGGGTCACTCAGGAGCAATCGCCGGGTCGGGACGACACCCTTGATTCGGCCCACCTCGTCGACGACGTAGAAGTACACGACCCGCCCGGTGACAGTCTGCTGCCGGACGGACTCGAGCGCCTCCGCGATCGTGATTCCGAGCCGCAATCGGGTCGGATCGGTTCGCATGTGGGTCGTGACGGGATCGTTGAGAATCGAGCGGACGGGGTCAGGCATCGAAGGTCGCATCAGGTTCGGGAATCAGACCGGCCCCACCTCTCACACGGCAGATGTTCCAGAAGACAGGGAAAAGATAGGATCCCGGCCCGCGACTGTCTTGAAGTTCCGTCGACGGAAGGGAACTCAGAACGCGTCGACGAGGGATTTCGGTGGCGAGTTCGCGAAGGCAAGTGCCTCGCTGGCCTTGGCCCGGACATCGTCGTCGACGTCGGTCAGGACTTCGCGGAGCACGGCAGCGACCTGCGGGTCGGTGGGTGCGATCTTCCCGAGGAGGGTCGCACAGCGGGCACGCAGGTCCGGGGAGGGGGATTTGACCCCGACGAGAAGGGAGGGAATCGTGGCAGGGCCGATCCGGCGGAGGGCGACGCCGACGATGGCCCGGGTTCGCGTCTCGGGATCGCAGAGCATGACGACGAGAGGGTGTGCCGCGGAGACGGCTGGGGTGCCAATCCGCCCGAGGGCCCCGGCACAATCACGCCGCACACTCGCATCCGGATCTTTGAGTCCTTCGATGAGCTTCCCGAGAGCGGGCACCGACGCCGGACCGAAATCCCCGAGTGCCCGGGCCGCCCGACGTCGCACCCGCGGCGACTCGTCCTGAAGCGCGATCGTCAGTGGTTCCACACGCTTGTCCGGCGACACGAACAAATCCGCAATCGCGACGACGGCCAGCTCCCGAATTTGCGCATTGGGATGGTCGAGGGCGTCGGTCAGCACCCGTAGTGCCAGGCCGGTCTGGGCGTCGTTCAGGCCGTGCATGAGCACGGTGAACACCAGCTTGTGCATCAACTGGGGCGAAAGCTGTTCCATGACGTCGGCCGAAATTCTCTTGTTCGCAGTTGGAGAGAGGCAGGACGCGGAACCCGACGCACACCAACACCGCCCGCGGCCATGAGATACACTACTCCAAATGCTCCGCGAGTGTAAAGTTTTCGCGTATTTTTCCGCCCACACCCCGAAGTTCCGCTCCCCCGAAACTTTCCCTACTACCTGGGCTCACGCAACATCTGCCTCGAAGCCGCTTGCGGAATTTCGGATCGGCAATACTATCACAGCTTACGCATGCCCGGAGAAGTGTCATGTCGATCGACAAGAGCCTGAAGCGCAAAGCCGGGATGGCCGGCAACCGCTGCGTGTTGAAGCGGACCGAACGCATTGCCAAAATGATGGAAGACGGCAAGTGGCCCGCCGAGGGTCGCAGCCCGTACGGCTTGCCCAAAACCCGCGTCGCCAAGGTGATGCTCAAGAAGAAGGCCAAGAAGGAAGAGGCCGAAGGCGACGCCAAGGACGACAAGAAGAAGAAGAAGTAGGCCGTGGCCACCGCCTATCTCGGGCTCGGGTCGAACCTTGGCGACCGTCTGGAGACGCTCCGGGCGGCGTTGCGGCGGATTCGGGCCGAGCCGGGATCGCGGCTCCTCTCCAATTCCGCGTTCTACGAAACGGACCCGGTTGGAGGGCCCTCCGGCCAACCGGCGTACCTCAACGCCGCGGCTGTGATCGAGACGGACAAGTCTCCGGACGATTTGCTGCAGTTTCTCCACGCGATCGAGCACAGTTTCGGCCGCGTCCGCACGGTCAAGGATGGCCCGCGAACCCTCGATCTCGACCTCCTTCTCTACGACGACCTCATCCTCGACACACCCGAGCTGACGGTCCCGCACCCGCGAATGCACGAGCGAGCGTTCGTACTCGCGCCGCTCAACGATATCGCATCCAATGTTTCCCATCCGAAACTTGGCAAAACCGTCCTCGAATTGCTTCAAACGCTCATTGTCTACCCAACCGGATCATTTCCGACAAAGTGGGTCGAATCTCCCGTTGTTCCGCGATTCCCGGGACTTCGCGCCCTGGTCACCGGTTCGACGAGTGGAATCGGGTTCGCCATTGCTGAGGCATTTGCGGAAGCGGGAGCTTCCGTGATTGCTCACGGTCGCCGGGTTCTGGGGGGCACGCTCGGCTTCGCCTCGCGGCTAAACGGGGATCTCTCCGACCCCGCCGGGTGCGATCGCCTCGCCGAGGAGGCATGGGGGGACGGACTCGACGTTCTCGTCTGCAACGCCGGGGCGGACACGTTGACCGGCGACGCCGCCAAGTGGGACTTTGACCGGAAACTCGACGCGCTGTTGGCTGTTGACCTCAAGGGAACGATGCGGCTCGCCCGGAACATCGGGGCTCGCATGAAATCCCGGGGTCGCGGCGTCATCCTGACCATCGGCTGGGACCAGGCCGAGACCGGGATGGAAGGGGATTCCGGCCAGCTTTTCGCCGCGGTCAAGGGGGCCGTCATGTGCTTCACCCGGAGCCTGGCGAAGTCGCTCGCCCCGGAGGTGCGGGTCAACTGCATCGCCCCGGGGTGGATCCGAACCGCCTGGGGGGAAACCGCGTCGGCGGTCTGGCAGGACCGCGTTCGCCGGGAAACGCCGCTCCAAACCTGGGGACTGCCCGAGGATATCGCATCGGCGGCAGTCTGGCTCGCATCTCCGGAATCTCGCTTTATCACCGGTCAGATCATTCGCGTCAACGGCGGGGTGGTTTGACACATCCCACCCGATGAGCTAGCCGGTCGACTCGGGACAGGGTATTTTCATTGTCACCGGAAGAAAGTTGCCCCGTTACGGGCGACTTCCCAAACGCAAAGTCCCGCGAGATACCCCGATCTTCAGAGATGAGGATCGGACCTGCTTTCACGGACAGCTTCTCCTGGAACCCGCCTTGAACCTCTGTTGAAGCGACTCGATTCGCTGTCGTAGGACACCATGTTCGCCTCACCAGGAGAGCCCCGGGCCCTGATTGATGTCCAGGGCCCCACGGTGGCCAGTGCGGCCCGGGTGGCGGCGGGATACATCCTATTCGGGCTCCTGTGGATTTGGGTCTCCGACTCGGCCCTGCTTTTGGCGGGGGTGCCCGAAGATCTCGGTTTCTGGGCCGAGGTCATCAAGGGAAGCGCGTTTGTGCTTCTCTCCGGCGGACTGGTTTACTGGCTGGTCCTCCGGGAAGTTCGCTCGATCGCGAAATCGTCCGGGGTCATCAAGGCCCTCAGCGAGGGGACCTCCGATGTGGTGATTGTGAAGGACCTTGCCGGGCGGTATCTGTTCTGCAACCACGCCGCGAATCAGCTCATCAGCCAACTCTCCGGGCCGATCCCCGGCGACCAGACAGATGCGATGTTCGGGGCCGAGTTCGCCCGTCGCATGGAGAAGCGAAGGCAGAACATTCTGCAAAGCGGGGCGGGGGAAACATTCGAGGAAACGCTTCAGGTTCCCGGGCGAGAGCGGACGTTTCTCTTCTCGAAAACGCCGATCCGCGATAACAATCGGCAGATCATCGGCTTCCTCATCATCGCCCGGGACATCTCCGACCGCAAACTCACAGAGCAGAGACTTCGCGAGAGCGAGGAGCGGTTCCGGTCGCTGTTCGATCACGCCACGGATGCGTTTCTCCTGCACGACCAGACGGGCCGGGTCGTGGACGCGAACCAGATTGCTTGCGAGCAGATGGGCTACACGCGGGAGGAAATCCTCGGCCTCTCGCCGATGGATTTTGACGTCCGGGCGACTCCGGAACAGTTGGCCGAGCTCGGCACCCTGTTCCGGGGTGGGGGTATGGCCGCCTTCGACTCGATCCATCGCCGCAAAGATGGGTCCACGTTCCCGGTCGAAGTTCGCATCCGACCGTTCCGGCTCGCCGGGAAATGGATGGGGATGTCCGTCACCCGCGACATCTCGGAGCGGAAACGGGTCGAGGAACTGCTGCGAGCCGAGCGGGATCGCTTCGAGAAGATTCTCGAAACGGCCCCGGTCGTGATCTGCTCCTTCCTCCGCCGACCCGATGGTAGCTGGTGCTTTCCCTACGCAAGCCGCAAGATCGAGGAAATCTACGAGATCTCGCCGAGCGAGCTGGCGAAGGATGCCAGCCCGATCTTCGCCCAGATTCACCCGGACGACGTCCCGACGGTGGTGGCGAAGATTGAGGAATCGGCGTCTGCACTTTCCCAGTGGCGCGGAGAGTTTCGGGTCCGCAATCCGCGGCTGGGGGAAATCTGGGTCGAGGGACGATCCATGCCGGTCCGGCTGGCGGATGGCAGCACCGAGTGGCACGGGTTCATTGCCGACATCACCGAGCAGAAACGGCGAGCCGAAGCGCTTCGGGCGAGCGAGGAACGCTTCCGCGGACTCGTTTCCTCGGCGATGGATGCGATCATTTCGCTCGATTCCGACCAGCGGGTGATCCTCTTCAACCGGGCGGCGGAGGTGATGTTCCGCATCCCGGAGAAGGAAATCATCGGCAAGACCATCGAGCGGTTCCTGCCGGAGGGGTACCGCTCAAAACACCGAGCGTTGATTTCGGCGTTCGGGGAAAAGGGCATCACCAGCCGGGCGATGGGTTCGCTCGGCACTTTGACGGCTCTTCGAGCGGACGGCGAAGAATTCCCCATCGAAGCGTCGATTTCGCACATGGAAGTGGATGGTCGAAAGGTTTACACGGTCATTCACCGCGACATCACGGACCGCGTGCGGGCGGAGCGGGAACTGCGAGAAAGCGAGGAGCGGTTCCGACGGGTCTTCGAGCACGCGGCGATGGGGATCGCGATCAAGGATCTGGAGGGGAACTTCGTGCGGTGCAACCCGGCGTACTGCGGGTTGCTGGGCTACACGGAAAAAGAATTCCAGCAGCTTCACTTCTCCGACCTGATCCATCCCGAAGATCGGAACGAGAATCTGGAGCTGAGCCGGAAGCTTCTGGCGGAGCGGCACGCCACCTTCGAGGTGGAGAACCGCTATTTGCACAAATCAGGTCGGACGGTGTGGGTACACAAGATCGTCTCGCTTCTGCCGGGACCGGATGGGCAGCCGGCGATGCTGATGGCCCTGGTGACGGACATCACGGAACGCCGGCGGGCGGCACGGGATCTCCAGCAGAGCGAGAGACGGTTCCGGACGTTGATCACATCCCTTCCGGATGCGGTCTACATCAATTCGGGGGGTGTGATTGCTTTCTGCAACCCGGCATGCGTCCGCCTGTTCGGGGCGACCGGGCCGGAGCAGTTGCTTGGAAAATCACCGTTCGACCTGATGCACCCGGACGCGCACGCGGAGATTCGAGAGCGGATCGCTCAGATGGCGATGACCGGGGAAGCGGTCCAGCCTCTGGAAGAAAAAATTGTCCGGATCGATGGTCAATCGACCCCGGTGATGGTGACGGCGGTGCCGATCACGGACAAGTCGCAGCCCGCGATTCTGGTGGTCCTCCGGGATCTCACCGAGCAGATGCGGGTGGAGGCCCAACTTCGGGATCAGGAACTTCTGCTTCGCGAGGCGGGAGAACTGGCCCATGTCGGCGGCTGGGGCTTCGACCCAGCCACTTCCGAGGTGGAGTGGACCGAGGAAACCGCTCGGATTCACGACCTTACGCCCGGAGGAGTTCGAAATGTCTCCGAGGCAGTCGGTTTTTACGCAGCGGAAGATCGAAACAGAATCGAGACCGCGGTGCGTGCGGCGGTCGAGCATGGCACACCCTACGACCTCGAATTGCGGATCCGTTCCGCACTCGGGATCGAGAAATGGGTCCGCACCATCTGCCGACCGCTGATCCGGGATGGCAAAGTCGTCCGTGTTCGCGGGTCGATCCAGGACATCACCGACCGCAAACGCGTGGAGCAGGAACTGCGGGAAAGTGAGGATCGGTTGCGGCTGGCGCTGTCCGCGGCGATGGCCATCGCGTTCGAGTGGGATGCCCGGTCGGACACCTCCACCCGCTATTTCAGCAACCAGCCGGCCCTTCCGGTCAACATCGGTTCGCCCGATCCGATCGCTGCCATCCGGGAGAAGGTCCATCCGGACGATCGAGCCGGGTTCGACCAGGCGGTTCAGGCTTGTCTGACCAGCGGCTCGGAATACCGGGCCATTTTCCGACTTTTGCAACCAGACGGGAGCGTCCGTTGGCTCGAGGAATGGGGAAAACTGACACGCGATGCCGAGGGTCGGCCGGCTCGCCTGACCGGATTCTCGATCGACATCACCGACCGCAAACGGGCGGAGGAAGAACTCCGCGACAGTGAGAAGCGGTTTCGGAACGTGATCGACATGCTTCCGGAGGCGATCTATCTCTGCGTCGATGGCTTTGTCGTTTTCTGCAATCCCGCGTTCGTCCAGCTTCTCGGGGCGGCGAGCCCTGCAGACGTTCTCGGGACGACCTGTTTCGATCTGCAACCCGAGAAATACCACGACGCCATTCGGCGGCGGAATGCGACGACCCCCGCCGAGCGAAAGCGGATCGGAAGCGTAGAAGAGGAGATTGTCCGACTCGATGGTCGGATTGTGCCGGTCTTGACAACGGCGATCCCCGTTCTGGACCGCGGCGTCGATGCGTTCCTGGTGGTCCATCACGACCTGACGGAACTTCGTCGGCTGGAAGAGCAATTTCGGCACGCCCAGAAAATGGAGGCGGTCGGCCGGCTCGCGGGGGGCGTGGCCCACGACTTCAACAACCTGCTGACGGTCATCAACGGGTACTCCGACCTTCTGCTCGGCGAACTCGCCGAGACGGATCCCCGCTGGGAAGCAGTGGAAGCGATCGGCGAGGCGGGGAAGCGGGCGGCCGGGCTGACCCAGCAATTGCTCGCGTTCAGCCGGAAGGCGATCGTCACCCGGAAACTGCTCGACATCAACGAGGTCGTCGCCAACGCGGAGCGTCTCCTGCGTCGACTCATCGGCGAGGACATCACGCTTCAGACCAACCTCACCGGGTCGCCGTGCCAGGTCCTCGCAGATCCCACCCAGCTCGATCAGGTCATCCTCAACCTGGCCGTCAACGCCCGGGATGCGATGCCCGACGGTGGAACGCTCACCTTCGCGACGCGGATTCTCGAGCTGCACCCGGGCGGGGAGACACCGGGCGAGCTGGCCCCGGGGCGGTACGTCGAACTGGCTGTGATCGACACCGGGACCGGGATCTCCGAAGAGGTCCGGGCGAACATTTTCGAGCCCTTCTTCACCACCAAAGGGGAAGGGAAAGGGACCGGACTCGGGCTGGCGACGGTGTTCGGGATCATCCAGGGGGCCGGCGGGCACGTGACCGTGGAAAGCGAAGTTGGTCGTGGGGCCACCTTCCGCGTTCTCCTTCCCGAGGCGACCCCTCGAAACGTTCCGGCCCTCGCCGATCCCCGATCCGCTCGGCGAGGAACCGAGACGATTCTTCTAGTAGAGGACGAGAACCGCGTGCGGACGTTGTGCCAGCTCGTTTTGAAATCCCAGGGTTACCGGGTGCTGTCGGCTTCGAGTGGGCGGGAAGCCCTGGACTTGCTCTCGAACTTGAAGGGGTCGATCGACCTGCTGGTGACGGATGTGGTGATGCCGGGGATGAGCGGTCGGGAACTGGCGTCGGCGGTGCAGGACCGCTACCCCGATGTCCGAGTTCTGTTCATGAGCGGCTACACCGACGACGAGATTGTCCGCCACGGGGTGCAGGAGGATCAGGCGGAGTTTCTGCAGAAACCCTTCAATACGCAGGTTTTCGCTCGGAAGGTCCGCTCCGTTCTCGACAGCCCCCGCCGGACGCCGCGGTTGTCGTGAGTTCGGGGAATCCTCCGGCGAATCGCCGATCGTCGGGTTGGTCGATAGTTTGAGGGGACCGGAAATCTCCTCGCAGCGGGGCTCGACATGTCGGCACCCTGGACCTTCCACTCGGCCGGTTCCCTCATTTTCGGCCGGGATTCCATCCAGCAACTCGGCGACGTCGCGAAGCGGTTGCGGGTCCGGAAAATCTTCGTCGTGACCGATTCAGTGCTTGCCGACAACGGGATCCTCAATGCCGTGCGGACGCCGCTGGAACGGGCCGGGGTCACGCTTGGGGTATGGGAAGGGGGCAAGCCGGAACCACCGGTGGAGATCGTCCGCGAGGCGGCCGCGGCCGCGAAAGAGTTTGCACCCGATGCCGTCCTCGGGCTCGGCGGCGGCAGCAACATGGACGTCTCGAAACTCGTCGCCATCCTGCTCGCCCACGGCGGCGACCCCACCGACTACGTCGGCGATTGCCGGGTTCCCGGGCCCGTTTTCCCCCTGATCTGCGTCCCCACAACCTCTGGCACCGGCTCGGAAGTCTCCGCCGCCGCCGTCTTCACCGACACCGCGAAGAAGATCAAGGTCTCGTGCCTGAGCAACTTCCTCCGCCCCGCCGCCGCCGTCGTCGACCCGGAACTCACGGTTGGTTGCCCGAAGAAAGTCACCGCAGACTCGGGAATCGACGCCCTGACCCACGCAATCGAAGCATTCCTGGCCGTCGACCAGGACGAGTTCCTGACCCGGCCCCCCGGCGGGGAAACCGTCTACCAGGGGAAAAACCCCCTCGCGGACCTGGCGGCGAAGAAGGCGATCAAGCTCGTCGGGAAGTATCTTCGCCGGGCGGTGGACAACGGCGGCGACTACGAGGCCCGCGACGGGATGGCCCTCGCCGCCACGCTCGGCGGACTCGCCTTCTCGAACTCCGGCGTCGCCCTGGTCCACGCCATGGAATATCCCGTCGGCGGGGCGGTCCACGTCTCCCACGGGGCGGGCAACGGACTCCTTCTTCCCTACGTCCTCCGCTACAACCTGGCGGCCCGGCGGGATCTGGTCACCTCGCTCGCTTTCTACCTCCAGCCGGAGAAGGACCTCTGGCGTGACGACGAGTTCCGCCAGGCGATTGGATCCGGAAAAGAAGCGGAGCTCGCGATCGCCGCCGTCGAGAAACTTCGCGTCGACATTGGCATCCCGACCCGGCTCCGCGAACTCGGGGTGACAGAAGAGATGCTGCCCGGGTTCGCGGAGAAGGCGTTCTCGATCAAGCGGCTGATGCGGGTCAACCCGCGGTTCCCGGCGAGTGCGGACGAGATTCTCGAGATCTACCGGGCCGCGTTCTGAGCATGTCCTCGATCCCCGTTTCCCGCCGGTGGTTGCTGCTCGGCCTCGCCGGGTCGGTGGCGATTCTCGGTCTGGACCTCCTTCTTCTTCGGCACCCGGAATGGTGGCCGCCGGAGGATTTTGTCGAGTACTGGTCGGCCGGCGTGGTCGCAGGGCGGGGGGGGAACCCGTACGACCCGGAGGCATTGCGAGCGCTGCAAATCGAGGCGGGGCGGGATCCGGCGAAGCCCGACGTCGTCATGATGTGGAACCCGCCGTGGACGCTGGTCCTGGTCGTGCCGCTGGGTTGGATGTCCCCGGTGGCGGCGCACATCCTCTGGGTCGAGGTGCAGGTTCTCGCGATGTTCGCCGCCTCGGTGATGCTCTGGCGGGTCTACCGCGGGCCGCCGGAGTGGTGGTGGGCGGCCCCCCTGCTGGCGATCTCCGCACCGCTCGGGATGCTCGTGACCTACGGCCACCCCAACGGGTTCGTGGTGCTCGGCCTCGCCGGGTTCCTCTACTTCCACGACCGGAAACGACCCGCGGTTGCGGGGATGTTCGCGGCACTGACGGCGTTGAAGCCGCACCTTCTCTTCGCGTTCGGGGTGGTGCTTCTTCTCGATGGCGTGACCACCCGGCGGGGGCGGATCGCACTCGCGAGCGGGGTCGGCGTGATCGCATTCGCGGGAATCGTCGCCTGGTTCGGGAACCCGCTGGTCTACTCGCAGTACCTCGCCGGGCTCCGGCAGGAGAGCGGCGGGAACCACGTCCACCCGATGGACTGCATCCTTCCGGTGCCGAGCTACTGGCTGCGGATCTGGCTCGCACCCGAGGAATTCTGGGTGCAGATGGTGCCGACGGTTCTCGCGGTGGTGGTGGTCTGGGCGTACTGGTTCCCCCGACGGCGGGAGTGGGACTGGCCCGCCGAGATGCCCCGACTCGTCTTCCTGTCGGTGCTGGCGGTCGGGTACGGGGCGTGGATCTTCGACCTGGTCGTGCTGCTGGTTCCGATCATCGCTGTCGCCGCGAGAGTGCGGTGGGAACGTCGGCAGGCGGCGATTCTGCTCGGGATTCCCTACGCGATCCTCAACCTTGTGAGCGGGTTGCTGCCGGCCCTGGCGAAGTCGCAGGGTCAGTTGCTGGGGCTCGAAGTTTACGTCTACTTCGCCCCGGCCGTGCTGATCCTGTACTTGCTCGCAACGGCCCTGTTCCCGCCTCAGCGCTCTTCCAGAGCGCCTGCCGGTTCTGCCCCCGCTGTGGGCTCGCCGGGCAGGGAGGCATCGGGGATCGGCTCCGTTTCCAGGTTGTAGAAGTACTCCATGATCGCGAATGTGGTGACGGCTCCGAAGATGTGCCAAAGCCAGTGCGTACCCATCGGCAGATCACCGAGCGGTTGGTTGTCGACAAGCCGACAGAACCAGGCGATCGAGAAACTGCACAACGCCCCCCACACCCAGTTCGCGTGCCGGAACCCCGTCCGCACCAGCACCACCAGCAGCGGACAAAGCAGCAGCAATGCCAGCGAGGCATACGACAGGTTCACCCGCAAGTTGGGGTTCGGAAAGTACAGCAATCGGAACAAGACCGTGTTGACGAAGAGATAGAAAATGATCAGACCAATCGCCGGGATACCCGTCCGAACCACACCCACGGAGACGGTCAATCGCACGATGAGGTACACCGCCGCAAGCAGGCCGAGAATCGAGATCGGAATCACATCCAGGAGAAAAAAGAGCTGGCTCGTCCGCGTCGCGTGGTAGAGCGTTCCCCCGACCGCGCCGGTGAACAGGATCGGCAGACACGCGGTCAGGAAGACATGTTCCCGAAATCGGCCCCGGAGCCGCCACACCCAGTATCCCACCAGAATCACGAACAAAAAAGCCGTGGCGGTGTTCCACGGCTCCGCGATGGAGGCGGCGTCCGGGGCATATGGGTCTGCCGGCGTCTCCTTGTATCTCGGCCCCGAATCCGGCATCCGTTGCTCGGCAACCGATGGCGGCGAATTTCCAACTGCATCTCCGATCAGGAAATGGTCCGGTCCGGAATGGTCGGAAGGGGTCGGATTCTGGGGCATGAACCGCTCCGGAAAAGGGCCGAATTCTTCCATCCGCAGGCCATTTTAGGCGCAGCAGCCGACCACCCGAAGTGCCGCAATTTCTGCACCACAGACACGCCCGCCCGGTGGCAGAACTTCTGACAGGTCGAGAAGTTCGGGAAGGGAAGTCATTGCCCTAACGGCTTCCGCTGTCGGTGCTTCTGACCCGTCCGGTGGAACCGAAATGCGGGCAGGGTACGCGGTCTGGAAAATCCACGGAAGCCGCTTGACTCCGGAAACAGCGGACCGTAAGAACCCCGTACCTTGGGCCGGCCAGGCCAGCGGTTTGGCCAGTTCCATCGAAAATTTGAACCGAACCCGCGACGGCACTGGGCTGTCGAGCGACTGAGAATTCCGAGGCCCATTCCGGCCGCAGAATCATTCGAACTTGTCCCCGTTTCCGGGCGGTTGATCCCGGTTCGGGGTTGGCACTGGAGTTTCTGACCGCGGCCGTCGAATACGTGAGGGGAATGCCCCAGGCCGCCCGTACCCGAGGAGTCGCATGCTCACCCGCTGCCTGAATCTCGTCTCAGCCCCGGACGCGGCCGAGGAACCGCTCCTCTGGGGCATCCCGACGGCCAGCTCGCCGGCCCGGTTCTCCGACGACGAAGACGAAGATTTCGAAGACGACGATGATGACGATGACGACGATGACGACGACGATGACCTCGAGGACGATGATCTCGAGGACGACGACCTGGACGACCTCGACGATGACGAATTCGACGACGATGACTTCGACGACGATGACTTCGACGACGATGACGACCTGGACGATGACGATGACGACGATGACGACCTGGACGATGACGAGGAAGAGGACGACGAGGAGTAAACTCACCGGCCACCGGTTTCAACCGGTGGCCGTTTTCTTTCTGAATTTCCGTGGTTTGCACAGATCCTGCCAGGTGGGAACGTTGCGTGAGCCCCCCTGGCGGGTACAATTGCGGTAGTTTGTAGCCGACCGCACGCCAAACCGGTCGACCTCCGTCAACCCTGGGGGCTTCTGATGCCGCACCCCAACAAGAGACCGCACTCCTCCCCGGATTCCAACCCGCCATCGACCATCCTGGCCCAGCTTGCCGAGCGGCCCCAACTCGATTTCGAACTCGAGTTCTACCAGGCCATTCTCCAGCGAATGGGCGACTTTGCCGACGTCCTCCGGGCCCAGGCCTGCAACCTCACCGAAAAAGGATTGCTCAAGGAGGGGCTCAAGGTCGATCAGCAACTCGTCGAGTTGCGGCCCACCGACCCGACCGCCCACTACAACCTCGCCTGTCGGTATGCACTCCTCAAGCAACCGGATCTGGCCCTCGCCACCCTGCGACATGCCATCGAGCTCGGCTACCGCGATTTCCGATACATGAACCAGGACCGCGACCTCGATTCCATCCGCAAGGATCCGCGGTTCCGGCAGATGCTCCGCGATTTCGAAACCCGCTGAGGTAACCCGATGACCGCCATCGACTGGCTCTACGAACGCAAATCTTGAACGACGTGCAAGAAAGCCCAGGGGTTCCTTGGGCCAATCGGCACACCTGTCCTCGAAACAGTCAACGCCACCAAAGTTCGGCTCGGCCCCGCGGAAGCCCTCCAGCTTCTCGCAACCGTCAAACGCGTTGTCGCTGCCAGAGGAAAGAAGGTCGAGGTGATCGACCTCCTATCCGATCGGCCCGACGATGAGGTTCTCCTCGCCACGCTTCTCGGCCCGACCGGCAACCTCCGGGCACCGACGGCCCGGGTCGGGCAAACGCTTCTCGTCGGTTTCTCGGAGGAGATGTACCGCGAAGTTCTGGGGGTGTAGCAGACTGAGGTTCCCCGGAAATGGAAACGGCCCGCCGAAAATCGGCGGGCCGTTGCGTTTCTCGAACTTCACCAACTCACTTCTTGCGGCGGATCAGGCGGCCGAGGCCCAGAGCCGGCAGGCCGAGGCCGGCGAGCAGCAGGGTCGTCGGTTCCGGAACGCCCGGGGGCGGCGTCGACGTTCCCTTGGGAACGATCGTCGTCGTGATGTTGTCGTCGAAGAGACCATCGGAGGTCCGGTTCGTGCGGGCGGTGAAGTAGTCTTCCTGGCTTTCGCCACCGGTGGAGTAGGCCCAGAAGTTGCCGAGACCGATCTGACCGCTCGGAATCGTTGGCCCGGTGTAGGTCCAGGTCAGGTTCCAGAGGTTCGGATCGTCCTCGGGCAGCAACAGCGACGGTGTGCTTCCGACCTTGTTGGCGGTCAGAGTCCATCCCGGAGGTGCTTCTTCCGCCCCGGGGACGTATCCGTTGAAGTCGTAGATGGTGAAGTAGTTGCCCGACTGCAGTTGCATGTCGGTGGGGAGGACGATGTTGTACGTCCACCGGTAGTTTCCGCCTTCGGGCGTGATGGTGACGCTGTTCGGCAGGAGCCCCGCTTTGGCGTCGGATCCGGCAACGGCGACGGCAAGGCCGGCAGCCGCGAACAGGCGAGTAATCCAGGTTCCGCGAGACATTTCGCATCCCTCCGTGATGAAAAACGACGTCCTGCAGGGCGACCCGGAGCTGTTCCGACTCCAGGTTGGGGATGCCCGCCTCTTCCCTCCGTCCGGCGGCTCCCCTCGTCAGGGCCGGCAACATAGCCGGCTTCCCAGGCGAATCAACCGCAGTTGCGGCCGACCCGCCAGAGGTTCCATTGGGCGATTTACCGACCTCCGAACCGGGCCCGGCCCAGACGGACCAGCCCCACCAGCGGCAGGCCCAGACCGGCCAACGCCAGCGTCGTCGGTTCCGGAACCACCGGCCCCGCCGACGGGACCGGCACGTTCGTGGTCGTAATGTTCGTGTCGACCCGCCCGTCCGATGTCCGGTTCGTACGGGCCGTGAAATACGATTCGACCGGAAGATCGAAGGTCGAGACGGCCCAGAAGTTCCCCAGACCGGTCTGCCCGGCGGGGATCGTGGGGCCGGTGTAGGTCCAAGTCAGGTTCCACAGGCTCGGGTTGTCGGTCGGGATCACCCCCGGCGGCGTGGTTCCGAGCAGCTCGGCCGTGAAGGTCCAGCCGGCCGGTTGGCTGTTGAGGCCCGGCACATACCCGCCGAAGTCGTAGATCGTGAAGTAGTTTCCGGCCTGAAGTTGAGAATCGGTCGGCAAGACGATGGCGTAGGTCCACCGGAAATTCGACGCTTCCGGGGTAGTGGTGACGCTCGACGGGAGCAGGCCGGCCGTCGCGAATGCGGGAGAGCCGAGCAGAATCGCACCGCAGGCGACAACCTGGATCAGCGACAGGATGCGGGGCATGGGTATTCTCCGATGGAGTCAGCCGGGGTCCCGATCATCGAGCACATGGACGTCGCGGAGACCCCGGACGACGACGGGCGGGATGGTGCACGATTTTCCGGGAGATTGTCAACCGCGGATTTGCGTGGGGTGGTGAAGTGGTGGTGAGGTGGGGTGAGGTGTTGGTGAGGTGTTGGTGAGGTGGTGAGGTGGTGGGGTGGTGGGGGGGGGGGGGGGGGGGGGGGGGGGGGGGGGGGGGGGGTGGGGTGGGGGGGGGGGGGGGGGGGGGGGGGGGGGGGGGGGGGGGGGGGGGGG
>CAZKIQ010000098.1:0-15666 GCA_964552815.1 uncultured Alcaligenaceae bacterium | reverse complement strand
CGGCTCGGCGGGAGCCTCGCCCTCCCGTCAGATGCCCCAATCCGCAGGGACACCCTCTTCGCCTGGACAGGACCGGGTTCCGCGGGTATCGCGGGCCCGCTCCAGTCCCTCCAAACCGGGCGAGGCGGACGATGAAGCGGATGGCGACGGTTGGTGTGGCAGTGGCCGGGTTCGCCGCCGTCGGGTGTCTGGACGAGATGGCGTCGCGGTCGGCGTCGAGCAGCATCGGGAAGCCGATCGAGACGCCCAAGGTGGCGGAAGCGTCGTTGGCGTCGGCGGCACGGGTCGACCAGGTCGGCCGGGAACTTCTGGCCGCCAACCCGTTCCTCGGCATCGAGCCCACCTTCCACACCGTGGGCCTGCCGGAACCCGCGATCCTGCACCCCGACCTGGCCGGCGTCATCGTCAGCGAGGGACTCGTTGCCCGCTGCAAGACCGACGCGGAACTCGCCGCCGTTCTCGCCTCCGAACTCGGGCAGATGTCCGCCGAGAAACGATTGCTGGAGCGAGTTCGCGGCGCGGAACCGCCGGTCGGTCCGCCAACGGCGAGCGGGGGAAACCTCACCGCCGGCGGCATCGACTCGGATCAGTCGCGGCTCGCGGAACTGGCCATTTTCGAGAAAAAACAACAACAGAAACGCGCATCAGCCGGCTCGATTGCGACCGACGGTCGAGGCATGGCGATCGACATCCTGCGGGCGTCCGGGCACTCCGAGAAAGACCTGGAAGGCGTCGCCCAGCTGCTGAGCGAGGCGGCGCGAAACCGCTCCCTGGTCGGCGGACTCACCCGCAAACCCGACCCCCCGCGGTGGTCCCCCTGAGGTTCACCCCACCTCCACCATCGCCTTGATGACGCCCGTCTCCGGTTTGAGGTAACTCGGAAACGTCCCGATCAAATCGTCGAACGGCGTACGGTGCGTGATCCACGGTTGCGTGTCGAGTTGGCCGTCCTCGATGAGTCGGATGATTCGCTGGAAGTCGCCGGGAAGGGCGTTGCGAGAACCCATCAGCGTCATTTCCCGGCGGTGCATCAGCGGGTGGCCGAAACTGATCTCGTTGGTGGTGATCCCGACGTAGACCAGCCGGCCGGCGAACCCCACGAAGTTGAGAGCGTTCGACATCGACTTGTTGCTCCCGGTCGCGTCGACCACGACGTGCGGGAGTTCCCCGCCGGTCTGGGCCAGCACCGCCTCCACGTCGCTCGCGTCCCCCTTCGCTGTCACCGTGTCCGGGACGTGCATCACCTCGCGAACGAATTTCAGGCGTTGCTCGTTCACGTCCATCACGACCGTTTTCGCCCCGGAAAGCTTGGCGAACTCGATGACGGACAGCCCGATCGGCCCAGCCCCGATGACGAGGACGACTTCGCCTGGCTTCGGGTTGCCGCGGTTGATGGCATGGCACCCGATTGCGAGGGTTTCGACGAGTGCGAGTTGCTCGAAACTCAGCTTCGCGGAAACGTGCAATTTCCGGGCGGGAACCGTGTAGAGCGGCACGAGCCCGCCGTCGCAGTGGACGCCGAGCGTCTGGTTGTTCTCGCAGCAGTTGGTGTGCCCGCGCCGGCACGCGGAGCACTTCTGGCAGTTCATGTACGGCTCGACGGAACAGCGATCGTCGACCTTCACGTTCGTGACGCCGTCGCCGATGGCCACCACCTCGACGCCGAGTTCGTGCCCGGGGATCCGGGGGTAGCTGAAGAAGGGCATCTTTCCGAGGTAGCCGCTGAGGTCCGTGCCGCAGATGCCGACGCGGGAGACACGAACGACGGCGTCCCCCGGCTTCGGGCTCGGCGGCTCCGGGGCATCGATGATCTTGAAATTCTGCGGGGATTCCAGGCAGATCGCTTTCATCGGAGAGATCCATCGGGTCGGGACAATTCAACCGTGTGATCTGGTGAGTGTACCCGGCAGCGGAAGTGGTGGCGAATCGCGGGGTCGAAATTGGGAGCATTTCCGGATGCAGCTTTTCTCTCTTCACTATCACCATCTCTGACACCATCACTGCTTTCCAAAGTGAGAACAGCGACAGGGGTGGTGAGGTTGTGGGGTGGTGAGGTTGTGGGGTGGTGAGGTTGTGGGGTGGTGAGGTGTCAGTGATAGTGCAGTCCCACAATCGTGAAGCTTCAAGAGGATTCGCAGGAGTCTGAGCCATGCCGACGGTCGCGGAGGTTGCCGGGTTTCTCGGTCGGTTCGCCCCCGCACCGCTGGCGGCGGACTGGGACAATGTCGGACTGCTGCTCGGGGAATCGCGTGGGCCGGCGGACCGGATCCTGACGTGCCTGACCGTCACGCCGGAAGTCGTCGCGGAGGCGGTCGATTCCGTGGTGGGCCTGATCGTGTCGCACCACCCGGTGCTGTTTCGCGGGGCGAAGAAGCTGACCACGAACACGCCGGAAGGTCGGCTGCTTCTGCCACTGCTTCGGCACGGAATCGCGGTGTATTCGCCGCACACTTCCTTCGACAACTGCCCCGGCGGCATCAACGACGGCCTCTGCCAGCGACTCGGACTGACGGGAGTGAAGCCGTTGCGGCCGAGGGACGGGAAACGCGAGTGCAAGCTCATCGTCTTCGTGCCGGAAGCGGATCTGGTCCGGGTGTCGGACGCCGTCTTCGCAGCGGGAGCCGGAGTGATCGGGCAGTACGAGCAGTGCAGCTTCCGCATTCCCGGCACCGGCACCTTCTTCGGAACCGACGCGACCAACCCAGCCGTCGGCGCGAAAGGCCGGCGGGAGGAAGTCGCCGAGTTGCGGCTCGAGGTCGTCGTGCCCGAGGGAAAGGTCGATGCGGTGGTGGCAGCGATGCGGGCTGCCCACAGCTACGAGGAACCCGCCTTCGACGTGGTCCCGCTTCGACCCGCAAAGTCGGGTGGAGAGGGGCGGATCGGGGAACTGCCGACGCCCGTTTCCCTGGCGGATCTGGCTCGCACGGCGAAGTCGGTGCTGGCGGCGAACGCGGTGCAGGTCGTCGGTGATCTCGCGAGTCCAGTCAAGCGGGTGGCGGTGGCGTGCGGGGCGGCGGGGGAATTCCTGACGGATGCGATCGCCGCCAAGGTCGACGTTTTCCTCACCGGGGAAGTGCGGTTCCACGACGGACTCACCGCCTCGGCGGCGGGGCTCGGCCTGATTCTGCCCGGCCATCACGCGACGGAACGGCCCGGAGTCGAGGACCTTGCGGCCCGAATCGCATCGGAATTCCCGGATGCGACCGTCTGGGCCAGCCGACGCGAAACCGATCCGTTCGCGGTCGTGTGATTCCTCACCACCCCAGCGCTTTCCCGTCGAGCCGGGAGTCGGCGGCCCCGCGGAGCACGCCCGACTTCGGGTCGATTGCGATGCTGTGGGCGTCCCCCTGCTTCGCCTTCCCGACCGTGTGCCCGCGTGATCGAAGCTCCTTTGCGAGGGCGTCGAAACCCGGGAAATCCTCGTGGGAAATGCGGTCCGGGAACCACCCCTGATGCATCCGAGGGGCGTCGACCGCGGCCCGGACATCGAGGTCGTAGTCGATCGTGTTGACGACCACGCATAAGACGGTGTTGATGATCGTCCGCCCGCCGGGGCTGCCGGTGACCAGCACCGGTTTCCCGTCCTTCGCGACGATCGTCGGGCACTGCGAACTCAGCATCCGCTTCCCGGGCGCGATCCGGTTCGGCTTTGTGCCAATGATGCCGGTTCGCGTCGTGACCCCGGGCCGGGGGTTGAAGTCGGTCATCTCGTTGTTGAGGATGTAGCCCGCACCCCGGACGACAATGCGGTTCCCGAAGGCGTTTTCGAGGGTGTACGTGTTCGAGACGGCCATCCCGGACCCGTCGGCGACGGAGAAGTGCGTGGTGCTGTCCCCCTCGGAAAGCGGGATTTCGCCGGCGAGATCGGCACTCGGTGTGGCCTTCGCGGGGTCGATGCCGGCGGCGAGTTTCTTCGCGTGTTCCTTCGTGGTGAGGTGGGCTGGGATTTCCGAGAAGTCCGGGTCGCCGAGGTGGCGGGCCCGGTCGGCGAAGCTGCGGCGCATCGCTTCCGCGAGAAGGTGCGTCGTTTCCGGCGAGTGCCGGGGGTGCTTCTTGAGATCGAAGTTTTCCAGGATGTTGAGCGATTCCACGACCGCGACCCCGCCGGAACTCGGCGGTGGTGGGGCGTAGATGTCGTAGCCGCGGTACGTGCCGTGGATCGGGGTGCGGATTTTCGCGTGGTACCCCTGTAAATCCTTCGCGGAAATCAGGCCATTTCCCGCTTTCATCTCGGCGACGAGCTTGTCCGCATGGTCACCGGTGTAGAACGCATCCGGGCCCGTTTCTGCGATGGAACGAAGCGTCTTGCCGAGGTCTGGGAGTTTGAGCACGTCGCCGGCCGACCATTCGCCCGAAGGTTTACCATAGATTCGACGGAACTCGCGGTTCTTCGTCTTCGGGTCCGCGAGAACTTTGTTGAGTCGGGTGGCGAGGCCGGCCGTCACGGGGAAGCCTTCCTCCGCGAGCTTGACGGCGGGCAACACCACGTCTTTCCACGGCAGTTTCCCGAATTTCTGGTGCGCCAGCGCGAACCCGCGCACGGTCCCCGGCACCCCCGCGACGATCGCCGAGAACGGGTCGACCCCCTTCGCGAACATGTCTTCCGTCGCGGCGGCGGGGGCGGTTTCGCGGTAGTCGATGACCACGGGTTCCTTGCCGTTCCCGGGCCAGACGAGCATGAATCCCCCGCCGCCGATGTTCCCCGCCTCGGGCCAGGTGACCGCCTCCGCGAACCCGACCGCCACCGCGGCGTCGACGGCATTTCCCCCCGCCTTGAGCGTCGCCACCCCGACCTCCGCCGCCGCCGGCGAAACGCACACGACCATCCCCTTCTTCGACTCCGCGACGGGATCGGACGCAACGGCGACACCGCAAACCGAGACAATCACCAGAGCGATCGCGGGGCGGAACATGGCGGCTCTCCTGAGGGGACGGCGGGAGATGACCAGCGAATCCCGAGTTCCCGCATGGCATCAGTTACGACCTTCCCCTCGAAAATCATCCCCGCAGCATCTTGCCGTGTCGCTCCGGGTGGCCCCAAGAATTTCTCGCCCGGAGTGGTTTGCCCGAACTTCCCGGCACAATGCCGTGTCTGCTTCCCGAGAATAGACGGAGGAACCGAACCTCGAAGCGGTGTCGCGATGATTTCGATCGATGGATCTCAGGGCGAGGGGGGCGGGCAGATCCTGCGGACCAGCCTCGCGCTGTCGATCCTGACGGGGAAGCCGTTCAAGCTCATCAACATCCGGGCGAATCGGAAACCGCCGGGTTTGCGGCCGTCGCACATGATGTCCGTCCGGGCCGCCGCCGAGATTTGTGGGGGGAATTTCAAGGGTGGCAGTGCCGGGTCGAGTACCCTCCACTTCGAGCCCGGCGAGGTCAAGCCCGGCAACTACCGCTTCTCCATCGGCACCGCCGGGGCGACCGGGCTCGTGCTGCACACGGTCTGCTTGCCGCTCGCCCTACGCGGGAACGCCCCCAGCACCGTGACCATCACCGGCGGGACGCACGTTTCCACCAGCCCGTGCTTCCACTTCAACGCGGTCACCTGGGCCGGGTACTTGCGGAAGATGCAGGTGGAAGTGGATCTGGAAATGCTTCGCCCCGGGTTCTACCCCTGCGGCGGCGGCGAGATCCGTGCGACGATCCAGCCGTGTTCCCAGATTCGCGGCGTCCGACTCATGACTTGCCCGGAACTGACCACGGCGGGGGGCCTGAGTGCGGTCGCCGGCCTGCCCGTGGGAATTGCCGAGCGACAGGCGAAGCGGTTGGCGTTCCGGCTCAAACGGGTTGGCGTCGAATCGCACATTCCGGAAGAAACCTGGCCGGGCGGACCCGGAACCGTGGCTGCGGTCGTCTTCCGGCAGACGCCGGTGCCCACACTCTTCTTCGGGATCGGCGAGAAGGGGAAGCCGGCGGAATCGGTGGCCGACGACGCCGTGGAGCAAGCAATCGCGTTCCGGGATTCGCAGTGCCCCGTCGATCTGCACGCCGCCGACCAGATTCTGCTGCCGCTGGTCCTTTCCCCGGATCCGTCCGAGTACCGGGTCTCCGAGGTGACCCGGCACCTGACGACGAACATCGACGTGGTTCGCCACTTCCTGGATCGCGAGATCACCCTGGAGGGGGCGGAAGGCGAGCCCGGCGTCGTCCGGATTGCCGCGAGTTCCGGGGACGCCGGGTGACAAGCCAGGTTACTTCCCGGGCACCGGAGCAGGGACGGGTGCGACGGCAGGAGCGGAATCGGGAGCCGGGGCTGCGGGTTTCTCCGGAGCAGGCTCGACCCCCGGGACCGCAGGGGCAACTCCACCGCCAGCCGCTCCGCCGATTCCAATCGGAGGCTGGATCGGATCGACGGGGAAGAACGGCGTCACATTTCCGGCGGGGGTGGGGCCGTCGGCATCCTGGCGAAGAACCTTGGCTCGCTCATCGGAGGTCACGAAGAGGACGTTGCCCATCCGCACGGCCCGCAACCCGCCGACCTCTGCCGCCAGACGCACGGCCGTTTCCAGGGTCACTTCGTCGAGGTTGAGCGTGACCGGGGTTTCTCCGTTCTTTTTCGCCTGCCGGGGATCGAGGACGATGTTCGCCCCCGTCTCGGCGGCGAGACCCGCCAGCACGGATGCGAGCGACCGGCCGTCACTTTCCAGCGTGACCCGCTGGCGCATCTGCTTCGAAATCAGGGCTTCCTCGGTGGTGACGTAGATCTTCCCACCGACGACCCCAAACTTGAGGTTGAGCGGGGCGAGGGCGGCCCGCAACCCATCCCGCAATTTTGCACCCTTCATCTGGACCGTGACCGTGGTTTGGGTGGGGTCCATCCCCATCTGCAAGAGGTGGTTCGCATCCAGAACGACATCCACCTTCCCCTTTTCCTTGACGAAGGTGATGAGGTCGGCGAGGCTCTGCTGCTCGAAAGAGAAGTCCGCCACCACCGTGAGGGCTTTCTTGGCCTTGTTCGCCTGGCCCTCAGCTGGCTTGGTCTCGCCGGGAATCGGGGCACCGATGGCAGAGGTCGCAAGAATCATCGTAGCAACCGCTGCGAGCCGGAATCGAGGCAGAAACATGATCAACTCCGAAACTGAGGGAGGAGAGGTGTGGTGCCAATCTTACTCGAACCACGGTCTGCCGCAATCGCGATCCCGACCTTGCACTTCCGCGGGAAGCACGGGTCTGGATGGGGTTTGATGTAGTCCTGAATCCAACGCGAACGGAATTTGGTGCACGGAACCATCAGCGAATCGAAGAATGGACAGGGTTTCGCTAGAATGGAGAAGTTAGGTCAACGAGGGTGTTGGCTTCGATCACTGGAACATTTTGGGCAGGGAGGGCGGCACGATGCGGACATCCCGGATTCTGGTCACCGGTTTCGCACTGGCTCTGGTCGCACTTCCCCCTGCCATCGGGGCCGAGCCGCCGGGCGTGAACGTTGTCGTCGAGGACGGCCCGAAACCGGGGAAAACGACCTATCGCTTCCTCCTCGATCGGGCGAACGCGGAGAGCTTCCGCGAGGCGGTTGTTTCCACCGACGCGAAAAAGCTCCAGGAGAACCTGGGATCGCTCACCAAGGATCCCGCCCAGAAAGCGATCATCGGGCTGCTGGCCTCGAACGTCGAGGCGTTCAAGCGGGCGATGGGCAAGGAGGGGGCGATCGGCACCAACGGCGTCGAAATCGTCGTCGTCGTGGAGGCGATGTCCGACGAGCCGCCGCCGCCGCTGATCCCGGGGCGGAACATCGAGGGGAAACGCGGACCGGTCCGCGACTTCCTCCGCCGGGCGGGGAAACAGGTCGGCGAGGCCGTCTTCAACCCGTGGTCGTGGGAGGTCAAACCCCGGAATTGAACCGGAAATTGCAGATTCTTCCCCGGCGGTCGCGTCACTTCCCGCCGGTGTCGGCTCGGACCTGATCCAGAACCTGCTTCGCCGCCGTGGCGGGGGTGGTGCCAATCCCCTCGTAGCGGCGGATTCGGGTACGCTCCGCGTTGAGGGGGACGTCCGCCTGGAAGACGTACTCCTCCGCCTGGCGAACCGGTGAGGAGAAGGTCGCGCCGTAGCGGCGAAGTTCGCCGACGATCTGGTCGTAGTTCCACCCGCCGGTCGAGGTTGTGTCGTCTCCTCGGGTGAGAGGAACGGGATTGCGTCCGGTGGTGTTGCCGTCGGGCCGGCGATCGATCGACAGGAGCGTGTCGTCGGTCGTCATGCGGGCGGCGAGTGCGGCGTTGGTGCTCCCGCGATCCGGGCGGTAGGCCTGCGAGCCGCGGGAAGCGTGGTCCTCGGAGGAAGCCCCTCGATCGGTGCGTTCCGTGCCGCTGCCGGGGTCGGTGGAACCTCCGTTTGGGGAATCGAGGAGGGGGTCGCGGCGCTGGCGGGCTCCGAAGCTGTCCCGGCCGGGAATCGGCAGGTTCTGCGGGGGGATCCGGCCACCCAGCAGCGGATCTCGCGTCCGGGAAACCGGGGTGCCGTCCTTCGATTTCCCGCCCGTGGATCGACAACCAGACTCGAAGAGCAAGCCGGTCAGGGCGAGAACCCCGAGGAAGTACCGCGACCATCGACGGCCCGCTCGACGGGACGTCGGCGAAGCCGAAGCCGGATGCGTGCCGGTATTCGAGCCCGCGTGTCGCATTCCGCTTTCCACATTCGAGACCGCCGGCCGGTTGCCGGGTCGGTTTGTAAACTTTGCCCACACGAACGCGGTCCCGGCAACCCGCGGACCCGGGTGGAATGGGAATTTCGGATTGCGGAATCGGCACCCCAGGATTTCTCGGATTCCGCGTTCCGAGCTCCGCATTCCGCATTTTGGGATTGAGTCGGATACTCGAACTTCAGGAAGCGTGCAATGGCGGTTCACAAAATCGCGGTCATCGGTGGCGACGGCATCGGTCCGGAAGTCACAAACCAGGCCGTCCGCGTGGCGGAGAAGGCCGCGAAACTCGACGGCGCGGAACTCCAGTGGACCGTCCTCCCCTGGTCGAGCGAGTATTACACGAAACACGGTAAGATGCTCCCCGAGGACGGCTGGGACACGCTGGCCAAGCACGACGCGATATTGTTCGGGGCCGTCGGCCACCCCGACGTGTCCGACAAGATCCCGGTCCACCAGCTTCTCCTGCCGATGCGCCGCAAGTTCGACCAGTACGTCAATCTCCGCCCGGCTTACCTCTTCGCCGGCGTCCCGTGCCCACTCGTCGGAAAGGAACCGGGTTCGATCGACATGCTGGTCTACCGGGAAAACACAGAAGGGGAGTACGCCCCGGTCGGCGGGCACCTCTACGCGGGGACGGAGAACGAGGTCGCCGTGCAGACGGGCGTCTTCACCCGGCGCGGGTGCGATCGCATCCTGCGTGCCGCCTTCGACGCTGCCCGCACCCGGCCCCGGAAGAAACTCACGAGCATCACGAAATCCAACGCCCAGGTCTACAGCATGAGCCTGTGGGATGACGTGTTCGAGAAGGTGCGGAAGGAGTACCCGGACGTGCAGTCGAGCTCGCTGCTGGTGGACGCGTGCGCGATGGATTTCGTCCGCCGGCCGGAGAATTTCGATGTGGTGGTGGCAAGCAACCTTTTCGGGGACATCCTGACGGACCTGTCCGCGGCAGTCACCGGGAGCATTGGCCTGGCCGCGAGTGCGAACGTCAACCCGACCAAGAAATTCCCAAGCATGTTCGAGCCGATCCACGGCTCCGCCCCGGACATCGCCGGCAAGGGGATCGCGAATCCGCTGGCTGCGATTCTTTCCGCGGGGTTGATGCTGACGCACCTCGGACTTTCCAAAGCAGCGACGGCCGTCCGCGACGCCGTTTCCCGGGTGCTGACGAGCGGAACCGTCAAGACCCCCGACCTGGGCGGGCAGGCGACAACAGTCCAGATGGGCGACGCGGTGGTGGCGGCCGTTCCTTAAACATGATACTACGGTCAGGAGCAACGCAGATGTGGCAGTGGATCCTGGGATTCGTCTGCGGGTTGCCGTGCCTCGGCTTCGTCGCGTTCATGATCTTTGCCCTGATCATGAGTCAAAGGGACAAGGCGAAGGCTATTCGTGATGGCGTGCATACGATCGCCTGGCTCGTCCAGGCAAACTACAAGCTGTTCGAACTCGATTCAGGTAGTTATCCAGCCCAATTCTTGATCATGCTCGACCCTCGTGTCTCAGACCCACGACCCATTCTCGAACCGTTGGCCGCTCGAGTGGCTCATTTGAAAACGGCAGACCCTCAGAATGCTGCAGAAGAGGAGGCGGCTGCAACCGTACGGGACGAAGCTTACGATGCCTACAGAAAAGCGAAACTACCAATCTCATTTACCGGCGGTCCGGAGGTGTTTAGCGTCCACATTTGGGTTGAACGGAGCCTGTTGCCAGAAGGTCGACTCACCCGAAGGTATGTTCATGCGGCTTACATTCCCGATGCTCATGGTCAAGTTTACATGCTGCCTTACCCTGAAAATGAACGATGAATCGCATCTCGCAATTTTTGCATACTGAACAACCCCTCTCGGAGGTCGAGTCATTGACTCTGCCCCCGATCACCGGGCCACTTTGACCTGGGCGAAGCGGAAGAGTTTCCCCTTCCAGCGGTAGCCGCGGCGGAGTTCTTCCACCACGGTTCCGGCTGATTGGCCCGGGGAATCGGTCATTTCGACGGCTTCCATCAGTTCGGGGTCGAAGGATTGGCCGAGACACTCGATCGCCTCGACGCCGAAGGTCGGCAGGACCCGCTCGACTCTGCGGAGGCTCATCGCGTAGCCATCCGCCAGCCCCGCGAAGATCGGCCGGAGCATCTCGGTTGCCCGGCTCGCGGCGGAGTTTCGCTCCTTTTCCAGCCGGCGGACGTCGTCGGCCCAGCGGTTCCAGGCGAGGTCCGAGGTTGGCGGGCTCGCGAAGATGCGGGCGAAGAAACCGGGGCGAGGCGGAGTTTCCGATGTTTCCGGCGGCGACGGGAGCGCGGCGCCCACCAACTCCGCGAGGAGCGGCTCCACGGTTTCCCGCGTTTTCTCGAGCCGGGCGACCGCGGTGGCCAGCGCGTCCGCGATGTCGATGATCGCCTTCACCAGAGGACGGATCGACTCGTCGGAATCGGAATCGGTGGTCGGGATCTGCTTCAGAATCTCCGCGTTCTGCTCGATCGCGGTCCGGGTGGCGCGGGTCTGCAGGTTGACGTCATGCCGCAGGGCGGTGAACTGCGCGACGACCGTGGACAGATCGACGGGATGGGGTTCCGGGATCGCGGGAATCGGGGTGGTGAGCGATTCCAGCCAGCCGCGGAACTGGGCAAGGAGTGCGTCGATGCGTTCCGGCGCGAGGGTCATCGGCTGCTCGGAATCGCGGATTTCACCAGCTTGTCGAGGCCAATCCGTGGGCGTGCCGTCCGGCATTGCACTTCCTCGATGATCGCGTCAATGGAGTCCTCGGAACCCGCCTGGAAGAGGCGATGCAGGGCCCGGGCGTTGGTGGATTTCAATTTCTCGAAAGCGGCCCGGATGGCGGCAAACTTCTCCGGGTGCTGCTCCGGTGGAAACTGCCGGGCGAGGTCGAGGTAACGGCTTCGAACCGCCTCGTCGGATGCATCCTCGCCGATTCCGAGGACGGTGTAGGGATTGGCCATGGCAATTTCACCGGAAGCGGTCGAAAAGGAATGGAAGCAGATCTTCCGGACGGGCGAACTTGTCGAGTTCGGAGATCCGCTCCAGAAGGGGCTTGTGACGCTCGTGCGGGCTGCGTTCTGCGAAGCTCTTGGCGATATCCAGGAGGTTGGTGACCTTGTACGGACGCGGGTTTCCGTTGGCTTTGCCGAACTCGACCTCGGCGAGCATCAGCGGGAAGACGGGGTTGCTCGGGAACTTCCGCCGGCACGCGGTCGCGACCTTTTCCAGGGTTTTCCACTGCATCCGGGGGAGAAGCGCCTGGGTCAGCTTCTCGAATTCCTCCTCGGGTGCGTCGAATTGCGGGGTCCGTGAGACGAGGTCGAGGATTTTCTTCTCGTGCCCCTTCTGGCCTCGGTACTCGACTCCTTCGACGAGCAGCATTCCCCAGGCTCCGTACATCTTCCCGGTTTCCATGGGCGAGGCCGGCCCGGTCAGGGCCTCGGCGAGGGCTGCGTCGAGCGGCTTGCGTTCCGCCGGCTTGAGTTTCGCGAGCAGGCCGTCCACCGCGAGATGGTAGGTTGCGACGAGTCGCCCACCGGGGAATGCTGTCGCCCGGCTGGCGAGATCGTCAGCTTCCGCTTTGCGGCCGGCCTTGCGAGCGATCGTGGAGCGGAGCGCCAGCGCGAAGACCGGCATTTCCTCGTCACAGATCGCCTGCCCCTCGTCGAGTAGGCTCTGGGCGCGATCGAGCTTGCCGGCGATCATCTCCCGCCGGGCGGCGGCGAGGTGGGAACTCGCGACCAGCATCCGATTCTTCTTGTCGAGCGGGTTGGCCGCGAGGATCTGCTTCCGCAGCGCCAGTGCTTCTGCTGCCCGGCCCTGAGACTGGAGATGGACGGAGAGCGACTCGGCCAGCTCGATCGCTTTCGGATTCTTTTCGAGATGCTTTCGTGCGATCGACTCGGCGTCGGTATGTTTCCCGACCGACATGAGGTGATCGAAGAGCGAGAGAGCAGGCTCTTCCCAGTCCGGGGCGAGCTCGGTGGCCTTCTGCAAGAACGGGATCGGGCTGGCGACCGGCTGGGGCTTTCCCTTGCGACGCGGGGGGAGTCCGAAGAAATCTTCGAGATCGTCGGAGGCCCCTCCTAGCTCGTCGAGTTCCAGAAGGTTGTTTCCGATTCGGTCCAGCACAATCGCCCGGGCCCTGGCCAGGACGGGTGCGGGCCAACCGGGCGGGGACCCGGCAAGCCAGGATTCGTAGGCAATCCAGTGGGAGTTGGCCTCCTCGATTGCCCGGGCCGATTCCAGAATGGTCCCCTCGAGCCGATGGAACCATGGGTCATCTTTCGGGGACCCGAACAATCGGCGATAACGCTGCATGTCCGAGGGTTCCCCGTGGTGCATGATCGTCTGGTAGAAGACGTTGGCGAGCTGGGGAACGAGGTGAGGGGCGCACTTCGCCAGTTTCGGGACGACGTCCTCGGCATGGCGGAAGGCGGACGCCAACGGCTTGTCGCGGCCCAGATCTTTGCGGATGTCGCGGAGTTTGCTGAGGAGCGCGTCGCTTGTGAAACTGCTGGCCTGGGCGTCGAGGTTCGCCAGCGATGGGGGTGGCTGCGTGGCGCGGAAGGCGGGGTCGATGGTGAGCCGGATCGGAGCAGCCAGTCGTGCCGGCAGGCGATCAGGCCCCAGCCTCTGGAAGTTCTCCACTGCCCGGGAGTCGTCGCTGGCGGTGTACGCGATCAGACCGCGGATCAGCAGCTTCCAGTCCAGAAACGGGGAGCGGAACCCAATCGCTTCGAGTGCAGTGCGGGCGGCCTCGTCGTTCCCCTTCTGATATTCCTCGAAGCCACGCAGAATTGCGTCGAACTGCGGGTGGAGGTCGGCCGGGAGGGCGGACTTGGAGCGGAATCGGACGGCCCGGTCCACCGAGTGGGCGAGAATCGCGGTATGGATTACAGGGTCATTGAGGGAATCCGCGAGCTGCTTGGCCTTGGGGGCGTTCCCCCCGCGGGCGTGAAGAATGGCGAGCTCCGCGGTCCAGCCCGGGCCCCCACTCGGAAGCGATTCCGCTTCTGTCATGGTGCGGACAAATTCGGGGTACCGGTCAGAATCGGCGTAGTTGGCAGCAGCGGCGGCAAGCGCCTTCCGGTAGGCGGTCCGAGAGTCCTCGGAGGGGAATGCCGTGCACAGTTCCTTCCCCAACCGAGTTGCGGTCGCGAATTCCCCTCTGTGCACCGCGTCGAGAACCTGTTGGGATGTGATCTTGTTGGCCTGAGCGGTTGCGGTTGCAGACTTCCTGGCCACGGGATCTTCTCCGGGTCGGCGAATTCCTCTCGCTGTACTATATCCAAACGCCAATGGCTTGCGACCCTTTTGCGGAGCCCGCCGACCGTCGGCCCGACCCCCGGATCCTCATGACTCGCGAAGCTTTCCTGCTCTCCCCGTACCGCCCGCCGACGTCCTACCCCGTGACGCTGACCCCGGAGGAGGCATCCGCCTGGCTGGCGGGGTATTTTGCCCTTTGGCACCCGGCGGTTTTGAAGAATCTCTCCAAGCCCCCGCAAGCCGCCTCGTCGTACGATCACGACCAGCCCGCGGAGGGGTGCATCTACGCCGTCCCGGAAGGGCCGCACATCTACCAGCCCGACGACTGGATGGACCGGGTCAAGGCGGCGAAGGCGGTGGCGTTCCGACCCACCGGAAATCGCCGGGAAACACACGACCGGATGCTGGCTGGGTTCTGGGACACCCCTGCCGGAACCGCTGCCGGGAAACTCCTCGATGTCTCCCCCGGCGATGCCCGCCTCTTCGCGGGGGTCGGGTACGGCTACCTCCTTGTCGAGACGCTCTTCGACGCCGCCGACCACGAGCATCTCCTCGATGTCGTCGCATTCTGGACCGACGTTTCCCAGGCCGTGGAATCGCTCGAAGCCGGGGATTCCGCGGGTGTGCGGACGCACCTGACGTCGGCGGTGGAGAAGTTGCGGGCCGCCCGGGAAGTCCTCAACACCGCGAAGATGCACCTGCTCGACTTCGCGGTTCTGGAGAAACCGGAACTGGAGGCAGGCTGGCCGGGCTCGCTCCACGCCGGCCTGCCGATGACGGTGCTCGCGTCGGCGGAGTTGCTGGACCGGATGTCCGTCGATTTCCCCGAGCGATTCGCGGAGTTGCGGGCGAAGTTCCCCGCCGACCTCGCCTCGACGGTGGACATCGCGTGTGGGTCGTTCAGGGAGCGGGAAGACGCGATGCTGCCGGCGGAATCGCAGTGGTGGAACCTGGCTCGGGGTCGGGCAGCGATCCGCAATCTTCTCGGAACCGAGGCCAGATTCTACGGCCGACGGCGAACCGCGCTCCACCCGCAAATTCCCGGCTGGGTCAAGCACGCCGGCTTCGAGTCTGCGGTTGTGGTGAGCTTCGATGGGGCCATGAATCCGACGCGAAACTCGGCTCTGGTCAACTGGCCCGGCCCGGACGGGAAGTCGATCGATGCCTACGCCCGGGAACCGCACCCGGCCGCCGACGCCGCCACGTTTTTCAACCTCGCTTACCACCTCCACAAGGCGATGACCGGGGATTCCCACCCGACCGTCGCGTTCTCCCATCGGGGAACGGCCCCCGCGATCGGCTACGACGAGTTCCTCGCCCTCGGGGAACTTGGAGATTCCGTCGGGGAATTCGCGAACCTGAGTCAGTACTTCGCCGAGCACCACTACGGCGATTACCTCGGAACCGCGAGTGCCGACGATTTCTTCACCGACTACCTCGACGACCGCGTCACCAACCTGCACCGGCTCGACGTCGTCAGCGGCTTCGCCCGGCACCTGCGACTTCGCCGACGGCTCGACGGGGCTTACACCATCGCTGCCCTGCACCGGATGCTGACGCCTGCGGGGCCGGAGGAAATCGCGGCGGTCAAGCACCTCGAGGATCTCGAAGATGCGATCGAGACTCGCGGTGCCGACACCGGGACAAGCACTCCCGACGAGTTGGAGGGGAAGCTTCTCGCCGCGGAAGCGGAGTGGGCGAAGCGGCTCGCGGATCGGCTCCAGGCCCGCTCGGAAGCGGGAAAACCGGGGGTACTCA